>NZ_JAVTSN010000005.1:0-215691 GCF_032678585.1 Pedobacter psychrodurus | reverse complement strand
GCAGTTATCAGTTTAAACGATTGTCCCATCGCAGATTGCAAAACTCAATGATAAACTGGTTGAAGATATCCAAAAACCAGGTTAAAATATTACCACCTAAACAGAAAAAGCGGCTTATGCCGCTTTTCACTTTTAATTCTTAACTAATTCCGTGATAGCGCTAAATGCCCGCTAAGCCTGCCCGATGGTATTTATGGCCGAATCTTTAACTTCTTCTTTTACCGATGTAGCTTTGTCCCTAAGCTCATCTTTAGTCTCCTCAAAGGAATCAGCAGCCCTACTGGCATAATCTTTTCCGGTTTCCACAAGACGTTCCAATTCTTCTTTGGCACGGTCAATAACCCTGTCCTTAAGATCAGCTAGCGATCTGGAAAGCTTATCGACTGTTTCTTCTCCCTTATCCGGAGCAAATAAGATTCCCAATGCTGCCCCTGCTGCAAGTCCGGCAAGCAATGCAACAACTGTTTTTGAATTATCGTTCATAGTAGCGTGTATTATTTTTTCTTGTAGAACCTGTTATTCAAGGATTTGTTTGATTTTTTTTCTAAAAACCCCTTTATCCTAAATACCACCACACTTTCAGAAAACCAGGTGACTTTTTCAATTGGAGACAATGCGGGGCAATTGCAACCGAGGATCAGGAAAAAATATCTGAGCGCCATTACAGGATAGAAAACATGATCAGTAAAACCACCGCTGGATTTGTGATACGACTTTATACTGTGCTGAAATAATTAAGCTGCACAATGTCAGGATCCGGGTAGGCAGCGAAATGGGAAAGGCGCTGACTTTCATTCCAGTTTGCCATCCAACTCAGTTCAACCAAAACAATGTGAGCACCTGGCTAAAATCCCACTCCAGCGGCAATAATATATTGCCTTAACAAAATGTTGGATAACGTTTCATGTACAAAGCCAAACGAATAGTCTATAACGAAAAGCAAAAGAAACCAATGCGGCAGTATTCCGGCTAATCATCCGAAAGTAACGCAAAAATTCTCCACCGGCATCCTAAGGATTCAGCCAGATAACCCGGGATCTGTAATAGCAAGATAATGCCTATGATCCATAGCTGGCCAACCCCTTAAGGAGTTGATCAATGGTATTAAGCAGCGAACTGCCTTCATATGGCTTACCGATGATAGCATCAGCCTTGCAGTCAATCAGGGCAATCTCCTGATAGCTAAGACCGGTCAGTAATAAGATCGGAATACCTGAACTAGCGGATTTACCCTTTAACTCATCACATATTAATCTTCCATCAGCATCATTAAGTCTAATATCCATGATAATGAGATCCGGCTTAAACCCGGCAACCGCCTGATCGATACGCTCGGCACTTAATACTGTATGAGTCAGAAAATTTTCAAATATCAAAAAAGAATCGAGTGCGCCCAGCATCAGTTCATCATCGTCAATCACAAGAATTCTTTTTTGCATAGTAATGTAGTTAAAGAAATGTAGGGCGTAAATCTAAACGTTTTTATATGATAAAATTACAACCTACTGCTCTAAACAACACTTTGAAGCTTCTGAAAAACATATTAATGTCTTTTTCTGCTTAGCTTACATAATATCAAACAATTCCACTAGCAATCTTAGACCATTAAAGCTAAATCATTGAATACCAATATCAAAGTTCACAATAGCAATCTTTAAACTCAATTATGAAAGAAGCCGATCTATTCGTAGCACTGCAAAAACAGGTACTGGCAAAATGTGGCATAGCAATTATTGATATCAATGATTGCAGGAATATTTCAATCCAGATTTTCGAACAAAACAGAAACTATATTTCCGAAACTACAATCAAACGCTTTTTTGGATTTCCCAGCACCAACGATCAGTTCTCACCCTTCGTAATGGATAGCATCTCACAGTTTATAGGCTTTACAAATTGGGAGGAGTTCCAGCATAAACAGTCGGGATGATATTGTCACCACCCCCGTCCAGTTAAAAACGGCAAGACATTATAATTGAGAACTATCAAATGCAAGTACCGATCAAGATCTACAGCCCCCTGAGGATCATCAGCATACCATTAAACGATATACAATTCCTTAAGGCCTTTTTAAGTATCAATTTTTACCTAAAAAATCAAGCGTCAGTTCATCGCGCTGATCATCAAAATACTTACCCAAAACATTTCCGAACACAGGATCCGAATCATCTACTTTTGCGAAAAGGGTCATACAGGAGCGCAGCTTCAGATCGTCCGGGGAACCGAAGATCCCATAAGCGGTTCTCCCATCAAGAGATAAAACGGCCCGTGAAATTTCAACAAGATGTTTACCCAGAATGGGATGGCGGAGATATTCACCAGCCTCCCTGATATTATCAAGAGCATAATATTCTGATATCTCACTCTTACCCAATCCCTTTAACTGAGGAAATATATACCACATCCAGTGGCTGGCTTTTCTCCCGTCCATTATTTCTTCCAAGGCTTTAAGGTAAGCCTGGTTGTGGGCAGTTAAAAACCTGGTTATTTTATCGTGTTCCATTTGATTAAATTCAGTATAATACAACTTCTTCCACGAGCACTGGGCATCACTTATGTTTCGGCGGAACATGACGCCCAGAAACTACCGTTACCGGCCTTAAGCCGGTATATTATAATACTTCATAACACCAAAAACCTTTCTTACCCCTTCAGCCCATTGCCCGGTATGTTCATCCTAAAAGATTCGTCAAACATCTCAAAATCCAGTCCACCATCACTTATAAAAAAAAACCGCTCTGCCAGGGGTGCCCAAAGCCTGAGCTCCCCTCCCCCCGTTTCCGTTAAAATTTAATCCAATATTTCTTTTGCGTATGTTTATTTCCAATGATGGTTTTGAAAAAAACAAAAAAAATCGATCAAAGTTTTGGAACAATAATCCGGATACGTTAAGAGTCAGGAAAAATAAAATAGCTATCCTGATCGATTTGCCCTCCCTGGGGCAATAAAGGTGTTTAGAAATTGAAGTTACAAGGCTATTGCTTTAGTATGTTGGTAAAAGATTTTTCTTGTTGATACTAAGCAACATCGTTCGCAGATTCATCAATAAAATCTTATAAAAGCTATAAACGCGGTATAAATACGCAGTGTTTTACCCATAACTGCTTCCATGGCCAGATTGACAATTCATAAGCGGATTAATATATTTATCTTCACGGAGAATTTGCATGCAGACCAGCATAGAAGTGCCCTTGATATGGAAGATAGATTTGAACTTGTAGAACAGCTTGCCAAATACAAAAAAGAAAACGAAGAACTGAAGCTAAAAGTTGAGGAACTGACCGACTTTTTCGAAAATGCCTCCATTCCACTCCATTGGGTCGATGGAGATGGGATTATCATATGGGCCAACCAGGCCGAACTCGATGCACTGGGCTATCTGAAAGAGGAATACATCGGTTTTCCGATCAGTGACTTCCATGCAGATCAGAATGTGATCAACGATATTTTGGACCGCCTGATCAGGAATGAAACACTTTACGATTATTCTGCAAGCCTTAAATGCAAGGATGGTTCGGTCAAACACGTACTGATCAATTCAAATGTGCTTAGAAAAGATGGTAAATTCATCCACACCCGTTGCTTTACCCGGGACGTCACCGAAAAGAAATATGAGGAACAGCGGAAGAATGATTTTGTTGCAATGGTCAGCCACGAACTTAAAACCCCGTTAACTGCAATCACCTCATATGTTCAGCTTTTAATGAGAAAGTGGGGCAAGGATACAGATGGATTCAATATGCAGGTGCTATCCAGGATAGAGATCCAGGCCAAAAAAATGGTTGCGATGGCGCACGACTTTTTAAGCCTTGCCAAAATCGAAGATGGCAAGATCCATCTCCGCAGGGAAAAGTTTGACCTGGAATCCCTTGTAAGAGAAATCGTAGTGGATGCACAATTACTGACCACAAAACATAACATCCGATCTGGAGACTTTAAGGGAATCGAAATTGATGCCGACCGGGACAAGATCGGGCAGGTATTAAGCAATCTGGTAAGCAATGCAATCAAATACTCCCCAATGGGCGGAACCGTTACAGTCACATGCGAAAAGTGCCCGGGCGAGGTTAACATTTCCGTAGTTGACCAGGGCATTGGGATCAATAAGACAGATCAAAAAAGATTATTTGACCGCTATTACCGTATAAACGACAATAACCATAAAGAAGTATCCGGATTTGGCATAGGACTGTACCTGGTATCGGAAATCCTTAAATACCATCAGAGCGAAATCAAGGTTGAGAGCGAACAGAACCAGGGGTCAACTTTCCATTTTGCTTTACCGGCAGAATTTAAGTAAGCCATTTCCTCCAGGTTTCCATAAATTTCCAAGCAATATCCACCATAATTTTTATCCCAGTTTCCATATCTTTGGATTATTGATGAAGACTGAAGAAAGACCGCAGGAAAACAATTTTAGCGGAGAGCTGATTATCCAGGTCCTCCAGTTGTCCACTGAGCCCACCGCGATCTACAGCGGTGAAGATATGCGTATCCAGTTTGCGAACGATGGAATGCTCATACTGTGGGGCAGGGACAGCTCCGTAATCGGAAAACCACTGATAGAAGCAATTCCAGAATTAGAGGGCCAGCCCTTTTTACCCATACTCAGACAGGTTTGGCTTACTGGTATCAGTTACTCCGTAACAGAGGCACCGGCCCAGCTCATCAAGAACCGCATGCCGACCATCGGTTACTTTGATTATGAATATAAAGCAATACTAGGCAGTGACAACAAAACATACTGCATTCTAAATACCGCAAAAGACGTCACATCAAACAGGGCTTACCTTGAGCGCCTACAGCAAAAAGAAGAAAAAGAACAGGCCCTGATCGAAGAAATGGCTACCACCATGGAAGAGCTGACCTCCACAAACGAGGATCTGAACAGCTCACTGAAACTGCTGGGCGAAAGCCGGGAACATGTGAGGACCATTATCGAGCAGGCCCCTGTGGGAATCGCGATGCTGCAGGGCCCCGAACACATCATCGAAATCGCCAACCCCGAGATCCTTAAAATCTGGGGACGTGAAGGTATAGAAGTAATCGGACATCCCCACCATGCGGCCAGGCCCGAACTCCAGGGACAACCTGTCAATCTTTGGCTGGACAACGTTTACTCAACCGGCAAGCCAAAGGTCAATAAAGAGTTTCTGGTAAAGCTCCGCTATAAAGGAGGATTGAGAGAAGCAATCGTAAACTCCATCTACCAACCCATTGTCTCATCCGGCGAGGTCACCGGAGTGCTGGTCATCCTCGAAGAAATTACACAACAGGTGTTGGACCGGCGCAGTAGTGAAAAAGACCAGCAGATGCTTGCCCTTGCAATTGATGCCGGAGAACTGGCAACATTTTATTACGAACCCCAGAGCAACCTCTTTTCAGGCAACCACCTGCTGAAATCATGGTTCGGGCTTTCTGCAGAAGAAAACCTTGACCTGTCACTGGCACTCAGTACCATCCTTGATGAAGACAGGGGCCGCGTAACCGCTGCCATCAGCGAAGCACTCCGGGAGGGATCAAACGGCCAATATAATATTGAATACAGCATCAAAAACCCATCGGAAATAAACCTCAGGCTGGTTCATGCACAAGGAAGGGTATTTTATGGCTCTGACGGTAAAGCTGTGAGCCTGAACGGCACATTAAGGGACATCACCGAACAAAAAGAAGATGAACAGCGCAAAGACGACTTCATGGGCATGGTAAGCCATGAACTAAAAACCCCTTTAACTTCCCTGAATGCCTACCTACAGGTACTCCAACGGCAGGCCAACCTTGCCGGAGAGACCACCCAGCAAAGCGTTCTTGTCAAATCAGTCAGACAGGTACGGAACATGAACTCCATGATCAACGGCTTTCTTAATATCTCTAGGCTGGAGTCGGGAAAAATGGTGATCGAAAAAACACAAACCGATCTCAAGAAACTTCTTGCCGAGCTCGAAGAAGAAATGCTTTCCACGATCCATACACATATAATTGCATTCCAGCCCACAGAAAATCTGACGCTGAACGCAGACCGGGAAAAAATTTCACAGGTAATTCAAAACCTCGTGGGAAACGCGGTTAAATATTCACCAATGGGAACCAGGATCACAGTTGCCTACCAGCAGAGGGACCCAGGCAAAGTACAGTTATCCGTAAGGGATGAAGGCATAGAAATTGCAAAAGAAGACCATCAGAAGATTTTCGAACGCTATCACAGGGTACAAAACCCCCGGATCGGATCAATCGCGGGCTTCGGGATCGGACTATACCTCTGCCGCGAGATTATCGGGTTACACCAGGGCACAATCTGGGTGGAAAGCGGCGAAGGAAAGGGCACAACCTTCATTGTTGAACTTCCATTGGAAAATTGACAACAAAATATCAACCCTAATAATTCCAGAATAAGAATAATACAGTATCCCCCTTAGATCTATTCGCCTGCCTGTCTGCCTCTATGTTATAAATAATATCTGAAACTTTACACTCCGGCAAAAGACAAATATTAAGATATTTTTATATTAGCAGTCTAAAACACCAATTGCCCAATGAATTTTTACTACTGTTTGAGTTTCAGCGAAACTGTTGAGGGTTCATGCATGCTCTTTAAGAACCTCGCATGGATCTCCAGGGACGATGAAGATCAATGGTATCAAATTTCAATAGCGGAAAGGGAAATTAATGCAGGCAATATCCAATTCAACAACGGCATAACAAGGAGCGGAGAAATTTGAGAATGGGTAAAATCGGGCATTACAGAGAGTATAGGCCAATCCATTGAGGTACGGGATATTGAAATCGCACTCTACGGCCCAGACAAAATGCTTTTCATCTGGATGATCAAAGATGCCCGTCCCGTGTCATACCAGGCAGATGAAGCGCAATGGGAGGTGAAGCTCAACACCCTTGAATTTTCCTACAATGCACTCCTTAAGATATACCCGTAAGAAACCGGGCTTTTTTGAAGCCCAGCTAAAGCGTCCTGACTTCAAATGCACCATAGCTCACCATTTCTGCATTATGGGATACCTGAAGATTAAGTTTCAACTTTTCGATAAGCCCCTTGGCTGTTTCAATGGCTTCATGAATATTGTTCATACCCCTCACCTCTATGCCCGAACGCATTACCTTGAATTTATTCGGTTCAAACTTATCAATGAATTTCTGGAGGTCTTTAGAAAGAGTGTTTACCGTGCTCATAGTTTAGTATTTACCTTATAATCCCATATGCGCTACAATTGTTTTGCCATTCCCTGAAATTGCCACTCCAAAACAAAGTATCATTCCAATTTTGCTTCCCCTTGGATATTGCAAACAACTCTAAATCTCATTGGCAACCTACTGCCCATTCAAGTACCAACCAATTAGGGGCTCGAACAATACAGCATCTGATCATTGAGAGGGAAAACAAAAAAGACGGTATGCGCTAAAAAATATGCCATTTTAAGTCAAGGGCTGAATAAATAGGCGGATAATACAATAAAATGATGTGACCGAAGAAAGTAGATTAAATAAACAGATCGGTAAAGTGTCGATTATTCAAAAAGTTCCTGCCCTTTTGTATAGTAACTTTTACGTCCGCCGATCTTCTGCGATAAAATCTCCTCTCCTTTTGATGTCTCTTTCAAAGATGCGCCATGCACCTGCATAAAATCCCGAAGTTCACCGGTCAGCCCGTCCCCATTCTCTCTGGCAATCTGTTCAATTGCCCTGTTCAGTACTTTACCGATACTGGCATAAAGTATCTTTGCCATCTTTTCCGGGATGGCCTTAGCGATGGAAAAAGGAGAAATACCGGCATGGTAAAGTATCTCATCACCATAAGAATTACCTATCCCGCGCATCTGGTGCTGATCCATCAACAGCGTTTTGATGACCGTCTTTTTCTTAGTGAGTAAATCCAGAAAATATCCTTCATCCATACCGAGTGCGTCCGGAGTATCCACCGCTTCAGGATTAAGGGTCGTCGTGGCCTGCTTCTGAAGATCGATCAGTGCAAAGGCATCACCTCCCTCGAAATGAAAACCCAGGATCTGAAACCGCGGCGGCTCATCCTGGTCTATCAGCACTAGTTCACCCCTTAACATCAGGTGAAGCCCGAGGACCTGTGATCCAGAAAAAAAAAGCTGCAAGGTTTTTCCTGCCCTTTCCACTTTCATCAGTTCCCTTCCTTCCAACGCTTTTTTCAATTCCTTGCCCGTAACATTCAATTTTTTTGCTACGCTGATTTCAAGCGTTTCCAGCACTTTCCCTTTAAACCTGCGGGAAAGGATCTGGGCAAAGACGGTTAAATCCGGTAGTTCTGCCATAGTTACATCGATAAATATTTTTTGATTTCTGCAATACTGTCGCCCCGCAATAAAGCGGCAGCTTTTAGCTCAACAGTACTGATCTGGAACTGCTCCGCCCAGTAAGCCAGTTCATCCGGATCATTAAGGTTTATTGTCCCGGTATTGGCACCAAATTCCTGCGGTTCCAGGGTATCCCCGTCACTTTCTATTTCATGGCGGTCGATTGCCCTGTCAGTGTCCGGTAAGGATGCCCTTTGCGGTGTATCCCTACTTTCTTTAGCCTGACCTTCCTTTTCAAAATGCTCACGCGCGCGCTTTAATCCTGTAGTTATCGCAATACCCTCCTCCACGCCCTCCTGCAAGAGCGCATTCGCAATTTCCACTGCTTTTTCCCGGAGCTGCAAAGGCTGGTTTTTATATGATGGAGGATAGTCCCCGTTGTACCACGGCATAATCAAAGTATTTGTTCCAGTTTTAAAACAAGTCTTTGGACAACAATGTTTTGCTTAATAAACCACAATATATATGAGCTTTATGGAACAGATGAATGTCAGCGATGAGCAAAAGATAAGTTTTGATTTTAGCAGGTTCAGATTGCCACAATACGTCGGGGAATTCCGTCCACTTCTTTACAAACACGGAGACCGATTTTGTACGGTACTTGGCCCCGACCTACAAAGCGGCATCTTTGGCTGTGGTGATACGCCAGAGGATGCACTGATCAACTGGAACGATGAGCTCAGGGAAAACCTTCGCCATCCCGATCTGAAAAATCCGGTCATGCAGTTTGTTTTGGATACGATCAATACCAAAGCAAAGGATGTCTGGTAAATTGCTAACTGGTGCACGTATTAACCGTTCTTTTAAATCAAAGTAAAGGCTTCGGGATCTGCTCAGTTAAATTATAAAAGAGAATCCTAAATCAATCAGGAATTAAATACTTTGTCCCTTTTATCCTGGATTTCCCTTATTTTGGAAAGGATTATCTTAAACCTCGCGATATCTTCTTCAAAAAAAGACTTCGCATAGGTTTCAGTCTGCTTAGCATTAAACAAGGTCTTGTAACCGTCCTCATACCTGGTGACCTGATAAAAATCATTTTCGATCACCACCCTGTACACATCCGCATTTATGGAAAACTCGAACGGGAATTCTTCATTCATAATCACGATGAGCAAGGCCGTATTAAAAGTTGCAATTTCAATGGCAGATTTCCTGATCTCCGGTATGAGTTTATAGAAATCCGCATCCTCCTGAAGTTCTATTTCCAATACTGCAGAAGAGGGTTCTGTTATTTTAAGGATCTGGGGAAACCTGTCTTTTAACTTTCCGATAAAAAACTGTTTTTCATTTTTAAGCGCCCGTACCAGCTCAGGCTTGAGTTCATAATATGCCGTGTAATTATCATCAATATCTTCGTCCCATGTAAAAAAACCATATTGATCGTTATCAAACCACATCCCCGATCTAAGCCCATCAGAAGTGAAAGTCTGCCCGTTACTGATAACCCTAACATCCCTTCCCTTTACCGAGAGATCATAAATTACATTTTCCATTTAATCTTTATAATACTAATTATCCGTTGATTGTATGTCAGTAAAAGGTATATGGTTTAAGTCTAATTTACTTTAAGGATCCATTCCCGTAACCTTTACCAAACTGCCCGTTGTACTTTATGCCCAACCAGCCCCCAACCGAACCCTGCGTAGCTGAGCGGAATACTCCAGGGGCGGCAGATCTCCGTATTCAAAATGTGCGGAAGGTCCCAGGCTACTTAAAAAACCCCCAGCTGCTGACCATTCATATACCGCAACCGGCCCGCCATTTATCATCATCATCATAAAATACAAAATCTTTTCTACCAAGAAAAAGGCTAATTGATCCCGACAAGGACAAAATAGGCATTTCCAGCCTTTTTGACGACCAGGTCCAAATGCTCTTCGAAATCCACAAGGTTCAAAATTTCATCTTTCAAAAAAGTTGAAAAAACCTCAAGATCGGTCTCATCCGAAATAACCACCTCCAGGGTTTCACTGCCCTTCCACTCTGTGGAACGGATTTCGGGATAAGCCCCTTTGAGCAGGGAAGGAAAGCCTTTTCTGGAAAAAGCTCCTGAAAGCAGGTTTGAAATATCCCAGAGGTAAGGCTTAAGGTCTTCATCATGCGTATTCCACTTCATACCCCGTTCCTCGTCCCGCCACATAGTGCCGATGTAACGGCCATCAAATTTTACACTATAACATTCTCCACCGCTTTCAACCACTGCCTGAACCGGTCCATTGCCGGTAGGGATTTCAAAAACATATCTTTCCATATTCAAATTTGGTTCCTGGGAAACAGAGGTCCCCAACCTACGCTTTTTGCGCCCGAGCAGAAACGCCGCAGTCAGGGAAAAGCCTAAAATACCGCCCAGCAATAATTGACTGCGGTGGCTGAAGCCCCATTTTTCCATTGCCTTAAAATAATGCATAATTCCATTGCCTTCCATAACGATAAGAACAAGTCCTTTGAAGGATAGTTTTGTAAAACACAACACCGTATTTCATAAATCAGGTCACCTCAACCTTGAAATCATCAGAAAACGCTGCATTATATACACTAAAAACAACAGGCCACTCTTCTTCTACAAGTTCCGAAACAAAGGAACTGAAGATTAACCTAAAGCAATCAAACTCAATACCATCCCTACAGACCACCATATAACTGCTGTCATTCTCCATGATCACTTCCTTTACCTGCTCTTCCCAGTGAACCTTGATCTTGTCGGGCAGCAGGTTAAAGTGCTGGCTGTCTATAAACTTTCCGATTGCACTTATGCGTCCCCCATCGAGATTTTCTCCGTTTGCAGATATCCAGATCCCATCAACTTTACTTAAGCTTCCCAAAAGAAAACCATTATATAATACATTCCAGGGCTCGCCTTCCGCAAAGCGCACCAGTTGATAGGCATCCATAGCGTCGCCCTCACCAAAAAGATAATCGAGCACCACCGTTCTGGTGGTCGCTACAAGGTTCTGCTTAAATACGTTCGAATAATGCTCCATTTTGCCCGATACAATTGACCTTAATTTTTTGCCTATCAATTTCAAAATCTCCATTGATTTTTTCTACCCCATTTTAATTTCTGCAACATTTGCATCCGTAGATACGGCAACATTGATCATGTTTTCGCACACTCCGGGCACATCGGTTATCCGGCGTGAGGACACCGGTCTCCGCTGGGTTTTTCACCTTATTAATTTTGGTAGAATAACCAGTATATAGGGTATTTTGTTTGCTTTAATCCATCACCGGGTTTGAAAGGATCGGAAGTTTGGCAAACTGTCTTACCTCAATGCTCGGAAAACCGAAATCTTCTACCACAAGCCCCGAGATCAGATAACATCCATGACCCCGGAAAGGATAAGCTGGGGTAGAATTGGGAAAATGCGTGGTATCAAAAAAACTTCCCTCAGCATCCAGAAAGGTACCGAACCACATTTTTTTGTTGTTCTTGGTATGCACCGTTTTTTCGCATACATAATGACCTACAAGCTTGACCATCTTCCCCACATAAGATTTCAGGTCTGATACCCTAACCGCTCCACGGTATGCTGTTTTCAGTAGATCGAACATGGACATGGAAAGTGGAAAACCCAGCAGTTCAAGTTCATGATAAGCATTCTCGAGCGCTGTATTTACCAGCACCGGCATCGAATAGTTTTTCTTTTCAACCTCGAAGAGTTCCGATGCCGCACTGGGCCTGACCTTCTGCCCCATCATCAGGTGCACCTCCCATAAAAGTTCTTTTTTACTTTTTCCCGTAAACCGCAACGCCCCCACCCGGATCAGGATTACGACCTGCTCAATCCCCATACCTGTCCGTTTGATCAGGTCCTGTGCAGAGAGATAGTCTCCCTTCAGCCTGCGCTCTTCGGGAATGAGTTCCACATATTTCCCCTCCAGCCCCAAAATGCCGACAAAACCCAGAAAGGCATCATCCCCAAAAATCGAAACCGCCGAAAAAGAACGGTTCACGCAGGGCAGATGTACTTTGGCCCCTGATTTAGCCAGCTCATGAACATAAAGCCAGCGGGAATAAAAACCACCATAATTGTTGAGCACAGCAACCATGAATTCCCGTGGATAGTAAGTTTTCAAAAATAAACTTTGGTAACTCTCCACCGCAAAACTGGCCGAATGTGCCTTGGAAAAACTATAGCCTGCAAAACTGGAAACCTGCCTCCAGACTTCCGCTATGGTTTCTTCCGGCCGGCCCAGCTTTCGGGCTTCCTCAAAAAACCGTTCCACCAACCTGTCAAATTCACTTTTGGAGCGGTACTTCCCGCTCATGCCACGCCGAAGGATGTCGGCATCCGTCCCATCCATCCCTGCAAAATGGATACAGATCTTGATCACATCCTCCTGATACACCATTACCCCATAGGTTTCCCCGAGCATTTCCTCCATAACCGGGTGCAGGTACTGCACTTTAGAAGGATCATGGTGGTAGCGTATATAGGCCGGCATCATCCCGGAGCTGGCCACCCCCGGACGGATGATTGATGATGCAGCTACCAGTACCAGATAAGAGTCGCACCGCAGTTTGGTCAGCAGCTGCCGCATTGCAGGGGATTCAATATAAAAGCAGCCGATGGTATCACCGATCTTCAGTTTATTGTTCAGCAACGGATCATCCATGAATTTTCTCACCTGGTGGACATCCACCTTTTTCCCCAGGTTTTCTTCCACCAGCCTGACCGCTTCCTTGATATGGCCGATACCGCGCTGGGAAAGGATATCATACTTATCAAAGCCGATCTTCTCCGCCTCGTACATATCCCACTGTACAGTGGGCATCCCCTTTGGGGGTAGATCGAGCGCGGTATAATAGGTAATCGGCTCCTCAGAGATCAGCACCCCTCCGGCATGTATGCTGCGCTGATTGGGCATGTTCTGCATCATCTGATAAATTGCCATTATCTTTTTAAAGGTTTCATTGTCCCTGTTCACCGCAGCCCGGGCCGGATCGGTGAACCCGTCGATTTCCCCCTTGGGCAGGCCCATCACCTTTCCGATCTCGCGGATCACCGAGCGGTCCTTAAAGGTTGACATCGTGCCCAGCAGCGCAGTATGCGAAGATCCGTACCTTTTAAAGATATAATCCTGCACATCCTCCCTTTCGTCCCATGAAAAATCAAGGTCAAAATCCGGCGGCGAGGTGCGCTGTGCATTCAAAAACCTTTCAAAATACAGATCCAGTTCAATAGGATCCACATCCGTGATGCGAAGACAATAAGCAACCGTTGAATTTGCCCCTGATCCCCTGCCAACATGATAATAACCCCGCGAGGAGGCATAACGGATAATATCCCAGGTGATGAGAAAATAAGCACAGAAATCAAGCTCAAAAATCACTTTGAGTTCATGTTTCACTTTTTTAAACGCATCCTTATTGGTCTTTCCATATCTGTATTCCACCCCCCCGAGCGCCAGTTTTTGAAGGAGCTCCCGGTCATCCTCCTTATTACCGGTAAAAGTTTTCCTGTTCAGGTTCACCCTTCCCCCGGCATATTCCTCCATCGAACAGCTGTCCATCAGCGAACGGGTATTATCCAATATAAAAGCAAATTTGGAAAAGCGCGATTCAATCTCGCCCGGAGGCAAAAAACAGTCCGTAGGAGCGCACCTATCTTCATCCCCAACCATGGTGATCAGGGTATTGAGGTCTATCCCACGGAGATATTCATGCAGGCGGTACTCCAATCTGTTGCAGACAAAAACAGGCTGGAGCACCACAAGTTTTTGTTTAAGGTTTTTAAGCTCAACATTGAACAGACTGTGCAGCTCATCAAAACGGATACCCAGGTATTCATTATCCTTAAGTATCCCCTTATAACCAAAAGGATAGATCATATAAGCGTTTACCATCACCTCAGCCTCGTCCGGAAGTTCTTTTTGAGCCAGGTTATGGTGGCTCAGAAACTCATTGAGTTCACGCATGCCCTCCCTGTTCCTGGCGATGCCGATGTAAAGCAGTTTTTTGTCCCGCCTGAACTCCAGTCCGCCGATCGGCTTGATACCAGCCTCACGGCATCCGCGGATAAACTCCATCACACCCGTGGAGTTGTTGATGTCGGATAAAACCATCTGAGTTACGCCACGGGATGTGGCCTCTTCGATCAGCCTTGGAACCGGCATTGTGCCGTAACGCAGGGAATATTGGGAATGGACATTGATGTACATGATAAAAAATATTAAAGTTCAATGTTCATCGTAGATGCTATCGATATGGATTTGGAACCGAAACGGTGACGGATCTTATCAAGCGCCTGATAAAGAGAATACTGCTCTTCGCTCTGTGAATAAAGGTCGATCTGCTCAAAACCCGTCACCAGATTGGAAAGGCGTACCCCGACCAACCTGATGAGTTTCCTTTTCTGGAAAAGCTGGCGGAAGAGATCCTTTGCTTTGGCAATCAGCACCGAATCCAGCGCGGTATAGGGAATGGATGCCTGCCTGGTAACGTCTTCAAAATCCGAGTAACGGATGGTGAGGGTGATACAGGCGCAGAGTTTTTTTTGCTCCCGCAGCTGGAAAGCTATATCCATTACCATCGCGGTGAGCAGGTTGCCGATCATCGTTACATCGATTGAATCGGATTTAAATGTCGACTGTGTACCGATACTTTTAGCTTCAGAATAGGGAACCACAGGCGAATAATCGATCCCCTTGGATTTCTGCAACAGCGAGAGGCCGTTTTTCCCCAGTAAGGCATTCATGTGATCGGGTGAAACCTGCGAAAGGGTGTAGATTTTCTTGATACCCATATCGCTCAGCTTGATAAAGGTTTTCTCCCCCAGCCCCGGAATTTTACGGATCGACAACGGATTCAGGAAAGGAACAACGCCGGGCTGCTGGATATCGAGCTCCCCATTGGGCTTACACTCATTGGTAGCCATTTTGGAAACCGTTTTATTTACCGATAGACCAAATGATATCGGCAGCCCGGTCTCTTTGATCACTGTTGCCCTGAGCTCATGGGCGTATTTCATACATCCATGAAAACGGTCCATGCCTGTCATATCGATATAATGCTCATCAATACTTGCTTTTTCGATCAACGGCACCCGCTCCTTCAAAATATCGGTAATCTCATGCGAAGCCTTCGAATACTCATCCATATTGCCGCGCAGAAAAACCGCATGCGGACACAACTGTCTGGCCATCCGCGCCGGCATGGCTGAATGGACACCGAACTTCCGCGCCTCGTAACTACAGGACGCCACCACACCACGGTCAGAACTCCCACCGATAATGACCGCCTTTCCGATCAGGTCAGGGTTCTTGCGGACCTCAACAGATACAAAAAATGCATCCTGGTCCATATGGATGATGTGTTTATCGCTGTGCATATCTCAAAGTCTGAACAAAATTACTAATTAAATTAGTAATTAAAATCAATTAAAAGTTATCAACAACTGCAAAAACTAAAATTGTTAGTAATTTATTTCGAAATAACGCCTTCTTGTCTGTGGAAATTAAGTTTAATATCAAAACCTCAAACTACGGCAATGTGGATAACTTATAGTTTATTTATAACAAGAACCCACATCACCTGCCCCATTACTGTAAAGTTATTTCAAAACAATATGAACCAATTACCAGTTCTTTAAGGAAAAACAACTTATAAAAGCATGGAAATCAACAATAAAATCATCGGCGACCTGAAGGGTCTTATATCAATTGTAAACGACGGTAAAGAAGGATACGAGTCTGCGGCAGAGACCACCGAAAACCTGGAGCTCAAAGCTGTTTTTCTGAAATATGCCGCGGAGAGAAAAGCATATGAACTGGAATTGAAAGCCCATCTGGCATCACACGGCGGAGAATCCGATAACAGTGATGGCGGCATTCTGGGCAGCCTGCACCGTGCATGGATCGAGGTTAAAGAAGCATTGAGCAGTAAAGAAGATGCCGCAGTACTTGGCGCAGTTGAAACAGGCGAAAAGGCAGCGATCGAAAAATATGATGCAGTTCTTAAAGATCCATCCACACACGCGGACCATATTGACCTGTTGACCAGACAACGGGACGGGATACAGGGTGCTCTAACAGAAATTACCGCTTTGAAAGGCTCAAGGTCATAATTGAAGTTTATAAAACCTTCAAAAAAAGGAGTCAGGTTAAATACAACTAAGGGCTGCTATCAACAGATCAGCGGCCCTTATCATTATTGAGACAGGCCATCAATCCCATCCATCCCCAAAGATTATACTAGGTTGGCAATTTGATAAACAGCCCTGGCGATCCCACGACCGTATAGCAATAATCCGTAGCTTACATTTTAATGCCCGGCAAACTTTTGGGCTGTTTGCGTAATCCCGACCCTTCAGATCCCATCATGCAATACGTGATCGATACATCAATACCAAAGAACAGGGCATCTCATAAAACAGTTAGAGGCTTAGTAAAAGCGTTAAGCCCCTTCACCCAAACTACCGGTTAAAACACAAGTGATCTGCCATTAGTATAGGCTAGTCAAAAAGCGTCAAGTAAGGCCCGGAAGGATTGTTATTATTTTCATCCTTGTTACGGGCATTGTTTATCTTCGGATCCACCTGCCAGCCTTTTAGCAGTGTATTATCAACAGGATGAAGCGCCTTTAACCGCTGTTCAACCGGAAGTTCACGGTCCAGCCAGACAGCACTTTCGGCCTGCGACAGGATACACGGCATCCGGTCATGAATCTTTCCCACATAATCGTTTGCCTTCTGCATAATCATGGTACAGGAAGGAATCACAATACCTGTGCGTGGATCTTTCCAACTGTCCCAATACCCGGCCAATAACAGTATGCCACCATCTTTCCGTTCAAAAAAATAGGGCTGTCTGGCACCGCCACTCCTGTCCCATTCATAAAAACCCTCCACCACAAAAACACAGTGCCTCCTGCCGATCAGCGGACGGTAGGTCGGCAGGCTGAACATGGTTTCGATCCTGCAGTAAGTGGTTGAGAATTTAGGTACCTCTTTGGATCCCGATGGGATCAGTCCCCATTTAACATAATGCAACCTTCCCGGCCTCGCATCCAAAATCACGGGCATATCCGTTCCAGGGGGACGGTTTGTATCCTTTTCTCTGGTATCTCCGCCGAGGAGCAAACCTGCCTTTGCAGCCATTGCCAGACTTTCTCCGATCAGTGTTCTTCCGCACATATCTTTATTTCCTTTTTTATAAACTATACAACCTTGATGATATCGGCCCACCTGGTGGTGTAGCCTTTTGATAAATATTCATGTTTCAGCCGCCACTTTTTCTCAAAACCTTCCGTGGCCATACGCAGCGTACCCCTGCCGTAAGCAAGGTTCAGCTTATCAAGCACCCCGGATACCACATCTTTTTTCCCATTGTCATGGGGAGAAAATACATTCAGCTGCAGCTCACCCTCGGGAACCAATCCGGTGGCGATCACCCCGGCTTTTCTATATTTTATGCCGTATTTGAAAAGCATTGCAGATACCCGTACCGCTATGCTCACCAGATCGGTGGTACTGTTGCTTGCGATCAGCAGTTTATGGGTATGGCTGGGAAAATGCTGTGGATGGTCTTCCCTATTCTTATTGGTGTAAAGAAAAACCTGCAGGTATAAACACCGCAACTTTTCCGCCCTGAGTTTTTCAGCAAGCCTGCTCGCATATAAGGTCAGGGCCTCGGCAAGGATTTGGGGATGCTCGATATAGTTACGGAACGACCTGCTCACGGTAATCCCCTTTTTAACCTCCCTGACTGCATCCAGCGGAATCGCCGGCCTTCCCCAGAGTTCATTCCACATCCGCTGTCCCAGAACGGTCATATGCTGCTTGAACCACATCTCCGGCATTTCCCTCAACTGCCCCACAGTGGAGATGTTCAGCTCTTCAAACTTTTTGTAATATTGGCGTCCTACCCCCCAAAGATCATGCACAGGAAATTCCTTCACTGCGGCACTGATCTTTTCATCAGTATCCAAAACCATTACCCCTCCAGCTTTTTTAGAGAGTTTATTGGCCAGTTTGGCAAGGGTTTTAGTGGGCGCCACCCCTATGGATACCGGAATACCCGTATTACGGATAACCGAACCCCGGATCTTGGGCGTATAACTTTCCAGCTCGCCGATCCCGCCAAGCCAGCCAAATGCTTCATCAATACTGTAAACATCAAGCCGTGGGAACCAGCGGCCGAGGTTGTGCATTACCCGCTCGCTCATATCCCCATACAGGACATAATTGCTGGAAAAAACATGGATATCAAACTTTTTGATCAGGTCCCTCACCAAAAATTCAGGATCGCCCATTTTTATCCCACAGGCCTTCGCCTCCTCACTCCTGGCAATTACGCAACCGTCATTGTTGCTTAAGACAACCACAGGTTTACCGTTAAGCTCAGGGCGGAAAAGCCTTTCGGCCGAGGCATAAAAGTTATTGCAGTCACAAAGTGCAAACATTGCTGTACCTCCCCCTCCTTAATGATTTAGGCAATACGTTCCTGCATACCGAAGTGACAACGCCCCAGACCTGGAGCGTACCGATTTCCGTTTCGCTGACCGTACCAGAATCGTTTGCGAGCAGGCAAGAACCGTTCTCCTTCAAAAAAAGCCTACAGCTGAAACTCCCGGATATGAAAGCGATAATTATAGCACCGTGATGGGGCGACAATGAACGGTCGACGACCAGTAGATCAGCATCCGATATGCCATAAGCCAACATCGCATCCCCCTGCATCTGAAAATAAAAAGTGGAATGCGGATCTATGACCAGTTTTTCGGCAAGGTCAAGCCTGCCCTCCAAATAATCTGCCGCAGGGGACTGAAACCCCGAAATCTTCTGCTCTGCTCTTTTATCAAACGACCTGATCATAAACCCATTGCCTTAGTGCACACCAAAATTATACTAAAATTTTTAGTAATTAAAATCCTGTTCCAAACAAATCCACAACTGGTTGGAATAATATTTACGATATAATCAAAACCATTCCATCAAGGGCTTTGTCTTTATGGTAGATCGAAAGCACAAACAATATCAGCAATGGAAAAATTATCCTTATCGGAAAACGTGAAAAGATTTATGGACTATGCAATCGATACGGTCAAGGCAATGGATGGTGCACCCGAACACAGCGAAGAGGAAAAATCAGGAGTGTTAGGCAAGTTATCGAAACTAAATGGATACCTGAAATAAATGGAACAGTCCTATCTGGATAATACACCAGGAGAAGACCTTCCACAGCCCGTCAGAGAACATTGCCCAGGCAGGACACAGCTAAGACATCAGCCAGAAATATTATACTATTAAATCATGGGAAAAATTAAAAACCTCATTGCAGGGCTTGGAGGCGCAATAGTACTGAACATCCTCCACGAATCGTTAAAGAACAGTGGCAAAGATATGCCGCATATTGATGAGCTGGGTGAAGAAGCGCTGCAGAAATCGCTCGCTCATTTCGACTCACAGATTGAAAATAAGCAAACCCTTTACCTTACCACCCTGGCAGGGGATTTAGCTGGTAATGCGGTATATTATAGCCTTATCGGTGGAAGAAACAGCCTGATCTGGCCTAAAGCAGTGATTTTTGGCCTTTCAGCAGGGATCGGCGCGGTAAGACTGCCCAAACCTATGGGCCTGGATCCAAAGCACACGGCTGGAAATGATACAAAAGCAGCCATGACCATTACCTATTATCTCATCGGTGCGCTGGTGACAGGTGCTATATTAAAATCGTTGAAACGCGGTTAGGAAAGTTATTGATATATTTTGTTTCAAAAGCATATAATATCAAAGTCCTGGCATTTAAAAATTGTACGGCATATTAATGAGTCAACTAAGCCCCTCTCCTTAGGAGAGCAGCGCCCTAGCTTATTTACCACTTTTTTGACAGGACCAAAACCCCTCCATCTCACTTTATGGCCCTGACCGCCTTGTCGAAAGACAGCACCAAATTCTTCTGATCAATATCTTTTAACAGAACATCATGCACCCCATTGCCGCTCCCCGAGGTAAAATAAACTTCAGCCCTAACCCTCGCCCCTTTTTCGAGGCCTTCTTCAAATAGGGCGATACCGAACAACGTACTATCAACTTTTGAATAAGCGATTATGCTCACCGTACCCAGATCGTAACTCCCGTTATTTTTTAAGGTGACAACACCGTTTTTATAAGTATAACCCACCCCTTTGAGCGTTTTGAGATAGGTTTTATTTTTACTCGTGATAGCATTATAGGTCTGTGCATAACCTGAAAACCCAGCTATAGCCAGTAACAGCACCAAAATTATTTTCTTCATGATCTTAAAAAAATAAACATAATATAAATATTTAAAAAGCACCGGAAACCGTAAGCCCAGATCCACCGGAAACTCCGGCAGAACAATTGCCAGCTATCCGGAACCGGTAGCAGGCCAAAACTATGGGAGAAGAAAACACCGTAAAAATTTCAGCATAAAACTCAGTCGACTTTGGGAAAACACTGTGGCCCAACGGCACCACCCATAAATTCCAGAACGATATTTTTCTTGTAATAAATGTGGCTGCAGCCATCGTTATACCTACCGATCGTTGCCGCATCCAGATCATTTTTAAAGATCAGGTAAGAATATTTGGCCATACTGCTTCTTGAAAAACCGATCTCGGCAACCGTATCATTTTCAATGGAAACACAGTGCGCCCGGTCAAGCAACGTTTTAATGTTTTTTAAAGTCCCTTCCGTCCAGTTCAGCCGATCGCACATTTTTTTGAGTTTAACCGAACCGAATTCCATTCCCCAGTCCTGATCAGTCTCAAGGGAATTGAAATTATCGGGATTTCTGTGGCGGATCTGCATGTCCACGGATGCCGGGGCACTGATTACATTATTTGCCGGCTGAAACTCGATAGTGACAATATAGCCCTTGGGTACAATCTTACCATAACCGGTAATCAGGTCCAGCATAGCTCTATAATTGCTGTCGATATTGGCTACGAGTTCTTTCTTACTGCTGCTGGGCATACTGCCCATAAAAAGTAAAAATTCCTGGCCTTTCTGGTCCGCTGAATTGTAATAGCTTTTGAATTCATTGACACGTTCCACTGTCCCAAGCTTTTTGTAGATCGTCAACAAAAGCGAATCTTTATCGATTGCCTGATTAAAGTGCTGCGCATAAACGCAAAAGCTATAAAAATTGATTATTGCGAGCAATGAGAGAAAACGTTTCATGGGGATTCAGATTGTTTGGTGATAAAATATAAAATTGAACATTCTATCATTCTGCGATAAAGTTAAAAACTTCCTGTCAACTTGAGAAAGCAATCGCAAACTTAATCCCAGATCCTTAAGAGCTCACTAAAACACCAAGACACAAGCTTCAGGATTTTTTTTCCAGCAGACTTACCCACAAAATAACATACGATTGCAGCCAGGCCGTCAACAGCCCGGTTGCAATCGTATATTGTTCAACAGTCAAAGACTGACCCTAAACCCGATTTAAAACTAACAAATCAGACCCTCACCAACTCTGCGATCATCTTACCATAATATAGCGCATTATTACTGATGTGCCGCTGCCATGCCCCCTCAGACCTGCACCAACGGAAACCATGCCCTTTTAAGCGCGCCATCACCTCCTGCGCGGGCTTCCCCTCAAAAAACAGTTGCAAACGGTTAACCTCGCGGTTTTCAAAAACACGAACACCATTGATCAGCATATCGACCGCAGCAGTCAATCCCTGCGCTTTTAATACCTGCAAACGTTTATCAATGCGCCTGATATTGGCACTATTGTTTGTCAAGGTAAAATGGGCAAAGCCCTGCCCGCCAAACTTGGGCTGTATCAGCTCCTCCCACATCCGTTCATTCCCGAACTTCAGATTTAAAAAAGCATCCCTATCATTCTTTCTGATACAGGCATTGGATGCCTTCATAAATTCCTGCATTTCTTTTAAAGCAGCCAGCTTCTCTTCGAGTTTAAGCACAGCATCGGGATCATCCGAAAAAACCGCATCATTATTTTTGATACTTTCGGCCTTGCCTGCATAATAAGCCGCTTTATGATCCGCCTCGACAGACTTTCTCATTGTACCAGAAATCTTATCCCTGTATCTGCGGTCAGCTTTTTCAGAATGATGGCCGATCAGAATCGGCTGCCCCATCGGGATCGCATCCGCCATTTTTTTGCTCACCCCGAAGAGCCTGTCCGATTCAGCTTCATTTTTTAAAGCCCTACCTTGCGCACCTGCGATGCGGTTTTCCTTGCGTTGATGAAAATCATGTTTCATAATCCTAAATGCATTCTTTTGGCTGCACCAAACCTTTTAAAGTTAAAAATCATCTCAGTTCCCTTCTTCTCCATATTTTTCAAAAGATTTTCCAAAAGAAAAAAGGTCAAAAAAGAAAGCAATAAAAGCATGGTAGGAAATACCGCAGCGGTATAAACCCCGCAGGGCGGCGCAGCCGTTATGCCCGCACAGGTATTACCGGACATTAGCTTTGCTTTCCCTTTTTTGCCTTTTTCTTAAAATCGATCCAACTCACTACACCTAAAAGAAGAAGTACAAAAGGGAAGAACAGCGCTAAATTGTAAACCCATGATCCCTTATACCGCAGATATGATTTTTACAAAAAAATAACTGGTGACCCAGTTCAACATCATTGCATCCGTAAACTCTTGCAGTCCGTAAGAAACCCAAATTTTTACCGCCTAAATAAAAAAGTGCTGTAAGGTAATGCCCTAACCCGCGACTAAACACCAAAGAATACTAAGTGGCTAAGAATTTGCAAAAGGCCTTACACATTAAGCCGCGGACAGATCATCCTTAACAGTAAGAAACACTTAAAGAAAACATCATTTAAAAACATGAAAGAAGAAAATAAAACATCAAGCGAAGAAAACAAAAGGTACAGCCAACTTTCAAACACCATCCACGATATCGGCATTTCCGTTAAAGTCGGCTCCTATAGCGATGGGATCGAAGTGAGCCCCAATGCCCGCTGGCTCTATTTATCAGGAATGCTGGGCATGACCACAAATGGCGAAATCCCCGAGAATATAACCCAACAGTCAGTTCTGGCTTGGCAGAACATCATCAAACTCCTTGAATCCGCCAAAATGGATATCAGGAACATCGTAAAAATCACCCAATATATCACCATCCCAGAAAACATCCCCGCCTATTCCAAAATCAGAAGCGGATTTCTTGGAGATTTAAAACCAGCTTCTACATTGCTTTTAACTCCACAACTGGCCCTTGCGGAAATGTTGGTCGAGGTTGAAATCATCGCCGCTAGCCTTGCGGGATAACACCTCATAAATTGTCAGCTTCATCTGGACCGGGGCATTACAGGCATTTTGCAAGCGTGTTGAGAAACTTAAAACGGTTATGGACCATTGATCAATGAGATAAGGTATGATCAGGGATCACCCTGATCCGAACCGGCTTCGAGGATACACTGGATATTGTAGATCATATCCTCACTGGCCCAGCTCCAATCACCTTTAAGGATCAACCCGATCAATAATTCCTCAGCCCCGTAACCACCCAGAGGTTTTCTCTCAGGATCGTTGCGGTAAAACATCATGATACCGTCACCATCGTCGGTAAAAAAGATAAACTGACCGGTAATTAAAGAGCGATGGAAGATTTCTCCATATCCGGTTTCGATTGTCTGATCTAAAGTAGCCATATTTTTTTTTGCCCGGCAAAAACAGGACCGGCTTAAGATGTACAAGGAACCGTGGAATAAATAGCGCAGCGCTTATGCCGCGAAAGTCCTTTTACAGATTAACGGTCCTTTATATTTGCAATCAAAAAAAATAGGGCTACAGGCAATGGAAAAACCTGATGTGAAATCAGGATGGAAATCCGGAAAACAGCAATTTTAATCTTTATTCACCAGAAGAAAACCGGATTATGGATTTTTGCGTATAATTGCAATGTAGGGGGTGAGAGCCCTACATCCGGCGAAAGCCAGAGAGCGTTAATTTAGATGGGGGTAATCATGAATTTGATTATCCCTTTTTTTATTGCCTTTATATTAAACTATTCCCTTTTCTTCCCCTTTTTACCAAACTTACGATTATACCAGATGATAAATCCGGTGACGGGAAGCGACGCGCCGATCAGGCTGGCCAGGCAGGCGATAATTTTCCCGGGTAAACCAAGGATACGCCCCACATGGATATCATAGTTCATCCGCCTAAGTTTCAGCGCTGTGCCACTTTCAGCGAAACTGGCAGAGTAATACGCATCCCGCTTGATCTCCGTAGCGGTATAACGGTCGAAACAAAGGCTCTGGTTAGCGTAATAACTATTCAGTTTCGGGTAGACATCAATCTCAATTGCTGATTTCACATCTGCAGTATCGGGCATCCTGTAAAAATACCCCGCAGCGTCCGGAAAGCGTTTTTGCACCCTTTCTACCACGTTATCTAGCGCAGTTTCAAGCGAAAGCCCTCCCTTCACTCCTGTGCTGTCGGAAAGCGGCGCCGACCATTCGGGAACCGATCCACCGCCTGTAATTTTATAAAGGCCTTTATTATACCACTTGATACCATAGATCATGCCCGTGAGCGAAAGCAATAACAAAATCACTATGGCATAAAACCCAAGCACATTATGCAGGTCGATATTGATCCGTTTCCATTTTGCATCCCACTTGATCTTAAAGCTCTTATTTCGCGTAGACCTGTTCCATTTCTTGGGGTACCACCAGACGAGTCCCGTAATGAGCAGGACCACAAAGACCAAAGTACCATAATTGACCACTAGCCGACCGGTTTTAAAGGGCATCCAAAGGTTACGGTGCCCACTTTCTATCCAGTAAAAAAATAAGGTCAGACGGTCTTCCAACGGCCGCTGATAAATAACCCTGCCCGAATATGGATCTAAAAAAAGAAGAAGCGGATTTTTCCCCCACTTCTTCACCAGTACCTCTACCGCTGAACCGTTCTTATAAAAAACATTGTTCACCGGCTCTCCGGGATAAAGGCGTTGCACGATTTCTCCTATTTCAGAAGGGCTAATGATCCGCCCATTCTGATGCACAACAGTCATGGACGGGCCTGTCAGCTCCCTGATATCGTCTGCAAAGACCCAGACCGCCCCGGTCAGGCAGACCACGAGCATGATCAGTCCCGAGGTGAGTCCCAGCCATAGATGCAGCCAGTTATTTACTTTTCTGAACATCCGGTTAGTTAAACCTTGAAATATAGTTCACGTTATCCACCCCTTTGATCTCAAGGCCTTTGGTCAGGCTTCCGCTAGCAATATCGTAGGTATAGACAAAATTCCCGCTTGTTGAAGAAGCTACGGCAATGTAAGCTTTACCGTTTTCAACCAATACAGGTGATGCGTGCACCACTTTACTCAATGGCAGATCGAGTTTGGTTTTTGTTTTGGCTACAACATCCACCAGGTAATATTCAAATACATCTGTTGCAAAATAGTCTTCAAAAGTTTTTAATAGTTCTGCCTTGCCCATACGTGTGATCGCCTTGCCATTGCCCAGGTCCCAGAAGCCATAAAATTCCCTGTTGCCTGCACTGATTGCCGAAAGGTCAAAAAAGTAGCTGCTATCAAATGCATTCTCTCCAGCCTTAATTTTGTAAACAGCGCTAGGTTTATTTGGTGTTACCGCCCATCTGTCACCTGTGTTGGTCAACATATAAATATCACCGTTCAATAAAGCTGTTGAAGGGATCACACTTGAAAAAGATCCTGCGTAAGCAGAACGGGTATCAGAGCTGATCGTTAAATTGGTCATTGCCGGATAATCCACAGCAGCCAGGTAAGAAATATCATGTGAAGTCCACTCCGAGTTATAAACAGCATATGGGATATACAAACGGCTGCCCCTCAATATACATCCGCTCAGGTAGATTGCCTTATCCCCTGTTATCAGGCCGGTCAGGTTTAAACTTCCGCTTTTGGTTACCGACATATTGCCTGTATTTACAATATTGTAGCTCATCACATTATTAGGAGCAGAAGTGGTACCGTTCCATACGATCAGTGTTTCATCGTTTAACCAGTAAGAATATAAAGCACTTCCGGTAACTGCAACCTGCCCTGCGGAAGAAAGCAGACTGTTCTCATATTTATATTTGATCAGTGTTCCATTGGTAATGGTGTAATAATACCCCTTTTTGAAAAGGCGGGCCGCTCCGGTAATTTCCGCTCCCTTGCCCACGGCAGTAACAGAACCCGTGCCCAAAGTTCCAGCGGTAAGAAAATAAAGCGCTGATGGATTGGTCACCTCACCAACAATGGCAAAGGCATTCCCGTTCTGCGGCTCTCCCCCTGTTTCTTCCCCATCGGTGCTTTTTTTACAGGATGATACGGTTAAGGTTAGTGCAAGGGCGGCAAGGGCAAGTCGGTTTATGGCTTGAAATTTTGTTTTCATGATTAAAATTGATTGTTTGTATATGATAAGATTATAATTATTGGATGAAATAGCGCAGTTTGACCAGAAATGATCTTCCCGGTTTCTGCAGCCTGAAACTGTCATAGGCTGTCTGGTCAAAGATGTTGCGGCACTCCAGTGAAAGATTGTATCTTCCCTGATGGGTGGAATAAGTAAATGTCGCATTATGGATAAACTGTGTAGGGATACGGCTCTTACCGTCTGCAAAACCACGGCTCGGCCAGTTAAGATAGAACCAGTGGGTATACTGGCTGAACCAGTTGAACTGGATCCGGCTGTCTTTCCCCAAAATATCGTTTTTCCCTACGCCCAGATCGGCGTTTCCAAAAAGCCATGGCTGATTGGGAATGCGGTCTTCAAATACGGTGGAACTTTTGTCCGCGTTCAGGGCATCCATATAACTGGCATTGACCGTAAAAGAAAGCCAGTCTTTGTGACTGTACCTCAGCTCTCCATCAACACCGGAGATATTAACCTTTCCTATATTGGTGAAGGAAGAAAACACGCCCCCTGGCACAGCATTGATAAAATCAACAGCATTACGGTAAAAGCCCGATACCTCTGCAGAAATCCGGTGTTCGCCCATCTTATGGTTATAGTACAGGCCAAGGTTGATGTTATCGCTTTCTTCAGGTTTTAGCTGTGGATTGGCCAGTACGGTAATTCCATCGCCAAAGAGTTCTTCCACATCCGGCAGCCGGTAGGCATGTTCATAAGAGGCTTTGATGCCCGCATCCTCAGAAAACCGGTAGCGCGTAGCAATACCATAACCGTAATAGTTTTTGGTCTGGTCAGCTTCCTCTTTCGCATAGCCGCTACCATTGTAATATACCGCCGAGCGGATATAAGAGTGAATATTGTACTGCTTGGCAAAAACCGATGTAGTCAACCTGTCTCCAAAAAAACGGTTCTGGAAAGATAATCCCAGCACTCCCTTATCAAGTTTATTTGGAATATCCAGTGGATTTGAATCCTTATTTGCCCCGGTATAAGTATTGATCCCGGTCCTTTTACCGGCATTGAGCGAATAGTTCAGGCTCAATGCGTTCGAGGGATTGATGGAATAGGACAGATTCCCCCTGATGAGCGCAAACTCATTGGTATACTTAAAGATCGAAAAGGCACCCTGTTCGGCAAAATTCTTATCTACAGAGATCACATCGCCCAACCAGTTGTATTTTGCGGCAGAAGTATCGACTGTGGTCGATTTATCTTTTGCGTAGGAGGCAAAAAGGCTCAGGTCAAGCCCGTTGAAAAACAGGTCTTTTTTTCTGTATTTCAAGCTCGGCATCACAAAGTTGCCCGTAGAATTTACCCGGCCATAAACCAGGTCCTGTTGTGCACCGGTCTGCCTTTCTTTATACCCAGAAGAATAAAGCACACCAACAAGCAGCACATCGGCCCATTTTTTATCACGGAAACCAAACTCGGCCTGTCCCATTGCAGAACGATAAGCATCATGGAAGCGTCTGGCATCCCTGGTTACATTGCCTTCAGCCAGTCTGACCACCACGTCCTTCATCAGATAGTTGTTATCCGCATAATTATAAAATCCACTGGCATTAATGGTAAAACCAGATTTTGTATCGGTATAGCGCCCGCTTAATGCAGCCCTATGGGTATTAAAAGAACCAAAACCGTAACTGGCATCCAGATACTGTTTTACATGCTGATTGGTCACAATGTTCACCGCCCCGCCCAGTGCATCTGCGCCAAGCTCAACAGGAACAACCCCTTTGTACACTTCTATCCTTTCGGCTAAATTGACCGGGATATTGTTCAGCGACATCGAACTCCCAAAATTTTCCATCGGGATCCCGTCGATAAAAAACTTCACCTGTTTTCCCGATAGCCCATTGATCGAAAAATTAAAGTCAGACCCCAGTCCGCCGCTTTCCCTCACCCTGATCCCGGTACTCCTGCTCAAGACCTGGTTAAGGTCTGCGGTGGTATTGGCAAGAGCTTTGGTCTCGATTCCGGTCACATTGAATCCGCTCTCGGTGAGTTTCCTTTTTTCTGTTTTCCCGTTTACGTTCACCGTTTCCATGTCCCTGCTATCGCTGATGAGCACAACATCAAAAACATCCTGTCCGCCGGTGCCCTTAACTTCCACAGTCTGCTTTTTCAACTGATAACCTACCGCACTAACCTCGAGTGTGTAAAAACCGGCTTTATCAACCTTAAGCTCAAAGCTTCCGTCGGCAGCGCTGACTGTGCCGGCCTTTAACGAACGGATCATTATGGTAGCCCCTTCGATGGGCAACCGGTCATTTCCTTTTACTCTTCCGGGAATACGAAACTGGGTGCTTTGTGCATTGGAGAAGAAATTTACGGCACATAGAAGCCCCGTCAGCAGAATTTTATTAATTTGCATTGATTTTAATTGTCATACGTTAAAATTAACCCCGCCAGCGGGGACAGGCCGTACTGTTACCAGCAGTCCGGCCTATTTTATTTTCATTAGATCGACTTTAGGTCCTTATTAATCTGCATCGCAAGGTTCAAGGGCAAAAAGTCCTCCATATAGCGCTGGTCCACCACGATAATATCGGGCGAAATCCTGCTCATCTTCAAGGCCACATAAGTGACACCTTTCTTACATATAAAATTTTTGGGCGCCTTTCCGTTCTGTGAACAGTTGGAGGCAAAGTTCAGGCTGATATCCTTAACCGAATTGTTTTCGATCAGCATTACATCACAAAAAGTGACATTGCCCGATGAGTGTGCGATATTGGCGCTGATATTCCCTTTTGGAAGTGCGGTAAAAATAAGGCCGTCTATATTTTCCCTCTTCGAAACCCCTCCACTGAGGTTATTGATGAGCACCGTCCTTGAGCCGGCAGCATCAGGCTGGGCACCAAAATACAATGCTGCACAGATAAACAAAAGCGCAAAACCTCCGGCAACGACCAGACCGCTGTGCAACAGCCTTAATCTCCTGCGCTTTGAATCATGATGAACGGTCGATTGCTCGATAGCAGCCCAAAGTGACTGTTCCATTCTAAGCTCAGTCAATACATCATGAGAAAAAACAGGCTCTTCTTCGCCTTCTTCCAGCCAGGCTGCAACCGCAGCAGATTCCTCCGCTGTGCATTCGCCCAGGTGGTACCTGCGAAAAGTATCGTTATTTATCGGGTATCTGACCATCTATCTTAACAGTCGCTTGTGGAAAGGTTTACCCCTACGCCTTATTAAGATTCTTTTTAAATAAAATATAAGCTACTGATAATCTGAAAGTTTAATTTAAGATAGACCTTAAATTGATCATTTTAGGAAGGCTGGAGCATTAAAAAGGAAGATAGCGGGGAAACCGCCCCGCGGATGGCAGGTCCTTTTCTCAGATTCCCTTTTTTGACATCAAAAACGTATATCCTGGATTCTCCCTGTTTTTCATTGACAATGAAACTGGCGTGCACTCCATCATAAAAACCGCTCGTACCCCATACGAAGTTGGGCTGAAGTCGGTCTTTAAGCAAAAGTTTCAGTGTTTTTCTTTTCACGTCAGCCAGATAATAATCACCTTTCCCTGTACTGGGAAAAGCGGTCGTCGAGAGGATCACCTGATTTCCACCGGCCTGCGTGATACCCAATAGATGCACTCCCCCCAGTTTTGAAGAAAGATCGAAAAAATAACTTGGATCAAAGCCCGACCTGCCGGCACCAATGCGATAAAAAGCCGTAGGGGCGGTGGGATGGTTGCCATGATAAAACACAGGCGAGGTGAGTATATACATTGCCCCGTCACCACCTTGGAAATAGTTGAACAGGCCGTTTACCCCTGCACCGGGGAAGGCCGATCTAGTATCTTTGGCCAGTGAAATCCGCTTTAAAGAGGGATAATCCATCACAGCCAGATATGAGGTATCACTGCAATGGTCATAATCTTCACCGAAAGAACTATAACCCACATAAAACCGGTTCCCCTTTAAAACACCAAAGTTATCACTTGGATTTTGACCGCTGGCAACAGGCAATGCCAATTTCCCACGCCTGATTACCTTCATATCTTTGGTGTCCACCACTGCAAAAGAAGATATATTTTTCCTGCCACGCCCACTGATGTAAAGTTGATCGTGACCAATCATTGTGGTAAAAGAGATATATTCAAATTCTCCAAGTGTGAGCTTTCCCTTTTCGCTCAGCCCATCGAAAGAATAAGGATATTTCTCCAGCGTTCCGGTCTTTTTGTCCATACTGAGCAGAAAACTATCCTGCGGGATAACAGCTGATCCTAGACGCTCATTGATGGCCGTTCCCTGACCGGTATGCAACACAAGGGATGAATCCAGTGAATCAAACCAGATCATACTGTCATGTTCTCTGGAACCTTTTTCTCCATTGATCAGCAGCAGGTATTTTCCCTTTGTGGATTTCTTTTGCACGCCTGACCTACAGTTCACAATCAGGCTTGCAATCAGACATAAAAACAGAAGACGGTTACAATAACAGGATAGTCTGGGCTTCATTCATTTTTGTATTGGCCAAGCCTCTGGCGGATATAGGACATTGCCTTGGTGATCTGGCTCTCCACGGTTTTTTCTGAAACCAGTAAAGAAGCAGCGATCTCCCGGTTGTTCAACCCATCCTCACGGCTCAGCTTATAAATCAATCTGCAGCGCTCGGGCAACCGCTCTACCAGCACCTTAAGCTCTTGGGAGAGGAAACTGTAAGCAACCTGTTTTTCGGTTACCGATTCAGATTCCCGCACATAAAGCTGGGATTCCCCAAGGTTTCTCTCCTGCTGGATCTTTTCACGAAAGTAACCAGATATTTTGTATTTGATGGAACGGACCAGATATTTTTCAATGGAATCGGTAATGATGAGTTCTCCGCGCCTCTCCCATACCGAGCGAAAAAGGTCATGCACCAGGTCCTGCGCGATCTCACTGTCCCCGATCTTTTGATAGCAGAGATAATAAAGTTTTTTCCAGAACTGTTTATAAATCAGCTCGAAAGTGTCACCATTTACACGGAGCACCTGCTTTTGATCTATTTTCTCTGCTTCAGACAATTTCCTGGATATTGAGCGGCAAAGTTAAAATTATTTAGATCAATTCCAAATAAACAATTTATACATTCACAGACCAACAATTCATTCTTGTTCCCAATCCTACAGCACCTAACAAAAATAAAGTAGGATATCTAAAAATATTAATCTGAATATACAAATCTATAATCATGTAGTACTAACCTTCTTTATTTCTTCCTGCCAAGCCAGATCAGAAAATCTGTTAAGCTGGAGGAGCGCCTTTTAAAAGGGATCCAAAATGGAAGTGAGTGAGTAAAACTTTAAAGATCTGGCGGACCACACGGTCAGCTACCTATGGGCATGTTGCCAAAATTGCTATATTGATCTGCTTTTGTATTGCCACAAAAAAACAGGATAATATTCCATTAGTCAGAAATCTTCCCTGTCAGGGACAGACGCGGCATCCTTTTGGAACAAAAGATACAGCAGATGGCCCGGTCCGCAGGGGACAGCCAAAACAGATAACAAAATATAACTCGGCGGATCAATTATAAACAGCCTCAGTTATGCGCAGGCTATTACACAGGCTTAGACCCTTCCCAGCAACAAAATATCAGCCGGAAACTTAGCGCCAAAAAAAGTATAAATTTGAATTAGCTCCTTAAACAACCAGAATAACCTGGCTCCCAAATTCCTACACCGCATAAAATCCTCAAACCCTTCGTTAATCCTTTTGCCCATATTAATAACGATACGGATCGCATCATGCAAAAACTACATTCACATATCATTGTTATTACAAAAACATTCCCACAAAGAATAATGACTACATTAGCTAATACCTAAACTAACTTATATGAAAAAGATCATCCCCTGTATCATCGTTGACGATGAGCACGGAGCAATCCGTACCATTGGAGACTATATCGGCAGGATGCCGAGGCTGGAACTCACCAACACCTATACCGATCCATTGGAAGCCCTGGCAGAAATGTCACAGCAAAAAATCCCGCACCTGATCTATTCCGACATTGACATGCCGTCATTCACAGGCATAAACCTTGCCGAAAGCCTGAGGGATAGCCCGCACCACATCATCTTTACCACCTCATACCCTGACTACGCCGTAAATGCTTTTGGCCTAAGGGTAAAAAACTACCTGCTCAAACCTTTTGACCTACCTGAATTTGCCAAAGGAACAGAAGCCGTGCTCAAGGAATTCTTCTCCCCGATCACGCTAGAGGAGGAAACAGATGATTCCTTCTTCCTGCGCACCGATCCCGAGAAGACCACACTCACCAGGGTTTTAAAAGATGACATCACCTACATCCAGGGGGCCAACAACAATGTTTACATCTATACGCAGGAAAACTATTACTCCGTCTACATGACCTTTACCGAAATTGAACAGAAACTCGCGGACAGTATAAACTTTTACCGTATCCAACGCTCCTACATTATCAACTCCGGCCATGTAAAAGCCATTTCGGGGAACATGGTAAATGCTGGCAAATACAACGTGCTCATGTCCCCCAATTACAACGCCAAGTTCTTGGACTGGGTCAACCGCATCTGGCTAAAGACGAAAAGAAAGTAACGCTACTGAACACCCGACTGGCTGGTATGAGAAGTCGTTATCAAGGTGATCGTCGTTGTAGTAGGATCTGTTGTAAGACGTTTACTACCTGAATTGGAGCGAAAAATAAACACTGTTTTTTTGCTCAGTCTGGGGCTGTTTTTTGTTTTCATGAAAGGAAACTAGCCCCCTAAAAACCCCTAAGAGACCGCCCGTGGCCAAATGAGGAATCCCCGTGGCCAAATCCCGAACCGACATGGAAAAAATAAAAAAATATATCCATCGTTACCGTCTGCACGTGATATTCTGGTTATGCTTTATAACCTATGAAACCCTTGCACTCTGGACGCTTACCGGAAAGTTTTCCAATAAGGGAAACTATATATTTCACTACATTATCAACATCGCATTATCATACCTTATCGCCGGTTGCATCCTACCCTGCACCGCGGGTGGAAACAAAAAAAAATATCCGATACTGCTACTGCTTATCTCGGCCGCAATGTTAACTTTTCTGACAATAAGCAATTTTACCGACCGGGTACTCGGAATGATGGCCGGCAAAGCTTTTTTTGGAGAATTTAAACTGGACCAGATCTTCGTTGGTGCCACAGTGTGGCGCGGAATATATTTCATGGGTATAGGTACTGCCCTGTTTTTTTACCGGAACAGCAAAAAAGCCGACAAGAAAGCCATTAAATTTGAGAAAGAAGCTATCCAGAAGGAGCTCAACGAACAGCAGCTTGCCCTGGAACTTGCGGTAGCCAAGAACGCCTACCTACGCGCCCAGATCAACCCGCACTTCATGCTAAGCACGCTAAGCTATATCCATGATCGCACCAGGCTCTCAGAGCCTAAGGCTGCACTGGCAGTCCTTTATCTGTCCAAACTGCTGCGTTATGCGCTTGCAAGCGAACGCGGACCAGAAAAAATACCGCTGCACATTGAAATAGAACAGGTCGGAAACCTGCTGAACCTTACCAGGATCAGGAAATCACAGACGCATATCAGTTTCATTTATGATCACAAAAACAGCGGAGCAGAAGTCATTCCCTTCATACTGTTGTCACTGGCAGAAAACATGCTCAAGCATGGCAACCTTAGCTTACCAGATGATCCAGGAGAGATAAAAGTATCAGCCCAAGGCAACACCCTACTGATCGAAACCAAAAACCTGATCAGTGCCGGCATCAATGATACCGGACTTCATACCGGACTTTCCAGCATAGAGCAAAGGTTGCAGCACAGTTATGGCAACCGCGCATCTTTTAGGTACGGAAGAGATGAAGGGGGGCATTTCATTACAACGGCAAACCTGCCATTGTATAATTTAGATACCTGATGCGCTCAGGGAGTATGCTTTTATATCCATTTTTCCCTATGTATAAATAAATAAACCTGGGGCAGTGGTGTTCATAGTTCCTGTCACAGCCTGACCAGCGTGTACATGGATCGCCTGATTTTCAAAACAAGTATCCAGCAATGTAATACCCTTCATCAAATTGAGTTCATAATCCATTTTTATCTGGCCCGGACATGACCAATTTTAGGATGTAACCTAAAAACAAGCTTCTAAACCGATAGGGCAGTTTGATAAAGTTTAACCAGATATGGCCTACCGGATTATTTATCTGCTCCATTAATCATATCCTTAAGCTTTTTCCTTGCTTTGTGCAGGTTGGATTTAGACGTTCCTACACTGATATTTAGACATTCTGCAACCTCTTCATGTGAATACCCATCAATTGCGAATAGATTAAATACGGCCTGGTATGCCCTTGGAAGCTTCCTGACCATCTCCAATAGATCAGAATAGTTTAAATTACTTTCACACTGGTTTACCTCATAAATATCATTGACCTGATCCAGTTCGAGAAAATAAACGGAGTTGATATTTGCCCTATAATTATCGATGGAAACATTTATCATGATCCGTCTCAGCCATGTCCTAAAGCTCCTGGTATGATCAAACCGGTTGATATTGGTAAATATTTTTAGAAAGCCCAGATTGAGTACAGCGACCGCTTCCTCACGATTTTTGGTGTAGCGCTGACATATGCCAAGAGCGTAGCTATAAAAGTTTTTATAAATATATTGTTGTGATTTCCTCTCATTATTTTGGCATTTCTTAATAAACAACAATAATTCTTCTTCCATATTTGACTATTACAGTTTTACCCTTTTTACCATTGCGGACAAAACCTGTCAAAAGCAACCTCCCTTTATTATTTTTTATAAAGAACCATTGCCATCCAACTTTTATTTGCCAGGCAAATCCATTATCCCGCTTATTATTTTTTTTGCAATCGGAGGAAATGGAATTTCATCAGATATTCCACAAAAGAAATTATAGGTATGGCATCTTTTTCAAACGGGCGATTAAAGTGTTTACCTTATTTCCGGCCCTAAAGAAATGATGCCTGTTTTATAATTTTAAAACAGGCACCATTCTCACCAAAAAAAATAGAGCCCTGCCCCTGGATCAGGTATCCATTCTTTATCTATAACTGTTGAGCAGACTATTTTCTGCAGAACTTGTACGGTTAAACAAATATTCTTCGACAATTTTTCCGTTTCTCCATTTCGCAATGGTAACCAATGCACCGATGGTCTTCGCCGAGGTAGCTGCATTCGTGCTTGAGGTTAACCCGATTACCGCAGTCCAGTCTCCCTGGGCAATTTTAACGGGATGGGAGGTTACACCATCACCGGGCTGCAGAAAAGTAAAGACACGTTCCGCGTCAGCAGTATGTTTGTTCAGGCTGGTCGCGTTATTACCGCTCCATTCCACATAAACATTTTCGTCATGTGCACTATTGAACACCGACAGGTTACGCTGTGTCCAGCCTATAAAATCGAGGTTGTCAAAAGTCGTTAAATTTCTCTTCTCCGAATCATCCATGGCAATATAGGCTGCCAACCGCTCCCGGTCGGTTCCGGTTGGAGAAGTATAATTGGCAGAAGTATAGTTATTGGTAGTTGAATAAGATTTAAGGCGGCTGCTATCTGCCCCATCAGTCCGGCTAAATAAATATTCTTCGGTAATCTTGCCGTTTTTCCATTTCGCCACGGTAACCAGTGCAGTAAGCCTTTTGGTAAAACTACCTGCTACAGTTGATTGCGAAAGGGCCACAACAGCAGTCCACTGTCCATTTGCAATTCTAATAGGGTGCGCAATAACGCCATCCCCAATTGCGAGATAATTATAATAATTAAGTAGATCAGACTCGTGCTTGGCTAAATTATCAGCGTCAAAACCGCTCCATTCCACATGTACCTGGGCATCATGCATAGCTTCAAAGACGGGAAGGTTTCTTCCTGTAAAACCGACATAATCAAGTGAATCGAATTTTAACAGGTTGGAATTTTCTATTTTTTCTTCATCAAGATAGACTTTAAGGTCAGCATCTACTTCAGTCTGGTTAGATCTGTTTTTCTTGCAACCACTGATACAAACAATCAGTAGGACAATAACGGCGAGATTTGTTTTATTAATCATAAGTTCAGGTTTTTGTTTCCAATACTGCAAAGAACAAGAACTTTTCGCAGGTTGATTTAGCACTTTTCGTGCAATTTTTAATACTTTTATCGTACTTCAATATTGAAATATCTGCAACAGTGAAATAAAACCGATATGATTCCGCTGTTGGAAACGATAGCTGATTTCTTTAGGGCTTATGATATTTAAAGGAGGGACTGCCCACATCAGAGTAGAAGATCAAAAAGTAAAATTGAATCATATCTCCCCGAGCAGTACAAACTTCTACCGAAGCATCCATGCCGGCTCAGCTCCACCTTATCCACATCGAAAGAGGACAAAAAAAGTAACAGTTGGGTTCCTTTTTATCAGGATTACAAAAACAAGCGGCAAAAGAGAGAAGCAATGGTCAGAAGAACGAGAATGGTGGTGATATTGTTGTTATCAATCATAAGTACGGTTTTTTGTTTTCGCAATCGCAAAGAACACAAATTTTCAACAGATTGATTTAGCACTTTTCATGCATTTTCTGACACTTTTATTCTACTTAAACTTCTGAAATAATGCCGCGGTGAAAGTAAAATCTGCTATTTCATTGCGGAACAATATCTTGCTTCAATAAAACCTACGGTATTGATATTAGACTTGAAAGGGATTTCGCTGGACCAGAGCAGAAGATCAAAAAGGTAAAAAGAGGCAGGATCCGATCTATGGGACACCTACAGTCTGGTGTCGAAAACACCCTATTGATAAGTCTTTCGAAAGAACAATGCTTAATCCTATACTTTTCCACCAATATGGGCAATCTTAAGGTCCGGATTATCCTGTAACGTCAATACCCGCTTTGGTTACAGCTATAGGATCAGGGACACCGGAATTTCGCTTGTTGTTCCAGTAATTGATGCCTAAGATTTAAAGACAAATAGTTTGGCAACAAACTATGATTGACAAGTCCAATCAGGAGAAATGGCAACAGTTTGTTTTCTACTGCCATTTCCCTGGATATGGAAAAGATCTGTGATTTATCGGAATATGATCCGTTTCACGCGATCCTGTTTTCAGGAGTTATTTAATATCAAAATTGATCCCCTTGAGGTTGGACCCTTTCTCTAAAAAAACAAAGTAAATATCAAATACCCCTTTAATGTTGTCAAGACCGATAATATTTTCACCTTTCTTTTCAACTGTTGTACGCCCCAGTATTTTTCCCTGGGGTGAACCGGTGCGGATTTCCACTATACCATTCACATCACCCAGGATTTCAGCAGTTTTAAGTCCTGTGAGATCGAGTTTCCGCAAGAGCAGGTAAGCTCCATTCTCTGATGAAGTTGCTACAGACCTGTCGTTATTAAAGGTAAAGCCACTGTTGCCATTGCTTTCGTTTACAGGGACATAAGGGTTACGCAGCACCACAATGTTTTCAGAGAATTGCGGGGCAAGCTTTCCAACTCCTTTATCCCTATATGCTGCCCTGAAAATAAAACTGCCTTTATTGGCCGCATTGGCCGGAACATTTGTGGTATATGAACCTTTGACCGGCAGGTTATCTGGGGCAGTCTGTTTGTCTCCCAGGCTTAGGATATATTTTACAATCGCATTGACCTCGCTTGGGGGCAAAGTGGCATGCGCGGGCATCATTGCATCTCCCCAGACACCCGATCCACCGTTGATTACTTTTTTTACCAGGCGCTCCTGTGCCCCTTTGTCACCTTTATACTTTATGGCAACCTGGGTAAATGGCGGGCCTAAAGATTTCGCGGTAAGATCATGACAGGCGCTACAGGTACTTTTTTTCATCAAAGCCCTTCCAATCTCAAACTGTGCAGCAGCATCAAAACGTTGCTGGTGCTGCGCGATCGTGGTCATGTCGTAACCCTCTGAGAGGTAATTTATGGATACTGAAACCTGCGAGGGGACAATCCGTTTATCTGCTAAACTTCCATCTTCCTTATCGCTTACCCCTACGGCATAAGAAATGGTGTTTCCCGGAAAGTAAAAGCTTGAATTTCCCTTTACAAAACCGAACTTCACTACAGGGGCTGCGTTACCGGCAGAAATTTCCACCGATTTACTGTTTTTTGCCCCCGAAGGATCGGTAACCGTTAATGTTGCCTTATAAACACCCGCAGCGGTAAGCTGTAATTCGGGATTTGCAGTTTTAAATACTGATTTAAGCCCTTTATCTTTCGTAATACGCCATTCGTATTTTAAAACATCACCGTCGTAGTCTTTTGTTCCGGCTGACGACAATTTAACTTTTAATGGTAAAGCGCCTGAAACTTTATCGGCAGCCACCTGAACAACAGGCTTGCGGTTTCCGCCGTTATATTCTATTTTGATCAGTTCGGCTTCGGGGTTATCTTTAAAATAGCCATTGCCATATTCGAGTATATATAGACTTCCGTCAGGACCGAATTTCATATCAATAGGCCCCTTAAGGGTAAGTTCAGGCATAAAATGTTCCATAGACCTGTAATTCCCCTCCTCATCCATGGTGATAGCCAGGATCCACCCGCGGACCCAGTCGGTAATGAACCATTTGCCTTCGTAATAAACAGGAAAAACATTCCCGGCTCCTTTAAAATCGTTCTGATGGAATATCGGACCGCCCACGGCACTTCTACCGCCACTGCCCATTAAGGGAAAATACTCACTAGCACCATAGGGATACCATACCAAAGAGGTTTCGGTTGGAGGTAGAACGGTCAGGCCGGTATTGTTGGGAGAGTTGTTCACCGGGCGGAGGGGATCGTAAAGATCGCCGGATTTTTTCGTCGCAAAATCATAATACCGGTACGGCAGGTTGTTACCGATAAAATAAGGCCAGCCAAAATTCCCTGCTTTTTTTGCCCTGTTAAATTCATCGTAAGATGCCGGTCCCCTCGATTCTGATGCGTTCGATCCATCAGGCCCCACTTCTCCCCAGTACAGCCAGTTGGTTTTGCTATCCAGGCTCATGCGCCAGGGGTTCCTGTTTCCCATTGTATATATTTCCGGTCTGGTTTTAGCGGTTCCCTTTGGAAAAAGGTTGCCCTCAGGGATCGTGTAAGTGCCGTCCGGTTCAGGGTGGATCCTTAAGATTTTGCCTCTCAGGTCATTCGTGTTCGAGGAAGACTTCTGTGCATCGCGCGCACTTTCACCCGCACGCTCATCGATAGGGGTAAAACCGTCAGAAGATCTTGAAAAAGTATTATCGCCCGTACTCAGCAGCAGGTTATTGTCTTTATCAAACAACATCCCCCCTCCCACATGGCAGCATTCCTCCCTTTGTACGGGTACTTTTAAAACCACCTTTGCCGATCCCATATCCAGTTTGGCACCGGCCCAGGTGTACCTGACCAAATTGTTGACCGATTCACTGCCCTTAACTGAATAATAGGTATATACCCAGCGGTTTTTAGCAAAATTGGGATCCAGTATAAGCCCCTGAAGCCCATCTTCCCCTTCTTCCCTTTTCCCGTTCTTATCTACATATTCTGTGCTCACCGGTATTTCGGCAATGATATCAAGATTTTTCGTGGTAGGATTGTAAACCTTTATTTTCCCTTTCCGCTCTGCATATAATACCCTGCCATCTTTTAATACCTGAAACTGCATCGGCTCCTCAAGCTTTTGTGCCAATACTATTTTGGTGAACCTGTTCATCTCCGGGCCGTGTCCGCTCTGCGCCCGGGCAGCAGAAGAGACAACTGTAATAGAGACAGCGAGCAGGAGGAATCTTTTAAAATTCATTGAAAACATTTTTTATTTTTTATGGTTAGGGTTTTTGGACAGACTGACGGAAGTAAGCTACACTCTTTGCGACATCATCCGTGTTATTATCCCAGTTGTATTCATATTCTGCAGAAATTATACCTTTAAATTTCTGTCTTTTTAATTCTTTTATCACTGCATCAATGTTGGTGGCACCGGTTCCCCAGTGTACATCATGTGCGTTTTCATCTGTTCCGTTCAGGTCTTTGAGGTGCAGGTGCAATACATGGCCTTCCGCTTTTTTGATACACTCGAGCGGATCGAGGCCTGAATGTACCCAATGGCCAAGATCGGCACAAAGCCCCAGGCGTTTGCTTTTCCCTTTTATGGCATTTAAGATAATATCGGGGTTCCAATATCTGGAAGGCTTTGCGTGGTTGTGGATGGCCACATTGATTTTATATTTATCGCATAGATCAGAAAGCAACTGCATATCTTTTTCGTTGGGCTCGGCAGTAATGGTTTCAAGCCCCATTGCCTTGCCAAATTCGAATATCTTGATCCATTCCGCTTCACTATCTGCACCGATCACCCCAAATGCAGCCATTTTAACGTGGTGTTTGTTGAGCAGCTGAAGGACCTGTTTCCTTTTTGCAGGTTCCATATGGTAATCCATTTTCCCTTCAATGCCTCCGCCTATTTCCTGTCCGGGATAGGCTTCAATATAATCCAGTTTGCAACTGGCGGTTTTGTCTACTGCCTCAAAAAAAGTAAAACGGTTAAAGGTAAAAGCCTGCGTACCGAGTTTCCAGCCAAAACGCTCTTCGGGACGGTCGGCTTTGGTGCTGTAGCCCACCGCAATGGTAAGCAAGATAAACCCCAGGCTGTAAACCAATAGGGACAGTTTGTTTCTGTAAAAATTCATGTTGTTTAGTTTGTGTGTTTAAAGATGATTATTAATTATTAGTTTTTTACTGGATTAGGGCAAACAGGAAATTAACCTATTACCCTAACCAAAATATATAAATCAATCTGTCCAGAGGTACAAAACCCTCAAACAGATTCAGGATGACTTCCTTTAATATCCCGGATTCTGCACCAGAACACCGCCGCTTAACTGAATTTCGGTCAGAGGGATCGGTATGTGTTCATTTTTTCCCGCCGTGAAATTGGGCAGCAGGGCCGCGGCCCTTCCCGTTCTAACCAGTTCATAAAACCTGCGGTGTTCGCCGAGCGCGGTTTCCACCCGCATCTCGTGGTAAATATTGTTAAGCGTAACCGTACTGTAAGTGGGAAGTACCGTCTGATCGGTATTGCCGCCACTGTTTCTTGCCCTGGTCCTGATCTGGTTCACCAGATCTGTGGCATGCGGTATTGCGGCATTGTGGAAAGAAGCTTCTGCGGTCCATAACATGACCTGTGCCAGCCCGAATACCCTGTCGTTGGTCGGACCATCTCCTGCACCGCCCCCATTATTTGTGGGGATCTCACTAAGGGCCAGCCAGTATTTCCTGTTCCAGTAACCCGTTTCACTGCCACTTGTATTGGCCGTGGTTCCATCTGGCATGACCTGATTGTTAACAATGACCGTGGCTCCAAACCTTGGATCACCTCTTTCAAATTCATCTACAAGGGATTTGGAAGGCACGGTAAATCCATAACCCCAGGTATTCCTCGGTGCATTGAACAAATTAAGCAGATTACCAACATTCCTGCCCGGAATTGTTGCATTATTTACCTCAAATATAGACTCAGGGCCAAATTCACCAGCCAGTGTCCAGATTTTCGTAACATCATCAGTCAGGTGGTACTCACCGGAAGAAATAATCTGATCCCCCAAAAGCTGGGCTTCAGGCCATTTTTTCTGCCACATGTAAGTTTCCAGTAGTAAGGCCTGGGCTGCTCCCTTAGTTGCCCTTCCTTTGTCTGCCGAAGCCTGTTTGCTATTTTCGGGCAGGTCGTTAATGGCAAGATTTAAATCTTTTTCGATCAATGCCAGAATATCCTTTTCTTCAGACTGTTTAATATTATATTCTCCATTGTCTATCGGCTCGGTAACCATGGGAATCCTGCCGAAAAGCCTCACCAGGTGCAGATAGTAATATGCGCGCAGAAAATAAGCCTCTGCAAGCAATCTGCTTTTCAAACTTTGGTCCATCTCAATCGAAGGCACTTTCTGTAATACCAGGTTCGCGAGATAAACCCCTTTATAATTATCCCTCCAGGCATTGAACACATATCCGTTATCGGCCCTGGCCGTAAATAGCTTAAGATCCTGGATCAGCCCCTGGTCAGAAGCACCGCCTCCGCCCTTGTTTGCATCATCGGCCATGATATCCCCAAAAGAAGTTGGTGAATATCCACCATATGCCTGGTCTTTCAGCTGCCTATAGGCATCATTCACCGCACGCACGGCATCATCACTGGTTTTATAAAAGTTACCCGTTGATAGGTGAGCAGTTGGTGTCTCATCAAGAAACTTCTTACATCCACCGAGGCTGAACATTAATACAGCACTCAGGATTAAATAGTAATATTTCATATTTCTTTATTCAAAATTGAATTTCTATTAAAATGATAGGTTAAGGCCTGCAGAAATCGTTCTGCTCTGTGGATAATTGCCACCATCTATACCGATATCCCGGGTACCACCGGCGCCACTGTACTGCTGCCCCACTTCGGGATCATATCCGGTATACTTTGTGAAGGTAAGCAGGTTCTGTGCCGATAAATAAAAGCGCAGATTTTTGATATTCAGTTTATCCAGCACTGTTTTAGGCAGGGTATAACCCAGTACCACATTCTGCAGGCGCAGGTAAGAACCGCTCTGCAGGTAAAAACTGGACACCCTTGAGTTGTTGTTCGGATCGCTTGCGATCAGGCGCGGAAGGGTATTGCTTGTTCCCGGCCCCGTCCATCTGCCCAGCGCTTCTGTTTCCATGTTATAGTTGGAAATGAAGAACCCGTCTGTATAATACTTGTAAGCAGCATTGATCTTATTGCCATAAACACCAGAGAAAAAGGCTTTAAAGTCAAATCCTTTATAACTTGCCCCTATATTGAAGCCATAGGTAAGTTTGGGTATCGGTGAACCCAGAAAAGTCTGGTCATTCTGGTCTATCACCCCATCGCCGTTCAGGTCTGCGAAACGGATATCCCCCGGGGCAGTGCCCGTTTGTTGTCTGGCATGGCTATCCACCTCCTGCTGGTTCTGGAAGATACCATCAGCGACATAACCATAAAAGGAAGCTACCGACTGGCCTACCTGGGTAAGTTCGGTCTGGCCGGGCTTGATATTCCCACTATAGAGTTTTATACCTGTCTGGTTCAGCTCAAGTACCCTGTTTTTGATCGTTGCAAAAAAGAAGCCGGCATCAAGGTTAAGATCATCGTTAAGCTTGCCATTGTAATCCATCGAAAATTCAATCCCGGAATTCTGCATAACACCTGCATTGCGCGGAGGGCTCTGGGTAAAACCTGAAACAGACAATATGTTCAGGTTTAAAAGCATGTCCTTGGTTGTTTTGTCATAATAGTCGAATGAACCGCTGACATGGTCACCAAAAAGACGGTAATCGAATCCTGCATTCCATTGTTTTACCTGTTCCCATTTGAGATCCGGATTTTCCAGGCCGCCGGGGCCTGCCGTTGGCTGCGAAGTGGCCGGTATACCGAAAGCATAATAGCTGGTATTGACCCTGGCCGAATAATCATAATATCCAACAGGGGCCTGATTTCCTACTACTCCCCATCCTCCCCTAAGTTTCAGGTAGCCAAGGACATTGTTTTTTGGAAAAAAGGATTCGTTTGTTAAAAGCCACCCTACCGATCCGGATGGAAAATTACCATATTTGTTGTTTGCACCAAATTTTGAAGAACCGTCACGGCGGAAGGTAGCGGTCAAGAAATATTTCCCGCTGTAATTATAATTCAGACGGCTCAGATATGAGAGCAGGTCCCAACGCTGCTGGCTCCCGCCAACTACCTGGTTACTTATACCGCCATCCAGATATTGCAGATAAGGGTCATTTCCCGGCTGTCCCTGATTGGACCCATTAAGGTAATTGTAGGTAAACTGCTGTGCTGAGATACCCCCAAGCAGATCAAAATGATGGTCTTTGTTCAGTGTAAACTCATAAGCTACGGTGTTGTCCCATGTCCAGTTGGTAGCCTGGTCTTTCTGCTGGTAAACGCTGGGATTGGGGTTGTTAAAATTTGGCGCCACATTATAGCTTGGGGTAAAGCGCTTATTATCACTGAATTTCAGGTCAACACTGTATGATGATTTCAAGGTCAACCCCTTAATAGGTTTGAACTGAGCATAAACACTGCCCAGTAAACCATACTGATTGTAAGGGTTATTATCGGATATATAATGGATCCTGGCCAACGGATTGATAATGTCCGAATATTTGGTTGCCGTAAAGTTGCCGTTCGCATCTTTCACAGGTATTGTTGGATCGAGTGCAAGCGCGTCATTTACAATATTCGCTCCAAAATCGGTGGCAACATTATGTGACCTTGATTTATTGAAGGCCAGGCTTTCCCCAAACTCAAGACCTGGTTTTGGATTAAAAGTGAGGTTATTGGATAAGTTTACCCTTTTATAATCCGATCCAATGATAGTCCCATCCTGGTCCAAATAGCCACCACTAACCCTGTAGGTGGAGTTTTTACTGCCACCACTGATTGCCACATTGTAATTTTGCATACGGGCGGTACGGAACAGTTCTTTCTGCCAGTCGGTGGTCGAGGTGTAGCTTGAAGGCGGACCTTCAAAAGGCGATGTACGGCCTGCATTGGTATAGGCCTCATTATTTAGCATTACGTAATCCGAAGCACTTACCATGTCCAATGTTTTGCGTACCTGGGTTACACCCTGATAGGAACTTAAAGTAATCAATGCTTCACCGTCCCTGCCCTTTTTGGTTTTAACGAGGATCACACCGTTTGCTCCCCTGGAACCGTAAATGGCCTGGGCAGAAGCATCCTTCAGGATATCGATCGATTCGATATTTGCAGGATCAATGATGTTGATATCATTTGAGGTAAGGGGAATCCCGTCGACCACGTATAAAGGATCTGAGTTATTGATCGAAGTCAGCCCGCGTATGCGCACCTGGGCAACGGCACCCGGGGCGCCGGAGTTTTGGGTGATCTGGACGCCGGCCGTTTTTCCCTGTAGTGCACCCTGAAGGTTGACTACCGACTGGTCTTTTAACTTATCGGCAGAAACAGAAGATATTGCCCCTGTAATGTCGCCTTTGCGCTGCGTTCCATAGCCGATTACAACAACCTCATCAAGTGCAGAGGGCTGGGCAAGTAAAACAATGTTCAGCTCCGAACGGCCGTTCAGCTCCACTTCCTGACTTGCAAAGCCCAGATAGCTGAAAATCAGCACAGCATCCGCATCGTTTAATTTTAATGAGAAGGAACCATCGGTAGCGGTAACCGTTCCGGTATTGCTTCCTTTTACCTTTATGGTCACCCCGGGCAGCCCAACGCCTGCCTGATCGCTGACCTTTCCTTTTACAGTCACTTCGCGTGCTGCAGGAATGGGCCTTAATTTCACAATTACGGTATTCTGATTGATGGTATAAGTCAGCAACTGGTTTTCGAAGCACTTTTCAAGTACTTCTGACACAGGAGCGTTCTGGAGCGAAAGACTTACCGGATTAGCCCTGTCCAGCATATCGCTGTCGTAAAGGAAATTATAATTGCTCTGCTTCCTCAATTTCTTAAAGATGCTTTTCAATGAAGCATCTTTTACGGAAATATTGATTTTTTGTGCGTATCCAGACGCACTTACCTGCAAAAACGAGGCAGTCAACAATATGACTATCAATTTCATAATGAGCAACAATTTATAGAATGAACGGAAATTCCGTGTGCACGAAAATGCACCAATATTTTTATACATTTGGTTAAGGATAAATTTATGATTGATTGTTCGAACTATTGATTATGTTTTCCTTATGCCCTTAAGGCTATAGACCGGATGCAATTCCACTGCATTCGGTCTTGATAAGGACAACATGATAACCTAAATGATATTTATGGCATCACAATTATCCTCCTTTCCTTAATTTGAAAATGAACGGAACCTGTCAGTTCCAGGGATTTTAAAACCTGGGCAACATCCTTAAAGCGGGAAACCGTCCCACCGAAATTTGCCCTTTTAAAGTTTTGCGGAAATACCACTTCTACATCGTACCATCTTGCGATGCGCTTCATGATGGTGTGGATATCTTCATTATCGAAAACAAAATACCCCTCTTTCCAGGCGACAGCTTCTTCGGCATCAACCCCACGGACATCTATTGATGTCGCACCATAACTGAGCATACCTTGTTGACCGGGTTTTAACATAACCTGCCTGTTGCCTGTGCTTAACTGGACCGAGCCTTCCAGCAAGGTTGTTCTGATCGCATTTTCGTCCTTATAGGCCATCACATTGAAGTGGGTTCCGAGAACCTTGACATCAAGATCATCCACACTGACCTTAAAGGGTTTTGCCTTATCCTTTGCCACCTCGAAATAGGCCTCGCCCGTCAGCCGGACGATACGCTCGTTTTTAGCAAAACTTACCGGATATTTTAGCGTAGAAGCAGAATTCATCCATACTTTGGTCCCGTCTGAAAGTACCAGCTGATACTGCCCACCCCGGGGAATGGTTATGGTATGGTAGTCAACTGCATCGCCATTATTGGCAACAACTGCAGCCTTGTTATACCGGATCAGTCCATCATTTATTTTATTGACCTCTATTCCGTTCTGTAAAGAAATTCTTCCGTTTTTAAGACCGTCCAGGGTGATCACGCTACCGTCTGCTGTTGTCAGATAGGCTTTATTTCCACCTGGAATAATTTTTGAACCTTTGTTTTTTACCACCTGAACGGCTTTGGTATCAGTAGCAGGTTTTTGCAGCACCATGAAGGATATCGCGGCAGCTATAATGACAAGGATTACTGCAGCAATTTTTAACAGCCTGAACCTGCCGCGTAAAACAAAGGCCTGCTGATCGGGAATACTGTTCCGGATTTTTTCCTTTAAGATATAATAGAGCCTGTCTGTATCACTTGGATCTGAAAGCAGATCATCACCTGTGAAGGGAATTTCTTCATCATGATGGGATTGCAATGTGTCAATTTCTTCAGCTGTACACTTTCCATCTAAAAACTTTTCATACAGTGCAACAAACTCTTCTTTGTTCATCATTCAGATAAATATTTGGTCCTAATATATAAGTACCAAAAAGATCTTCATACACCCATACTTTTATGATTTTTTTTTTAAATCTTTAATAGCCTGTAATTTTTCAATTATTTTTATAGTTTTAGCCGACCAAATATGCGCCTGTCTAATAAAACTGATTCTGATCTCTGGCTAGCCGTCCAAAACAATGATGGAAAAGCATTTAATGTGCTTTTCGACAGGTATTGGCTAATGCTCTATAAGGTAGCGCTACAGCAGTTAAAGGATGAGGAGAGCAGCTTGGAAATAGTCCACAATGTTTTTGTCAGTTTATGGAGCAGGCGGAAAGAACTGCAGATAACCGCTCTGAAAAATTTCTTGTTTACATCCATCAAATATCAGGTATACAAAAGCCTGAGACCAAAAAAACTCTCGATAGTCTATAAGGCAGATATTAGCGAAGATAATTTTTCTACCGAAATCAACCTTGGGGATTTAAAGATCCGGGACTCCGAGCTTCAACAAAGACTAAATAGCTCCCTAAGCCAGTTACCGGGGCGATGCCATCAGATATTCCGTTTGAGCAGGATAGAACATTTTTCCAATAAAGAGATTGCTGACCGCCTGGGCATCAGCCAAAAATCGGTGGAAAACCAGCTGACCATAGCCTTAAAACATCTACGGGCATCCTTTAAAGATATTGCTTTTCTGCTCTTCATCTTCCACTACCTGTAAGCAGTTATTCAATTTAATATGTATATCCTTTAGCGGCACATCAGAAGCAAATTTTAAAGTCTGCCCGGAAAACTGAACCCGGAACGGGAAACCTCAAGGTCATTTAAAGTGAAAGGATCCCGGGAGGACATTATTTTACATGAATGGATTATCCATCTTTTTGCGCATTGTGTCTATTTCCGGCTTGGGTCAATCAGCGTAATTTAGGCTCCCGTACCCTACCCTGTGCTGGGTGGCTGACCAGATACAACAAATAATTGAGTCTAAGTCCTGATGCACTATGTCAGTTCCCACTAACTGACGGAAAGCATCATTAAGCTCATGAAAAATCCAATGTTTACCATGAAACAAGTTAAATTTTTATTTCAGGATTATTTAAGGACCGGAAAGTATTTTTGCTTTTCAAAAAAAAATATGGGGCTAGTCTGTTCCTCAGGCAGCTGAACACTAATAGCAATCCCCGATACTGGCGCAGGAGAACAGCTCCACAATTGACCCCTTCCGCTTGGCCTCCAAAAAAACAGGTATAAACAACTGTGAAACCTGACCGTGCCGGAGCATCGCTGAACTGAATTTACAGGATAATAAGACCGTAAGAAAATTATTTTTTTTAAAACATACAAGAACAACACCAGGAACAATCAAATGAGAAAAACGTTTTTTACCTCAATAGGCCTATTGCTGATCACATGCAGCAGCTATGCGGTTAATAATCCCAGCACCGATACTTTGCTCTATAAAAATAGTAAAGCCCCTATCCCTGCCCGCGTGGAGGATTTATTGAGGCGTATGACACTTAAAGAAAAGATGTTGCAGTTACAAAACCGGGGATCTGGAAAAATAGACGAGGTCGAACGGATTTTTAATGGACAAAGTTATGGATGTACCCATGAAATGAATATGACGGCCCAGAAATGTGCGGATATGTACCAGGAGCTACAGACCTATATGCGAAAGAAAACCCGGTTGGGCATTCCCATACTTACCGCTGCTGAAGGTATTGAGGGCATCTTACAGAACAACTGTACAATCTTCCCCCAGGCCCTGGCACAGGGCAGTACATTCAATCCGCAGCTGATACAAAAAATGACAAATGCGGCCGGTAGTGAGGCACAGGTAATCGGCATCCACCAGATCCTTTCCCCTGTGCTGGATATTGCAAGGGAACTCCGCTGGGGAAGAGTGGAGGAAACCTTCGGTGAGGACCCGTTTTTGATCGCGGAGATGGGCACTTCATTCATCAGGGGGTACCAGCAGTATAATATTACCTGTACCCCTAAACATTTTGTTGCCCATGGCAGTCCTTCGGGCGGTCTCAACTGTGCGAATGTAAGCGGCGGCGAGCGTGAGCTGCGGAGCCTTTACCTCTACCCTTTTGCCAAGGTGATTGCCAATACTACCCCATTATCCCTGATGTCGTGCTATAGTAGCTATGATGGGGTAGCGGTGAGTGGGTCGTCTTATTACATGACCGAGATATTGCGTGGCGAACTGGGTTTCAAAGGATACGTATACTCAGACTGGGGTTCTGTCGAGCGGCTACAGACGTTTCACCATGCGGTGAACTCAAGAGAGGAAGCAGCGGTGAGGTCATTGGAAGCAGGTGTTGACCTGGATGTCGACGGTGCTTATGAAACCCTGGAAAAAATGGTTGGAGAGGGCAAGCTTGATATGAAATATGTAGATCAGGCGGTACGCCGTGTGTTGAGCGTAAAATTCACCCTTGGCCTCTTTGAGAACCCATTCGGTGACCCTTCCAGAGTAGAAAAAATCGTGCACAGCGCCAAGAATGTCGCTATCTCCAAAGAAGTAGCGGACGAAAGCGCGATATTGCTTAAAAACGACAACAATATTTTACCCTTGAACCTGTCAAAATATAAATCGATCGCGGTGGTCGGCCCCAATGCGGACCAGACCGTATTTGGAGATTATGCCTGGACCGGGCGGGACACCAAGGAAGGCATCACCCTGTTACAGGGGCTCAAAGATGTGGCAGGTAATAAAGTAAAATTCAATTATGCAGAAGGATGTGACTGGTGGAGCAAAGACAGATCAAAGATCGATGAGGCGGTAAAAGCTGCTCAGTCCAGTGACCTTACAATTGTAGCCATCGGTACACGGAGCACCTTTTTGGGCCGCAGTCCGAAATATTCCACTTCAGGAGAGGGTTTTGACCTCAGTTCACTGGAACTTCCCGGAGTACAGGAAGACCTTTTGAAAGCGGTCAAAGCAACAGGCAAACCATTTATCGTTGTTTTTATAGCTGGTAAACCCCTTGCGATGCCATGGGTGAAAGATAATGCAAATGCGGTGATCTGCCAATGGTACGGGGGCGAAATGCAGGGCAGGACATTGGCCGATATCATTACCGGGGCGGTCAATCCATCCGGTAAACTGAATGTGTCCTTTCCGCGTAGCACAGGAAATTCACCGAGTTATTATAACCATTTTGTGACCGATCGCAACGAACCTTTTGATAGCCCCGGCAGTCCCGAGGATCCAAAAGGCCATTATATTTTTGACAGACCGGACCCGCTTTGGAGCTTTGGACACGGCTTGAGTTATTCCAGCTTTAAATATATGGGCTGTAGGTTGGCCGACTCTGTACTTACCTCAAAAGATATCATAAAAATTGATGTTGACATCGAAAATACAAGTGGAATTGACGGACAGGAAGTGGTACAGCTTTATGTCCATGACAAGGTCAGTTCTGTCGCAACCCCGATAAAGCAGCTTAAGGCATTCAAAAAAGAATGGATCAAAAAAGGAAAACAAAAGACTGTGCACCTGGAGATCCCTGTTTGCGAACTTGGTCTGTACAATGTAAGGATGCAATATGTGATTGAACCCGGCGAATTCGAATTACAGATCGGCAGCGCCGCAGACAACATCCACTTCAAAAAAACAGTTACCGTAAGATAATCAAACAATAAGTTGGACCGCCCTTGCAGTTTGCGGAAGACGCTCTTCCAGAAGCTATGGGGCGGCCCATCTTTTCTAAAAAGACAGATAATAAACCAGCTATGGCGGATCTGTTTTTAAACCAGGATCTCGATAAAACCACCTTTTCTAGTCCCCCTTTCATCGCTCCCGCAACCTTCACAGTTATCTCACCCAACAGTACAAAATAGTTCTTTAAGATAAAAAAAAGAAATTTTTGCTCCCATCCCCTTCTCTATAAAACGCGTTTGAACTCAAGTGGTGCGCATTTAAACCGGAATAGCTGTTTCGTGTTTTGTCTGGACAATTACAATTGAAGAGTTCATTGCGCCAACATTATTCAGAAGTCCAAGTTTTTGGGTGAGGAACTCATTATAGGTATTCATATTCCTGGTCAGGATTTTAAGGATAAAATCATAAGAGCCAGTGCAGTGACAACAGTCAACAACTTCGGTAAAACCACAAATTCCCTGTTGAAATTCAGAGATAGCTGCTACAGAGTGATCTGTAATCTGGACATGCAGATAAGCCATCATACAGTCCGGTATTTTACGGTAATCCACGAGTGCCACATAAGATTTGATATAGCCGTACTTTTCCAGCTTCTCTATGCGTTCTTTGATCGGGGTCTGGGACCGGTGAAGTCTGGCAGCTAACTCTTTGTATGTTAAATGTGCATCTTGCTGTAGTAGCTTTAAAATACCAAAATCAGTCTGGTCGGGGCGGAAAGATTCCATTATATTTATTTGGTTTTATGAAAAATTTAGTTAGGTATAATGGTTATCAAATATAGCGGATTTCCTTCCCAAAAGCAAGGTTAACCAACTAAAAAAGAAGATTTTACAAAATAAAATTCGGCCAATCAGAAGCATTTAACGGGGATCAAAATATAATTCCGCAAAAACACCTCAAAACAGAGAAATTCTCTAAAAAGCGGGGTGTTCTCTCATTAAATGGAACTCTTACCGATATTTGTGATAGGTTATCCAGAACATTACGGATGACGGCATAAACGTTTCAAGGTTCGCCTGTAACTGATGCACTTACCAAAGCCCTATAATCAGATTGTAGAAGCTGATTTTTTCATAGGTGGGACAACCTTTAGGCGGATGCCAAGAGGAAGTTTAGGATTAATTAGTTTTTGTAAGACAGTATTTTTTAAGCGGAGTTAGTCCCGATTTTTTGTACTGTTCATTGAAGATGTGAAGGCCGGTAAGTTACCGGCCTTCCTTCTGAAACACCAATTATCAAAAACTATTTTAACACATCCCTTCCACAGTCAGTTCCCACTTAATAAAAAATCAGCAAAACAACAACTGCTCAAGAAAGCCTGTATAATTCCACACATATACCACCAACTAACTGAATATCAATGTATTACCATTAGCACTTTTGCTTATCCCCTGATAAATATAATTACCATACCGCTACCGGACTTTAAACTGGCATCCGCCAAAAAAAACAGGCACCATCGCTAAGACAGCACCTGTTTTTGAGGCAGAAACATTATTTTAATTTTTAGTCTGTCCGGGTAGCAGGATAAATTTGATCAGGTTCTTTTGATCAAAAAAGATTTTTGAGGCCTGCTGAAGGTTTTCTGCATTGATCTTGTCCAGTATAACCGAATGGTCGAGGACTTCAGGCAGGGGCTCGTTATTTTCGATCTGACCTGCCAGATAGTTAAGCCAAAAGCTGTTGTCCTTTAGGGCGAGTTCTACATTCTTGGCGTAAGAGGCCTTAAATTTCTGTATATCAACTTCTGTTATCCCGCCTTTTAAAACCTTATCCATTTCTTCCGAAATACCAGTGATCAGATGGTCCACATTCTTCGGCGCACATCCAAAAACCACGTTGATCGAGAAACGGTTTTGTGGATACTTAACATAGCTGGCCTGGACAGAGGGGCTGTAGACTTCACTTTCAGCTTCACGCAGGCGTTCCAGTACCTTTACGTGAAGGATATCGGCCAATGCTTTCAAAAATAAATTGTTTTGCGGGCTGTATGGATAATCCCCGCTGTATACAAGGCGGACAGAGGCTTTGTTTTCGCTCCCGAGGTAAACTTTCTTGGTGATCCGGCCTTCCGGGATATGTATCCCAAGATCTTTGGCCCTGTGTTTTTGCTTCAGGTCCGGCAAGGCGCCAAGATATTGCGCCAATAAAGGTTTTATTTTTTCAGGGTCAAAATTGCCGACAAAAACAAAGGTGAATCCCGAAGCGTCAGCGAAACGCTCCCTGTAAATTTTCCAGACCTGCTGAAGGTTGATTTTATCCAGGCGCTCAGGCGTTGAGGGCATAGCACGGTAAACATAATTCCCCAGGACAGCATTTATGGTATCGGTAAAATTTGTCACCGGATCAGTCTGGTGGGCCCTGAGATTTTCCTTCGCGCTGCTGATGATGTTTTTAAATAACACTGAATCCACGCGGGGTTTGGTCATCTGGAGGTAAGCCACCTGCATCGCGGTTTCAAAATCTGCAACAGAGCTGCTTCCGGTAACTACTTCTGATCTGGACAGGATATTGGAAACTACATTAACCGAGCGGCCGTTGAGTAATTCCTTTAGCTGGTTGGGATTAAAAGATGCGAGCCCAAAGCGGCTGATCAATGCACCTGCATTGAAGGCATCATCAAATTGTTCATCATCATACAGCGAAGTACCACCGGCTTTAAACCCTTTGAATAAAATCTGGTCATTCTTAAAGGTGGTCGGTTTGAGGATAATACTGATACCATTCTGAAGTTTGAGCTGGGTAATCCCCATTTCCGGCAAGCGCTTTTCAGCGGTTATCTTTCCAGCTTTCGGCAGAACGGCCAATAGCTTGGCATTGACCTGTTCATTTACAAACGGCTGAACTTTCATATTTCCAGCCTCTTTTATCCATGCGTCCACAGTGGCCGAATCGGGTAAAGTAGACTGGTCTTTTTCCGGGGCCAGAACCAGCACGTCCACGTCCGCACTGTTCAGGTACTCATTTAGAATCGCCATAATGTCGCTGAGCTGCACCTCAGGGATATGGCGCTTCACAAAATCTGCTTCCCATTGTATACCCGGGGCGGCGGTACCATGGAGAAAATGTTCTTTATATTCGTTAACAAAGTTTACTGAAGCGGTTTTATCCTGCTCCCTTAAAGTATTCTCAAAGTTTAGCAGGTAGCTCTGTTTCGCCTGGTCAAATTCCTTTTGGGTAAAGCCAAACCTTTTTATTTTCTCCAGAAAACCGAATCCCTGACTGAAGGCCTGTTGAACTTGGCCCTGCTTTGCACTCACCTCAAAAACAAACATATCCAGCCCGCCCATAAAGCTTTGTATACCGATGCTCATATTGTTATATGCCGGATTATCCTGGCGGCTAATTTCCATATAACGCCTTGAGGAGATCAACTGGGAGAGCAGCGATCTTTTGATAAGCTTCAGATAGTCCGCCTCGGTCTTAAGTTCAGCTGCCTGGTGTTTATAAATGATTTCCAGCGTCGTACCGGCCATTTCTTTATCGGTTACGGCCATATACTGTTTTTTTCCTGTTAAGGGTATTTTATAATTGATTCGCTCGCGCTTTGGGCTTAAAGCCTTAAGGTCTGAAAAACTGGCTTTGATCTGGCTTTCCACCTGATCGGGATCAACATCGCCCACAACTATCAGCGCCTGGAGATCCGGGCGGTACCAATCCTGCAAAAAGCGCCTGATTACCGGTTCCTGGAATTTGGTAAGTACCTCATAAGTGCCAATGGGAAAACGCAGGGCATAACGGGAGTTATTGAGCATCATAGGCATATATTTTTTTGACATGCGCTCACTTGCCCCTTTTCTAAGGCGGTCCTCTTCAAGGATAACGCCACGTTCCTTATCGATCTCTTCGGGATCAAGTGTCGCTTCCTGAGCCCAGTCCCTCATAATTTTAATGCCGTTCAAAAGTAATCCAGGATCATCGGTAGAAAGGGGCAGCTGATATACGGTTTCATCGAAACCGGTATGGGCATTCAGGTCTGCACCGAATCTGACCCCTGATTTCTGAAGGTAATCAACAAGCTGGTTTTTGGGGAAATTTTTCGTTCCGTTAAAATTCATATGCTCCATAAAATGGGCGAGCCCCTGCTGGTCATCATCTTCGAGAATTGATCCGATGTTATTGACCAGGTAAAGCTGCACGCGTTTGGCAGGTTCAGTATTTTTCTTGATATAGTAGGTAAACCCGTTTGGCAAAACGCCGGTTTTAACGGATTGATCCAGTGGGATAATTTGTGCTTCTGATGGGCTGCCCAGACATAAAAAGGCAAGAAAACCTAAAAAGCAGTTTCTGTAGAATTTCATTTTTAATTTTTATTTACCGGTTTTTTTTATGTGTTTTTCCGGGTTTCCATTAATCAGGCTGATAACCAGCCAAACAATTAACAGGATGAATAGAAGAATTAAGGAAACGGCACCTAAAGCCCATATGACAGGGCTTAGCTGACTACCGGTATGGTTAAATTTCAGATAAAATGACAAGGGCATCAACACCAACTCTGAGAACAGTAGTATCAGGATGCCTTTTCGAAGGTCATTGGTTTTCATTCGCATAATTCATTGGATTTACTTTCTTGATATTGATTTGCAGCTTTAAGTGATAAAAAAGCAACCGCAGCAGCGGGACATCAGTTTTCGAAAATTTTGGCCAGTTCTTTTTCCAGTGCACCTCCCCTTAAGCTCATGGCAACGATCTTACCACTTGGGTCAATAAGAAAGTTCTGGGGAATGCCCTGTACACCATAAAGCTCCACGGCTTTGTTGGTCACGCTTTGCAGATCAGCAATATGCGTCCATGCGCCAATCCCGTCATCATGTATTGCCTTTAACCATTTCTTTTTGGCTGCAGCAACATCGAGGGAAACGCTTAAAATCTCAAATCCTTTGGGTTTGTATTTGGAGTAAGCCGATTTCAGGTGGGGATTATCTTCCCTGCAGGGGGCACACCAGCTCGCCCAAAAATCAAGCAGCACATATTTCCCCCTGTATGCTGATAAGCTTACCGTTTTCCCTGAGGTATCGGGAAGCGAAAAATCCTTCGCCATACTTCCAATGGAGCTGTTGAGCAGGAACGTTTTGGTATAGCGGATCTGTTTGGCCATTGCTTCACCTTCGTAAGAATTTTGGACTGACTTTGGCAAAAGCCTGAATAAAGGTTCGGCCCTGGCAACATCAATACCATGTCCGGTACTGGCATACCGGGTCAAGGCGTACAAAGCTAATGGGGAGCCGGGATTTTTTTTGATATAACCGGCATATAGATATTCCATTTTTTCTTCTTCCAGCGCTTTTATAGCAACCTCACCGGTTAACAGTTTTGCTTTTTGGGCATACTGCTTTTCCATGGATTTCATATTTTCAAAATCCGACTGGGTTTTTGAACCACTTATAACCGTACTTGAAAGACTTCCCTCATGCGATATTATATACTGTTCTGGTGCCAGAACAACCAGTGCCATGCCCTGGGCCATATCTTTTGTTTTTAGCGTTGCAAAGGTTGCATTCCCCACCCTTCCTTTGAAGGCGTATTTTCCGTCGATAACCTCCGCACTATCGTTAACCATGGGGGCATTAACCATCCCTGTTGAATAGTTCAGGTAAATCCTTTTGAGGTCAAAATTCCGTACCGTACCCGAAATTTTATATTCCTTCTGGCCCATTACCACCATCGGTAAAAATGCGAAGGCTATTAGTATATACTTTTTCATAAGCTGGATTATTTAAAAACTTCAGCGAGCTTGATGTTAAGTGCTTCCCCCCTTAGGTTTTTAGCGATGATAACGCCATTGGGATCAATCAAAAAATTTTGGGGAATGGCAACCACATTATATAGTTTAGCGGCCTGGTTTCCAAATCCCTTCAGGTCAGAAAGCTGGGTCCACTGCAGGTTATCCTTTTCGATGGCGGCGAGCCACGCGGCTTTTTGTGAGGCCGCATCCAGCGAAATGCCCAGGACGTTGAAACCTTTTGCCTTATACTTTTGGTAAGCTTTCACCAGATTGGGGTTTTCCTCGCGGCAGGGTTTGCACCAGCTTGCCCAGAAGTCAATCAGAACATACTTGCCTTTATAGGAAGAGAGGCTCACCGGTGCACCTTTTGTATCATTCATTGAAAACTCAAGTGCCTTACTGCCCAGGGGGATTTTATCGTCCAGCTCTTTTCGCTTTGCAGCTTCCTCAAGACTTGCTTCCGTCCGTTTTTTAAGCACTTCATTAATCCCTTTTCCGATGCTGGAGGTTTTTATTTTTTCTGGGAGGACCATCAGCAGTGTATCGGTCATGGCCGGGGTAACAAAGCCGGACGAAACCAAAGTATATGTTAGAAATGGGGATATAGATGAGTTCGGGTTTTTGCGGATGTAAACAATCATATTGCTCAAAGCGTTTCCAAGAAGATTAGAACTTCTGGTCTGCACTTCTTTTTTCAGGGAATCGTTAGTACTGTAAGATGGGTCCTTGACAATTTTTCCGATTGCCTCGGATTCCTGTCGTGAAAAAGCGCTTATTTTCTGGAGTTCTTCCTGCGCTGAAGCACCGTTACCGGTAGCTTCTGTATTTGACAAACTTGTTATAGAACGGAGTTCTATGGTACCGTTGTCTGGAACCAGGGTAAAATGGTCTTTATCTTTTTTTATGGGTTCATTTTTATTTAGCGCCAGGGTTATGGGAAAGGAAACATCCAGGCTGCCCTTGATGGTATATTTCCCATTGGATACCGAAGCACTGTCTGCTGTTTTTCCAAAGACTTTATCATAGAGTACATAAATTTTTGTGGGCATGGGGTTCAGGTTTTCCAGTTGGCCATTGATCACAAAGTTTTTATTGTCCTGGGCGGTGGCGCTTTTCGAGGCCAGCAATGCCGTCAGAGCGAAGGCGGGCATCAGCATTTTAAGGTTTAACTTTTTCATTCTTTTTGCTATTTTATTAAAGATTAGGGAAAAGAATCCCATTACCAGCGGAACAGTGGCAGCCGGTCCGCTGGTTTAAGGAAGGAATATTCAAGTATTTTAGTATCCCGGATTCTGGACGATTGCGGGGTTCGCCCGGATATCGTCACTGTTGATCGGCCAAAGCGCTTTATTGCTGTTCCATACAATGCCGCCTCCTTTAAGGGCTACTTCTGCACTCATGACCGCATCAATGCTGGCGGTCCTTTTAAGATCAAAAAAGCGGTGACCACATTCTGAAAAAAGTTCTATACGGCGTTCCTGCATTACAGCGCTGAGCAGATCTCCCTGAGTGGAAGCACTGGTCGGGCTTAAACCTGCACGGTCCCTGATCCTGTTCAGGTCAGATTTGGCACCATCCAGGTTATTTAACCTTGCCCTGGCTTCTGACCTGATTAAAAACTGTTCTGCCAGGCGAAAGAGTACAATGTATTCAGTACCGCTGACCGATGATTTATACTTAAATGGAAAATAACCTGTTTCTGCAGATGCAGGCGGGGTGGCCGGTCTGGTCGATGTTCTTGTCCAAAACGTTTTCCTTCTGTCATCGGCCCCGGTTACCGGATTCACCTCGAAGGAACCATAGAGAGATGGGCTCATAGAGGCATTTACGCCATAAGTGAGAAACGATGATGTTGCGGGGATTGTGGCGGGCATGGTATTGGTATAGACCAGATAATCCTTTTCCGGGGATACACCGACCGGAACTAAGGCGAATATTGTCTCAGCACTTGCGGCCAAAAATACTTTATCAATATCCACAGCAGGAAGCAAGATATAAGCAGTGTTTGCGATAACAGCTGTTGCCTGCTCCTCTGCTTTTGCCCACTCACCTGTATAAAGATAAACCCTTGCCAACAAAGATTGGGCGGTAAATTTATTGGGCCTTCCTTTCAGTGTTGTGATAGCGCCTGCACCGTCCCGATATTCAGGGGTCAGAAGGGACTGTGCCTGGGTGAGGTCACTGACGATACTTTGATAAACCTGGGCCCGCGGACTTCGCGGCAACCTGTTACTGATCAAAAAGTCACTTGTCAAGCTCAAAGGAACATCTCCGTACAGATTGACCAGATAAAAATACAGATAAGCCCTTAAGAAATAAGCTTCTCCAAGCCACTGGTTTTTTCTGTTGAGTGTTTCTGAAGCGGTGATCCCCTCAATGGCCAGGTTGGCATTATAGATCTGTTTGTAAAGCTGGATCCATAACTGACCGGCATCTACCGGCTGGAGCAGGTTTGTATAGTAAGGCTGGTTAACCGCGCTTGCGCTGTTAAGGTTCTGAAGCTCGTCAGTGTACAGGCCAGATTTATAGGCTATGCCGGTCCCATCAAACATGGCATTATTGGAGAGATTGCCCAGGATGTTATTTATTGTTGCAGCTGAGGATCTATCGGTAGAATAGGCTGCCTCATTTGCGATACTGCTTGCGGGCAATGGTATTTCTAGAAACTTTTTACAGCCCGAAGTAGATAACAGGGATAACAATCCGATAAAGAAAAAGCTACGGATCAGTTTTTTATTGTTTATATCGTGAATTTTCATGTTCCAGATTTTAAAGGGTTAAGTTAAGTCCAGCGGTAAAAAACCTTAAAGGTGCCATGCCCGCACCCAGGTTTTCAGGATCCAGGTCGCCGTATTTCGAAATGGTGAAAAGGTTAGAACCCTGCAAAGTCAGGTTAAGGCCCTTGATGCGTATTTTTTGCAGAAATGCAGTCGGAAGTGCATAGGAAAGACTCAGGCTATTCAACCTTAAATAAGTGGCATCACTATAGGCACCCGTACTGCTGATGAAATTATTCTGACTGAATAGCGCACCAAGACCGGCAGATGCTTTTGGCACCCCGGTAACATCGCCCGGATTTTGCCAACGCTCCAGGGCAATGACAGAAGTATTGTTCCTTTGCCCGGGGCTGAACTGCTGTGAGCCCAGGAAGTTTTTTCCCATCCTGCTGGTAAGGGAAAAATTAAAATCGAGGGAAATATTTTTGTACCGTAGGGTGTTCTGGAGCCCTGCAAAAAAATTAGGTGTGAGGTCGATAAATTCCGTACGGTCAAGATTTGGATCCAGGGAAACCGGATCGACCAGGGGCCTGAATGTTCCACGGACACCGTTACGGTTGATAAAATTATATAGGCCGGTATTGGGATCTACGCCATCAAAATTAAAAACCTTAATTCCGTTGATCGATTTGCCGATTTCATAATTAAAATTTGTTACAGCCGTTTCTATTCCGGGGTAGGCAAGCAAATTGTTTTTCTGAAAGCTGATGTTAAAAGTCGTCGCCCATGAAAAATCCTTTCCATTGATGTTTTTAGAATTCAGTACAAACTCATAGCCTGTATTTCTGACCTCTGCCGGCGAATTAATCAACCTGGAGTTAAATCCGGTGACTGATGACAAAGGCTGACTGGTCAGCTGGTCTGAAGCGCGGTTGCGGTAATAGGTCGCATCGAAATACAGCCTGCCTTTAAAAAATTCTATCGAAACGCCTACCTCGCCTTTTGTATTGCGCTCCCAGTGCAGTTCGCGGTTGGCCAGGGCATCTGCCTGGAGCCCAAGATTGCCCTGGTAAAGCAGTCCAGACCTGCTATAGGTTGTTAGGTAGCCATAGTTTGGAATATTATCTCCGCCCTGGTTACCATAACTTCCCCTGATTTTCGCAAACGAAACAAATGGAAGGGCATTTTTAAACCACTCCTCCTCGCTGATAATATATGAAGCGCCAAATGACCCGAACCAGCCGAACTGTTTGTTTTCACCGAATTTGGTAGAGCCATCATATCGGGCACTTACGTTAAGGATATATTTGTTCGCCCAGTTATAATTCAGGTTACCAAAGAAGCCAATATACTTATTGGGGGTCTGGTTGTAAACCGTCGTTATATTAGGCTGACCGGTTGCTGTGAGGGCATCTGCAAATGATGGATTATAAACCATATCATCGGAAAGAAAATTGTTTCCGGTCACTTGATTGGAATAAGTCAACTGGTCCTGCAGGGTAAACCCTGTTTTAGCTGAAAGTTTTCCTTTGCCCAGGGCGATTTCGTAACTTACATTGGGATCCACGGTAAAAGTTCTTACCGTATAGAGGTTCATTGTACTGGTGGTAATATAGTTGGTCGATGGATTGTAATAAGCCGATGGCTGTGCCCGGAGTTCTTTTCCTGAGATGTTGTTGTAGCCCACTGTCGCATTAAAGGCCAATCCATTGATAGGTTTATAGGACAGTTGAGCGCTTGAAATCAGGTTATTGGAAACACTTTTATAGATGATGTTCGTTGCCGCGGCAGGGTTCTGGTTGGTCTCCCAGTTCAATCTACCGTTAGGCAAAAAAAGAGGCGGTGCATTGGGGGCCAGTGTGCTGCTGGCACCCTGACTGAAATCAAAAGGTACCGCATCATCGGTAGTCGAATTGTAAGAGGCATTCACGTTGAGTGAAAATTTCTTATCGGGAGTGGTTGTTCCCAGGCTAACATTGATGCCCCCATCACGCGTCGAGCCGCTACCGATCTGGATGCTGTTCTGTTTGCGGTAATTTCCGCTAACCAGGAAATTGATATTCTCGCTGCCACCTGAATAGGAAGCATTTGCACGGTTTACATTTGCATAATTTCCCGAAAATTCTTTAACCCAGTCCGTGTAACGGTCCGTTGGCCATGTGGTCAGGTCCAGGTCCAGGGCCGGATTGGGATTAGTGCCATCGTTCCTCAGCGCCTCGCGTCTAAGCATCAGGTAATCCTGGGTATTGAGCATTTCCGGGGACGATCCGCGGACAGTCAGCCCGGAGGAAACGTTCACGTTCAAAACCGGTTTACCGGCCTTACCTTTTTTGGTAGTGATCAAAATCACACCATAGGCACCGCGGGACCCATAAATGGAGGTCGCATCGGCATCTTTTAAAATATCTATACTTTCTATGATTGAGGGATCGATATAATCAAGTGCATTACCGCCCCTTAATATACTCCCCACGCCTTCGTTTCCGCCAGATATGTAATACTTGGGCAGGTTTCCCGATGGATAGGTAACCCCATCGACAACGATAAGCGGCTGACTGTCCCCGAAAGTGCTCTTTCCGCGGATCAAAACATTGAACGGACTTCCTGGAAGCCCGCTCTGTTGCTGGACAAACAGTCCGGGAACCTGCCCCTGGATGATCTCCAGAACATTTCTTGACGGACTTTTGGCAATATCCTCTGCTTTGAGGGTATACACATTACCAGTGCTGGTCCTTCTGGAGGTTGTCCCATAAGCAAGCACCTGTACCTGGTCAAGGTTACTGATACTCACCTTTAGCTTCACCAATACCGGATTCTTGAGTCCCACTATACTAATTTCCTTCGTTTCATAGCCAACAAAGCTGAACTGCAGGATCTGTTTATCCGGAACAGGTACAATAATGGTATATTCCCCTGCATTATTGGTGAGGGTCGCAATGTTGCTTTCTTTGATGCGCACACTTACCCCTGGCATAGGTTTATCGTTTTCATCGGTTACCCTGCCCAGGAATGCACTGGGGATGTGCTTTATTTCGGATACCTTAATTACTTCTGCGGGCTTTATGACCACTGTATTTCCGACTATTTTATAATAAAGCGGCAGGCCCTGCAGACTTTTATCCATCGCCTGTTGGATGGTCGCATCCCTAAGCTCAACATTAATGACCGATAAGGATTTAATTAGGGCCTTTTTATAAAAAAAGGTATAGCCGCTCTGGCTTTCCAGGGCGTCCAGCAGTTTTTCAAGTTTAATGCTCTTTTCGCTGACATTGATATTCTGACTGAATACTGCCGCGTTTAGGTGCATACAGCCGATGATCATGATGACAGTTGTCAATTTCATTATCATAAATAGTTTTTTGAACCGCACATAATGCGGTTGATACAAAGTAGAAATTTGCATACTTTTGGTTAGTTTGGGTTTACTTGTTTGGTTGAATGATAAGACTGTAATGAGGTTTGCCTAAGCTTTTAGCCGGATCGTGTTGGTAGCACTTTCCGGTTTTTCTGACAGACCGGGTTGTGGTTGTCCCACAACAGGATTAGCTCTGTTTTTTAACGATATTGGTGTTCTCCTTTCAAAATGGGTTAGGTTTAATTAACTATAATTTTTTTGCCTTCGATATCGAACTTAACTCCACCGACTTCTAAAATCTCCAGCACCTGGGAAAGGTTCACATTTCTGGAAATCTTACCCCTGAAGGTATCTTCAGAAATATTTCCCCGGTACTCTACTTCCACATTATACCACCTTTCGAGCTGCCTCATAATGGTTGCGATATCTGCATCCTCAAACTGAAAAATACCCTTTTTCCAGGCGATCGATTCTTCACCATTGGTTCGGGATATCAAAAATTTACCTGAACTGAAAGCGGCCTCTTCTCCTGGTTTCAAAGCCCTGGATACCGCCCCTTTTGCATTTAGGCGAACTGCGCCCTCGAATAGCGTTGTTTTGATCTGTTTTTCATTCGCATAGGCATTTACATTGAAATGTGTACCCAAAACCGTTATTTCCTGCCTGTTACATTCCACTTTAAAGGGTTTTAAGGCGTTTTTGGCGACCTCAAAATAAGCCTCCCCCTGGAGATCTACTTTACGTTCGCTGGATGGAAAGTTTGCAGGGAATTTTAACGAGGAGCCGGCATTAAGCCACACCCTGGTCCCATCGGGAAGTTCAATCTGATAAGCCCCACCCTTTGGGGTGCTGATGGTATTGAAGGTAGGCAGGCCAGATGAATGGGTATCGGCAACGCTGTAAAGCAGTCTTCCCTCGGCTGTTTTTGTGATCCTGACCCCAGATTGGATGGCAAGCTGTCCGTTGGATGCATCATCAAGAACAATTTCACTTCCGTCCCCAAGGGTAAGCAGGGCCCGGTTTCCACCAGGTCTGATGTCATTTTTAAAATGTTTATCTGATGAGGCGATCTGGTTATCCACTTTAGTCCTGTTGAGATAAAAATAAAGACCGAAACTGCACAAAACCAACAGTATTGCCGCCGCAGCGAGGCGCGGAAAAGATAGTAATTTTCTTTTTACAGGCTGGGAATGATTTACCGACAAGCGGTCCCAGACCCGGTCCAGGTTATCTTCAAACCCCGCCTCCTCGATAATCAGGTCTTCCTGAGCGGCAGTTCTAAGATACCAGGTATCCAGGATGGCCATCTCCTCAGGGCTTAACATTCCTGATCTGTACTTTTCCAGTAATTCCTTTGCTTTTGTGGTAGACATATAGGGAAGGTATTTTATTACCTTATAATAGCAATACGGATAAGTATGTCCCTGGTAGTAGTTTTATTTTAAAAAAAAATTAACATTATCTTAAAGCAGGATAAAAGCGTCCCCCCTTTATAAAAAGAAATTAAAAAACACATATAAATCAAGCCTATTGCGAAGGATTTTTATGGCATTGTTAATCTGTTTTTTTACCGTTTTATCAGAAATATTCAGTTCGGCCGCGATCAGCGCGTGTGATAGGTTCTGGTTTCTGCTCATCTCAAAGATTTCGCGCATTTTCTTTGGCAACAGCGTGATTTCCCTTTCAATCAGTTTACCAAGTTCCTTTTCCCTGATGGTATTGTCGGTAATATAGGAACCGCTTTCTATAATTTCCTGCAGCGATTCCATGTGCTTGTTTTGAACTTTTTTGTGCGCGAACACATCCAGGACCCGGTTTTTCACCGACCGGTACAGATAGTAGTTCAATGGGGTTTCTATATTGTACTTTTCAGCACGGGTCCACAGCGCCGAAAAGAGATCATGAACGAGGTCTTCGGCCTCGAGGTCATCCTTCAGCATCCTTAAAGAATGCAGGAACAGAACAGCCTTATAACGGTTATAAATTTCTGTAAAAGCCGACCTGTCCTTATTGCTAAGCAGAACAGCAAGCTCTTTATCACTAAGCTTGTCATAGAAAATCATAGTACTATTGGGATCACTATACTTTTTAGATAATTCCACTGAAATTTTATCATTATAAATTTAAGTGCTGAGTAAAAACCGGAAGTGCAGGCTAAATTTAGCAAAATTAGCACCGACATCTGTAAAACGCTATAAATTAAAAGAAAAATAATGGCATTTCACGCAAATAGTCGATCAATAAGGATTTATTGCCGGAATATAAACGCTGGAATATATGTTATGAAGTCCCTACCCAGCCTGAATACAGTAAACACGGATCGAATCTGTTGTCAATTCATAAATCACTTAATTTTAAACCGTTTTCACTGAAACAGGTGCTCTTATCTTTCTTAACACCTCAGGAAACAGACGGAGACATTTCTATCTCGGGAAAGCCTAAAAGGCGCTTCAAAGCTTATCTGCGCACTATGATATAGCGTGCTGCCGGAACAGTGTAGGTGTAATCCCAGTGAATTTTTTAAAAAACCTGTTGAAATAGGACAGATTCTCAAAACCAAGTTTATAGGCGATTTCCGACACCTGGAATGAGGTATTCAGTAAATAGGTCTTGGCATCCTTCAATACTTTTTCCTGTATTACCGAGGAAGTTGTCTGCTGCCTGATTTCCATAATATTTTTATTAAGCCGGTTAGGGGTAACATTAAGTAGTTCCGCTAACAATGATGCCGAGGGCATGACCTGCTTTTCACCTGCTGCCAACTGTCTCATGTAACACTCTAAAACTTCCAGGAACTGGGTATATAAATATTGGTTTTTATTCCCGGGCGACGAGCAGTCCTCCGCGATGGCAAGATGTATGCGCTTTATCTTTAGCAGATAAATGGCAAGCAACTTTTTAGCCATTTCAAATTTATCGGGCCTGTTGGAGCGCATCTCCAGTATCATCTCATCCACGATAAATTTTAATCCTGCTGCCTCTGGGGGCTGTAAGCCGAGAGGGACAGATTTTAGCGGGTCAAAGAACGGGAAACTGTCAAAATATTTTGGATGGCTGACATCCATGTCAATGAAATTCCTGGTAAAATAGATGACAGTCCCTTTTAATTTCCCAGTCCTCGACCAGGATTCGAGTTTCCCCGGGTAGCTGAAAATTAACCTATTAAGCCCTACTTTTACTTTTTTGTCTCCCTCAATGTGAATTAGGTGGGATGATTCCAGATGGATGATGCGGTAGAAATTTGTCCTGCTTAAGGGCATATGTTTCAACTTTTCACCCTTTTGATCCTCCAATCTGATGCAGGCAAACTCCCCTTCCAGTTCCATATCAATACCATAAGCCTTAAAGAAATCAGCTATCGTTTCCAGTAAAGGAACCATATCGGAGTGTGTTTTCATCGCTGAGGGCATTTCAAATGTTGATGTATGATAAAAGTATTAAAAATTACACGGAAAGTACTAAATCAACCTTAGAAAAGTTTGTGTTATTTGGAAAATAAATAAGACTTTTTCGAATGTTCAACTGATGGAACTGGCGTCGCTTTAAAGCTAGTACTGTTGGAATGATGAACATTTTCAATACATACAGAATGTATTATATAAAGATAAGCTGATAAATAAACAATCCAGGATAGGCAATTTAAATTTTATAATTGAATTAACCTGCCCGGTTTAAAACTTGAAGATGAATAATAATTTAATTAAGATCTGCGGAATACTGTTTTTTTTCTTTGTTCTTGCCTGTTCCAGAAGTCCCAAGAATGAAAAAAGGATAGATAAAGGCTCAAAAATAAACCATGGGGTTATTTCAATACCAGATGTTTTAAAATCTGATATTATAGCGGATGACTTTCTGCTTGACTTTAAATGTGTTGAATTGAAGGGGTACCAAGCTAAGGAAAATACTATAGATTTCAAGCATGTGAAAATTACAGGCAATCACATTTATCTTTTGGATGTAATCCAGAATAAATTTTACTGCTTTAGCCAGGAAGGTACTTTACGGTATGTGGTAGATTTATCCAAATATAAGACAGAGGATAACCTAGTCCTAGAGGCGAGCAGTTTTTTTATAGCGCATGATGAAATCACATTTATAGACACTGGAAATAGAATTGTCGCAACATTCAAAAAAAATAAATTAAAAGACATTAAAAAAACATCATTTTGGGCGTCAGAGGGTGAATTTGTTAAAAAAAATGCTATTGTTATTTATCAGGGCTATGTGAACAGTGATTTTGGTACGCCATATTATTTCGTTCAGACCGATAGCAACTTTAAAGTGGAGAAGCGGTACTTGCCGGTTGCTAAAGATGAAAATGAGGCAAGTCTCAGAACTGGTACGGTTGCAAACCATATTTTTAAAACGGATAATTCATGTAACCTGTTGATTGATCAGGAAAATGCCATTTATAAGTATCCTGATTTCAGTAAGCCAGCATATAAAGTGGATTTTGCCAAATACAACTTTAACCTTCTAAAAGCAATTTCGCAAAACCTGCCTTCACCAAGTAATTATAATTTCGCAAGGATCAGTACGTTTTGGGAAAGCAACGAAAATATTGTTTTTTCCTATTTTCTACAGAAGGAAATGTGTTATACAGTCTACAACAAGAAAAGCAAGCAAGTTCTCAATAGGTTTGGTGTCAGAAATTTCACAGATTTTATGTTATATGGTATTCACGGTAATCACCAGGACTTTTTTTATTTATTAGTCGAGCCAGACCAGTTGAATGTTATACTAAAAAGTAATCAAACAAGTTTCTTGGAATCCTTTACGAAACAATTGCCAGGTTATAATGCATACAGCAAAAACGCTGTTCTGGTATTGTTTAAATTAAGAAATTTTTGACCGTAGGATACCCCGAAAAATACAGCTACTTAAAAAAAAAGAAGTTGCCCATGGCATTTTTTCTTTTTTTGTACGGGATTATTGCATACCCAAAAACCAGTCGAAGCCCATCCATTATTATGAATGCGGCCCATATATCTTTTTTAAAGTTAAACAGGGCGAATTTACCTTAACCCTTACTGACTTAGCCTTTAAAGCAAAATTTTAAAAATATCTGGTGCGCTAAATGTATTATCGATCCCAAAATAGGCTTTCACGAGTAAATTCATAATACTAATTATTATGTGAGGTCACTTAATAACCAAAAATGGCAACAACATGGAAACGTGCAGCGGATTTCCGCCGATGTCAGTATTTTAGTTAATGAGCCTTGCGGTCCTGGGGAAGGGGCCGCTCATAATTAAAGGGTGGTCTTTAGCTTAGCCCTTTATCTAACCGGTCGGTGTGCACCATTGCTCTCCCCTCAGGCAAAGCGCAAACAGAACATGTTGACACTGACTAAGGTTTATCTTTTAAAAGACAGGAGCACGGCCTCTGCTGGCAGAAGTAAATAAACCGGTCTTCCACATTCAACTGTCTGAGCGGGTGATGTCTTTTTTTTAGCCACTCCCATATTACTATCAATCAAATGAGCCAATCGAGCTTCTGCCGTCATTAAAGACATCCAAGTTGCTCCGATTTAAAAGCCGGAGCTTTAAAGCTTACACAAAAGCCATATCAACGCAAACACGGAAAGGTTTTTATACTTTTTTTTTCAATTTTAAGGCAACCAAACCAAAAAAAACCGCGTATTCATTTAAGATTAACACGGATTCTATTTAAAAAGCCACAACTGACGACAAATCGACATGGCTTTTTGGATAAACAAAGAATAAACAACAAAAAAAAAACCGGACATGACTGATAAAAAACAAGTTATCGCGATTCATCCACTGTATTTACGATATTTTATGCACATCACCGATAGCACAAAACAATCCCCCCAAAAACCAAAATCCAGCTGCTCACCGTACAAACAGTATATAATTTAAAAAATGAACCGACTCCCAATTTTAATTAAGCAACTATGAAAAAACAAACTTCAATCTTCCTACTGGCCGCGTTTACTGTCTTACTTTTTGCCTGTTCAAAGAAGCAGGCAGAAGAAATGATACCCGAGGATCCAAGTGCGGTAACCACAGAAAACGTGACCTATTCCAACTTTGCCGGTGCACTTTTCCAAAACAAGTGTTCCAGCTGTCATGCGCCCAACAGCTCTATGAGCAGTATCTGGACACTTAACGGCTTAGCCTCCATAAAGAACGATGCGCGCGTGGCCAATGCAGTTCTGGTTACCAGGACAATGCCGCAAGGGGGCAGTTTAACTACAAATGAAAGGACGTTATTACAGGCCTGGGTTGACAAAGGCATGCCGCAATAATACAGGTCCAATAGCGAAACCAAAATATCCATTAAAAACTTAAACAGATATACCGATGCAAAAATTATTTTTCATGTTAACAGCCCTGTTTGTATGCACAGGCGTAAAAGCACAGATATTGGTAAGTAAAACTGTTACCTCTACATTTTTTTCTTCAACACCAATAGAGGATATAGACGCCTCCAGCAAGGGCGGGGCATCGGCCATAAACACCAAGACCAACGAGATCATTTTCAAGGTCAGTAACAGTTCATTTCAATTTAAGAAAAAATTGATGCAGGAACATTTTAACGAAAACTACATGGAAAGCGATAAGTACCTAACTTCGGATTTTAAGGGTAAAATTGTGGAACCGATCGATTTTTCGAAACCGGGCACCTACCCTATTACAATAAAGGGCAATTTACAGATCCATGGGGTTACCAAAGCATACCAGGTAAAGGGATCGCTGGTCATTACCGGTGAAGAAATAAAGGCTGCCTCAGCCTTTAATGTAAAGCTCGTCGATCATAATATTAAAGTTCCAACTCTTGTTTTCAAACAGATAGCAGAAACCATACAGGTAAAAATGACCGCTGTTTATCAAATTAAAAAATAACACCTTATGAAGTATCATTTAAAATCGCTTTTATACCTGTTTATCCTTTGCTCACCGATGGCTGCTTCTGCACAGGATCCGCTAGAAAATTTCCTGCAGATGCCGGCCGAAAAAAAGAATGTCAAGGCCACCTTTAAAGCCACCAAACTCATTAACATACAGACCAATGAGACCATTTACAAAAATGAAATGGATTTCAGGGTAGATCACCGGTTTGGAGATATTGCTGGCAATGGCGGTGGAATTAAGAACTTTTTTGGACTGGACCAATCAACGGATATCCGCATCGGTTTTGATTATGGTATCAGCGACAGGCTATCGATAGGTTTAGCCAGGGCAAAGGGCGCAGGCATAGTTACACAGTTGTACGAGGGCAATATAAAATACCGGTTATTGGAGCAGACTGCGGAAGAAAAAACACCAGTATCTGTAACGCTATTTGGCAGTACCACCATTGCTGCCGTAAAGGCATCAACCGATCCGACTGCGGTGAATGCCTACAGCGAATTTCAGGACCGGCTGGTATACGTGGTGCAGGGGGTGATCGCAAGAAAATTCAGTACAGATTTCTCAGTGTTGGTAATGCCCTCGTATATCCACCGCAATTTTACGGTGTTCGGGGACCAGAACGATCTGTTTGCGGTATCGGTTGGCGGCCGCATCAAGATTACTAAAAGGATGGCTTTTGTTGCCGATTATACCATTCCTTTCAGGGACAAAGATAAAAAGGCTTATCTGGAAAGTACCTATGGAAATCAATTCTATAACACGCTTGGCGCCGGACTGGAATTCGAAACCGGTGGGCACATTTTCCACCTCAACTTTACCAATGCGACGGCCATACAGGAGTCGCAGTTTATTACCGATACCAATACTTCCTGGCTGAAGGGCCAGTACCGTTGGGGATTTAGCATTGCCCGCAGATTTTCTTTTGATAAGAAGAAAGCAAAGTAGATCAATCAAAGAACAAACAAACGAAACAACCATGCAAAGAACCGAATTTATCAATTCTCCGGGCCTGGGCATTGCCCAGGCCTGCACGCAAACCTGCTTTTCGGCACGTGGCAAAAAAGCGGTTCACCGGAACCCGGCAGACCAGTGGTGGCGTTGCTCCTTTTGGAACTGTGCCTGGTGCAGAACTCAGCTCCCGTTCATTAACCATAGAAACTTCTATTATGATAAACAGCAGTTTACAGGCATGGCTTCCAAGCGAGATTAAGTTCGCTCTGGTTTCCTTTCTTTTTCCCGCGTAAATTTTTCTTCAACTGCAGGGGAAGACACCCTCTTTCCCCTGCAGCTATTTCCCGGTATTTAGTTATCTGAAACAATAAGAGCTTAGCGGGCTGTGATTTTACACTCATTATCGGCCCTACCTTTTCGGCACTGACATGTTTGATTACCTGGGTTTTTATAACGCTTTGCTTCTGCTGCAATTGAACAGTTACAGTTCTGGATATGTAAGTGGAACATTTCGATTTTGACATGTTGATCAGGGCGATAGGCATCCAGGAAAATATGGCACTGGCATTTAAAAGAATCGGACTGCTAGTCGGATAAATTTAAAAGGACCATTGACCGGGATGAATGTTCTCACCGGTATTTACGCATGAGATTGCCTTACGGGCCCAGCTCTCCTAGGTGAAACAAGTTTCAAAAACCTTAAGGCGAAAACCGGACAGACCTGTTATTACCATTAACATTTTACAGCCCAGTAATACGCGGTAAGGGAAAATGATCCATTTTTTAATTCTTTAAGATACCCTATACTACAATTTCCTGATTTACATACGACCTGATGATACGCTGAACAAAAAAAATGACTGTATGAACAAAACAAATTGACATTCTCAACAAAACCCTCCCTGATTGATCTCCCTAAATTTGTACTATACATTTAAACACCAGCAAATGGGACGTAATAATTATCTGGATATTAAAATATCGTTTACAAGTATGGGAAACCCTGGAAATTTAGCACTTCACCCCCACACCGGCTGATAAACTGAATATAAAATGCGTACTGGAGGCGAGCAAAGACATGTTGACATCGACCCCCTGGCCGAAAAATTTTCACAAAACAAACCATACGGGCGATTGGAAGCTACTGTGGGATAAAAATAATTGAGAAAAAAAGAAAATGAAAATCTTAGAAGGAAAAACCGCCGTGATTACAGGCGGGAACAGCGGCATCGGATATGCTACGGCAAAGGAACTTAAAGAAAACGGTGCAGAGGTGATCATCACCGGAAGAAGAAGAGATGCTGTTGAAAAAGCAGCCAGGGAACTGGGCGTAACCGGTATTGTAGCAGATCAGTCAAACCTGGAAGATATAAAGGCACTGGTAAGCGAAGTTACGGGAAAGTCTGGCAAAATAGATATCCTACTGGTAAATGCAGGGATCAGCAAATTCTCACTTATTGAGTTTATGCCTGAAAATATATTTGATGAGATTATGGATGTAAATTTCAAAGGAGCCTATTTTACGCTGAGCAAGTTCATTCCGATTTTAAACGAAGGTGCCTCGGTGATACTGTTGTCTTCAACGTCCGCACATATTTCACCACAACAGGCATCTGTGTATGCTGCAAGCAAGGCAGCATTAAATGCGGTCATGAAAATTGCTGCGCTTGAACTTGCGGGCCGTAGGATAAGGGTAAACGCAGTGAGTCCCGGGCCCATTTCTACAGAGATTATGGAAAAAATAGGCCTTAATCAAAATCTGGAAGATCACATGATCAGCACCATACCGCTGGCAAGGTTTGGAAAACCGCAAGAAGTGGCAAAACTGGTGGCCTTTCTCTCCAGTGGGGATTCCTCTTTCATTACCGGATCGGAGTATCTGATCGACGGCGGCCAGTGCGTATAGTTGAAGATAAAAGGTTCGCCAGTCTCAAACAACACCTGAACATAATAAAATGAAAAACTACAAAAACAGATCAGCAGCAGGGTTACTAACCGATTTTCTTGCCAGCGTATCCGCCGGTGACCCGAAGAAGACAGCATCGCATTTCGATCCTGAAGGCTACCTTGAAGCACCATATGTGGAGTCTCTGGGCCTTCCCTCCAGGATCGATGGACGGGGACCCGTAGAGGCTACGATCTTAAATATATTCAAGATTGCGACACGGTTCCGGTTCAGCAACATCAAAATTGTACTGGAATCACCAACGGAGGTTGTTGCAGAGTATGAAAGTGAAGCACTTTTGCGCAGTGGAAGAATATATAAACAACTGCACATGTGCCACTTAACAGCAAGAGATGGACAGATATTAAGCCAACGGGAGTTTTTGAATACGCTCCTTTTTGCAGATGCCTTTTTCCCGAACCATCTGTTCAGTTATTAGTAGGAATTTATTTTTCAGCAGCAAATAAATATATAAGACAATGGTTATAGTTAAATTCATAATTGCCCCGCTGCTAACCTGTATTTTATTATGCATTGACTGGTACGTCTGGAAAGCGGTAAAAGCGGCCCTCAAAAACAGGGGCACCAGGACAAGGGAAAGCGTAACATACCTGTTCTGGGGAGTGACCTTTGTTGCACTGCGGTTCCTTTGGGGCTATATTTTTATAGATGAGAATCTTTTAAGTGCCGATGCCCGGCTGGTAATGTTAATGGTGGTAATAGCGGTCTACCCTGCCAAACTGTTTTCACTGGCCCTTATCACCTGTACCGATCTGCTCAATCCCCCGAAAGGGATAAAGGAAAAAGCAGTTCGGAAAAAGGCATTGCCGATGCCAAAAAACTGAAAGCAGCCGACTGTACACAAAAACAATAAACGGGTTTCTCTTTGAGAAACCGATCAAAAACAGATAACTTTAATACAATGGAACACATATCGAAATACCTCACCAAGGACATCAAACTTTCCAGTTATGAGGACAAGCTGTTCAAGTCTGAACTGATGTTTGAAGACCACATGCTGATCTGGTTTATTTCAGGTGAAACAAAGATCATCCAGGCTGACCGGACATTTTTTTTCAAGACGGGGGACATTTTCCTGATCCCGCGCAACCAGTTGGCCACGGTCATCAACTACCCAAAAAACGGCCTTCCGCACAAAACTGTGGTTATGCACCTTTCTACCGAACGGCTTAAACGTTTCTATGATAAAATAGACATTACAAGGAGGAGCCAGCCCGAGGAAAAAATTTACAGTTTCCAGAACCATCCGTTCCTGGAAAGCTGCCTGGCCTCATTGATCCCCTATTTCAATATCGAGGGGGAATTTCCGGAGGCGCTTGCCTCATTAAAGATATCCGAGGCAATCAGTATCCTGCGCGCTATAGATCCCGAGGTTGACAATGTACTGGCCAATTTTGATGCGCCGGGAAAAATCGATCTCATCAGTTTTATGCAACGTAACTTTATGTTCAATATGTCGCTGGAAAAATTGGGTTATCTGACCGGGCGAAGCCTGTCGACCTTTAACCGGGACTTCAAAAAACTCTTCAATACCACACCTCAAAAATGGCTCACCGATAAAAGGCTTGAACTTGCCTACCACCATCTGGCGGAAAAAAAGAAAAAACCCACAGAGGTTTACCTGGAAGTTGGTTTTGAGGATCTCTCCCACTTCTCTTTTACATTTAAAAAGAAATATGGGGTATCTCCGAACCAGCTTCCGATGAATGCATATTAATAAATACAGTCCATGGGCTAAAGTCCGTAAAACCTTATCAGACTTAATCAAGGCCTGCCCCTTCCTGCAGAGACAGAACGCTGCCGATCACACCAGCCTGTCACTACAGGAAGCCGGGGGAAGAATCGAACAGCCCTACCAAAAAAGACCCGCTGTAAAAGCAAAAAGCAACTGGCCATATCGGCAGCGTTTGTGAAACACTGAAGCAGGCAACAGCCAACGAGGGACCGCTGTTCAGGAAAAGCATGGCAAACTACCTGGAAGTGACCGCCGCCGGGTGCAACGCACTGCAGAGCGAACTGGATCTGGCCAAACTGAAATGCGATGGGTTTATTGCGGCCCCTGACCTGTACCCTCCATTAGGGGCGGCTGGAACTGAAGTCCAGGCCCTGGGCATTCTATGCAGCTATTATCCAAGGGGATATTCCCGTCATTAAAAACTATATGGATAGGGCGTTAAAATATGGCTTCTGTACAGGCTTAAAATTACCAAATCACCTTATGTCAATGGCACCTTTATCCTGTCAACCTGTATTTTAAAACCTGTCATGGCAAAGCTGCTTTTATTTTATCCAGTTTTGTATACTCACCACAAATAAATAAGAATATGAATATCTGTTATCAATGCGGCCACACCATGGTGAGCGAGGAACATTATCTGGCGCACAAGGGTGAATTTACCGTCGAGCCGAAATTTAACCATTACGAACATATTATACAGAACGCCCTTTACGGACGCCTTAAGCCGAACAACATCCTATGCAAACAGTGTGGGGGCAGTTTCAGCTCTGGTACGGACAAAGATTTTGTCAGTCTTTTCCAGATTATCACAGAAACGTCCCAGCACAGGTTCATAAAAAAGGACCATGGCAAGGGCAGCATCAACACACTCAGCGGTTTTCTCTTCGATAAGGCCGATGAGCGCAAGAAAAAGGATGTCCGGATCCGTGAAAATATCGTTACGCCTAAAGACCCTTTTTATGACTATGACTCGGAGGAGCAGGTTGTTTATCTATATGCAAACAGGGTACGCTCAAAGCAGTACGAGCCTGTAGTCAGGAAAGAACTAGAAAGAAAAGGCATTAATACAGCGGAGCTCACCTTTAAAGTTGTGGAAGATGTAACGGAAATGGGTGTGCTAGGGATATTTTTTTCACAGGGTGTAGAGGATTTCCACCAGAAGTTCACAATGGGGTTCTGCAAGATCGCGGTGGGCTTTGCCACTTACCATAAAGTGGATAGAAACAACCTGAAAAACGTCCTCAAAATAGATGCATCGGGAATGGGCATGCTGGTCAACAAGGGCAATATTTTTCCATTTTTCCCAGTAGGTATGGTAGATGCCCAACTGGAACTTATCCGTCCGGATATCGAGAGGCACTACCCGAGCCATACCCTTATTCTGTTTTCTCAGAAATTCGACGGGGGCAAAAAGCACCTGTACTGTTATATCGATCTGTTCAGCACATTTCAATATTATGTACTTTTAAACGATGATTATACCGGACCGGACATTTACCATAACTACTACCAGGCGGTTGCGAAGGAGGATATAAAGGAACCTGTGGATGTGAGGAAGATCAGGCACAAATACCTCAACATTGTGGTGAGCGATTATAAGATCGACACCAAAAAATTCAAAGGGGCGGATTCTGACATGGAAGCCTATCTCGATTTCCTCCAGGCAGAAATCAAAAACTATAGTTTTGCGCCGGCCCTGGACCTTGAAAAAGAACTGTACGACAGGCTGGAGTTTTTGATGAGCAGTTATGTCGCTGCTGAATCGGGCCTTTTCGTGACAGAAGCTTCCGGAATCATAAACAGGCTTTCTGCAGGGGAAAAACGTGCATTGCTTTTTGAACTGCAGTATTATTTAAGCCGTCCGGACGGGGGCATCGAATTTTACCGTAAAAACTTTCTGGAGGATGACGGATCTGGGAAATTCGAAACGATGTCGACCCCGGTTGAATGTGGGACTGATCTGTCGATAAATAAAGTCAGGAGCATATACTGTACCGGAAAGTTTGAACAGATGAGTAAATGGATTTTTGAAAACAGGCTCATAAAAGACGACCAGCAAGATTAGCCTGAGCACAGGCCTTCCGGCAAGTACTAAACCGGCCTGAGTGCACACCATGCGGATAGCCGGACCTTTCATAAAGCCAAAAAAAATGGCCCGGGCCCGGAACTACCGGGATCGGGCCAAAAAGAAAAGCGCTAATACTAAAATTTCAGGGTAATGTTGCCCGTCACCCTGGTCGGCATCTGAGCGGCAAGGCGGTATGACCAATATTTTTCATCGGTAAGGTTGTCGACCTTCAGGCCGATCCTATATCTTGTTCTATCATAAAAAATGGCTGCATCAAGCACGGTATATGAAGGTATGCTAAATTTAAAAGCAGTGGTATTGGTCTGGTAATATTCACTACCATAAATACCCCCGAACCCGATACCCAATCCCTGCGCAGGACCGGAAATGAGCCTATAGCTGACCCAAAAATTCGCTGTCGTCGGTGAACCTGCAGTGGTAGGGCGCAGCCCCTCAACAGTTGCGTTCGCTTTTTTATATCGGCTGTTGTTATAGGTATAACCAGCTACAATGTTCAGCCCGGGAAGGGGATTGGCGATAAACTCTGCTTCAAAGCCTTTACTGACCTGGCTTCCGTCCTGGATCTGGAAGTTTGCATGATCCGGGTCATCCCGGGTAACATTAGTCACATCGATATCGTAATAGCTAAAGGTGGCGCTGAACTTGTTGAGGTCAAGCTTGATCCCTGCTTCGAACTGGTTGGCCTGGTTTGGCCTGAAGGTTGTACCGTTAAAATCCGAACCACTGACGTTGCTGAAACCGTTCATATAATTACCGAAAAGAGCAACCTTATCTTTTACGACCTGGTACACCATACCGAACCTTGGTGAAAATGCGGTCTGGTTATAGGCACCGGAGGTAGAATCCCTATTTGCGTAATAAACCCCCTTATTGAAATAGCGGTCTATGCGTACACCAGCCATCACAAGCAGCCGGCTTGTCACATTGAGCACATCGGAAACATATCCGCTATAGGTCTGCTCGTTATTGGAAACAAAATTAACAAAGGTAGCGGTATTGAATAAAGGGGCTACCTTGGCAATATTAAAATTATTGTAGGCAGCACCCGGTTTTTTGAAGTTGATAGCAGGCATATTCACGGTAGCATCATTGCGGGTAGCTCTAAGGCTGTAAAAATCAAACCCGGCCACTACCCGGTTTTTAAGTTTGCCGATGTTGAACTTACCGGTGAAGTTCTGCTGTATATCTGTTCCATAGTATGGGTACTCCTGATTGGTTACCGCCTGTCTGAGCGTTGAATCGGTGAGTGCGGTCAGTGCGACCACATATCCGTCAGAAGAGGATCTTGTGCGGGAAACTATAGTCTGAGAAGTCCATGCATCCGACATTTTATATTTTAGCTGGGCAAAGATATTATACTGCTGGCTGGTATAGTTTACGGTATTGTTGGCAAAGGAGAGCTCGTATGGTATCCCCAGTTCTGTGATGCTGGTTGCACTCCCCCTTGTGAAAGGGCTCAATCTGGTTGGTGAGGTGCCTTTATAACCGCTCAGTTCGGCATCAAGTAGTAATGTCAGCCTGTCATTAAGTGTATATGAAAAGCTGGGTGCGATCAAAAAGCTTTTATTGAATCCCGCATCCTGAAAACTGCGCTCGCTGTGCAGTGCGGTATTGATCCTGATAAGCGCAGTTTTTTCTTCATTGACCGGGGTATTGATGTCGGCTGTCAAACGGTTGAGGTCATAACCCCCACCAGAGTAGGACACCTCGCCCTTAAATGAATCGAAAGGCCTTTTGGTCACCCGGTTGAACAGTCCCCCAAAAGAAGATATTGTGCTTCCAAACAGCGTTGCTGACGGCCCTTTTATCACTTCGATACGTTCAAGGTTGGCAGGATCGATGGTCGTAAAGGTAAAACTTCCAACCCCGTTCCTTACCAGTTGAGGTGTTGGGAATCCCCTGGAAATATTGGTTGTCCTGCCCTGGTTCCTTACTTCGGCGATTCCGGCCCCCGGAACATTCTTAAAGGCACTGTTGTAGTCGGTAATGATCTGTTCCTTCATAAGCTCTTTACTGACGATGGTATAAACCTGTGGGTTTTCGATATTCCTGAGCGGCATTTTGGAAACGTCTTCACTTTCTTTCCTTGAAAAACGGTTACCTCCGCCACTGACCACAACCTCTTCAAGCTTTTCAGAAGAGTAATCTATCTTTAGATCAATATCAGCTATAGGGTCTGCCTGGCTGACCTCAAAAGTTGATCTGGCGGATTCAAAGCCGACCATGACCATCTCTATGGTATATTTTCCGAACGGCAGGTTTTTGATCTCAAACTTCCCGGATGAGTTGGTGGAAGTTGATTTTTTAATTTCCCTGATCCTAACGGTCACGCCTTGCGCGGGATTTCCGTCCTGTGATGTAACTGTTCCCCTGACCACCCCTTTTTCTACCCGGGAAAGCTGGGCATCAGCCGGAATAAAAAAGAACATGAAAATCAGGCTGGCCAAGCAGATTTTAGCAAACAGACAATAGCGTGTTAAAGTTGATGATAAGGACATTTAGTAAGATTAATTTTATTTAGACTGATTATAATTTACGCCAAAGAAAAGAATATTTTCATTCAAAACAATAGGTTGAGTAGCCTTTAAATAACTTTTTTTGCTTCTTCTGCGCACTTGACATGCTCAACAAAAAGAAATGACCTGCTGAACAAAACCGCTTTGTTTTGATCGCATTAATTTTGACCGCGTCAGTAATCAGGGACCTTGAGCAGGATGAGGAACGATCAAGCTGCAGGGAAGAAACCGGCAGTCTGCGGACCGTACACATAATGATAGGCGGGTGGGTACCTGCGGAGCAGGCTATATCTTCAAAGTTGGGATATGGAAAACTGGCTATTGACTGTGGGCCGCTCAATGGCAAGTGTTGGGGGGCAAATCCAAAAAGTGAAACCCTTTGGGAATCATAAACACCATTAATAAAAATCAAGGCAATGGCAAACTTAAAAAATTACGACAAAAAGATCATCCTGGCTGTACTCCTATGTTTTATCTTCGGATCAGCTGCATTGAATTCATGCAAAAAGGACAGTACAACAAGCGAAGACATTCCTACGGTGGATTTCAGTACCAGGCTTTCCGCATATAATATCTATCAGGGAACGCTAAGCGACCTGGTACCCCGGATGGAGTACCATCCCGTTTCACTCGCCACTACGCTATACACGGATTATGCCGAGAAACAGCGCCTGATCAGCTTGCCAGCAGGGACGCAAATGATCAGGTCAGGCGACGGGCTACCTTCCTTCCCTGATGGTACCATTATGGTAAAAACGTTTTATTATTACACCGATCTAAGGGATCTGACAAGGGGAAAAAGAATACTGGAGACCAGGCTGCTGATCAAGCGGCTGGACCGCTGGAACCTGGCGACCTATGTATGGAACGATGCGCAGTCCGAGGCTTTTCTCCAGGAAGGCGGTTCAGTGACCAATGTGTCCTGGATCACCGTTGGAGGCAGTGCGATGGCTGTAAATTACCGCATACCCAGCGCAGCAGAATGTAATACCTGTCACAACAGTAACGGGACCGTTATTCCCATAGGGCCAAAACTGAGCAACCTGAGTGTTACACTTAGTAACAACGGGCAGAATGAAAACCAACTGGCTTTTTTTCAGTCCCAGGGTATCCTCAACCGTTTTGCTGTTGACCAGGTTGCCCCGCTTCCCGGCGCATTTGACAGTAGGTTCACGCTTGTGGAACGGGCAAGGGCCTATATTGATGTCAACTGTGCACACTGCCACAACCCAAATGGGATTGCAGGTTTGACCAATCTTCATATGTCCTTTAACCTTCCCCTTGACCGGACAGGCATCAGTGAAAGAAAAACCCGTATCCTGGAAAGGGTAACGGCAGGAGAAATGCCCCTGCTTGGCAAAACGGTAGTCCATCAGGAGGGTTTACAACTGATCAGGGACTATATCGCGACGCTTCCATAGTTTTGGGAAATTCAGTTAGTTAACGAATACTTTCAGAAAAAAGCCCACAGACTCACATCAAAACACTGACTTGCGTGAACATAATGCAGGGTAGAATTATCTAGAACAAAAGACCACAGAGAACTGCTATGATATCAAAAAACCAGATGCGCCATAAATATTTTTCCAGGCAGGGCAATAGAAGACACTTAAGACTTACCGGTTACATTTTCACCGGAATAATGATGTTCACCACATTTAGCTGCCTGGGCCAAAAGCGCTTCACCCTGAGTGGAACAGTAAAGGATGCCCAGACCGGCGAGACGCTGATCGGTGCATCCGTGCGTTTTGAGGAACTCGGGACAGCGGGTTCCCCAACTAACAGTTACGGTTTCTTTTCACTTCATGCGCCTGCAGGAGTATACCGTATCATCTGTAGCTATATCGGTTACCAAGCAGCTACCCAAAAAATCTCCCTGTACAATAACCAGGTGATGAACTTTGAGCTGGGGTCCAAATCCGATCTGGATGAGGTTGTGATCAGCATGAACAGACCGGGCAACGGTCAGATCACGTCCCCACAGATGGGCCTAGAGAAACTGAACATGGCCCAGATCAATATGGTCCCGGTGGTGCTCGGTGAGCGGGACATACTGAAAACGATCACACTGATGCCAGGGATCAAAGGCGGAGGAGAAGGCAACACAGGTTTTTATGTACGCGGCGGGGCTTCAGACCAAAACCTGATTATTCTTGATGAGGCAACGGTTTACAATGCCTCCCACCTACTGGGTTTCTTTTCCACCTTCAATTCCGATGCAATCAAGGAAGTCAGTATTTATAAAGGCGGAATGGGTGCAGAGTATGGGGGGCGGCTTTCCTCGGTCCTGGATGTAAAGATGAACGAGGGAAACAGTAAACAGTTCACCCTCCAGGGCGGCATCGGCCTGATCGCCTCAAGGCTTAAGATGGAGGGACCTATTGTGAAGGACAGGGGCTCGTTTATGATCAGCGGCCGCAGAACCTATGTTGACCAGTTTTTCAGGTTTGCTTCAGATCCGGCCATCAATAACAGTCAGCTATATTTTTATGACCTGAATGCCAAGGCCAATTACCGTTTCAACGACCGCAATGCAATTTACTTCTCGGGCTATCTCGGCCGTGATGTGTTAGGCCTGCGGGATATTTTCGCTACCGACTGGGGAAATGCGACAGCTACATTGCGGTTCAACCATGTATTCAGCAACAGGCTGTTTTCCAACACCTCACTGATTGCAAGCAATTACAATTACGTTATCCAGAGTTTCGACAACGTAGACGAATTTAGGGTTGCCTCCCGCATCACCGATATCAATCTAAAGCAGGATTTCCAGTATATGCCCGGTGGGGATCATAACCTGAAATTTGGGATCAACCTGATCCGGCACCGTATCTCGCCCGGCGATGTCACCACGGGAGCGAGTTCGAGTTTTAATGATACCCATGTCGAACTGCGCCATGGTTACGAGACAGCGGCCTATTTCAGCGATGAATGGAAGGCAAATGGCAGGCTGACACTTCTATACGGCTTTCGTTTAAGCGGGTCGCTGATCGTGGGGCCGGGAACATTCAGGACTTATGACAGCAACGGGATCCCCCTCAGCTCGCAAACTTACGGTTCAGGGGCATTGGTGAAATCATATATCAATCTGGAACCCCGGCTGTCGGTATCCTATGCTTTCAATGGTGCAAACTCGCTGAAATTTTCATACAACCGGAATACACAGAACATCCACCTGCTGAGCAATTCTACAAGCAACACCCCCACAGATCTTTATGTAATGAGTACCAACAACATCAGGCCGGAAATTGCAGACCAGGTTTCTGCCGGCTATTTCCGCAATTTTAAAGATAATACATATGAATTTTCTGCAGAGATATATTACAAATGGATGCAGAACCAGATTGATTATAGAAACGGCGCACAGCTACTGGTCAACCAGGAAGTGGAGTCCCTGCTCACTTATGGAGTCGGCCGGGCTTATGGGCTGGAACTGTTCCTTAAAAAAAGATATGGCCGGTTCAACGGCTGGATGGGCTATACCTATTCGAGGACAGAGCGGAAATTTGATGCGGTGAACGGCGGCACGTATTATCCTGCAAGACAGGACCGCCCACATGACTTCTCATTGGTTGGCATCTATGAGCTGAACAAACGGTGGTCCTTATCGGGAACATTCATCTATGCAACGGGCAACGCGGTTACCTTTCCAACAGGCAGGTATACCGTTGACGGTACAACGGCCCTCTCTTATTCGGAAAGGAACGGTTACCGCCAACCTCCGACACACAGGCTTGATCTCGGTGCAACCTTTGAAGGCAGGGTACACAAGCGTTTCCATTCGAGCTGGACCTTCAGCATCTACAATATATACGGACGCCGTGACCCATATGCGATTGCTTTCAGAGATAGCGAAACCATGCCCGGTAGTACCGAGGCGGTGATGACCAGTATTTTCCCTAACCCCATTCCATCAGTTAGCTGGAACTTTAAATTTTAACACCATGATAAAAAAGATAAGATTTACTATATTTTCCGTTCTCCTGTGTGCACTTTCTGGCTGCGAAAAGGTCGTAGAGCTTGATCTGCGCAATGATATCGGACAGCTGGTCATCGAGGGCAATATCAATAACCTGTCTGAACGGCAAACGGTAAGGCTGAGTACCAACGTTTCTTTTTCGGGCGGGCAAAGCACTGACCCTGTAAGCGGTGCCGAGGTAACGGTAAGCGAGGGTACCCAGAGCGATCATATCTTCCGGGAAACCACAGCAGGAACCTACATCGCCGACGGGTTCAGGGGGACACCCGGACGCAGTTATACCCTACGCGTTATAAATGGGGGAACAACCTATACCGCGGTTTCTGTGATGCCTGCTGTAGTGGAACTGGATTCTGTAAGTTCCAGGATAGATGACTTTGATATACAGGGAAACGACAGACAGGTCAGTGTTCACTACCGGGATCCGGTGGACGGGTCTAACCAATACCGCTTTGTTTTCTATATAGACGGTGTGATGGTCAGACGGCCGTTTGTCAACAACGACATGCTCAGCAACGGCCGCAATGTGCGTTTTGACCTTAGGCTGCTCTCGGAAGATCCCGAAGTCCGTCCAGGGGCCAACGTTAGGGTGGAGATGCAATGTGTTGATCTTCCGGTTTATACCTATTGGTTCAGCTTACGCCAGCAGGGGCTTAATGGTGCCGGAGGAGGCGTCACCCCTTCCAATCCGCCCAATAATATTTCCCCAACTGCACTTGGGTATTTCAGTGCCCATACCGCTCAGATAAAAAGTACAACAGTGAGGTAATAACACCCTGCTTCGCAGCTTACGCATACGTCCAGGCGCTTTTTTAAGGCCCGTTACCATCCCTTGCCGGCTAGCTGACAGTTAGTATGGTCCGCCCGGATCAACAACGGCGTTTTTAATCGATATCTACAGATGCAAAAAAATATCCCCTCTAAGCATTTCCATAGTAATCTTCGGTCGATGATGGAATCCCGTTTTTCCTGTCAATGACAGTTTCAACGTCCTGACAGACATATACAGTTACTTTTGCCCCCTGCAGAAAAACGAAGAAAATTATTAGCATGTTTTTTGCTGTTCGCTTACCAGTATTTTTTTTAACCATACCGCCAAGCGTTAAACAGCAGGGCGGGAAAAATTAAAGCCGAATTTTATGCCATGGAACCCACAGATTTACGACAAATTCAAAAACATCCGTTATCAGCCATTTTATGATCTGGCAGCGCTTGTCAAACCAGCTGCGAACAGCATGGCAATAGACCTTGGGTGTGGCACTGGCGAGCAGACGGCGATACTTGCCGAGAGGTTCAGGGATACGGTGTTCCTGGGGGTCGACTCTTCTGCAGAAATGCTGGAATCATCAAAAAAGCTGGAAAGCGGCAACCTTAGCTTTCTCAGCAATACGACAGAAGAGATTATTGCTTCGGGTAAAAAATGGGATCTTGTTTTCAGCAATGCGGCACTGCAATGGTCTGAAAACCATGTAGAACTTTTCCCGCAGCTACTTGTGCTGGTTAACCCTGGCGGACAGTTTGCTGTACAGATGCCTGTCCAAAAAGAAAACCTGCTCAATAGGATCCTTCTTGAACTGGTGAAGGAAAAACCTTTCTCTGATTTTCTCGGTGGATGGAAACGGGGTTCTCCAGTGCTTTCAATCGATGAATATGCGCAGATTCTCTTTGATGGCGGGCTGGAGGATATCCAGATTGTACAAAAAGTCTACCCCATCATTGCCCATGATTATGAAACGCTTTATAATTTTATTTCCGGATCTTCATTAATCCCCTATTTGGAGCGTCTGGAAGGAGGAGAAAAAGAGCTTTTTATCGCAACATTCAAAGAAAGGATTGCAAAAAACTTTCAGAAGCTTCCCGCGATCTATGCCTTTAAAAGGCTGTTGCTTTATGGAAGAAAACCATAAACGAAGCTTTCCGGACAGATCCCAAAATAATCATCAGATCCCCCGAAGATAAACCCTGCTTCTGCCCTGCATACCGGCGGCAGACCGCGGTCAATCTGAGGGGATTATGTGCTTTGGCTGAAAGGGAAGCATTCTGTTTATGCGGGATTTGTGAATACTCTCCGACCAGGGACGATGTGTATATTTTTCCCCAGGAACCCCTTTTTTCACAAAGAATATAATCTCTTCGATTGTATCTGTTCAATGCCCCTCGATATGCCATTCGGTGCCCTTAACGGACGGTACATGGATTGATCCGAAATACCATGCCCATTGAGCACCGATAATCCCAGAAAACAGCATAAACAATTTATTCAGAAACAATATAGCCGCGGGACCAATGCAGATCACTCCTATTTCATCCCTACTGGTTTCAAAAAGCTTTGTATGGCCCATTAAGGTTGGTGTTTCCGCTGTAGCTTGACATGTTCAACAAACAAACTGACTTTCAAAACAAAAAAAATTGACTCGCTGAACAAAACCCATCCATCTGGATCTACCTAAATTTGTTATATACATTTAAATAAAGACAAAATGGAAAATAATAATTATCAAGGCGCGTTACAGCAGCCGATCGGTTCAGGTTTCAATGCCAGATCAACCGCAAGCGAAGTGATCAGTGGTATTGACCTAAGTGGAAAAATAGCCATCGTAACTGGAGGAAATTCTGGCATCGGTCTGGAGACCGTTAAAGTTCTAGCATCAGCGGGTGCAACGGTGATCGTACCGGCGAGGGATGTTGAGAAAGCAGAGAAGAACCTTCAGGGAATTCCAAACGTGGAAATCGAGGCGATGGACCTGAGCCATTCCGAAACAATAGATATTTTTGCTGAAAAATTTCTTGCCTCAGGCAGGCCACTGCACTTATTGATCAATAATGCAGGTATCATGTGGGTACCATTGCAAAGAGACAGCCGCGGCATCGAATCACAACTGGTAACCAATTATCTTGGGCAGTATCAATTGGTTGCGAGATTATGGCCTGCATTGAAAGCAGCCAATGGATCCCGTGTAGTAAATGTTTCCTCACTTGGACACCACATGGCCCCATTCAATTTCGACGATCCCAATTTCGAACAAAGAGAGTACCAGACACTACAGGGCTACGGACAGTCGAAAACCGCCAGCAACCTCTTTGCACTTGAACTTGACAACCGCGCCAAGGCATTTAATGTAAGGGCTTATTCACTGCACCCGGGTTCAATCGCCGGAACTGAGCTGGCCAGGGACGCCGATATTGAACTGTTCAAACAGATGGGCTTCTTCGATGAAAACGGAAATCTGCGTCCGGAAATTCTTGCTGGGCTAAAAACCATTCCACAGGGCGCTGCAACTACCGTATGGGCCGCAACCAGCCCATTGCTAGATAATATTGGAGGCGTCTATTGCGAAGATGGGGATATTGCCGAGCTTCTCTCGGAAGATCCCAATGTTGAAACCAATGCCAAACTTCATCAGAGCGGCGTACAGGAATATTCCCTGGATGAGCAAAATGCAAAAAAGCTATGGAACCTTAGCATAGAGATGACAGGTATTAAATTCGATGTTAATTAGGGTTGATGCCTTCCATCAGCCCATTTATTAAAATAGATATGAATTACATATTAAAAAACAAATGATGAAAAATCTGATTATCACACTATTATTAACAGGTACGGCACTTACCGCTTCCGCCCAGCGGGCAAAGAAGGCATCCCTTATCTTTTCAGAATATCTGGCAGCGGTTAGCTCTGGAAATCCTAAGGCAGCAGCCTCTTTCTTTACTGAAGATGGTTATATGGAGGCTCCCTATGTAGCGGCTTTTGGGATGCCAGCCAAGTTTCAGGGACATGATGTGATCGAGGCGACAATGGCGGGACTGCTAAAGCTTGCGCCCAACTTCCATTTTACGGGGATGAAGGTTGTCTCTGAAACGCCAAACCAGCTTGTTGCCGAGTACGAAAGTGAAGCCACTACTGCCACGGGCAGACCATATAAGATGCAGTATATCGGGGTGATCACCTTAAAAAACGGAAAGATCTTTTCCCACAAAGAATACCTCAATACAGTTCCCTTTGTAGAGGCACTGTTCCCAAATGGACTTAAGGATCTGATCAAATAGTCTTTAGGGCAACCTTAAAAAAGAAAACTGTTATTATTGCCCGGGGACTGCATCAACATGCAGTCCCTATTTTTACCGGCAACCGCCGGGCCGGGAAAACAGGAAGCCGCAAAGGCTAAGATACACCCAGGGCATCCATATGGTAGGAACCAGAATCCATTTGGCAAAAACAGGCTTTTATTTCAGCAAATTTCCAGGCTGTCAGCAATAGGGGCTTGAAAAACCCTTCTATTCCCTCCAGAAATACCCCGCATAAGGAATCATAAAACATTTACACAACAGGCTTTATCCCAGCGCTACGGCCGCACAGTTCTGTTGGTGCATAGCCAAACTGTTTTTTAAAAATATATGAAAAATGGGACAGGTTTTCAAACCCGGCTTCCAAGAGCACTTCCGCTGGTTTTCTGTGCTCTCGGGCGATCATAAAATGCGCAAGTTCCAAGCGCTTTTGGGTAAGCCATTTCCGGGGCGTAACCTTATATGCTTTTTTAAAATCACGTTTAAAGGTTGTAAGGCTCCTACCGGTAAGATATCCGAATTTCTCTATGGTCATATTGAACATATAATTTTTCTCCATAAACCCGATCAGGTCAGCTTTGCCAGGTTCTTCAAAGTTTGCCAGCACACCATCTATTTCCGGATGAACGGCCCTGATTACGGCGATGGCCTCGATAATCTTTCCAAGTGCAATATGCTTTGGAAGATCCTCTAGCTCAAAATACGGGACTAGGGAATCCAGGCAGCTGGTGAGCAACGGGTGTTTGTCTAAACTGCGGATATGGGGAACCGGCCTGAGGTGGATGGACACCTTCAGATCTGCATAAAACTCACGGAGTATTTCCGCAGTCAGCACCATCACCACAGTCCTATGGGGCAGGCCATCTTTGGGATAATTGAGGACCGTGGACGGATGGTCCTTCGGGATCAGGAATATATCGCCGGTCTTAAAAATCTGGCTGGCTTGTGCCTGAACAATTTTCGTTTCACCTGAAATTAGCCAGATCAGCATGTGGTCATTAAAAACGACCCCGGACTTGAACAGTCTGTCTTTATAACAGGAAAGCTTGATACCGGGGGAAATGTATCTTGAGATATGTCCCATTTTAAATCTAATTTTGGTTCAAAAACTAAGCAATCTACAAATGGGCTCTTTGAGCAGTGAGCGGCTGTTTTAAGAGCCTGAAAGTTCAAAAATGGTTATTTCCGGCGGCATCCCTACCCTGCCTGGATAGCCGAGATAACCAAATCCACGGTTCACATATAACTGCTGGGCACCTTTTTGATATAGTCCAGCCCATTGTTCATAACTGAGCTGTGCAGGAGAATAGCATTCCCCGCCGATTGTCACTCCAAACTGCGTACCGTGGGTATGCCCGCTGAACATCACATCAATATCTGTAAAACCGCTGTTCACTTCCTTGTCCCAATGTGTAGGGTCATGGCTTAAAAGCAGCTTTACGGGCGCATCCTCTGTTCCCTTTTTCGCTTTGGCAAGGTCGCCATTCCCATAAAAAATGGATTCTTTGGCAGAGATATTGTGAACCCCGATGATCGCCAGTTTCTCTCCGTTCAGGGTGATTGTCCTGTTCTGGTCCTGGAGGAGCTCGTAACCCAGTAACTTGTGGGCATGTATGACCGCATCGAGGTTCTTTCTTTTTGCCTGTGGGCTCGCCCATCCCTTATAGGCACCATAGTCATGGTTACCAAGGGTACTATATACGCCAAGGGGCGCCCTTATCTTATCAAAGATATCAATGTAGTCTTTAACCTCTTCTGCGCGGTCATTGACCAGGTCGCCTGTAAAGAAAACCATGTCTGCTTTTTCCCTCAACAGCATCTCCACCCCCCCTTTAACCGCAGTGCGGTTAAAAAACGATCCGGTATGGATATCGGAAATCTGTCCGATAGTCATCCCCTGGAAAGCCTTGGGAAGGTTCCTGATCACTAAGCGTACCCGTCTGAGATGGTAATCGTGTGCCCCGGAAAGAATCCCCCAGGTGAGGGCAACTGCGGGGACCGAGGCAGCGATCAGGGCAGTTTTCATCAGAAAATCCGAACGGCTTATTCCAGTACCTTCTTTATCAACACTTTCAACAGCTCCGTTGGTATTGAACATTTTGAACCTGAGCGATTGAAAAAGTCTCAGTATATCATCGGTCAGGATGAAAATTATGGAAAACAGCTTGGAAAAATAGATGACAAACAGACTGCCAAGTATAAGGGTGCGCATCCTGACCCCCAATACATCCGGATCCACAAAATTATAAGCCCACAAACCAGCGAGTATGACGATTGTCAAACTCCAGAACAGGTATCTCACAATCGTTTGAACCTGCGCCGGGGAATGCTGGAAGACAGCTTTTACCGCCTGCCATACATACCAGTCAATGAGTAAGAGGATGCAGGTAAGAATGGGGATTACAATAAATTTACTGGCTGTCATGATCTATATTTTTTATATTGAGACTATATTATTTGTGCAGGATAAGTTTAGTGGGTAAGAATGGGGAATAAACATATGCATCCAGGTATTTGCAATAGGAAGACAAAAGAAACGACCAGGCCTCTTTGCTCACTTCAAGTTTTGGAAAAAGTACTTCGAAGGCATGAATGCAGCCTTCGAATATGCGGAACTCCACAGCAATACCCTCATCAAGAAGCCTGTCCACGTATTCAAGGGTTTCATCCCTAAAAGGCTCTATGTCCCCAACGAAAGTGATGGTTGGAGGGAGTTTTGAAAAGTCCCGGGCCCTTGCGGCAGCGGCGTACGGCGGGATTTCCTCACCTCTTTCCATTAACCCCTGAAGATAAGCTGACCAGCCCATCTTGTTCGACTGAGCGTTCCATCCGGGAGCGTTATTTTCTTTTGCCGAGAGTGAGTTTTGCCTATCATCGATCATCGGATAGATAGGCATCTGAAAGGCGATCTTTACTTCTCCAGTATCAGTTGCCTTTAAAGTGACAGCAGCTGCCAGCCCACCTCCTGCACTGTGTCCGGCGACGATGAGTTTATTGGGCATGATACCCAAAGTCCCTGCATATTTGTCCATCCACAAAAGGGTATCGTAACAGTCATTAAAGGCCGCGGGGTATGGAGCATCCGGGGCCTTGCGGTAATCCGGGGCGATAATGACACATGGGCTTTTATCGATAAACCTTTTAACGATATCCAGATAGTCCTCGGGATTCCCCATCATCAGGCCACCGCCATGGATATAAAGCATCCCCGGCAAATCCCCTGTATAGTGCAATGGCCTGAAAATACGCAGCCTGATAGCCGGACCTCCGGAGTTACTGGAAATCGACGTTTCCCCACACTGCAGACCTTCAATATCCTTACCTTTGGATCTTGCGCTGATCCGGTTTATCATTTTTATGCCTACCCTGTTCATGAGCAGTTTTGAGGACAACTTCAGTGCCCAATAACTTGACTGCAACTCTTTGTGCAGCATATCCCTGGTTACTTTCATACTTATTTTTTAATTGATTATCTTGGTTTCATTGTCAGTACATTTTATAATCCCAACATCTGTTGAAGACAAAGTAACTGTTACCCCGGAGGCCATGAGCTTACTGTTTTGTCCGATGCCTGCAGCCCCCCATAAGGTTCACAATCTTTGCGTTAAGGAAATTCACCTTAAAGCCCAGTTAACAGTGATCTAACATTAACGGCTGGATCCATTGACTGCTGTAGTTCGCTTTTATAATTCTCCGTTGATACAAAAATAAATGGATCAGATCTTTTCAGTTTTGTTTTAAAGGTCTATTTACTTTGTTTTAAATGCCACAAAATTGTAGCTGTCCCCCGGTGTAACGACTTGGGACAGATATCCTGTTACCTGGCCCGTCATATTCGCTGCCATTAATAAAAAAGCGGCAATCAGTTGGGAAAACTGATGGCCGCTTTTTCCTTATCAAACACCAGCAAGGGATTATCCCCAATTTTACGCTGGTATCGGTCAGATAACCACAGGAGATTTATTTTAAAAATTTCTCAAGTGCCTGCTCCAAAGCCTCTCCTCGGAGATTCGTTGCGATAATCTGGCCCTTTGGATCAATAAGGAAATTTTGTGGTATAGCAGTAACCGCAAAAAGTTTGGCAGCTTCATTTTTCCAGCCTTTAAGGTCTGAGACCTGGGGCCAGGTCAGCCCATCGCTCTTAATTGCGGCATTCCAGGCATTTTTTGCAGATTCACTATCAAGTGAAACGCCTAAAATCTCGAAATTTTTGTTATGATATTTCGCATAAGCTTTAACAACATTTGGATTTTCTGCACGGCATGGGGCGCACCAACTTGCCCAAAAATCAACCAGTACATATTTACCCCGGAACGAAGAGAGTTTGATCGCGTTGCCGTTCACATCATTCTGCGAAAAATCAGGGGCCGGTTTTCCGGCTGATGTTGCCAGTTTTGCCGCAAGTTCTTTCGATTTGTCCTGAAGCTTTGTCAATGTGGCTGTTCTCACCTTGCTTTTTATAGTTGTAGCTGATAAAATCTCAATCAGGGAATCCGCTTTTTGTTTAACTTTTATGATATTCAATAAATTGAATGCCAGCTCAGGCACCAACGGTGATTTAGGATGCTGCACAATAAAGTTGTAATGATCATCAAAATAATTTTTGGTGTCATTTTGATATTTTTTTACATAGCTGGTTCTCATAGCTTCGCGGGTGCGATAGCCAAAGCTGTTTCTTTGTTCCGAAAATACTATACCGGGATTCGTATATTTCCAGTACAGCTCACGGTACTGGTCAAAAAGCTGCCCCGCGGCTCCAGTTTCGACATAGTTGTACAACACCCTGTCCGAAACGATTTTAGTTTCACCCGCGGTAACGATCACCCTGGCCTGGAGATCGAATATGGAAGACATCATGTCCAGCTCGGGGCCGAGCGCTATCTGTAAAGGAAGTGCATCTTCTTCTATCTCGCCTACAAATTTATAAGTTCCGTTTACCACATCTGAACTATCCGGTTTTTTACCTTCATACGCCGGATAGATCAGAAAGACCTTATCGGGCACTGTCTTAAAGTTTTTTAAAACACCGTTGATCACAAATTTGGAGGATTGTTGCGCCAAAGCTGAGCTATACAATATGGCTGAAAGCGTTAAAGTAAATGCGATTCTTTTAATAAAATTTTTCATTTTAAATAATTTATTGAGTTTATTGAGTTTAATGTTCTATTGGTTTTGTGGCATGTCAGGATTGTACCCTAAAATATTTAAAGGTATTTTCAAGACATATCTTGGATCATTGGGCTGCAGGGTTTCAAATACATTGCCATTAGCATCATACCTGTTCACAGCGGGCATTTTGCCTTCTGATGACAAACGGCGCATATCCAGCCAGCGTACCCCTCCGAACGGCAGTTCAAAAAGCCTTTCGTCTGTAATTTTTTGTAGTATGGCCGCCTGGTCTCCGGACTGAAATGCAGCATAACCTGTAGGGGAAAATCTATTTTTGCGTACATCATCCAGTTGCTGCAAAGCGGTTGTAAGATCACCCGAACGTACAGCCCCTTCCGCAATGATCAGTTTCATCTCTGCAACTGAAGTCCCTATGTTGGCATTACCGGCCATGTTCGGGCTGGTGGTCGAAGCAAGATAGGCATAGCAGTAATTTATAGTTCCCCGTTTAGGGTTAGCAGATAAAGTCGACTTATTGATATCTTTAATAAAGTAGGATCTCAGATCACCCGCAGCAAAGGATTGCGCAAAAGAAAGTGTTACGGGCACCGTTGCAACATTTGACATAGCACCTGCCCCACGTGCATAGATTACGTCTTTACGTGTAACCAGGGCTGGCCAGTTGGGAAATCCCGTAGAAGTGATGACGCCTGCATTATAATCCAGCATCATTAGGCTAGGGGCCTGCAAGGAAAGCTCTGCATATTTGCGGGCATTTGCATAATCACGCATATAGAAATAGACGCGGGCAAGCATGCTGTTAGCGGCCGCCACTGAACCCCGGAAGCGGTTGGTGGCATTATCGGCCGGCAGGGATGCCAAAGCCATGTTCAGGTCAGCGATGATATTTTCATATGCCTGTTTTACAGTACTTCTGGGCGGGGTTATGGTAACGATGTCCGAAGAGGATACGAAAGGAACACTCAGATCCTGGTCTGCAGTAGACGGGTTATAAATTTTACCATATAAATTAACCAGGTAAAAGTATTCGTGGGCCCGGCCCAGAAGCGCCTCAGCTTTGAGTTTCTGTTTTTCCTGTGCGCTACCACCCTGGGCATTATCAATGCCGTTTATCACCGCATTATAGTAATAAATAATATTGTAAAAATTAGACCATATACTCGGAGTAAGTGTCGGGTCCTCAAATTGAAGTGCCCAGCGGTACTGCAGATCGGTAACGGTGATGCTATTGAGGTTATAAGGATGGATGTCATAGAGATCCGAAAAACGATAAAGGGTATAAACATGAGTTTCATAGGTTAAGGTCTGACTGTTTAGCCACAGGTCATAGTCCTTTACGGTTTGTAGCAATTGCTTTCCTTTTGGTTCTACATCCAAAAACTTATCGCAACCTGTTACCAGGATTATGGCCAGTACTGCGATGTATTGATATATATATTTCATGGTTGTGAATTAAAAATTAGTAAATATCCCAATGGTATAGGTAGGCGTCAAATAGTTTTTAGTGAATGAACCTGTCGCCTGACTCCAGTTATACCGGTTAAAACCAGTTGTATAAACATTAGTGGCCTGCAGTTTAACTTCAAAAGTGTTGAATCCGAGATTTTTAATAAACTTTGTACTTGCCAGGTTATAGGAGGCGGTCAGATCGCCTAAGGTTAAATAAGCACCGTTAACGGTATAAGAATCCAAATAAGGTGTTACATATAAATAATTAACAGCTAATATTCCGGTGCCGGTACCCATTACTGCATTTGGATTGAGTTCATCACCCGGCTTTTGCCAAAAATTTTCGGCTCCTGTTATTGGACGTACAACACCTGGCGTAGGGTAAGGCACCCGTACATTGAAACCGCTGTAAAAATTTACCATGGCATAGAAATAAAAATTACCGATATCTACCCTGTTGCTCAGCCCACAATTATATTTGGGAATATAACTGCCCTGATCTGTAAAATAATTCAGGCCGGGATTGATATTGGTGTTGAGCCGCACGGCATTACCATTGGCATCATAAACTAAGGGGACGCCCGCATTGTCAAGACCTGCAGAACGAAGACTGAACAGCTGGCCTAAAGGATAACCTTTTATATAACCAGCGGCCATTTGGTTAAGCAGTACCGGGGATGAACCACTGCTATAAGAAGCGCTTTGGTAAATATCAAGTACTTTACTGGTATTACGGGCCAATGAAAACCCGGTATTCCAGTTGAAGTTTGCTGAACTCATCCAATCTGCGTTCAAGTTAAACTCTATACCCTTATTCCGAACACTGGCCTGATTGATTAAAGCACTGGCAACGCCTCGCGTCGCATCTATTTGTGTATTGCCCAAAAGATCCTCACTTGTTTTGATATAATAGTCGATACTGCCATTGATCCTGCTTAAAAAGCTATAATCCACTCCTACATTAAAGTTATTTGTCTTTTCCCAGCGCAGGCCGCTATTGGCCGGGGTCAACAAATTAAGCGCACTCGAGGGAGGTGTGGTTAACTGATTAATTGCCGCTGCTGCAACAATCTGCGGTAAACTGGTTTTCGCAATATTGCCGCTAAGACCTTCTGCTATTCTTAATTTCAATGAGGTGATCCAATCTAAGTTCTGCATGAAATTTTCCTTGTCAATGTTCCATGCAGCACCAATCGACCAGAGTGGCTTATACCGGTATTTGGGATCCTGGCCAAACAGGTTTGACTGATCCATCCTGATACTCCCCGTCACTGAGTATCTGTCCATAAAAGCATATACCATGTTGAAGTAACCTGATACAAAACGGTCGTCGGTATACTGCTGGCTAAAAAGCTGCGCATAGGTTAAACTTGGATTAAGGAGAAAGGCGCCTGAATTGTAGGTAACTACTTTATTGTAATCTACCGGCTGGGAGATGAGTGTTTGATCGTTATAGCCAAAAAACGGTGCAGATGAAGACTGGTTAACTAAACGTCTTAATTCAAAACCTGCTATTGCATTAATAGAATGGTTGCTTCCAATGCGCTTGTTATAATCCAACTGGGCACGTGCGGTAAAGCTTGTCAGGCGTGAATCTGTTTCCTGAAGATAGCCACCGATTGGAATATTGAGCGTTAAAGGATTGGTACCAGCATTTGCATATTTATTAATGTACTGCCTTACCACCGAGGAGTTGGATGAGGCAAGGTACCGCTGGTTGGTAACAGACCTTTCATACACGCTGCCAATACCTAAATTAAAACCACTCCCTAACACATATTTAAAATTAGCAGTGATCCGGTTGTCTATCGTATGCGTATTTGTTTCAATTTCATTCATATCTACCAATGGATAATATTTGTTATCCAAGTAACCCAGCGCTTTTTGATTGTTATTGTGCACTTCATTTGTGTTTGAGCCTGTATATGTTGAAACGGGGTTATTATTAGCATCCTCAAAACGTTCAAATGGATAAAACTGGTTAATATCCGGCACCGGTGCACTCTTAGCGGACCTGTCAAGATATTCTGTTGTCAGCTCGAGTGAGAGTTTTTTAGTAAAGTTAAAAGTGGTACGCCCGCTTAACTGCAATTGTCTGTTACTATTGTTTTTCTGGTTAAGTTCATTACCAAGATAATTACCTGTAAAATAATACAAAGCCTTATCTGTACCCCCGCTTATATTCATATTATACTGATGGGCAAACGCATTCCTGGTAAATAAACGTTCATAATCTTCTGTGTTATTATAGGAGTTTAACTCCAAAAGCTGTTGTTCCATCTGACTTTGGGTAATGGTACCTGCATCTCTCTGAAAAATAATCGCCATGACTGGATTTATGCCAATACCATATTGATAATAAGAAGCTTGGCTACTTGCGGATGTGGGTGCAAGAAGCTTTGCATAATTTGAATAAGTATCTGTAGGCGCCCAGCGGTACCCACTATAGTCTTCTTTTGGCTTCATGCTAACGGTGCTGCGAAAAGCAAAACGGGTATTTCCCAAGTTAGCCTGCTTACGTTGTATAACAATAACCCCATTGGCAGCACGCACACCGTATATTGCCGCTGCAGCCGCATCTTTCAGGATGGTTACTGAGCCAATTTCATTAGGGTTGATATCGCTTAAGGATAGTTCTGTAGGGTACCCGTCAAGTACAATAAGGGGGTTCTGGTTCCCTGTAATCGTTGAAATCCCCCGGATGTTGAACATGCCGTTTTTACTCGTTACGTTATAGGTACTGCTGGTAAATTTCACATCGGGATTAATGACAAGTCCCGGCATTTTATTAACTAAACCTGATAAGAAATCTGTACTGATACGGGATTCATATTCCTTAGTCGAAATTGTATTTGTAGCCCCTGTGACCTGAGTGGGCTTAATGCGTTGATATCCCGTAGATATAGCCACTTCTTTGAGATCACTGATGACCGTACTCAACTTGATCTCTAATGGCATGACTGCATCTTTCAAGCTGACTTCCGAAGATATATATCCGATGTAGGAGATTATCAATACGGCGTTTTCATCCACATCGGCCAAAAAGAATTCACCCTTTTCATTGCACCTGGCTGTTTTGTTAGTCCCCTTAATCTTTATGGTCGCTCCGGCCAGTATTTCGTTATTCTCTCCAATGACCTTCCCCCTGATATCGACTGCGTTGATCCGCGTAATAAGATTTTCGAGAAAGGTGGGTTTCTCTTTTCTGGTAATGGACACTGTTTTACCATCTATATCATATTTAAGGGCAAGCCCTTTAAAGACATTGTTCAAAGCTTCTTCGAGCGTCACATCTGTAACTGCGACAGACACCCGTTGGTTATTCAGTATGATCCTGTTATCATAGAAAATATCATAGCCGCTCTGCTTTCTGATCTCTTTAAGCACCGCTTTAACAGAAGCATCTGGAAGGTTTAGGGTAATGCGCTGGCCAAAGGTGGATGCGCTGACCTGCATAAGGGATGCTATTAATATAACGGTAGTTAAGCGCATAATTAGCAATATTTTATAGTATAGCCAATTTGGCATACTGAATTTCTTCGTATAAATTGTATACATTTACGTAAAGTTTGGTTCTGTGCATCCTGCCTCTAGCGGTCGAAAACTTGTGGCATGCTGCGGTTAAATAGTTGATATTTATATTGATTGTCCAAACACAAACCAGGGGTGCTTCACTTCTGGTTTGTTTGTATTTTAGGTTTCCTGTTATAGCTGTCCTGTTATCTCCTTAAATGGGTTAATGGTAAACAAATCGGTTAATTCTGTTTTTATAGGAGATGATATTTTCGCATAAAGATTATCGGGACACATATAGTTTTTTCCCTTCCAATTTGAAATGTACAAAACCTGATTTCTCAATCAGCTTCAGTACATCTGACAATTTATTATCCCTGGAAATCCAGCCTCCGGTTTCTACACCATCAGGTACGCCACTTTCATAAATGACTTCGAGATCATACCACCGGCCGATCTTGCGCATAGCCTGCCTGAAGTCCAATCCTTCCAGGTTAAAGTCTCCGTCTTTCCAATCGATGATATTCTCGATATTGGCCTTAGCTACCTTAATTGTGGAACCATTACTGACAGCCTGAAAACCCGGTTTGAGTATCTGCTGGCTTCCTCCAGAACTGATCTTAACTGAACCTTCCACCAAAGTGGTAGCAATAGCAGCCTCATCCGGGTAGGCGTTGATGTTAAAATGTGTCCCCAAAACCTCTACCTCCTGTTTTTTCGTGATGACAATAAAGGGATGTGACTTATCCTTGGCAATTTCAAAATATCCTTCGCCCGTTAAGGAAACGCGCCTGATTTCTGCTTTGGCAAAACTGGTAGGATACTTTAACGAAGATGCTGCATTCAAAAACACGGTAGAGCCGTCAGGTAGGCGCACCTGTGTATGCTCACCTCGTGCAGTAGTCAGGGTATTAAATTCCTGGGAGGCAGTTTGAGTATCAGTCACCTGATAGATAATCTGCCCATCTTTGTCTTTGAATATCTTTACGCCGGATTGGCTGGCAATCTTTCCAGCTAAAGCATCTTTAATCAAGATCCTTTCTCCATTTGCCAATGTCAATGTAGCCCCCAGTTTTCCAGGGTCGATGTCATTTGTGTATTTACTGATGAACTGCTGATCCTTTCCAGCAGTATTGAAGCTGTAGTAAAAAAGACCGGCACTGATGATAAGGATCACGGCAGCGGCGGCAACCAACCGGGGCCACCGGAAAATCTGTGCAGGCGCAGCGGGTATCATCAAAGGCAGGTCCAAACGGATGCGCTGAGAGATCATTTCAACCTCATCCTCGGTCAGTCTTGGTTTTTCTGCAGCGGATTCCCTTAGGTACCAGGTTTCCAGCAATGCGGTTTCCTCCAGGGTCAGCCTCCCCTTTTTGTATTTATCTAATAATGCGGTTACCTGCTGTTGATTCATTCGCTTGTAAGCAAAGATTTTTATCCTTCACATACACATGACGGTTATGATATGCCTGCGTTATAGATTTTTTATAAAAAAAGTAAATAAGATGGTTTTTACATGCCAGTAGCCATTTTTACATTGCCTGATGCACATAGCTTTGTTTTCGTTGAATACCTAAAAAGATTTTTTGCCACATGATAGATGGGCTAACAAATGCACGTCCCTAACTTTGCCATTCGCAAGAATACACAGCATCCCTATTACAATTTGGCAATTTACACCGACAGTACCAAAGTCCAAATGCACTAAGTAGCATAAAGCATTCAAAACCATCAAAATTTCGGGCGACCTTTAAAAACATTAGGGCAGCGCTAGTTTGTTTAAGCGGTGGCGGACAGTCTTTTCTGTGGTGATGGCATAATCTATTGAAACAATGACAGATCTGTTTGATAACGGTATCCTATAAAAATCAAATGGCTCTTTCTCCGCGCCGGACACCCAACCCCTATGATGTGGCGGTAATCAGAGCAGCCAAAAAACGTGCAGATAGGAAGCAATTTTCAGCTTCAGGATTTTAATGGCGTTATGTACCTGGAGCTTTGCTGTCTGATCGGATATGTTCAGACGCTCACCGATTTCCTTATAACCCAGTTCATCCTTACGGCTCAAGAGAAAAACCTCGCGCATCTTCCTTGGTAAAGCTGCGATCTCCCTTTCAATCAGCTCGGCGAGCTCTCGTTCACGCAGGCCCGCATCCGAAATGCTATGGCCCTCCTCCATAAAGCGCCCAATTGCATCGGTATAGCGGGCAACGACCTTTTGATGGGATAGCAGGTCGAAGACACGGTTTCTTACCGCAGTATAGAGGTAAGCAGAGAGGGAAGATTTAAAAACCAAACCCGACCGTTTTTGCCACAGGATCAGGAAAATATCCTGGACCAGGTCGCCTGCCTCATCACTGGACTGTAAAAGATGGAAGGCATGTTTGATCAGTAGTTTGTTGTAACGCTCAAAAATCTCGGTATAGGCTTGCTGATCTCCGTCACGAAGCATTTCTGCCAGTTGCCGGTCAGTTAAATTGTTATATATAGCACTGCCCGTACCCATTTGAGCTATTATAAAATGTAAGTTAGCAAGGAATTGATTTAATATAAAGTTAACAAACTTTGGCATAAAAAACCTTTTTTTTTGCGCCCCTGATAACAGATCGACAGAATCAAAACCGCGATGCCTAATTACTTCCCAAGGCGATAGTAATAAAAATGACTTCCCGGAACGCTGTATATATGAAAAGGACCAGGTTTTTAAAGTATCAATGATACCCACACGACGCCATCCTGTCTGCTACCATAAAAAAAAGCGGCCTATCAGTCCGGGAAACTGATAAGCCGCTTTGCTAAATAATCAATACTGCCTGAGGGTGCCTTTATCCCTCACAACCTGCCTATATAGAGGAATCTCTACAGACAAGCCGCTCTGACCTCAGTCAATAATCACGGACAAATTTAATTTAAGAATTTCTCAAGTGCTTTATTCAAAGCTTCTCCGCGGAGGTTAGTTGCTATAATCTGGCCTTTGGGGTCAATCAGGAAATTTTGTGGTATCCCAGTAACCGCATAAAGTTTGGCAGCTTCATTTTTCCAGCCTTTGAGGTCTGAGACCTGTGGCCAGATCAGCCCATCTTTCTTAATCGCTTCGTTCCAGGCATTTTTTGCAGATTCATTATCAAGTGAAACGCCTAAAATTTCAAAATTTTTGTCATGGTATTTCGCATAAGCTTTAACGACATTTGGATTTTCTGCGCGGCACGGGGCACACCAGCTTGCCCAGAAATCAATCAGTACGTACTTACCCCTAAACGAAGAGAGTTTCACTGGATTGCCGTTCACATCATTCTGTGAAAAATCAGGGGCTGGTTTACCTGCTGATACAACCATTTCCTTAGCAAGCTGATCAGATTTTGTCTGTAGTTTGGTTAATGCCTCTGTTCTTATCGTACTCTTTTCATTTACGCTACTAAGTATGGTAATCAATGAGTCTGTTCTACCTTTGTCAACTGATCTATTGCTTGAAAGGTTGTTGGCTAGCAATGGTGTCAATGGTGAGGTAGGATGCTGTTTAATAAACGTATAATAGGCATCCGGTAAATATGCAGCTTCCTGCTGGTATTTTTTATTCGCCTGGATCCTAACGGAATTGCGTGTAAGGAAAAACGGCGATTTTGCTGTTTCCAACCAATCTCTCATTGCCCGGCTACTTTTTTCAGCGAGCTGCTTATATTGACGATCCGCCTCAGCTGATGCCCCGGTTTCAGTAACGTTATACATGAAACCATCAGAAACCACATTGGTTTCCCCCTTGACAATGATCAGGTCCGCCTGAATGTCAAGGTGTTGCCGAGCTGCCATCATCTCGGGTTCCGGTCCGAAGGCTAAGGTAAACGGAATAGCATCATTGCCTATTTCACCTGTAAACTTATAAACCCCATTGACCACATCTGAACTGTCCACTTTTTTACTTTCATATTTTGGATATATCAAAAACACCTTATCTGGCATAGGTTTAACGTTTTTCAAAACACCGTTGATAACAAATCTGGATACATTCTGTGCGGATACAGCATTGCAGGACACTACAAGGAGAGCGAGCGCAATGGATAGTTTTTTCATCGTACTTTTCATTTTACTTTTATTTAGTTTTAAGATTTTATTGATTAACATACTGGTTATGGAAAAACCAGTGGGTTTACGAGAAAGGAAATCACTTTTATTGCCCTGCTGCCAATAGCTGTAGGGGCGACAGACGCTTAAAAAAAGCGTCTCCTTTCTATGACATTGTTTACCCCCGTTTATCGGTATGGTTCGCAACATCCATTTATTCTGCCAGGTTTTTTTAACACGGTTTTTCCTTAGGGATCTAACGTGTGTTCTGCCAGCCGGGATTAAAATAACGCACCTCCTCGGGTATCTGCAGCGTATATTTTACACTCTTCGGCGGTAAAGTAGCAATCACCCTATTCGCTGCATCATAGCGGTTTACCGTTGGCATACGGCCCTCTTTATCGAGCCTGCGCATATCAAACCACCGCATACCGTTAAAGGTCAGTTCAAATTTTCTTTCCGTCAATATCTTTTCGAGGACCTCTTCCTGGTCGCCCGACTGGAATGCCTGGTAAACGGCAGTCGGGAAACGGCGCTTCCGGATGGCGTCAAGCTGCTGCAGCGCGGTAGCAAGATCTCCGCTCCGGGCTGCGGCTTCCGCAATAATTAAGCGCATTTCGCCAACAGAAGTACCCCAATTGGCATAGGCAGTCGCGGATGGCACACCGGCTGGGCGAAACGTTACCTGGTTCCTGGCTGTTGGATTATTGTTGCCTGACGGACTGAAAAAGTATTTTAGACGCAGATCATTTTTATCGAATGACTTGACAAATTCAACAGTAGGTATTTCGGTTGTACCAAACGATACAGCTATTCTGGCATAGAGTGCATCAGGGCGGATCACCAGATAGGAAAAGTTCGCTGAGCTGGTAATGGTATTGTAGTCGATCATTTCGCGGCCGGCCCTATCCAGCGCAATCTGCGCATACTTTGCCGCCTCGCTATAATTACGCATGTAGAAGTACACACGGGCAAGTACGCTATAACCCGCTGCCACTGAACCCCTGTAGCGGTTGGTGGGATTATCGGCCGGCAGATTAGGAAGGGCGGCATTCAAATCCGCGAAGATGTGGTCATAGATAACCTTCACCGTGCTCGGGTCGGGTACCTGGTCGGATACGTCGTTTGACAGGGTGAACGGAACAGCAATATCACTGGCAGCGGTAAGCGCATCATATGGCTTGCCATACAAATTTACCAGGTAAAAGTACTCGAACGCCCGGCCAAGTAGTGCTTCTGCTTTCAATGTTGCTTTTTGCTGTTCGGTACCGCCAGTCGCCTGGTCGATACCCAGTAGTACCGTATTAAAATAGTTAATGGACTGATAATGGTTTTTCCAGATCAGCGGATCGGCGTTTACTGTCGTTGGATTAAACTGATCGGCCCAGGTGTAGATGTTATCGTTAACCGATACCACTGGATCGGGAATAACGGGATTGTCTACGTTGTCGGCCAGCAGATTGATTTCCCGCGCCAATGAGCCTTCCAGTAGTACATTATTCAGCCACTTATCGTAGTCTGTAACCGTAGAGAGCAATTGTACACCCCTAGGCTCCACCTCCAGGAACTTGTTACAGGCCATCACTGGTAACAATAACAAAAGAACCAGTATATATTGATTAAATCGTTTCATATTAAAATTGATTAAAAATTGGTAAATAGGGCAATAGCATAAGTAGGGGTAATATAACCTTTGGCATACGACCCCATTGCAGCACTGTAGTTATACCTGTTCATGGCAACGGTATACAGGTTGGACGCCTGCAGCTTGATTTCGAAATTACTGAAGCCGGCTTTTTTTATCCAGGGGCTGTTGCGTAAATTGTAAGATACTGTTACATCGCCCAGCGTAAAATAATCGCCATCAACAATATACTGATCAGAAAAAGCCAGAACAGTTGCTGTCAAAGCTGATGCTGCAATGGAAGGCAGCATACCGGGTATGTTTTCATCACCGGGCTGTTTCCAGTAGTTAGCAGCCCCTTCCAGTGGGCGCGGGTCGGTCATACTTGGAGCAGGTACCCGTACTTTAAATCCACCATAGTAGTTGATCATGCAATACGCATAGAAATTACCTATATCTACACGGTTACTAAGGCCGGCACTTATGGCTGGAATAGAGCTTCCGGCAAATTCTAAATCGTTAATTCCTCCATTCGGCGTTCCGGGACGTTTGGCATTACCGTTGATATCATAAATAAGCGGATAACCCTGCGCGTCAAGGCCTGCATAACGGTAATTGAAAACCGCGTTTACCGGATAACCTTTCAGGTAAGCTACATTGCTGCCCGCAAGGTAATTCCCAGCGGAACTGGCAGGTGTAAGGGCGCTGTACACTTCCAGCACCCTACTCTTATTTTGCGAGAGTACCAGCCCGGTGTTCCAGTTGAAACTGCGCCGTGAAATCCAGTCCGCCTGAAGGTCAAATTCCATACCTTTATTTCGGAGCGAACCCTGGTTGATCATCGCCACTGTACCTCCCCTGGTAGCATCAATCCTGGTATTCGCCAGAAGATCAGTACTGTACTTCTCATAATAATCAATGTGGCCGGTAATGCCGCGAAACAGGCTGTAATCAATACCAAAGTTGTGGTTGCGCGTCTGTTCCCATCTTAACTGCCCATTGGCATATGAGAACAGGCTTAATGACACAATGTTGGGTACAATGAAATTATTCAAACTGGACTGGGCAATGGTCTGCGGCAATGCATTCCTGGCTACATTGCCGTTAAAACCGGTGGCCGCGCGCAGTTTCAAACTCTTTATCCAGGTAATGTCACGGATAAACGATTCCCTATCCATGTTCCAGGCTGCGCCTACCGACCACAGTGGTTTATAACGGTATTTGGGATCGGTACCAAACAGGTTTGACTGATCGACCCGGATACTGCCTGTCAGGGAATATCTACTCCTAAAGGAATAAACCAGATTGGAATAGCCCGACACATACCGGTTATCAGTGGAAGTCTGTTTGAAGAGATTGGCAGGACTTAATCCAACATTGGCCCTTCCAAATTCCGGAACAGCGGTGCTGCTCAAGAACTGCAGATTAACCGACTGCTGCAGTAAATTCTGATCATTGTAGCCGAAATAGGCTGAGGAGCTTGACTGATCTGTTAAGCGGCGCACTTCGGTGCCCAAAATCACGTTCAACATATGGTCTTTAGCGATCCTGTTATCATAATTCAACTGAGCTCGTCCGGTAATGCTAAGGGTTCGGCCAAAGCTTTGCTGCAAAAAGTCACCGGCAGGAACATTAAATACAATTTTGCCGTCAGAACCGGTCGTTGCATAGCGGTTCATAGCCTGGCGTACCTCGGCAGACTGCTCAGTGGCATAATGCCGGTGCTGTAGCTGGGTGTTTTCATAGATACCACCAAATGTAACATTGAAGCCATGACCAAGCACATATTTAAAATTAGTTGTGAACCGGTTGATCACCGACCTGTCCTTATCGCTCACCTCGTTCAGCTCCTGCAAGGGATAATACATGTTATCTTTTGCTCCCCTTGCCATTTCCATGACGTTTCCTTCTGAAATATTCCTAGATAAAGTAGCTGTAAAAAGTGGTGCACCGGTACTGCTGTCCTGGAACCGCTCATAAGAGTAGAATGAGTTAAGATCGGTTACAGGTGCGGTATTGGTATGCACCTGCTGATAATCCGTAGTTAGTTCCAATGAGAACCGGGGCGAGAAATTAAAAGTGGAGCGGGCAGATAACATCATCCGGTCGTTGTCGTTGTTTTTTTTCGCTAGTGAACTATTGTTGTAATTGGCTGTAATGTAATAGAGTGCCTTTTCTGTACCACCTGAAAAATTAAAATTATAGGCCTTTGTGGTAGGGTTCTGCAGGAACAGTCTTCCGTAATCCTCGGCATTGTTGTAAGCAGCATAGTCCGCAAACTGCTGGTTAGCCTGCTCTGCTGTGATGATACCCGCACCCTGTTTTGCCAAGGTAATTCCAACAGGAGGTACGCCATATAATAAATACCCAAGCCCACTGGGTATATATGCTGACCAGGTTGTCGAACTTGCTGCATATGATCTGTAATTATACCGTTGATAATCCACAGTCGTATTCGATGCTTTTTCCCAGCGGTAACGGCTATAGTCATCTTTGGGCGTTAGCGATGTCGTTGCCCGGAAGGTGAACTGCGTTTTACCCACCATGGCCTGCTTGCGTTCGATCACAATTACGCCGTTAGATGCCCGCACACCGTAAACAGTGGCGGCCGCTGCATCCTTTAATACCGTAACGGTTTTGATCTCGTTGGGATCGATCATATCCAGGGTAAGATCCGTCGGATAACCATCCACCACGATCAGCGGGCTTTTATTCCCGTTGATGGTGGAAAGTCCTCTGATCTGAAACAGGTTGTTCCCTTCAAACTGGATGTCGTTATTGATCATCACCCCGGGCAGTCTGTTCGCCAGGCCGGATAAAAAATTGGTACTGATGCGCGATTCATAATCTTTAGTGGTAATTACCGATATCGCACCGGTAGTCTGTTCCGGCCGGATTCGCTGATAACCCGTATTGATCGACACCCCTACTTCCTCCAAATCGCCCACGGCAACTTCCATCAGGACACTCCCGAGATTTTTTGAAGCCTTAACCTCTTTTGCTGCATATCCGGTATAGGTAAGCACCAAAATGCTTCCCTCTTCCACATTGGCTAAAATAAATTCCCCATTGGCATTGGTCTTAACAGACCTGTTCTTTCCTTTAACTACTATTGTAGCTCCTTCCAGCGGCACGCCCTTCTCATCTAATATTTTTCCACGGACATCAATATCCACGAACGCAGATATTAACCTATCTATAAAGGATGATTCCTTCTGTTTTACAATAACCACTTTGTTATTGATCTCATAAGAAAATGGCTGTCCCCCGAAAATCTGCTCCAACACATCTTCGACTTCAGCACTCTTGACGCTAATACTCACCAGCTTGGCGTTCTTGAGCAGATCATCTTTGTAAATAAAATTATAACCACTTTGGGATTTAATCGCCCTTAATACAGTGCTCAGCGTTGCATTTGTTTTGGACAGGCTGATCTTTTGTGCAAAGCCGGTGGCACTGACCTGCATGATGGCACTTATTAATAGCACGGTAGTTAATCGCATAATCAGCCATATTTTATGGATAAGACCTTTCGGTATACCCGGTTTGTTTGTTTGTTTGTTAAACATTTCATTTAGTTTGCGACAAAGACTTAGCAGCCAAATGAGTGACCGTCAATATTGCTTTCATGGGCAAGATTGCCTAAGTTTGTTTGTCTGGTTCATTGCAGTATGCCTTTGGTGTCCAAGCTGTGGGCATCTGCGGTTCAGTTGATTTTAGTATCAAGGCCAGTTATACCATTTCCCGACTACAATCGGGATCTGGTTTTTCGCTCTAACCTCTAACATCAGTACTCCAGAGGCCGATCTATGTAATCTCACCTCAGGTAAATTCAGCCTTAGCTTTTCTGTCGTATTGCTTTTCCCATATGTTTTTTTTAGTTAATAATCAATTAATTACACCTCGTAAATGAGTATTTTTATCGGCTGAATATTATTTTGATACATAAATTTTCCGTCCTTCAATCTTGAAATGGGCTGCGCCGGACTGCTCTAAAATCTGTAGCACCTTCGACACCCTGTCAAACCGCGATACACTGCCCGTATAGGTATCAGTGGTTTTTTCCATATTGTAGATTATCTCAACATCATACCAGCGTTCAACCATTTTCATGATGTTTTCGATATTTTGTTCGTGAAACATAAACTCATTGTTTTTCCAGGCCACTGCAAGTTGTGTATCTGCTTTGTCAACAGTTATTTTTCCATTATCCAAGGCCACTGACCGCTCACCTGGCCTGATCAGCTTAAAATCCAAAACATTTGAGACTTTTAAACTTCCTTCCAGCAAGGTCGTTTCAATGGCTTCACCCGGATAAGCATTTACATTAAAATGCGTTCCCAATACCTCCAGTTGCTGACCGTTGCTCTCCACGATAAAAGGATGTGCTTTGTCTTTGGCAATTTCAAAATAAGCTTCACCCGTCAAAGTCACATGCCGGATTGCCGTTTTCACAAAGCTTGTCGGATATTTCAGCGAAGAGGCAGCATTAAGAAAAACCAGGGAGCCATCAGGCAGGCGTACCTGGATCTGTTCTCCGCGCGAAGTAGATAGCGTATTGTACTCCAGCCCCCCGGATCCGGCTACCGTTACCTCATAAATGAGCTGTCCGTCAGCATTTTTTGAAATCTTTACGCCCAGCTGATGGGCAATGGTTCCAGACTGCAGCTCACTGATCAATATTTTTTGACCATTTGCAAGGGTCAGCGTAGCGCCCTGTTTTCCGGGAGCAACATCATTGGCGTATCTACTGCTTTCCTGTAGATCGCTTTCCGATGTTTTCATCTTATAAAAAAGACCTGCACCCAGTATGATGACCGCGACAGCCGCTGCCATCAATCGGGGCCGGAAGCTGAACTTTTTATAGTGCAGCGGCAAACCTGCTCTTAATTTTGCAGAAAGCTCGGTTATTTCCTTTTGGCTTAGCCTGTTTTTCTCAACTGCAGCTTCGTTATTGTACCATTGTTCAAGCCTGAGTTTTTCGTGGGAACTGAGTGTACCGTTATTGTATTTTTCGATCAGTTCGCCAGCCTTTTGTGCGTTCATCATGTAGGTTCTGTTTAATGCTTTTGATGTACACATGACACCTTAAGCCATAGGGCGTTATAGATTTTAAATCAGCTACAACAAAAAATAATCATAATCAACTGATTATAAGTAAATTAAAATAAAACCAAAATATGCAGATAATAACTCATTTTGATCCTCAAAGTTTTTACTGCATTATGTACCTGAAGTTTTGCTGTTTGGTCAGAGATGCCCAGACGTTCTGCAATTTCTTTATAACTCAGTTCGTCTTTCCTTCTAAGCAAAAATATTTCGCGCATTTTTGCAGGCAGATTATGAATTTCTTTTTCGATCAAGACGGTCAGTTCCTTCTCGATCATCTGTTCATCGGCTACCGGATGATTTTTTTTCATGAAACCTGCAAGGCTGTCGGCATAACGATTAGCGACCTTTTGATGGGACAAGCGGTTAAAGACACGGTTCCTGGTTGCGGTGTACATATAGGCTGAAAGTGAAGTACTAAATACCAGCGTTTCCCTTCTTTGCCACAGCGATAAGAAAACATCCTGCACCAGGTCCAGCGCTTCGTCTTTATCCTGAAGGAGTTGAAAAGTATGCCGTAAGAGCAATCCATGGTAACGCTCAAAAATTTCAGTATAGGCAAACTGATCCCCGCCAAGAAACATTTCCGTTAGTTGCCGGTCCGTTAAGCAGCTATACTTGTTACCAGTACCCATTTGAACTATTTATAAATCTGGAAGTTAGATAAGGGAATGCATTCATCTAGATTTTATCATTTCTAACATCAGCGTATAAATTATTTAACATACCATGAATAACAGGATATGTATATTTGGGCTGTTTTTTCACTTCTCTTATCTGTTCTCCGTTAGTCATCTATGCGGGTTTAGTGTTTTTGATATACACATGACATCTTTAAGCTGATAGCGTTATAGATTTTAAATCATTTTTATTGCATATTTAAACAAAGAACTGATTATCAACATTTTAAAATAAAACAAAAGCATGTAAATATGAGCTGATTTTAACCCTTAAAATTTTTAATGCATTATGCACCTGGAGTTTTGCAGTTTTGCCGGAGATGCCCAACCGTTCAGCAATTTCATTGTAACTCAGTTCTTCTTTCCTTCTGAGCAGAAATATTTCACGCATTTTTGAGGGCAGATTATGGATTTCCTTTTCTATTAAAAAAGCCAGCTCTTTCCCGATCATCTGTTCATCTGCAATCGGCTGACTTTTTTCCATGAAACAGGAAAGGCTTTCGGCATAGCGGCCGACAACTTTTTGATGGGACAGGCGGTTAAAAACACGGTTCCTTGTCGCGGTGTAGATATAGGCTGAAAGTGAGGTGCTGAATACGAGCGTTTCCCTTTTTTGCCAAAGCGATAGGAAAACATCCTGCACCAGGTCCAGCGCTTCATTTTTATCCTGAAGAAGCTGATAAGCATGTTTCAACAGCAATTCATGGTAACGCTCAAAAATTTCAGTATAGGCCGACTGATCCCCCGTAAGTAACATTTCCGATAATTCCCGGTCAGTAAGGCTGCTATATGTAGTGACGCACGTAGCCATTTGAGCTATCTATAATCTGTATTGGTTAAGAATATATTCATTTAAAATCGATCATTTCTTTATCGGTGCGTATAAACGCTTTCCTAAACGCTGAATAAATCTATGCCGTTCAGATTTCATTCCTGGACCTGGCCAACCGGTATAGTGTGATTTCATTATAATAACATGTTGTCTTTAAAGACAATATATTAAGCGGATTTTGCAGCGAAAACGGATGACCGGAATAGAATAGATTTGGGCTGTTGAACAGATTTAAATGTGCCGTAATCTGTCCCATTGGCAAGGCCAGATAAAAACCCCACGACAACTTTGTCTTTTTCTCTCACTTAGCATATTTACTGACGCAGAGCAGATTCTGGTGAACTATTGCAATCATCTTAGCCCCCACACTTTTAATTTCCAACCTCGCCATCAGTCCATTCAACATGCACCCAGGAATCATGCATTTCCTCAAAAAAAACAGGGTTTCTTTGCGAATAACTGCTATGATAAGGTAAACCCGGTTTTAATAAATTGGAATTTTCCGTTTTCCCTTGTTCAAGATCAGCACCGACTTTAACCCGGCCAGGCCTTTTTTTCTTGCAAATACCAACGCAGGCAATCAGGATGATAATAAGTATGACATTGGTTTTATTGGTCATCAATCATTTTTCGTTTTTCACTATCGCAAAGAACACAAATTTTCAAAAGGCTGATTAGTACTTTTCGTGCAATTTTTAACACTTTTATCTATTTATGGCCGATATATACATAATAAATTTATCGTTCGGTTTGATGAAAGCCTAAAAAGTTATAAGTCGCAGTATTTACATTATCAGGGAATACCCAGTTCAAAATCAGTGTGCTGCTTTATGGACGTGTATTTTGCAATAGTTCCCAAAAAGATAGTTATCCTGAACCTACCATTTATATGCCTGTGGGATATCTCATCTATTCATTCTGCTTTGACCGCACACTATCCCCCGGACTGATTTGGTGGCGATAGTCTGCCACCGGCACTTTAACACAAGCTATGCCTACTGCATCTGGGCCCAGGCAGCCGGAAGATGTCCTATATTCATCTTCAGTCTGGTTAAATGATGAGATGAGGTCAAATCCTGCAAGGATTACTGATGCAACAATGAGAACCGTTCTTTTTGTTAATTCGTTCATGGGTATTATTAATTAAGTTCTTTATAAAGAACACAAACTTTCAATCAGTTCAATTAATACTTTTCGTGCAATTTTTAACACTTTTTAGCATACATTAATATTTTAAATGGCACACGGGCCGGGAATGTGACAATATCCTATTTAACAAATAAGATATTGGAAACTTCATACACGTACCAATATAATGGGAGCAGGCATTCGTTTCACCGAAATACATACTTTGTCCTTTCAATAAATAATATGATATTGCGCTGGGAATTTAACGCGCATAAAATGGCAGCCAATGATTTATGGGAAGAGAGCAACTGGATGGCATCCCTGGCAAAGGGTGATGAATCGGCGCTGTCTTATTTTTTTAAACTTCACCAAAAATCTTTAGGATATTTCGCATCAAGGATGATCGGTGACGAGGCTGAAGCCGAAGACATTGTTGCCGGATGCTTTGTTAAACTCTGGGAACGCAGATCTGATTTTGAAAATGCCCATAAGCTCAAAAGTTTTTTATATGTAAGTTGCCGGAATGCATGCCTGAACCACCTCCGGCATCTTAAGGTAAAATCGGCCGCCCAGCAGGCCTACCATCAGGAACTCGAAGATTCATCGGAAGATATCTTATATAAAATTGTTGAATCCGAAGTACTGCAGGCAATGCACCGGGAGATTGAACTGCTTCCCGAAAATTACCGCGAAGTATTTAAGCGGATTTATTTCGAGCAGCAAAAAACCGATGAAATAGCTTTGGAACTGGGCATAAACGTACAAACAGTGCGTAATTACAAAACCAGATCGGTAGAATTGCTTAAAACGGCGCTGTTAAAAAAAGGTATTTCCTCTGCCCTTACACTGGCCCTTTTGCTACTCGACCGAAGGTTGTAAAAAATATTTTTTATTTCATGGGTTGTTTGCCTGGGTGAGCGTGTTCTACTATTTAAAAAACCATCACTAACAAACCTGACTTCACACTAATGGCCGAAAACCCCTTCCATATTGCGGAACTGATCACTGCATACCTTCAGGATTCCCTTTCTGCTGAGCAGCGCACAGCGCTGGACAAATGGCTTGAGGTCGACGCAAACAGGCTATTTCTTACAGATTTTTCTAAAAAGGACGAGTTACGTGATAAGCTTTCCAGATTTGGAAATATTGATGCAGATGCAACCTGGAAAAAAACGTTAACGGGTCTGGCAAAACTGAACAGTTCGCCTACGGAGAAAGAAACAAAAGTACCGGTTGTAATCAACATCATAAACTACAAGTGGATCGCGGGCCTGGCCGCCGTCCTAATTGTCAGTATCGGAATATATTTTTTCAACTCTTTGCATAACAGCAGTCCCTCGTCAGGTTCTGTGAACCTGATCGTGAATGATATCGCTCCGGGAAGAAAAGGTGCGACCTTAACAATGGCTGATGGTAGAACAATTGAGCTGGACGGCAAAAAAAGTGAAGTGATAACTAGCAATTCGGAGATCATTTATAGCGACGGTACCGCCATAAAAACTACTCAGCAGGATAAAAATCAAAATCCTTCTAATGGAACCCAAATGCTGACGGCATCAACTGCTAATGGCAGGAGCTATATTTTCACCTTACCTGACGGCACCAGAGTATGGCTGAATGCCGCCTCAACCATTAAATTCCCCATGCATTTCGCCGGCAACAGCCGGACAGTAGAGATCAGTGGAGAGGCCTATCTGGAGGTTTACAAAGACCGCGACCACCCTTTTGTTGTCAGGTCAAAAGATCAGCAGCTTGAGGTTCTGGGCACTCATTTCAATATCAGGAGTTATGCGGAAGAAAGCCGTACAAAAACAACCCTTCTGGAAGGATCTGTCAAAATTGCTCCCCTTTCAGGCCAGTTCTCTAGCCCTTCAACATCATCGCCGGGCAGTCAAACGGCTGTTGTGCTGAGACCAAATGAGCAGTCTGTTTTGAAACAGGGAAAAATAAATATATTCCCTGCAGATACAGATATGGAGACCGCATGGATAAGAAATGATTTCCAATTCCGTGGTGAAACAATGGAAAACGTGTTGAAGGATGTTGCACGCTGGTACGATGTTAAAATCATATACCAGAGCAATGATGAAAGATCAACGCCTCTAATCGGTCAGATTTCAAGGGACAGACCTTTGTCGGCAGTTCTTGAAAGGATTGCCTCAGCCAGCCATAGCCGGTTTAAGATCGAAGGAAAGCTGGTCACCGTAATGCCTTACAACTAAAAAAAACAAAATCAACTAAATATCAACCAAACCAAACTCAGAAGAACCATGACAACAAACTTACGACAGGAAAGCTAGGGCTTAAAGGCAGGCTTTAAAGCAGGAAGGCAGTGCTACTAACACCGCCCTCCAAAGTTTGAGCTAACCATCCCACCAAAGGCGGGAAAAATTATTTACTCAACAACCTTATCAACTCAAACCACTACAAAAGTATGAATAAATATGCTTTTAACCTAGGTATGCCCAAACTGCGGCTACCGCACAAATTGTTATTGATTATGAAGCTAGTCATAATAATTCTATTCACCTCTCTAATGCAGGTATCTGCTACGAGTTTTGCACAGTATGTAACCTTAAAGGAAAAAAACGCACCATTAGAATCGGTAATTTCAAAGATCCGGAGCCAGACAGGTTATGATTTCGTTTTTGATTTCCGCTTGCTTGAAAAATCAAAACGGGTCAGTGTGAACTTAAACAAGGAGAACCTCGAATCCGCCCTAAAAATTGTATTCAAAGACCAGGACCTGGACTTTACAATAAAAGACAAAATAATTGTAATCAAAGCCAGGGAGATTTCATTTATGGACCAATTGGAAGCACGTGTCAAATCTGCACTCGCATTCAATCAGAATGTTAATGGAACCGTAAGCGATACATTGGGAAACAAGTTAATCGGAGCATCAGTGTCATTGAGAGGAGCTAAATCCTATAATGCCACCTCTGATAATACAGGGCGGTTTGAATTTCCATCCATACCCGAGGGAAACTATAAGATCAGTGTCACATATGTTGGTTATAAAAAGCTTGAGGAGACTGTAAATGTGAGACAGGGAATGAATTCTTTATTGTACATACTTAAGCAGGGAACCTCCGATTTGGATCAGGTTCAGGTTATCGCATATGGAACTACAACAAAGCGATTTAACGTAGGCGCTGTAACCACAGTGACTGCTGCCGACATCGAAAAGCATCCGGTTTCAAACGTTCTTCTTGCATTGCAGGGTCAAGTGCCGGGAATGGCCTTGACGACCAGCTCGGGTGCTCCTGGTGCAGCCGTGAGAGTTCAAATCAGGGGGCAGAATACCCTGCGTAATGGAGACTCAGGGATCAGTCCTTATGATCAGCCCCTATTCATTGTCGATGGGATACCAATGGCCGCTCAAAATAACAATATAAATACCCTTCCTGGCTTTCTGAGCCCAGGTACCGAAAATTCAACTGGCCTAAGCCCTTTCAGCACGATCAACCCTTCGGATATTGAAAGTGTAACCGTGCTTAAGGATGCGGATGCGACATCTATCTACGGCAGCCAGGGTGCGAACGGCGTCGTTTTGATCACCACCAAAAAAGGAAAAGCGGGCAAGCCACAACTCTCTTTATCTATGAGAACGGGTATAGATATGTCAACCAGTACAGTGACTATGCTGAATACCCAGCAATACAGAGCGATGAGGCTGGAAGCATTTGCAAACGATGGCATAAATATTAACGACCTGCAGGGCACAAACCCCTTTTCATCAACAACTTATGCTCCTGACCTTACTGTGTTCGACCAGAATAAGAATACAGACTGGTATAATTACCTTTTGAGAAACAACCCCATTAACACTAATGTTCACAGTAGTTTTTCTGGCGGAAGCAACAATATGAATTTCATAGTATCTGGAGGGTTAAACCGTCAGGGCTACAATTTCCCAGGCAACCTTTCTAACAGCGTTTATACTTTTCACTCAGGATTTAATTATAACAGTCCCGATGGAAAGCTTGCTGTGGGGATAATTTCGGATTTAGCTTACCAGGATAATCAGGCATCATCTGCGGCATCCGTTGTTCGTAATATTCTAACGCCGCCTAATTACCCGGACTTGTTAGATGCGCAAGGCAGATTAGTTTGGGATTACCGAGGCGTAAGTCTCGACGATTTCCAAACGCTTGGAAAACTGAACAAGGTGGACCGGACCCAATCCACCAACATGAATAACTCTATAGCGATATCTTACGAGTTTTTCCGAAATTTTAAGGCTAATGTCAATGTTGGCTATAACCGAAATAATACGTCGGAATTACAGCAAGATCCGTTATCATCCCAGTCTCCTACTTCAGGAAGGTCTTCGGCGGGTTTTGGCAATAATAATTCCCAGACCATAAATATAGAGCCTCAGCTGAACTATAAGAATAGAATTGGCAAGGGCGACCTTTCTGTGTTAATAGGCGGAACCTACAAAAAGAATGTCCAGGATAGATCGACAATTCTGGGAAATGATTATGCCAACGATGCCTTATTAGGATCTGTAGCAGGAGCAGCTTCTGTCCTTGTTATTCCTGATGACGGCCGGATTTACAAATATACTGGTGTATTTGGCAGAATAGGCTATATCTGGGACCAGAAGTACATCGCGAGCGTTACCGGCAGAAGGGATGGATCGAGTAATTTTGGCCCTAGCAAGAAGTTCGGGAATTTTGGTTCTGCCGGACTTGGATGGATTTTTTCAGAGGAAAAACCAGTAAAAAACTTTCTATCGTTTCTAAGCTATGGAAAACTATCTGCCAGTTTCGGAACAACCGGAACGGATGCGGTAGACCCTTACAGGTACCAAACATTCTGGGAAGCGGCAGATTTTGGAGCGCTATTCCAGGGAACCAGGCCTTATCAACCGGCAAACCTCTATAACCCGAATTACAGTTGGGACCTTAAAAAAACCCTGAATACCAGCATCGACCTTGGATTTCTGAATGACCGTATATTGCTGAATGCTACCTGGTATCAAAGTCGTATCGGAAATCAGCTCATCAATGCACGTCTGCCAGCTCAAACTGGAAAGTCTGTAGTTATAGAAAACTCGCCGGCAACTTTGCAGAATAGAGGCTTAGAGTTCACCTTGAGCACGACCAATATCAAAACCCCAAACTTCAAATGGACGACCAACTTCAATATATCAGGTAATCGCAACAAATTGTTGGCTTTTCCTGATTTGGCAAATTCGGCTTATTTCGGAGAATATGAAATTGGAAAGCCCATTACGACAAAGCCTGCCTTTAGATACAAGGGGGTGAACCCGCAAACAGGTCTATTCGAGTTCTATACAAAAAATGGTGGGACTACATCAGACCCTGGGCAGAACGATCGGGAACTTTTGGTCGATATCACGCCTGAGTTCTTCGGGGGATTGGGAAACACGGTGACCTACAAAAACTATAGTTTGTCTTTCCTGTTTCAATTTTCAAAGGGAATGACTACCAACTGGCTGGCGACTTTATATACCCAGTCCGCTATTCCAGGTCAAATGAGCAATCTTCCTGTGCAAGCATTGTCACGCTGGCAAAAACCAGGCGACATTTCTGAATTACAGAAATTTACCACAAACCCGGTAGCGCAGTATGATGGCCCAGCGCTAAAATTTGTTGGCTCAACTGGAGCCTATACCGAATCGACATACGCAAGACTAAAGATGGTAAGCCTATCTTACTCTCTTCCTAGCGGTTTGCTGAAGAAAATCGGAGTTAAAGGTTTACAGGTTTATGTCAATGCCGAGAACTTATTCGTGATCAGCAATTTTGAGGTTGGAGATCCGGAATCTGTCACGAGTCTATTTACCCAGCCACTTCAAAGGACGATTGTTGGTGGCCTTTCCATTAATCTATAATAATCAGGACATGAAAATACATTATATAAAATCTGCGGCCATCCTCTGTATGGTGTCTGCATATCTAAGCTCTTGTACAAAACTAATTGAAATCCCACCCAATCCAGCGAGTCAAATCCCTGGAACGGTGCTGTTTGCCGACAGCGCTGGTGTTATGAACGCATGGGCGAGCATTTATACCGGCTTTGGACCTAGCACCATGAACTTTTACAGCGGTAGCATTACCATCGCTACTGGGCTAACGGGTGATGAACTTAGTACATCTCCAAGTGCATTCCCTACCGATTTGGCTGTTCAGACGAACAACATGACCGCTATGGACGGACGATCTACTGCGCTATGGAGCGATGCGTACTCGAACCTTTTTCGGATAAATTCATGTTTAGAGAATATCGAGGGCACTCAAGTAATCAGTGCAAAGCTCAAAAATCAGCTGATCGGTGAGGCGAAATTCACAAGGGCATATACCTATTTTTATCTGGTAAACCTATTTGGTGGGGTTCCGATAATCACCACTACCGACTATGAGCGGAATAGACGTGAGCCGCGGGCATCCGTTGATGCAGTTTACGCTCAGATCATGAGCGATCTTACAGACGCTAAACGCCTGGTGATGGATGACTATCCTTCAGCGGGCAGGGCAAGACCGAATAAGATGGTCGTGAACGCATTTTTAGCCAGAGTCTACTTATATCGTGGTCAATGGAACAACGCGGAGGTTGCAGCAACAGATGTTATCTCTTCGGGCGTTTACAGCATGGCTCCCCTAGCCTCAATTTTTCTTAAGGATAGTAGAGAAGCAATCTGGCAGCTACCGTCAAATGCTACCTTTGCCCAAACCGGGGAAGCATTCAATTTTATACCGATAAGCCCTACCAATAGCAGGTACCCAAATTACATTGTCTCACCATTGATGATAAATTCATTTGAAACCGGGGATTTGCGTAAAACGCAGTGGTTAGGGTCAAAAACTGTTTTAGGAAATGCCTACATCTATCCCGCGAAATATAAGCAGAGAACTGTTGACGGAAGCCCGGCGGAAGATTATATATTATTCAGGCTATCTGAAATGTATTTTATAAGAGCGGAAGCATTTGCCCGCCAGGAGAAAAATACCGACGCCATAACTGATTTAGGAAGGATCCGGAATCTTGCACGGGTAGGGCTTGCACCTTATAGTGGCCCGGTAAATTCGGCCGCTATTATAACAGCAATTCTGAAGGAGCGCAGGGTAGAATTTTTCTGTGAAAATAGCCACAGGTGGTACGACCTAAAAAGGACAGGGACAATCGATCAGGTTTTAGGAACCGAAAAACCAGCTTTCTGGCAAAGTACGGATGCCTTATTCCCAATTCCGCAAAGTCAACGAGATTTTAACCCGTTTCTAACTCAGAATCCAGGCTATTAATAATGATATAGTTGCAGTTATGGTGCACCAGGATTTGGTGCGCCCTGACTTGCTATGCAGAATCCCATTTTAAAAAAACATCAACAAATGAAAGAATCAATTGTAAAGATTGAAAATCTGTCGCATCGCTATGCCCTATCCTGGGCGGTACGCGACATCAACATGGAAATTCCTCGAACTGGCATAGTGGGACTACTGGGCTCAAACGGCGCGGGAAAGTCCACTATTATGAACATCCTCTGCGGTGCACTCAACCAAACGGAAGGTCAAATCTACATTGATGGCATCAGCATGCGAGAACAGCCACAAGAAGCCAAGAAACAAATTGGTTTCCTTCCTCAAAATCCGCCCCTTTATATGGATCTAACTGTAGATGAGTACCTGAACTATTGTGCCGGTCTGAGGCTGATGCCCAGCGGGACAATTAAGGAGGCAGTAAAAGAGGCTAAAATTCGATGCAACATCGACCATTTCAGCAAGCGCCTTATCCGCAATCTTTCCGGAGGATACCGCCAGCGGGTGGGGATTGCCCAGGCTATTGTTCATAAACCTAAGCTCGTCGTTTTAGACGAACCTACCAATGGCCTGGATCCAAATCAGATCACCGAGGTTAGGGCTTTAATAAAAGATATTGCAACCGACAGAGCCGTAATTTTCTCTTCACACATCCTATCTGAGGTCGAAGTCCTATGTAGGGACATTGTTATGATCGAGGACGGACAGATTGTATTTTCGGACACTATGGATGCTTTCAATAATTACGTCGAGCCGCATAGCATGCTGATTACTTTGGAGAACCCGCCAGCTCCGGCTGAGTTACTAAAAATAAATGGAGTTACCAACGTGGATTCACTGACTCCGAGAACGTTCCGTGTCTATTTTAATGGAGATCAGGACATAACTGAGGCTGTAGTAACTGCAAGCGTAAACAACGGATGGCGACTTCGGGAGTTAACGCTCGATAAAAGTGCTCTCGATGAAATATTTAAACAACTATCCAACAAATCAAATCAACTTAAGAATTAATGAAAACGATTTTCAGAATAGCCAAAACAGAATTACGTTACTTATTTTACTCCCCTATTGCATGGTTCATCATGATCGTATTTCTGATCCAATGTGCAGTAACCTATACTGGACAACTGGAATATATAGCAAAAATTCAGGAAATGGGCGGAGATTTGAGCTGGATCCGAAGTTTAACAGCTAGCGTTTTTCTTGGTCAGCGCGGGTTATTTACCGGCGTTATAGAGAATTTATACCTATATATACCTCTTCTCACTATGGGCTTGATCAGCCGCGAGACCAGCAGCGGTACGATCAAGCTGCTGTATTCTTCGCCAGTACAGGTTCATGAGATTGTCTTCGGTAAATTCCTGGCCATGATGATTTACAGCCTTTTGCTTGTAGGCATTGTGGGCATATTTATTGCATCTGGTTCGATTCAGATACAATCTGCGGAAACGGGAATGCTTTTAACCGGAGCACTAGGCTTCTTCCTTTTGCTGTGTGCTTATTCGGCTGTAGGTTTGTTTATGTCTTCTCTTACTACTTATCAGGTGGTGGCAGCAGTCTGTACATTTCTGATGATAGGCATTTTATATTATGTAGGAAGGTTATGGCAAGGTATTGATTTCATAAGGGAGCTAACTTACTTCCTTTCCATTGCAGGGCGGACCGAAAAAATGCTAAACGGACTGCTGACGACAAAGGATGTGATTTACTTTGTTGTGATCGTATACATCTTCCTTGGCCTCACCATCTTTAAACTAAAAGGCGGAATGGAATCCAAACCAGTAGTGATAAAATCGGCCCGTTATATTGGCGTTATCATTTCTGCGCTAATCATTGGATATGTGAGCTCTATTCCCAGTCTGATCGGTTATTACGACTCAACGTCCAACAAGGCCAGAACACTTACTGTTGGGGCACAGAAAATTTTAAAAAACATGGGAGATGAGCCATTGGAGATCACAGCCTATCCAAATCTTTTATCAAGGTTTTGGTATCTGGGTGATTTCACCACCTATAATTATAACCTGGCGCGATGGGAACCCTACATGCGTTTCAAAAACAACATAATAATCAATACGGTTCGGTATTATGACACTCCTTTCGATGATCCAACAACATTGACCCCCTATCCAGGAAAAAGTTTAAGGGAGGTTGCCACTATTCATGCTAAATTTTCGGATACAAAAATAGCACGGTTGAAAACACCCGAAGAGATTAAAAAAATTATCGACCTAAAGCCGGAGTTGAATCGTTATGTGATGCAATTGAAATACAAGGGCAAAACCACTTTCCTGCGTGTTTTCAATGACCAGGAGACCTGGCCGAGTGAAACAGAAGTTTCAGCAGCCCTACTCCGACTATTGCCTACCAAAATGCCCAAAATTGCTTTTCTTACCGGCAATCTGGAGCGGGATATAAATAAAGTTGGCGAACGTGAATATAAGATTCTGAACAACGAGCGTACATTCCGTTATTCTTTGATGAATCAAGGCTTCGACGTTACTGAAGTATCGCTGGAAAACCAGGATATTCCTGCCAGCGTCACTACTCTGGTAATCGCCGATCCAAAAATTGAATTTGATCCGGATGCACTTATCAAACTACAGAACTATATTGACAAGGGCGGAAACCTGCTTATCGCTGGAGAACCTGGCAAGCAGAACATAATCAACCCAGTGTTAAAAAAGTTAGGGGTTCAACTGATGGATGGAACACTTATACAGCAGAGCAAGGATTTCGCTCCTAACCTGATAACGCCTTACCTTACAAAATTCGCAGGTGGATTTTCAAAAGCTGTTGCAAAAAATATGAAAGACAGTTTGATTGTTTCTATGCCTGGAACGGCGGGATTAAGCTATAGTAACGAAAGTGGCTTTGATATACAGCCACTGCTGGTTACCAATGGGAAGCTTACCTGGAACAGAAAACGTAAACTAGACCTGGAAACAATGACTTCCGCTGATACCTCAGCTGCCCAGGAAAAAACTCAGGTTCCTCAGGAACAAGGCGACAACACCAACAGCGATCTAGCGGAGCGTAGAAAGAAGGCTCTTGCAATTGGTAGGATAACATACTCACCGGCAGAAGGCGATCTTCGTGGCCCAATTACCACAGTAGTTAGCCTGACACGAAAAATCAACGGAAAGGAGCAGCGAATCATAGTGGCCGGAGATGCAGATTTTCTTAGTAATTCAGAACTTCAGCGAAATAATATGAGAACTGGAAATTTTGTGTTTAACACTTCCCTTTTCAGCTGGCTTAACTACGGAGAGTTTCCGATTGATAGTACAAGACCTGATGTCAAAGACAAAAGCGTTAAGGTTTCGATCGAACAGGTCGGAATGCTGAAGATTTTGTACATATATGCGATGCCCGCAGTATTGTTTTTATTCGGGTTGATTTTATTATTGAGACGCAAGAGAAAATAATTACTGATGACATTCAACACAGACAAGCAAACATTGGACGACCTGAACATTTTTGGCAGGCATGGAAGTAATTCAATCTTCAGCATTTTTAATGTTTGCGCAACAAGAGGCGGTGCATCGGTATTAGAAAAGATGTTCCAATATCCCCTATCCGATGCTGAAGAGATCAACAATCGGACAGAGATTATCAGGCAGTATTCTGATAGCAGTTTGAGCTTTCCCGTTCAAAGTTCCGTTCTCGATGCGGTTCAGGTTTATATGGAGAACACAGATGTGCGCACCAAACTGACTGCTGAAGACGATACTGTTGCCAAAAAGTTTTCGAATGCCCTAGCCAGGGACCTGATGACTACGCAGATTAAAAATGGAATAGAGGGTATTTTTACATTATTAAACCTGACCCAGGAGTTTCTTGGCAAGCTACCGCAGAAAGGTAATAACCAGTATAATCGTGAGCTGGAGGCTACAAAGGCGTTGCTTTCACAGCCAGTTTTTCTGTCTTTACTTGAGAATAAGGCAAAGTTCACATTTGGTGCATTAGTTAAGTTCGACGACCTGCTTCGTTTTCGCAACCGCGACGCCGTTGATAGACTATTAAATTACCTTTATCATGCGGATGTGTACCTCACTGTTGGAAGGGTGGCACGCGAAGGTAACTTCAGTTATCCGACTGCATTGCCCCAAGATGTGCGCATGACATGCATAAACGGCTTGTATCATCCACAGGTTGAACATGCTATACCTAACGATATCCGGATATCGCCAGAAGGAAATGTTATTTTTCTGACGGGAGCAAATATGGCTGGCAAGTCGACTTTCATGAAATCGCTCAGTGTCGCTATGTTCCTAGCCCATATGGGATTTCCGGTTGCAGCAGCGAAGATGGAGTTTGCGGTAATGGGCGGTATTTATACCACAATAAACTTACCGGATGATCTAGGCATGGGTGCCAGTCATTTTTACGCCGAGGTATTGAGGGTTAAAAAGATTTCTCAGGAATTGAAGAACCGGAGACTGTTTGTCGTTTTTGATGAGATGTTCCGTGGAACAAATGTCAAAGATGCAGCAGAAGCAACAATTGCTTTTACGGAAGCTTTTGCGAGGAATCGAAATAGTGTATTTGTGATCTCGACACACATTGTTGAAGCCGGCGATACGCTTAGAGAACGATGCCCAAATATTAATTTTGTGTATTTGCCAACCATCATGAACGGGACAAAGCCAGTTTACACTTACAAATTAGAAGCAGGCATAACCGAAGACCGCCATGGCATGATTATTATCAACAATGAGAAAATTCTTGAAACCCTGCGAGATGGGCTTGAGGGGAACCTCGAGGCAACAACAGAACAAGAAAATGAGGGTTTTATCGCTGACAAGCAAACCCTTCAGGACCTAAACCTGCTGGGTAAATATAAATCAAATTCTATTTATAACCTTTTCAATCAGGTTCAGACAAAAGGTGGCGGCCGGTTGCTCGAACAAATGTTTCACAAGCCCCTAACTGGTCACGAAGAAATAAATTCCCGCAGTAATCTTTTCCGGTTCTTTACGGATCTAAGTTTTAAATTTCCAGTTGACAAGGAAGTATTTAAAATAGCAGAAGCATATCTGAATTCGGGTACGGCGGGTATTTACTCAGTTGCATTGGCTAGATTAATAGTTAAAAAATTCCAACATTCATTTCTGCGGGATCCTGAATTCAATCTAATCGAACAGGGCCTGCTTGCAACTGTGGAGGTTTTGAATTGTTTCCGGGACTTTCTCATTGAAATAAAAAAACAGGACACTAATCCATATACAGTAGAGTTACAAAAGTTGCTAGAAGTATTTGCCGACCCACGGCTGGAGTGGATCACAGCAGAACGGAAAGTAAAACATTTCAGCTTGATGAAAGTCGCTGCCTACGACCATCTGTTGAAAAACACGCTCCACAATCAGATGGAAACCGTTCTAAATAGTCTTTATCGATTGGAAGTTTATATCTCTGTAAGCGGTATTGCAAATGAACGGGGGCTTTCTTATGCAAGCGCGTTACCCAAAAACCATAATAAAATGAAGACTAGTGCTTTATGGCATCCTTCATTGATAAATGGCACAACAAATCCCGTAACCTTTGACGGCCAAAAGAACATGATCTTTTTGACAGGGGCAAATATGGCGGGAAAATCAACCCTGATGAAAGCATTGGGCGTCGCGGTTTACCTTGCCCACATGGGCTTCCCGGTTGCAGCAAAAGACATGGAATTCTCTGTCCGCGAGGGGCTTTACTCCTCCATCAATGTTCATGATGATCTGAACATGGGATACAGTCACTTTTATGCCGAAGTGTTAAGGGTTAAAACTGTTGCAGAGCAGGTTAGCAAAGGAAAAAATCTTATAGTACTCTTTGATGAACTCTTCAAAGGCACCAATGTGAAGGATGCTTATGATGGAACACTGTCGGTGACAGCAGCATTTGCCAGGTACAAAAAGTGTTTTTATATCGTATCCACCCATATTATCGAAGTTGGCGATGCGCTGGATCAAACTGATGAAAACATACAGTTTGCCTATTTACCTACGGTGATGGAAGGAAAGATACCCCGCTATACCTATCAGCTAAAAGAGGGCATCACCTCCGACCGGCAGGGAATGATGATCATTGAAAATGAGGGGATATTGGAAATGCTCTAAGAACAACCCCGGATATTATATTAGAATACCGGAAAAAAAACTTTCTTAAAAAACATGCAAAATGAAAATATATAGAACCTTTAAGCGGCAGGAGCTGCTAACCATATTACTCCTATGGGCGGGCGGCCTAAGTAGCTTTGCTCAAACAGGTCCAATGCAACTGGACCCTGCAGTACGTACAGGCAAACTGGCCAACGGATTCACTTACTATATCAGGCACAATACCGAACCCAAAAACAGGGCAGTATTTTATCTGGCCAATAAAGTCGGATCTATTTTGGAGACTGAGCAGCAAAGGGGGCTTGCCCACTTTTTGGAACACATGAGTTTCAACGGAACTGCCCATTTCCCTAAAAACAGGCTAATCGACTATCTGCAAAAAGCGGGTGTCAGGTTCGGCGCAGACATCAATGCCTATACAAGTTTTGATGAGACGGTATACCAGCTGCCTTTGCCAACCGATGATCCTGAAATTGTTAAAAACGGATTGCAGATCCTGCGCGACTGGGCTCAGGACCTTACGCTGGAAACTTCAGAAATCGATAAGGAAAGAGGTGTCATCCTGGAGGAGAAAAGACTTGGCAAAGGGGCCAAGGAGCGGATGCAGAACGAATATTTTCCTAAGCTGCTTAATGGGTCAAAGTATGCCAGCAGAATGCCGATTGGAACCGACGAGGTGCTGAAGACCTTTAGTCCGGACACTTTACGCTCCTTTTACAAAGACTGGTACAGACCTGATCTTCAGGCAGTAATTATTGTTGGGGATATCGATGTAGATGCGATGGAAAGGGAAATCAGGGCAAAATTCTCCGATCTTAAAAATCCAATTCATGAAAAACAGAGAATAAAATACAGCGGAACGCTCAGTGGCAAAAACCAGGTTATTGCTGTCAGCGATAAAGAGATGACTGCTACCATCGTTCAGGTGATGGTGAAACATACAGCTTCAGAGCTGAAAACTGCTGAAGATTTTAGGCTATCGATCGGGCGCTCGCTGGTAAACCAGATGCTTGCTGGCCGTTATAACGAATTATCCCGTAAACCGGAACCCGAATTCCTCCAGGGAAGTGCAAGCATCGGTCCCCTGTTCGCTGGATTCGATGTCTTTGCTGTCAATGTGATTTCCAAACCAGGGCGGGACAATCTCGAAAAAGGATTTAAATCTGTTTGGAGGGAAAGTCTTAGGGCAAAAAAATTCGGTTTTACCCAAGGGGAGCTTTCCCGGGCAAAAATGAACTACAATAGCCGGATTGAGGCAGTCTATAAGGAAAAAGACAAAATGCCATCACAAAGCTATGTAGATGCTTATCTGCAACACTTTTTAAAAGGACAGGCAACCCCGGGACTGGAAGCCGAAAACAGGTTGATAAAAGAGCTGTTACCGGGAATTTCCCTGCAAGAGCTTAATAGTCTCGCCAAAAACTACATTAAAGATACAGATAGGGACATTTTAATAATGAGCCCCGACAAAGATAAGACTGAGGTACCCGATGAGGCCACCTTAAATCAATGGATCGCCTCGGTTGAATCGGAAACCCTCACTCCATACACCGAAGAAGCGAACTCAAAAAGCCTGTTGGCCGGCAAGCGGACCGGAGGAAAAATAATATCAGAAAAAAAAGACATTAAGATGGGCTTTACCAGTTTAAAGCTGAGTAATGGCGTCAGTATCGTACTCAAACCGACCCAATACAAAACAAATGAAATTTCATTCAGCGGGTTTTCTTCAGGGGGAAGTTCACTTTATCCGGATGCTGATTATCAGTCAGCAGCAAATTCATCCGCTCTGATCAACGGTTTCGGGGTAGGAAATTACAACGCGACCGATCTGGGCAGATTCCTCACAGGACGAAATCTATCTGTCCGTACGGGTATCAGTGAACGCAACCAAACAGTAACCGGTTATGCTGTTCCCCAGGACCTGCCAATGGCGATGGAACTGTTATATGGCTACTTTACAGAGCCACGAAAGGACAGGGCACAATTTGAAAGTATCATCACCCGCTCAAAGGCATCACTTGCAAACCGTGGCGATGACCCCGGCAGCGTATTCCAGGATACCATTTCTGCAGTAATGGGCGGCAACAATATACGCCGTACCGGTCCAAGCATTGCGAAGATCGAACAGATCAACCTTGACAGGGCTTATGAAATCTACAAGGAACGTTTCGCAGACGCAGGCGGGTTTACCTTTACTTTTGTGGGCAGTTTTAATGTGGACAGCATCAAGCCATTGCTCGCAGAATACCTTGGGGCTTTGCCATCCACAAACAAAACAGTCCGCGCAAAAGACCTGAACATCGCCATTCCGAGCGGCCAAATATCAAAAACAGTCTATAAGGGCAGTGAACCAAAGGCTACAGTGGAACTGATCTTTTCAGGCCCTTATGAGTACAATTTAAAAAACAACATCAGCTTAAGCGCACTTAAAGAAGTATTGAGCATCAGGCTGACAGAAAGACTTCGGGAAGAAGAAGGCGGTGTTTATTCACCATCAGCAAGCTATTCGGTTGGAAAATTCCCTAAGCCGACCTATACCTTCGGAATTTCCTTTGGCTGTTCACCTGAAAACGTAGATAAATTAATTGCATCTGCCCTGGATGAGGTCAAAAAACTCAGAACAGAGGGGCCGCCGATCGTGAATGTCGAAAAGTTTGTTGCTGAAGAGCGCAGACAATGGGAAACCTCTGTGAATACCAACAGTTATTGGTTAAACTATCTGACCAACTGCTTACAGACCGGTGAAAATTTCGATGTTAACAATAGCTATAGCAGTTTGTTGGGTAAAATAACGCCGGACAACATCAAAGCTACCGCAAATAAATATCTGAGTGGGGACAACCTGATCAAATTTATTTTGCTTCCATCGGTAAACTCCGGTAAATAAATAAGATGCTTTTACGCATGAATTCAATTCAGGTAATAGTTAGTGATGACTCAGCGGGCGGTGGATGCTGCCCGCTGTTTTTTCAATGGTAAAGGTGGCAACAGGCATGGAGCCCATATATGCTCAGTTTAATAATCCAGATAAATATCGATTACGCAATTATCAAGATGTTACCGCCACATCTTGTGTGATATTTCCACTATCATTTCCCAAATACATAATGGCAAAACATATACCAAAACCTTCATAAGCATAGGGATCAGTACCTGCATTGATGATATCATTAAAAAACCGGTATTTCCCAGGATCCCGTTCAAGGAACTCAAGACTAATCCTTATATTCATATTTCACGCGGGAGTAGATCAGGTAAGCGATCGGACCGAAAAAGGGTATAAATATTATAATCATCACCCCTATAAAATGGCGCATCCGATCAACCACATGTTGGCTTAAATCAAACAGGGCCTGCCAGAGGCATAAGAATAATAATGCTTAAAATAATGATTTCTGTTTTTCCCATATCTAAATATAATCCTTTATTCTCTCATCTCACCCCTGAAAACCAACGTTTTTATACCCTCCAGCCTGTCGGATAATAAAATGATCCCTTTTGCTGACTACTTTCCTATTCTTACTGTCATCACTCTCTGCATAAACCAAGTATCCATTCTTACTGTTCTGATTGGCCAGTTTCGGTATGACAGCTGCATTATATCACCTCTTAACAATTTTAAAATCAAAGCTTTCCAGAATGCAGATGACAGCTAAAGCCATCCCCGGAAAAACCTATCCCCTGTAAGGGGACTATATATGAACATTTCCCCGGGCAGACTCCCAAGTTTTCTTTTTGCACTTCGCAAAACTCAGATATGTTAAAAGTAAAATTTCAGGTGGATAGAAATAACGGTTAAATAATTGGCAATATGAAATGAATCAAGTTTACAATATCCCTGAAATAATCTAAGAACATGATAATGGTAAAAATGATCTCAGGGATTCCTGAAAAGGCCCCTGGAGACAATCCATATCCCACATGATCAGTTGCGTCCCGCTGGTGAGCGCGCAGCTCCTGCGCCGATCAACGCAGCCCCTTCCCCTAACAATGTATGCTGAACAGGGAAACTGTATCCCATCATTTCCTTTAACTGTTTTCTTGTATCTTCCAGAAAATACTCTTGGGCAAGTGCAATATTTCCACCGATCACCGCTGCAGTCGTATTTTTTTTTCTGATGAACTTATAAAGGAACAGGGAAAGATTATAACTGAACTCAGCGAATATCTCAGTAAAATGAGGAGAACCGATCTGCTCAGAGACAAGTTCTTTCAGATCCCTGACCACTGTCCCACTCAGCTCAAAGTAACGTTTAACGAACCACCTTGTGGAAAGGTAGTCTTCCGCTATTCCCTCCAGAAAAGGCATCTGCCATAGTCCTGCATCCTCGACCTCACCATTGACAGTATATGCGCTTCCAAGTCCGGTGCCCAGGGTAAGCCCGACTGTATCCTCAAATCCTACAAGGCTGCCACTGAAAATCTCCCCTTTAAGAAAACAGGCAGCATCATTCTTAAAATAAATAGAGGACGGGAGGATTCCCAGGCGTTCTGCAAGCATCGTTTTGAGATGAAGCCCGTAGAGCGTCCTATATTTATCCTGATCTTTGATGTAACATATCCCCCTATCATAATCCATGGGGCCTGGCATGGCAATGCCGATCTCAAGTAGTTTGGATGGGGCAAAGCCTATCGATTTCCGCATTACAGCGGCCCAGGCATCCAGTATGGCCCCGGCCCCAGCGCCGGAATCCACACGGTCTCGTGCATGGCTTTCAGGAATCTCTTTTTTGGCATCCAGGTCAATGAGTGAGGAGGTAATGTGTGAACCTCCGATATCAACACCTAAAACAATATTTTTCACAACTTATCTCTTTTAAACTGGTTTACATGTTTTATCTGACAAGAGTCTGTCTGACTCCCGTTTTTTCTTTTTATGATGGATGTGGACGCTCATAAAACTTCCCTAATCCACGCTGTTTATTTCCTTTAAAACAGACTATTTCACTTCAACAAGCCTGATTATGGCACTGGTCCTGGATGAGCTGATATCCGGGTTAAATCCTACCTTCATCAGAAAATCCCCAGAATAAACCTTCTGGGCATCTATGGTTGAACCCGTCCCTGGAAAAAGGTTTGTTTCAATGAATCTATAACGTTTACCGGCATCAAGCCCCAACAGTTTGACCGGAAAACGGCTCCCTTCCCCGTACCGGCTGTTCACCAGAAAGCTGAATATGACACCGGAAGATTTATCCGGGCTGAGATAGAGCATGGAAGCCACGCTAGCAGACCTTGGGTCAGAAAGCCGGTACTGGTCGCCCTGATAAATAATGGACTTAAGTTCATTGTAGTTCTTAACCGCATCCTGACAGAATTTGAGATCCTTTTCATTTAGGTTGGCGATTACGATATCAAAGCCAAGTTTTCCCATCATTGCCACATCAGTCCTAAACTTTATAGGCTGCTTGCCCCAGTCGGTAACATGGTTGGAGCTGGCCATAGCCGGATAGAAATATGAATATTCCCACTGCATAAAAATCCTTTCGAGTGGATCAGTATTGTCACTGGGCCAGAATTCCGTAAAATATTTCAGGGCTGCATAGTCTACCCGTCCTCCACCGCCTGAGCAAAGCATCATCGGAACCCTTGGATATTTGTTTCTGATTTTTTCAAGCACCGCATAAAGGCCCCTCATGTATTCGATATAAAAGTGCGACTGGTTTTTCAGATGGGCGGAATAGGCGTTATATATAACTGCATTACAGTCCCATTTGATATAGGCCAGTTTTGGGTTTTTGGAGAACAGCCCGTCAACCACACCAAATACAAAATCCTGTACAGCGGGATTGGAAAGGTCAAGCACGAGTTGGTTACGGAAGTAGAACTCCTCCCGGTTAGGCTGTTTAACCACCCAATCCGGATGTCTGCCATAGAGTTCACTTTTGGGGTTTACCATTTCAGGCTCTATCCAGATCCCGAACTTAACACCGTTTGCACCGGCTTCCCTGACTAGGGAGGCAATACCGTTGGGCAATTTTTTTCTGTTTTCCTCCCAGTCACCCAGGCCTGCAGTATCGCCGTTCCGGGGAAACTTGTTTGCGAACCATCCGTCATCAAGCAGGAACATATCCACGCCAAGCTTTTTGGTATCCCGGAGCAGTACAGAAAGTTTCTGTTCATCAAAATCAAAATAGGTAGCCTCCCAGTTGTTCAGCAGCGCCAGCCTGTCACCTTTACCGTCCAGGAGCTTATAATTCCTTGCCCAGGACTGCAGGTTCCTGCTTGCCTCTCCTTTCCCCTTTGATGATAAGGTATAAAGGAATACCGGGGTATCAAAACGCTCACCCGGCTTAAGCGAATAAGTAGAAGCATAGTTGTTGATCCCGGAGATAATCCTAAGATTATCCTGATGGTCAAGCTCAAGATCAGTCCTGAAATTGCCACTGTATTCTGTGGCAGCAAAAAGCACAGTACCTTCATTTTCTGTAGCAGGGCTGCCCATGGATACCATAAATACCGAGGGCTGAAAAAGATTTGTACGTGTGCCTAGTTTTGAGTCGAGTGTTTTGATCCCGTGGGTAATCCTGGATTCCTCAGGCTGCATCTCCCGGGCCCAGTCCCCATGGTACTGGGTGAGGTAAAATCGCTCTGATTTAAGGTGGAGGTTGGCAGAAGCAAATTTTTCAAGCAGTACATCTCCTTTTTCCCCATGCCTGATGGTGCTCCACTGCTCGATTACGTTATCCTTAAAATACGATTTATAAAACAGTTGCACTTCGAAATCATAAATAGGGTCCCTGAGCAGGACAGTAAGCAGGCTCACATCACTGTTCTCTTTCTCTACCGTATGTCTGACGTATCTTAAATCAAGAGAACTGTTCCCGTCGGCATGTTTAACGGTAATGGCCGGCTCGGCAAGGTTTCTTGAACCTGAAGCTGTATAGGCAGCATCAAGCACCCCCGAATAATCCGTTGCCTGTTTAAAAACGCTGGTTGTTTGAATATATTCGTCGCTGAACATCAGCTTCGGGCCAAAGTAGATCATTGCGAGATTTTTATCCCTATCAGCCCGGAGCACCACTGCATTGTCCCTGGTCTCAATGGGAATGGTAACTTCCTGTGCCGTGGCAATAGTTGCAATACACATAAGAAAAGAGGTTATCGGTATTGTGAATTTCATATATTGTTCGTCGGTTAAAGTAATTGGATCTGTGAAACTCTGGATACTGCAACCTCAAGCATAATCAAGATCTTTGCATTAGATATGGCCTTGACTGGCACGGTTGACAGAGGGGTAGACTGATATGCTTATTTTTTCATCTTCATGCCCTTTCCTCTTCTGCGCAGACCTTCAAAGCATCCCATATTCATGTTCATTTATATATCCCCTTTGCGATTGACACCACAAAACCCCGGAAAATCCCATCACATTTTTGGGGGTGTATATAGGTTTGTGACAGTCAAAAAATATGGCCAGGACAGACTTTGCCAGCCCTTTATATCTGTTGCCAAAACGGGTGCTTTTCCAAACCACTGTTAAACTAAGGACAAACGCGGACCTCCAAAAATGGCTTTGAACAACCCTGGTTATATAGTCCACCCTACCGGGCATCTCGGTCCAACCATCCAAACCAGGATCCCGGTGTTTCCTATATGGAGACTCCGGGAGCTGGTTCCTGTAGTTCAGGAAATGGACAGACTTAGAAACGTTAAAATAATAAGGATAAATCGAATAACGTTTAAAGCCATATTTATTGGTATTTCAGTCAATCATTATAAGCTACGGAGCTTAACGCTTTTGAACTGGATGTAGGTGAATACATCGGAACTGGCCACCCAGCCCAGCACAACAGTCGTACTCTGTGTCAGTGTAAAGTTGAGGGTATGGGTGCCACCCAAATTCCCGTTATTCCCCTGAAACCTTGCTAGCACGCCACCCAGGTTGGTGATATCGGGCATTACGGTTCCCTGGGCCACTACGATATTAACATTAAATGTTCCACCATAACCTTGTGTAAGACAGTCAAATGCATAAGATCCTGGCGGCAAGGTAACCGACTGATACACCTTTGCATTGTCCAGTCCGGCATCTCCCCAGTTTTTTGATTCAAGATGGATTACCCCACCCCCATCAGTTGACCATCCCCCGCCTGTATCATTATTCTGGTTGACCGCATTGGCATTATACTGCCAGTCTTTGGGAAGTCCCCATTTTCCGGTACCGTTATCACTTCTTAAAAACGGCGCACCTGGATTCTTGATATAGAAAGAGGTAACGTCACCTATCCTTCTCACTTCCGGATAAGTACTTGGGGCCGACACGGTAAAGATGTCTATCCCCCCCCTAAGTGGGATATAGGATGATTGATAGGTAATAGAAGTCCCAAAACCAAAATCCTTCAATGTGATCTGGTTACTATCAGGGCTGAGCACAACAGATTTTACTGCGCCCGTGTTTTCGGTATAGGAAATGGTGGTCCCCAGGTTGATTGAATCGGGCCTGTTGAATTTCAGTTGGACCGAACCGTTTGCAAGGTTAACCACATATGGGGTATCTGCATTGTATCCACGGTTAAAAATCCCGCTCTGGTATATCGGTCCGAAAACACGGACACCATTGATGTTTATGGGTATGGACACATGTCCGTTCTTGTCATGGGAATAAACGGTAAAAGAATAAGTACCCTCCCTTAAATTAGGCACGATCACTTTGACAGTATCGGTACTGGCGAGCCTGGTAGCAGGTACAACGAGTGAATCGAGGTTATTGTTCCAATAGATGACATAACGCTGGATATTCGGATCCGGGCTGGGGTTCCATACCAGCTGGGTCCTTAAGTTCCCGGCGCGGAAATCAGGCTTGGCTATCACGCCCGGATACACAATTTCGCCATCTCCCAAAAGCTCTTTATATTTCTGGTCCTTATCAGAACATCCTGCCCCAAAAATGGCCGTCAGTAGCCATAGTGACAATATATTTTTCAATTTAGCATTCATTTCTTTAAATATTTATTGTGCAATACCATAAAAAGATAATTCCATCATGTGTGCATAATCCGTTCCTCCCCAGGTATCCTTGATGACAAAGCGGATGTATTTTGTTGACGGGCTGTTGAACGGAACATTGAAGTCTACGCCGTTATTGATAAACTGTGCATCAGCTGCGTTGGTATTGCCGGGCAAAAGTCCCGACGGTGGGTTAGGGAAATGATAATCCCCAAGCACTACCCAGTCACCTGAAACTGTCCCCACAGCACTTCCCCCTGGTGTTACCGCATCCTGCGGATTATCTTTTGAGGATCCCCAAACCGTAAAATCCCGCGGATTTCCATACCCATATGAAGCACTGGGCCTCGCCCATAGCATAAAATGGCTAAGCTTATATAATTTACCCACCGCAAATGTTACCTGCATCGCTTTTGGAAGCGGACCAACGGTGGTATGCCATCCCTTGGTGCCCCCGGCTTCGGTAGTCAGTCCGTCCCACAAAAAGGGAACTTCCCATCCATAACCGATGGTAGCATCTGTAAACTGGCGATACACCGAGAACCTGCTTTTATCCAACAGTTCCTCATGAAGCGGGGTAAGATCGACAAACAGGGTATCAGAGACATTCCCGAACTGATCGGTAACGGCAACACCGAATTTTTTCTCTACCGCTTCATAGCCCCTGATTGAATAATCGATACTGGCACTATTGAGAAAAGTCTGGTTTTGGATTTCCAGTCTGTTATTTGCCGGTTCAATGGCAATCATATTGAGACCGACCGAACGTCTTGCCGGATTATCTGCCTTAATGTTGATGCCCCCAAAATCCGGGGTGATCCGGAGTGAATTTCTGATCAGCTGAAAATAAGGAATGTCCGGATGTACGGTAACAACAACAGGGTCTGACTTGACCTCTGCCCTGCTGACTGCATGAAGTGTTACGGTGTAGTCCTGACTTCTCTGGAAACCCTCAACACGGATAGTGTCGAGAAAAAAGCTCGATTTAGTCTGCCTGACAACAGTATTGTTGATTTTATACTCCGCCATCACATACAGTAAGTTGTTTGTACTTGGAAGGGCATAGCTGATCACTGCGCCTCCATTAAAATTTTTAACCGTTACGTTGCTGACCGGTCCGGGTTTCGCGGTATCGGATGACAGCGGTTCCCTATCCCCGTCGCTTTTTTTGCAGGAAAGCAGGCAGGATGCTGTAATGACCAGTATCCAGATCAGGAGCTGAAACGGGCGAACGGCGCGGCACCGTTTAATATCTTCTAAATAATTCATATGTATTGATTTATAACTACCAAAAAGGGTTTTGAACTAAATTGTTATTGACTACCAGCGATGTGCTTGATATAGGAAAAAGATAATCCCTGGTATTGAATACCGGAGTGAGGATATTTCTGGCCCTGTAATAATTGACTGCCTGATCCTCGTATATGCTCCATCCCTTGAGCGGTACGCTCAGCACTTCCTGGAGTTCTTTCCACCGCCTCAGGTCCCATCCGCTCTGTGCCTCAAAACATAGTTCTATCCTTCTTTCCTGGTGTATGATACTTCTGAGTCCTTCTTTGGTTGAAGGTTTGGATGGATTTCTGGAGTTCAGCCTCCATGAATCAACTACCCCATCCAGACCTGCGCGTGCCCTGATCTTATCGATCAGCGCTATTCCTTCTGCATTCGGCCCGTTCACTTCATTGAGTGCCTCAGCATATAGCAGATAAAGCCCGCCCATGCGCATTATCGGCATGGAAAAATCCACCCACTGGAAGCCGTCATCGAAAACAGTCAGGTAATTGGCCAGTTTTTTTGGCCAATAGCCGGTAAGGTTACGTTTTTGATTGGTTTTTGGTCCTGCAAGTGAAAAAACACCCCTTGCCTCTACACCTCTTGACAACTTTGCATCGAGCACCCCGTTACCGAACCAGATCCCGCCATCAAAGCCCAAATCTGCATAATATCTCGGTTCCCTGTCAAAATTGGCCTTCACGGTCTGATATCCCTGGGCGATATACCAATGGTTTGCAGCATCTCCGGTACGCAGTTGATTGCGATTGGCAAAATCCCAGTTGATGTCCTCATTGATCGGCACACCTTTGTTGCTGTAAAAAAGTTCAGTGGTGTTGATGGGAACGGCAAAGTAGGCCGGGTTCTGTGAATCGTTCTGATTGGCGCGCTGTGTCATTCTTGGGATCACATATTCCTGTCCATGCCATATATTGCTCAGCGACCAGATCAGTTCAGGATTGGTATCCCAAGTCTGGGTAAGTGCATTTTGCGTGGTAAGCACTCTTTTGAGCGAATCCGGAAGGTTGGATACATTCGGTGCGGGAACAAAATTATCATTCAATCTTAATCCAGCAGACTCACAGGCATCGATTGCAGCCTTACAGGCTACCGCTGCCTTTTGCCATTTACTGGCGTCGTAAGCGGCAGGAAAAAGCTGCACACCGTTTTTGTCCCTAAAATTTGCATAATCCGGATTTCCGTTAAAGAGCGGACTGGCCATGGTCATCAGTAGTTCTGCCTTTATCGCCAGTGCTGCCGGCTGGGTCACCCTTCCTAGTTCACGGGCCTGGTTTTCAATAGACCTTGGAAGATCCGGTATGGCTTCGTCAAGAAGTCTAACAATATAGGCGCTTACCTCATCAACAGAGGAGCGTCTCACCCTTACTTCATCGGGACTGGCCTCCACGGGGAGGTTTACATCTACAATGGGAATAGGCCCGTACAATCTCAACAGGTAATAATTAAAGTAAGCTTTAAGGAATTTTGTCTCAGCTATCCACCTGGCCTTTTCAGTTGCAGAGAGATCGATAGGTTTATCGATATTCTCCAACATCGTATTGCATTTTCTTATGGCCTTGAACATTCCGACGCCGTTATTGGTACCATCCCAGAAGTTCAGTCCGGGATTCCCGCTGCTCTGTGTTCCTGTAATCAGGTTAAACCCTGTCTCATCGAAAGGATGACTCTGGAGATCAAGCGGATAAATGATTTCCGAAGAGCTTGTAAAAGCCGGGCTCCTGGAAAGGTCATTAAGCAACTGTAATGAATTATAGCAGGTAAAAAGGTAATTTTCTGCCTCGTTCCTGTTTCTGAACGCATAGTCAAGGGTACCCACATTGTTGGGTGTAACATCCAGGTATTTTTTGCAGGAAGCAGAGCAGACTAATGTCAAAACTGCCAGGCCGATCTGTTTATATTGTAGTTTCATGATCTTTATCTTTTGGTTTATAGATTGATGTTCAGTCCAACATTGAAGACACGCTGTATAGGGTAATTAAATCCATTGCCCAGAAGTTCCGGGTCCCAAAGTTTAAATGAGCTCCAGGTAACCAGGTTCAGTCCATTAAAATAAACCCGACAGCTTCTCAGCCTAAGTTTTCTGGTCAGTTCAGTGGGGAGAGTATAACCGATTTCAGCTGATTTTAACCTAAGGAACGAACCGCTCCTCAACCACCAGGTACTTGCCTGGAGATTGTTCTCTATATCAGCACGGTTTATGCCCATACGGGGATAAAGGGCATACAGGTCCTGGTTTCCTTCGGACCAATGGCTATCTGCGAACTGCTGTATAAGCTGTGTATTTCCATATATATATGCTTCTGTGCTCTGTACAAAGGGGCTGACCGCATTGGGATTGATAAAAAAGGATACCCTTGCCTGTCCCTGAAAAAATGCGGAAAGATCAAAATTCTTGTAACGGGCAGATATTCCGTAGCCGTAAACGATCTCTGGAACCTGCGGGTAGCCAAGAAAAGTCTGATCAAGGTTATCTATGCGCCCGTCCCCGTTGAGATCCCGGTACTTGATATCCCCGCCTTTAGGCGCCTTGCCATTGGTGGAGAATATCTGGGTTGGAGAAGATTGTGCTTCTGCATCATCGACAAAAAGACGCTCGGCGACCAGGCCATAACCGATGCGTATCGGCTGGCCTGTAAACTGTCTCCAGGGCTCTGCGTAAGTCGGCTCCTCATAAAATGTATATTTGTCGGTCGCCAGTGTAAAATTACCCCTGCCGGTAATGGACAGGTTGCGACCGAAATTCTGCTTATAGTCAGCCGAAAGGTCGATACCTTTGGAGTTCGCTTTTCCAAGATTGGCATAAATGTCCGATTCAAGACCCACTGTGGTAGGTATATAAGAACGTCTCTGAAGGATATTATAACGGTTATAATTGTAAGCCTCCGCTGTTATGTTCAAGCTTTTTAAAACGGTAAATTCCAGTGCTACGTTTGCCTGTCTGGATGTTTCCCAGGTAACATTCGGATCCGCGTAGTTACGGATAAATACCCCGTTTTTGCTATAGCCCCCATTGGTACCGAAAGCTGCATAGGCCCCTCCATTGAGGTCCACATCAGACAGGTAGAAAAAGCGTCTGTCACTGATGGCATCATTGCCCACCAGGCCGTAACTTCCCCTCAGCTTGAAGCGTGAAAAAATTCCGGAAAGCGGTTTAAAGAATTTTTCGTTAGAGACCAGCCATCCTGCCCCGATAGTGGGAAAGAAGCCATACCGGTGATCATCCGAAAACCTTTCTGAACCATTGTATCCGAAATTGAATTCAGCAAAATATTTACTACCGTAATTATAGGCCAATCTTCCGGCGAGTCCCATGTTTCTATGGGGAAGTGCATCAACAAGCAGGTTTGCATTTGAATAAACGGTCTGTTGCCTTGTAAATATAGCTGTTGCAGAGACGTTATGGTCACCAAACTGCCTGTTATAGTCAAGATTTCCCTGCATGTATACCTGATTACTGATGGTCGGATTTCCCTTAAAATATTCAAGGTATTCGATAGCATCGCCCGGTGTCTGGTTGAGCCATGTCAGGGTATAGGTATTTGCCCGTTTGTCGTAATTGGCAATATTGTAATAGAATGGCTTATAGGCCAGGCTGGATTCAAAATAAGAAAACCGGTTGGTACTGAAAATACCGTGAAAGGCAAGTCCCGGGGTCAGAAATTCCAGCTTTTGATTGAGCTCGACCTGGGCCAGCATTCTTGATTCTGAAGAGCTTTTGTTCCCCCTTAGCAAAAGAGCATAGGGATTGTTGTAAGCCACCCCGATCTCAGAGGGTGCACCGAAGAGGATATGCTGGGTATTGGCATTTGCGGCATCCGGGGCAAAAAAAGCGGGAAAAAGCACGGGGCTTGTATGGGTTGCTATTTTGTAAACATCGGAGCTGAACGAATTGTCAGCAGTCAATGGCCCAGTATATTCACTGAAAGTCCCTGAAAACCTCAATACCACTTCGGTGGTCTTGGTCAGGTCCAGATTAACATTGGAGCGCAACTGATAATTCTGGAACTTTACGTTGCTGTTATTATTGTTTGCATCATCCTCTGCAAGGTTTCCATGATCCAGATTATAGGATCCGGCAATATAATAGCGCGCAAAAGGTGTACCGCCACTGATACTCATATTTGCCCTTTGGGTAGTCGTACGTTTCTTCAGCAGTAAATCAAGCCAGTCCACTGCAGGATATACGTATGGATTGTATCCAGGAGCTCTATTAATAGTATTTATGGTATTGTTGATCTTGTCCTGGTTGAAGGGTACTGGCAAAAGCGGATCTCTGGAAAGGGATGCCTGATTGTACAGGTTCATGTAGGTAATCGGATCAGCAAGTTTTAGGGTCTGGGCAGATTCAGAAATTGAATTTTCCAGCCTGACATTAATGGTCGGCTTACCGATCTTGCCCTGCTTAGTGGTCACCAGGATTACTCCGTTGGCACCCCTTGCACCATACAGCGCGGTTGCGCTGGCATCCTTAAGAATGGAAAAACTGGCCAGGTCATCGACCTGCAGCCTAGCCAGGTCATTAGTGGTAAGTTCAATGTTATCGATAAGGATCAAGGGATCCACTTTATAACCAAAAGTAGTAACCCCACGGATAAAGAAACTGGAATTATCCTGTCCGGGCTGTCCCGAACTCTGATAGGCAATAATACCTGATGCCTGCCCTGCGAGTGAATTGGTCAGGTTACTGGAGGGGATCTTCATGTCCCCTACCCTTATTGTGGTTACCGAACCTACAACTGATTCTCTGCGCTGTTTTTGTCCGAGCGCAGTGATGACCACCTCTTCGGCCAACAGATTGGCCTCGATGAGTTTAAGATTAACCGATTCGGTCGATGCACTTACGGTGATCCGCTGTTCTGTGTAACCCACATAGGATACCTTCAAGACTGAGCCGACAGTCACCTCAAGCAAAAACCGACCGTTCATATCTGTCTGGGTGCCAACTTTGGCCTGCGATTCACTAATGATGCTTACCCCTGGAATCGGACGGCCGGCAGTATCGGTGATCTTACCGGTTATCACTTTTTTCACCGGTGACTGACAAAAAGTCATATTTGCAGAAAGCAAAAAAAGCATAGATAGTAAGGGCAGGCAAAAATACCTCCCTTTAAGCGATGAGTAGATTTCTTTCATTGAACCGGTATTAAATGTGGGATAAAGGATAATTGGGCGTTGCAGCCTGTGGAATTTTTTAGATACACATGTGGCGCAAGAATCCGGGAACTACCGGAAAACCGGTTACAGTCGGGCCTGTACCTTGGCATCAGCCTTTTAGGGCTGGTTGGGATGACAATCATAATAACTTAGTTTATAATTTGGTTCTGTAAACTTATCGGTAAAACCTTTTTCTAAAAATGGATAAATTCCAAAAAATGATGGACTATCCCGCCATATCTTCATAACTGTAATTAAAATTTATATGTTTAAAAACAGAGTAAATTAACTTTTTAGACATAATTAAAATTTTCATGGATAATTTGATGGACGATGGTACACATGCGAGCCGAAGAGGTATTAAGGAAGGCTTTGTAGGCCAGCGAATGGTTGTACTCCCGCCCAATATCAAGCACAGGATCAAGTCCAATCCCGTAATCAGCCATCTTTTCATCACCGCTATCGGTTACTTCCCAAAGGCAAAACAACATGACCGGACCAGAAAAAGCGGAAGTTCACAATATATACTGATCTACTGTGTGGAAGGTATAGGCTACATTTATCTGGGAGAGATCTGCTATACGCTTTTCCCGAACACTTACTTTATTATCCCCAGAAATACCGGTCACCGCTACTATAGTGACACTGTAAATCCATGGAGTATATATTGGCTACACTTTACAGGGGAGGTTGCTGACCAGATCTTTAGCCGGTTTTCACCCAACGGGAGGCTTGAGGTGCAGAGTATCCCCTATGATGAGAACAGGATAAAAGTTTTTGAACAGAACTATTCCATTCTCGAACACAGTTTTGAGGACAAGGAACTGGAGGTCATGAATGTCAGTCTTCTGCATTTCATCTGCTCGCTTATCTATTACCGGGAGATCAATCCCGAAGCCTTCAATACCGATCAGGTAAACCGTTCAATTTCCTATATGAAAAAAAACATAGAAACCAAGTTCAGGGTAGAGGATCTCGCCAACCAGCAGCATATTTCGGTTTCACATTATTCCAGGCTGTTCAAACAGAAAACCGGCGCTTCACCGATCAATTATTTTAACCAGTTGAAAATACAGAAAGCCTGTCAGTTCCTCTATTTCACTGAGTACAGTATTAAAGAAATCTGTGCCCAGTTGGGTTTTGATGATCCATATTATTTTTCCAGGCTCTTTAAAGAAATTATCGGCTCTGCCCCTTCCCAATACAAAAAGAGGCACAAGAGACATCTTTAATGTTCGCAGGCCTATCCGGAAAATCAAGCACAACAGAAATCCCCAAACGAGTCACATTTTAAACCTACTTCCAAAATAATCAATAAACAATGAAAGCAAAAAAATCCTCAAGAAGCTTAACCGTCCTTGTTGCCGACGACCATCAAATCATACGGCGCGCTTTAAAGTCGCTGATTTCAGAGTTATGGCCCAGTGTTGAAATCATCCACGCACCGACATTTGAGCAGATGCTAAAAGGGGTTGAAAAGCAGCCCGACCTCATCATTATCGATGTAAATTTACCGGGAGGCCAGAACACAGGAACGATCGGTCAAGTTAAACTGATCCAGCCAAATGCAAAAATTCTGGTATTTTCATCTTTGAACGAGAATATTTATGCTGTACCATACCTAAAAGCAGGTGCGTCAGGCTATCTGACAAAGACCTCAGATGAATCCGAAATCGTCGTGGCTATAACCACAATTCTCGCCGGTGGCCGCTATTCAAGCAGAAATGTCAAAGAGAGTCTGCTTGACAGCATTATAAGCAGTAAAACCGACGATCCTTTTATCAGGCTTTCAGACAGGGAGTTGCAGGTAGCAGAACTGCTGATAAAAGGTATTGGGGTGCAGGGCATTTCTGATAAGCTCAATCTGCAGATGGCAACAGTAAGTACATATAAACTGCGGATGTTTGGGAAGTTAAAGATTAAAAGTATTATAGAGCTATCTGAAAAAATGAATATATACGAAAGAAAATGAGCCTCCACTTCATGACAGGTAAGACCCTAAATTCATTATAAAGATGGTCATTCCAAAAATGTTTACTGGCATTGGAAATAATCTTTTCGTAAGAGAATAGCAAACATTGGCATTTCCGACATTTTCAGTCTGCCATTAAAACTTATATACACAGTCATCCTACACAAGGAATACCTTTATATAGGCTATCCATCATTCAGTTAAAAATAAAAAGAATAAATACCTAGAAATCAGCTAATTAAAAACAAAACTACAAAAAATAGTTATAAAACTATAAAATATAGTTGCAAAACTAGATCATATAGTTACATTTACATAAAATAAACTGAACCATGAATAAATTAACAGCGAAAGAAGAAGAAGTAATGGGATATTTCTGGGAACACGGCCCATTGTTCGTTAAACAGCTACAAGAGTTATACAACGAACCAAAACCCCATTTCAATACCCTATCCACCATGGCGCGTTCTTTACAGGAAAAAGGTTTTCTGGGTTACAAAGCCTTTGGGTCAAGCCATGAATATCATCCGGCTATTTCTTTGGAGGGATATAACCGTGGTACGCTCCAGAGCGTTGTAAGTAAATATTTTAACAGCTCATATAAACGGGTGGTATCAGCATTGATCGAAGAGGAGAACATCAGCATTGAAGAACTGAAAAAACTAATTGAAGAGGTAGAAAAAAAACAAAAAAAATAAGATTATGGGCCTATTCTTTATTCACATCATCAAGTCCTCCTTTTGCCTGATCGCATTTTACCTAGCTTACAAAATGTTCCTCAGCAGGGAGACCTTCCACCGCGTAAACCGTTTTATCCTGTTAAGCATCATTGTAGCTTCCATGATCATTCCGGCCATGCAGCTAACCATATCTTCACCCAGTGTAGCGGCATTGCCTGTCCGTGTACAAAATTTCGAGCAGTTATTGTTCAAACAGCCAAAGCAACCGGGGGGACTTACCAACGGGCTTGCCGACATCATTTATCCAGTGCTGTTCTGCATCTATTTTATAGGTTTTCTGGTACAGTTGATCGTCAGCGGCATAAATTTTATCCGTATATATAAATTGGCAAACGGAGCAAAACACGTCCCCTTCGGTAATTACATCATTGCCGTTACCTCCCAGGAACACCCTGCATTTAGTTGGGGCAGGTATATCGTTCTTTCGGAAAAAGAGTATGCCGGTAACCCTGAGATCATTATACAACATGAACTCATCCATCTTGAAAGACGCCATTCGTTAGATCTTTTACTCACCGAAATAACCATCATCTTATTCTGGTTCAATCCGGCGGTCCGGTTATTGACCCAAGAATTAAAGGACACTCACGAATTCGAAGTCGACAGTGCACTGATCAGCCAGGGGGTTGATGCCAAAGCATATCAGCTACTGCTCATCAGAAAGGCTGCGGGCGAAAAAATATATTCCATCGCCAACACCTTTAACCAGAGCAAACTCGGTGTACGGATCAAAATGATGCTCAGACAGCCTTCAGCCCCATGGGCCACATTGAAATACCTCTGCATTGTTGTACTTAGCACTTTTTCAATAATTGCTTTTGCAAAACCTGGCATAGCAGAAAAAATTCAGGCGATGTCAACAGAGAAACTGGGCAGTTTTATAAAAAAACAGGTTAGTAATATATCTGATCCCGTTAAGGAAGAACTTCCTGTTAAAAGTGAAAAACAGCTACTGAAAAAGGCTTTGGCGCCTTTAACCGTTTCAGATGACACCCCCAAAAGCCCTGCTCCCGCGACAGATCAACAGGAAATCATTAACGGTAAAGAAGGCACGCCGATATGCATAGTTGATGGTAAACCAATCACTTGTGCAGACTTTAAACTCATCAACCCTGATGATATAAAAACTGTAACGGTATTAAAGGAAAAAGAAGCCAGGGATGCCTTTGGAGAAAAAGGAAAAAGTGGTGCCATTGTTATCTCACTGTTCAAAGACCGCCAGCCGACCGCCAGCAACAATGCAGAATCACTGCTGAAATTTATGTTGTCATCGGCCAATAAACCTAAATGTATATTTTTCCTGAAGGGAACCAAACTCAGTGACGAACAACAGGTAGTGCTCAATAGAGTCCTGCCCTCAATGGCCAATATCAACAATTTCATCGAAAGCATCGTCACCATTACAGGCAAAGAGGCCTCGAGTAAATATGGTGACCAGGGCATTAACGGAGTTTTAGAAATCCACCTAAAAAGTAGATAAATCACATGAAAAAAATTATGGTATGCATAGCGTGTATTACGCTTGCCCTGGCCTGCCATGGCCAAAAAAACAACGTAATAGAATTAAATGGCAACTGGAGCTTTAAAAAAGGTGACAACCTTAAATGGGCAAAAACTAAAGTAAACACCGTAGCCTGGGACAATAGGATATTGCCAATTTGGGATTGGGACCTAAACTACCTGGGATACGGTTGGTACAGAAAAGAGGTTACCTTAAAAGAGCAGGAAACTTACTTTTTTAACCTCGGACAGGCAGATGATGATTGCGAAGTTTTCTTTAACGGCGAACCGCTTAAACTATACATCAGCAAACGGCCAGGCAATGATAATGCCGATACAAGCAAATGGAACCAGTGGAAGAAATACCGTTCTTACTATATCCCTGCAAAACTGATAAAACCCAATCAAAAAAACTCCGTCGCCATAAGGGTATGGAACACTCTCGGTGCGCAGGGCGGCATCCGCTATGGCAATATATTTATCGGCAATACAGTCTTTTACAACCGGTTACCAGTAGAAATGCAAGGCAACTGGTTAAAAACCGACGGTAGCAACGAATGGCTGATCGGCATTTACAACAACAGAATTGCCTACAAAGGTAAAGTTTGGGAATACGGCAATATTAAAAAAGAAAACGACGGTTTCGCCATCAGCATGAGTAATGCAGGAAAAACAGAAACCATTTTTGCAAAAATGGATGCGGCTACAGGAAACTTTTTCCTGGGCCCGGACATTAAAAGTTTGGAACTTTGCAATCTTAGCGAAACCACAAAACCGTTGTCAGAAAACGGGAAACTGCAGCATTACATACAGGCAGATACCACCTCCGGAACCGCATATTTCAGTGGATATGTAAAGGACTTTGTTCCTGCAAAAGGATTTGATGCCGTGATAGAATTAAGGGCATTAAATGGCCGGCAATCAGTTGAAAAACGGATGCCAGTTAACGCAGATGGTACTTTCAGTATGGATATTCCACTTCATGGCGCACATCAGCTTTTACTTCGCCTGCCCAACATATCCGAAACGATCCCCGCCTACGTGGCACCGGGCAAAAAAACTTTTGTAAGTATTGACCCGGAAGAATTTAAGATCAGGGTTACCAATGATTATTATAACCGCGACCGGCCGACCCTCTACATGGGAGATTTCGTTTTACAGAATAAACTTATACTGCAAACAACCTGGTTGAATGGCCTGGCTGAGAATGATAAAAAAATATGGGACAAATTTATTTACACAGCAGGACAGTATGCAGCAGCCGGTTATGCAGATGAACAGCTGAATGATATCGCAGCCTATATCGGCAGGAATTATAGCAAATACGGAGATACTGCTGCACTAAAAACCGCAAAGCTGTGGTCGGCACGTACCCTGATCTCCTCACCTGAAAACGCAACCTTTAACAGTACTTTTAACCTGATATTACAAAATCTCGGAGAACACCTTGAAGGTTTGCAGTATCTGGTAAAAGCCTTAAGGATAGCCGAGAAAACCAACAATGCCGAACAGGTAAGTGCATATAAACAACAGATCAAGAAATACGTATCTGATATCATCAAAAATTAATCTTTTTTAAAGGAATATTCAAAAGAAACAGGCAAATAAAGTTGTATCAATAAGTGCAGGTAACATTTAATACAAATATCGCCCACCTTTCCAATAAATTATCGCCGACCTCTCCTATGTCCCGTTCAGCCACAGTTTATCAATCAGGCAGAACGGGACTATTTTATCTTCAAAAGCAAAAACATCCAGTATTTTTTCGCTGAAAAATATTTCCGTTGGTATTCAGATTGATATTGGTATTACGGTACTAATCGTTCTACCCCCTTTTTTGATGGAGTATGCAGCCCAAATGCTTCCCTTTGAATATATCAGGTGACCAAATTCCAACCTAAACAGATAATCCAAAAATGGATAAAAAAGATTGGAAATAATGAGAACCATTCATTCTCTGATTCATTTGGCCGATCCCAGATTTCACCTCAGGATTGACCAATAATCATAAATAAAATCTGTAGGCATTTTTATCAAGGACTTACGGTTAAAGAAGTGACAACGAAGCATTGTTAATGAAATATACAATCAACAGTCAATAATCCCAGGCTAGTATAAGATGCCTGTCAGCTTTCTTTTTTCCCGTAGACCATTGACATCAAGGTTATAAGTAAAATCCTGTGAAAAATCATGGCTGTAGACCTTGAGATTTATTTTTACATCTTCTTTAAACAGCTGCGATACATGTCTGCAAAAAATAGGCTTAAATGATATAAGATTTACCTGTGCAGTACAAACTACTATTACCTCTCCATCAGAAGTCTTCTCTGCCTTGGTAATGAGTCTTGGCCAGCGCTGCTTGATCCTTAACGGGATAGATTCATAATAGTTCTTTTCAATATATGTCCCCGCACCAGCTATCAACCCTTTTGGAATTATTTCGCCCGACAGCTGTTTCCATGTGCCATAAATCCTTGAAATCCTGGCCATGGTAATTTCTCCATCACAGATCAGCCAGAAATCTAGCGACTCATCCTGGATCAGACGTAAAAAGGTCTGGTTTCCGTAAATATCCTTAAAGTGATAGTCTAGTTCGGTCATAAAATTATCTTAAATGCGAAAATACAGATCGGCAGATAGAGCGGCGATTAATATCCATCCACAAAAGAAATGTAAATATTGTTGATCAGTTTGGTTGTCTCAAACGACAAACAAGACATCCGGTCAATCAGATGACAACCTCTGATTATCCTAGGGGTAAATTAAAGCCCGTGATTCTCGCTGGATACCCCTACGGCATTGGCCTTCCAGAGAATGTAACCCAATCTGCCGCAGCATTCCGCTACCATGTATTCAATATCTGCCGGCACATCATTTACAATCCGGAAACGGATTTTATATTTTGGATTATAACTGAGATAGATAACCAGATCTTCAGCGGAAAAGCCTCTGCCTGAAAGTGATTTCAGATGGTTATCCCTAAGCTCTTTGGCAGCTCTCTGCAAGCGCTCATTCATCACCTTGGCAAGTGCCTTTTCAGGCTTAAAATCTGTCTCTAATATAGCCAGTACTGTTACAGTCATAAAACAAATTTAATCTCACAGCCCGGAACCACAAACCTAAAAACATAAGCTACTGATGCTCAGGGAGAATATTTTTGAACTTCCGAAGGACGATGTGGATAATTATATATCAATATAAGGTGGGCCATTGTTATTTTTGTAGCGATGCCAACACAATACAAATTAGTTTATCTCTTCGAAAATGCACAAACCTTGATTATGGAAATCAAGCTTATCGGTGTTTCTTCAGAAAATGACCTTTCCAACCCCCAACATTGGTTATATTTTGACAAACTATCATCTTCACTGGTTAAATTGTGGTTCCGTTCTTCAGATTCCTCTGCCGAAATAGAAGAACGTTACTTTGAGCAGGGCTATCTCAAGTTCAGCAGTACTGAGGCTACCTTTATAGAAAAATTTAATTCATCCCAGCATAAATTGATTAATTATACCAAAAGGGCAGTAAGCCCCCATACCCATACGCTTATTACCGGATACCTCAAACAACCATAAAAAACCAACGCATTAATACATCCAGTATATAACCTAAATCAAAGCAACTGATAAAAATCTTGCTGAATGTCAAATACTGAATTCATCAGTGAATGCCATATCTGCTACCGTAATAATATACAAACCATTTCAAAAAAAATGTATTTACGTTGTTACCGTATGTCTATGGGAAAGGTTTCTGTCAACATGTATTTTTAACCGCTTCCCTTTACGGCTTTACCAAAAACTAGACGACAGGACATCCAGGGTCAGTTCAGATGATGAACTTAAGGTTGCTGCTATAATTTCTTAAAAAAAGTCTTAATCTATACCAGTTTTGTGCCTCAGCAACTGGCATAGATCATTTTACCTTACCGAAGTTTAGACAGGTTGCACATTCACTTTCTCAAACACATAAGCAAAATGTTTGAACGTTTCGTTTGCAGCTTCAATGGCTTGTTCTTCATTCTGTTCCGTTTTGGCCTGTGCATTTAAAACCGTTACAAAATTGCCCCACATCATTCCAGTGGCTTCGCCGTAACCCGAAAAGAAAGAAACGCCGTTGGTTACCCCGCCTTTTTCGAGCATTTTCACAATAATGCTTCCACCCATAATCGAACCCTCCAATACATATAAGGCACCTAATGCCTCTACAGCATTTTCAATTTTTGGTACAGTGGTATATGGCAGATCGGTGATATCGCCACCCAGTTCTAAAATATCAGCTTTAATAAAGCTGGAGTTTCTGCGTTGGGCATAATCAGGCAGGATAGATTCGGTAATGTATGGTTTTATGCTTGCTTCAATATGGCTGAAATAAGCATAAAAATGTTTTAACAGATCGGCATAATCTGCATTGCTTCTGATGGCTTTTAGTTTTAAAACAATCTGTTTCTCCAGGTTCTGGTGCTCGGCTTTTGTAGCCTCTTTAATATTAGTACTTAACATGTTTTGTAATTTATGGTGATTGAATAATTAATCTTTATATAAACGATAGGTTAATCCGGCCAGCAGTACACGCCCCGGCTGACCGGGCATTAACCGGTCGGTATAATTTAAAATATTGTCGGCCGTAAGCCTGATACTTAAATGCTGTTTCATCAGTTTTTTTTCGAAAGCGGCATTGAGCATAAAAAAGCCATTTACAAAGGTGTCGTAACGATCGATAAACTGGTTTCCGTTACGGTCGCCGAATGGATATTTGCCCCTATAATTTACGCGGATGTTTAAACTGGCATCCCATGGGCGATAGTTATAAAATGCCTTAAAATTAGCCATGTGACGTGATCGGTTTTCAATTCCCCAATAATCTGAAGGTTTTGGCGCATAAGAATTTCCTGTTGCCGGATCGTGGATATTTTGGTTATAAGGATAATGACCAGCCTTAATGCTGTCGATTACGCTGAGGTCTTTCGCAATCAGGTATTGATAACCCGCACTTAATTCTAAATTTTTAAGCGGACTCACGGCAAACGATACATCTATACCTTTATTTACCGCTTCAGGAAGATTTTGATAAGTATAAATATTCCGGTTTCCACTACCTGTTGCCACTTGGATGCTGTTGATCTGGTTGCGTAAGCTGTGGTGAAATACGCCTGCCTCTACTTTTACATTATCTTTAGGTTTCCACTCGAAACTTAAATTTAACGAAGTGCTCCGTTCTGCCTGCAAATTCTGATCGAGCTGATTCAATAAAAACTGTCTGATCTCGCTGATCTGCCCCTGCTGATCCAGCTGGTTTAGCGTTTGTCTTAACACTTCGTTACCAATGACCAGGTAATTGGCGGCCGGATTATAAAAAACAAGGTACCTCGTTTTAAAATCTGGCGCTTTAAATCCAGTTCCGGCTCCCGCTTTAAAGGTTAAACCAGGTACAATTTTATACTGTAAACCTAAACTAGGGTTCAGTTTGCTACCGTAGGCATTGGTTAAATCGTAACGCAGGCCCGCAACCAATCCCAATTGTTTGTTCAGCTGCCAATCACCTTGCAAAAAGGCAAAACCGGTACTTACCGAACCCGGATTAGTGAGTGACACATCATTCATGGTTTCGATACTGCCACCTAAACCGCCCGTAAATTTAAGTTCATCGCTGATACCATAAGCAAATTGCTGTTCGAAACGGTGCAGGTTCTGCACAAAAACATCTTTGGTAATGCTGCTGTTCGTTTGCTGCCAGTCTACACTTTGATCGGACCGGAAATTGGTAAAATAATAACGGCTCATGCTGCGCAATCCCGAATTGAAATTATGATCAAAAGTGGCCGAAAGGTTTAAATCCTGCTCATCCTGACTATCGCCGGAAATAATGCCCAAACCAAAATCTTTAGCCATAAACGATTTCCTCAACCCATACCTGCCGCTAAAACCAAGTGTACTTGTTGGTGTTAAACGGTACCTCAGCCTGCCTTGCAATGCATAATTATCGTAAGGTGGTGCTGTTGTCCCCTGCTGAATGTATTTTGGATTGGTATTAAAACCATCCGTGCGATAATAATTGGCAGAAATATTGGCCGATCCCCTTTGTGAAGCGAATGGTGTTTCGCCTTCGAGGGTAATATCGGCAATGTTTAAACTCCCGTAATTTGCTGCGATAAGTGCCTGTGGCTGTAAAGCGCCATAGCGGGTAACGATGTTAATCGCCCCGCCGAGCGCCTCGCTTCCGAAGAGACAGGAAGATGCACCTTTAATAATTTCGATCCGTTCGATATTGGAAACGCTGATCCTGGATAAATCAAAATTTCCGCTGTTGCGACCAACCATGGGTTGCCCGTCAATTAAAATCATCACGTATTCGCTGCTAAAACCCTGCATCTGCACACCTACTGACCGGGCACCACCGCCAATGTTATTTACAATCGCAATCCCGGTTTGTTCTTTCAATACCTCATCAAGCCTTCTGCTACCCATCAGTTCGATGGTGCGCCTGCTGATTACGGTAACAGGCATGGCGCTGCGCTCTAATTTCATCAGGTTATCCGGGGCAGCACGGTTTTCGGATACGGCAACCTCGTTAAGTTCGAGTTCATCGCCTGATAATTTAATGATCAGGTTATTGGCAGCTATACCAATTTTAATATTATTCTGGTAACTGGCCTTACCAACCATGGTTACCGTAATACTGTAACTACCTGCAAATATCTTGTTGAAAACAAAATTACCTTTGGCATCAGTTTCAGTGGTATGTCCGTCAGGTTCCAGGCGTATGGTTGCACCGCGTAAAGCTTTACCCTGTTCATCGCTAACCGTGCCTTTTAAACTTCCATAATCCTGTGCGGTAACGTTTAGATGAAAAAATGCAAGGAAAAATATGATAGCGGATAGTTTAAACATGTTTACTTTTATTGCTTCAGAATCAGGCTTTTAACCTTTTTCCTATTATCTTCTTAATCTTAATCTGTTTTCAAACATGATACTTTCTACACCTGTTAGCAGAAGAAGATCTGTTTTATTGACTGTAATTTTATCTGTTGTGGCCAGTTTGCTTACAGCCAGTTTTTTTGTTCCATTGATGAGTTCCAAGGCTGCACTGAGGCAACTTTCGGTTGGATCCCCCAGAACCGGGTTATCTACACCTTTTACGGCAACATCAGGCTGCATGCCCGTAAAATAATCCGACCAGCCATTGGCATTTTTAATTAAAAAACTGCTCAGGTAAACACTGTACTGATCGATGTTGATGCCGAAAAAGCCTACAGGTTTGCCATAGGTTTTCTCTCCGATGAGTTTGACATCGAAATAGGGTTTCAAGCTACTGATCAGCATTTCGCTGGCCGACGCGGTATTACCCGAAACGATGAAATAAACGGATTCAATAGTCTGTAAACTTCCTTTTTTATTGAATTTATAGGTATTGCCCGCTATGGTATAATCTACATCGGCCATGGTGGCATTACGCCCATTGTAAACAGCCATTTTCCCATTGGCATCTAAATAAGGTTGATGCTTTAGTATAGCAGCAGTACCGTTCTGCATGGCCGGGTTAAATACCTCGCTGTACATCACCTTACCATTCAAACTGGCTGGTATAATTAAATCCGCCACATATTCTGCAGTTTCTAGATAACCACCGCCGTTGCCCCGCAGGTCGATTACAATAGCTTTTGGATTGGCAGTTGCGAGTTCGGCAAAGGCCTGATCTAATACCGCTTTACTACTGCTTAATGAAGGGAATGAACCCAATGCCAGATAAGCGACAGTCTTATTTCCACTTGGAATTATTTTACTGGTAAGCACGGCTGTACTCGGGATTCCTACCCCTGCGGTACTTCCGGGAATACTTCTCCCCAACTGCAGATTAGAATATTTTGGATTTTCGAAATAAACAGGCAATTCGTAGGGGCTCCCGGTAGCTGCGTTTATTTTAAGTTGCGAAATATCGAATAGCTCCTTCCTAAAAGTAGTAATATCGGAACCGATCCCTACATATTTTTGCCTTGGGTTAAACTCGGCATAACCTGGCAACGCATCATTCCATAGGTATACCTGTTTCGCATACAAAAAGATAGAATCGAGCGTAAACTGACTGCGTGTGCCCGTTGTTGGCGAAATAATTTCGTCCGCATCATCAACAGAAACCTGTGCCTTTTTACAAGCAGAGGTTCCCATTAGAATCAGCGTTAAGAGCGTGGTATATATTTTTAAGTTGTGCTTCACTTCCTTAATTTGTGATCGTAATCAGCTCATCAAAGTAGCCAAAAGCTGAGCCTGCCGCATAATACTCTCCACCAGGGAAATTGTAGATATAAAGGTCGTACTGACCGGTAGGCAAGTTTTCTGGTACTTTTAAAGTTAATTGACCTGTTTTCGCCTCTTTAATCGGAAGTTCGTAAATCTGTTGATTATCCAGATTCCGGATGGTAAACTTAGTGAGCTGTTCAATCCTGTTTGTGCCGTTTAATGTAAATTCTTCCCCGAGTTTAAAGGTTTTCTTTAAAACAGCTATTTCTTCCAGGCTTACACGCGGGAAACCAGAAGATATGCCAAAAGTGCGTTCTATAATAACAGTTCGTTGTCCGGAAACAACCTTCAATTTATAAATGCCATCCGGTGTTGTGCTGCCCAAAGTTACATTTATGGCAATTGGGGTAATTGTTCCGATGGCAAGCTCTTTTTCAGTATTATCGGCTGTATTGATCAGGTAAACCTTTGTCTGATTCTTATCAGCAATGATATTATCACCACCAATAGCGATGTTATTCCCCCTTAACGCGTAATTTTTTGTATTGTAAACTAAAACCCCGCCGGTTACATTTATTTTAAGTAACGGCTGATTGATTACCTTTTTAATCAGATATTCTTTAGTGGCACCATTCTGCGCAGTTACCACAAATTTGGTTGTTTCTTTAAAAGCTATGCTTTGTCCTGAAGCCGGACTAACCGTTGCCCTTTCAGATAATACAATATCTGGCACAATATTATCTGGCACTGCCTGGTTGGATGGCCAGTATATAATGAGGTTCTTTTCGTCTATTACCGCTTTCAACGGATTTCCGGCTGCATCTTTTATTGTAAAGCTTACAATGTCGGTATAAGGAAAATCTTCGTATTCCTTTTTACAGGAACTAAATATGCTTAATAAGCATAAAAGAAAAAGATAATATGAACTGGCAGAGAAGCGTTTATATATTGTATTCATAATCTATTATTGTTAGGTTTGCATTTTTAAAGCCCGCAAATATGGTCTTACCAAAGGCTGATATTTTTAAAACGATTCGGGGATTATCCCCTTAATTTGGGTATTTATGATTTATAGAGCGGTATTAGTGGTATCGCTCTTTTTTTAACTGAAGGTTTGTTTATTTCAATCTTTTGATGTGGAAATTAACAGTGGTATTGTAAGTACCAGAAGTGGTTACCCCATCAAGCTGAACTGCATAAAGTTGTGTTGAGGCAGAAACAGAAGTGTTATTACCTACAAGTGCATATCTTTTAGCAACAGGTGTAATGGTGCGGAAAGTTCTGTCGTAATCGTACCAACCCGTTACAGCCGGAACAGAATTGTTGATTCCTAAAGTACTGATACCTCCTAGTGTAACACTTGCAACATCTGTTAATGTAATGTTCGCTACATCGGTGATGGTTGCAGAATCATAGTAACCCAATTGGTAGGTTCCAACCACAGTGATGTTTCCATCAAAGTTATTGTCGAAGTTTACCTGATTAGTAGTACTTGATGGTGCATTATTTAACAAATCGTAGCCAACTGCTGTCCAGGATGTTGGAGAAGTAGACGAATTGGTTACTACGCCTGCCTGTGTACCGCCTACAGGTATAACTGCCTGGGTATTCTGTAAAGCAAGTTTATTGTCTGGTTGAGCAGCATCTTTTTTACAGGCGGTTCCTAATATGGCTAAAGTTGCAATTGCAAACGTAAGTTTTAAAAATTTCATTTTCATTTTTTTAAGATTTATGATTTTTTATATAAATGGGAATAATCTCCCGAATCGTTTTTCAATGGTATAGGTTGTTATTTAGCAGTTACGGTAACGGCCCAGTTTAGTGTGAGCAATGGCCAGGTACCAAATGCTGCTGTTGGTGTATATACGCCTGGCGGCACAGTTTCAGGAATCCGGATTACCGCCTCTATTCTGTTGTAGGATACAATTGGTAAAAGCGTTTTCTGCCCGTTTACCATGATGTAGAACTCTTTAAAATCGTTAAATACAGTTGTGGTGGTTACAATTTTAAAGGTTTCACCCTGTTTAGCGGTTACCGGACCATAGTTTATCCCTGATCTGCCAAAAACTACATTTACAGGATTCTTCATTTCTGCAGTTAAAGCCTGTACCTTAACCCTGATTTTGTAAGCGCCCGGCTCCAATGTCTGTGGAGCCATCAACCGCCCGTAGGTATAAGTTTTAGTGCTGCCTATCATAGAAACAGTTACTGCCGGAGCGCCAAATGATGGAGAGGGCAAAAATTCGTATTCTTTATTGTTGGCATCTACCAGATATGCCTTGATCTTTTTGATATCCGAAACATTAAAATTGCCCTGAAGCGCAATATCTGCACCACCTATGGCAATGTTAGCAGTATTGGTAGCCGTTGACAGTTCGGTTAGTACCAATGGCGATTCCTGATTTAATTTAATAATCAGTGTATAGGTTGAGGTACTTTGATCGGCAGCTATTACAGTATAGATCTTTTTGGTATCCAAAACTTCTACCGGAGCAATGGCTTCTTTGAGTTTAGCCCCGGCCGAAAGTTTGATTACAGGCTCTATTACATCCAGTTCGTAATAATATGGCAGATAGAGCGTAATGGTTTTATCGGTTTCATCAATGGCCCCGAAAATATCTCCATCCGATACGGCAACCTTAAATTCGGTGATTTTATTTGCAGGAAGCGGATCCAAACCAATTGTTTTTTTGCAGGCGGCAAGCGTGGCAACTGTTAATATAATACAAAGCAGTTGCGTTAATTTATTCTTCATTTTAATGATTGTATTGATTTATTTGTGAGCTTATTTGATTTCGAATTTTGTACTTCCTTTTGGCACAATTACATATTCAAAAGTGAAATACATGTGTGGGGTGGTCCTGAACCATTTATCGGCCGTAAAAGCATCCTTATAACAGCTGATCATTTTGATCTTGGCATAATCGCCTTTGGCAGTACGGATGATTATAGTTCTTTTCTCGGGCATGGCGTAGGCCACATGCTGTTTATCGTAACTGCCATCCCCTCTTTTTGTTCCTCCAAAATCATAGAGGTACCAACCGATGCCTTCACCAAAATCTCCTTCATCGTCGGTACCAATGGTTTTAGTGATGCTCAATGTGCCGTCTGTCGGTATATCGGTAACCTGATCAAATGGTTTTTGTATGATGGTAATCGCACCTGTACCTGTGCTTCCGGCGCCAAGGCTAGTACTCGACTGACCATTATTACTGCTTAAAAAGCTATTGTAAAGTCCGCTAAAGCAGATATCCCAACGATTGGTTTTAGCGTATAATAAAGGAACAATTGCTTTAGTTTCTAAACTGAATAATACAGCTGTTGGTGGCACGGTGGGGTTTGCATCATCCGTTTCTACAGCTAAATTTTCTATACGTTGTAGCTTAAAGTATGGTGTACCACCTTCAGTTTTGGTAGGTACTTCCTTTTCAGGTTCGGGCGCAACAATTTCATCTTTTTTGCAACTGGCGAAAAGTACTATGAATACAAAACAGATTAATGCCCATTTAACCAGGTTTTTGTTTATGGTAATTGATTTATTCATCTTCTTTATTTGGTCTGTAAGTTTTTGCTACCATCCTGCTGTACATAATATTTAAAGGTGTAATAAGGCGCAGGCCAGTTTAAATCGGTAACACTAGGCGGATTGCCCTTGTAAGCATTGATTAACTGTAATTTGGCGTATTTGCCGTCGGGCAACCTGATGGCGTAGGTGCGGTTGGGGATAGCCTGCATAATGTGGGTATTGAGACTATAAAAAAACCATCCCTTTGATGCTGCAGACGATGCCCAGCCTATTTTGGTTACTTCACTGGCATTAAAGGCCTGATCGGATGGTGCCTGGTTAACCGTATCGTAAATTTGTTCCAACTGTAATACTGCGCTTTTTGCTGTTCCGCCGAAACCAGGGTTGTACTGATAATCTTTATCGTTAACATAAACCTCACTGTTGTAAGGACCGGTGAAAGCTAAATCCCAGTCTTTTGTTTTCAGCCACTGTGCCGAATCGGCTGCATTATGGATCCAGATCTGTTTCTGATCCCTGAAGCGGAAAAGAAAAGTATAAAACGGACGTACTTCTTTACCAGGAGTTCCACTGCCCATGGCGGCCTGTGTATCGCCGGCAAGATCGGTAATTACCACACTTTTGCCATCCTGTAAAACTTCATTCGGATCCAGTTCATCTTTCTTGCACCCACCAAAAGCGACCGTTAAAAGCAAAAGACCAGCAGTAATCGCTTTTTTATTGAACCGGCAAGTGTATTTTGTGTACTTCATTACGGATATTATTTTTAATCATTCTAAATAAGAACACTGCAAACATCCATATTAAGCGCCATAAATGGTTTGTGCAATCCGTATTTTAATTTGTGCAATCCGTATTTTCTTTTGTTCAAAGCGTATTTTTTTAGTCTCTATTTTGCACAAATTGGTTAATTAAATCTTACATAAAACTCATCAAATAAATGATTATAAGATTGTTAACCAACTATATCAGTAACTCTTTCTTCAAAAAAATACATTATGGCTAAATTCCTAACGAGGCTCAAATACTTGTATTTAGATTAATTAAACACTTTTTTTGTCCCGATAACAAAGCCTACATGAGTATAAAAAAACATTACATTATATTAGTTACTCTTTCTTTTTCCCTTATCCTGCAGCAAGCGGCCGCACAGGCGAAACGTATTATTAGCCTAAGCAGTGCCATTAGCGAAACGGTAAATGCATTAGGTTACGGTAAAAGTATTTTAGCTACCGATGTAACCAGTGTTTCGCCCGAAGAAATTAACAGATTACCAAAAGTGAGCCGCAACAGGTCGTTCTCTGTAGAAAGCATTACCGCTTTCCGTCCTGATCTTATTTTGGTACCCGAAGGCGATTTCTCTAAAGAAAACCTCTATCAGTTTAAGTCACTCGGCATTAGGGTGGTGAGCATCCGCCAGGAATTTTCGGTTGAAGGGGCTACGAAATTTATCAGGCAGATTGCCGCAGCCATTGGTGATAAAAACCGTGGTGAACAGCTTGCACAAAAAACAGAGAACAGCGTTAATAGCACTTTAAGCCAGTTAAAAAAGGGAAATAAGACTCCGAAAATATTGTTTATTTATGCCCGGGGTGTGGGCACCATGAACGTGGCCGGAAAAGGCAGCAGTATTGATGCGATTATTAAATTGGCCGGGGGTAAAAATGCCATACAAGAATTCAGCGATTTTAAACCCTACACCACTGAAGCGCTGATTAAAAGTAATCCGGATATCATTCTGATGTTCGATTTTGGGTTAAGCAGTTTAGGTGGCAAGGAAGCCTTTTTAGACCTCCCCGGCGTAGCTTATACCAATGCAGGAAAAAACAAAAGGATAGTAGAAATGAACGGACCATTGCTCATCAACTTCAGCAACCGTTTACCCGAAGCCATTAAAACATTAAATAACCGTATTTTATAATGAAAAGAACCGTTATTTATACCTGCCTGAGTGCAGGATTACTGGTTTCCATCTGCTTTTCCCTTGCACTGGGCGCCATGCGCATCCCTTTAAAAGAAGTAATCGATACCCTGACCCATACCATGGGTTTTACTGTTTTTGGTGGTACAAATCACGGAATAAATGAAGGCGTAATCATGATGATCAGGCTACCGCGTACCTTAATGGGTGTACTGGTTGGTGCTGCACTGGGCATATCCGGCGCAGCCATACAGGGCATATTCAGGAATCCTTTGGCCGAACCGAGTTTGGTAGGTATATCAGCCGGAGCATCTTTAATGGCGGTATTGATTATTGCTTTCGAGACTTTGTTATTTTCGAGCCTAAGTCAGGTATTGGGTTATTATTTATTGGCTTTTGGTGCTTTTGCCGGTGCAGGCATTACCGCTATGCTGGTGTATAACCTTTCGAAAGTAAACGGGCAAGCCAATGTTTCAACCATGCTTCTTGCAGGTATTGCCATTAATGCCATGGCAGGGGCTTTAACCGGACTGGTAACCTATCTGGCCGACGAGCAGAAACTCCGCAGCATTACCTTTTGGATGATGGGCAGTTTGGGTGGTGCTACCTGGCAAAATGTAAGCTGTTTGTTCCCTTTTGTGCTTATACCCATAATCGGACTCCCTTTTCTATCCAGGGGATTGAATTTATTTGCCATCGGCGAAAGTCAGGTAGAACTGATCGGGCTAAACCCCAACCGCATCAAAATATTGGTGGTGGTACTAGCGACTATGGCCGTTGGGGCTTCTGTAGCCGTTTCGGGTATTATCGGCTTTATCGGATTGCTTATCCCCCATCTTACGCGTTTGCTGGGCGGTGTAGATCACCGTTTTGTGCTTCCGGTTTCGGCATTAATGGGGGCTTTGGTGCTTACCCTGGCCGATATGGTGTCGAGATTGATTTTTCAGCCCATCGAATTGCCTATCGGCGTGGTTACTGCTTTAATGGGTACACCCATATTTTTATATATCCTCATTAAAGACAAAAAGAAATTAGTTAATTAAATACCGGTTATGCTTAGAGTAGAATCCATCAGCTATAAATTAAATAACAGGCCGCTGTTAAAAGATATCTCATTCAGTATCAGGCCGGGCGAAATGGTTGCGCTTTTAGGATCAAACGGTGCGGGTAAATCAACCCTGATGCGTTTGCTTTCGGGCGAACGAAAACCCGATACCGGACGTATTATGCTGTATGGGGAAGACCTTGCGGCTTATAACCGGAAAATTTTGGCTACCAAGAGGGCTTACCTGCAACAACATAATCCCATTTCGATGGCCTTTACTGTAAAAGAAGTGGTAATGATGGGCAGATATGGTTTAAAAAGTGGCTCATCAGCAAAAAACGACCAAACAGCACTACTCGAAACCATGAAACTATGCGGTTTAACCGATCTTTCCGACCGATCAATGCTAAGCCTTTCGGGTGGTGAACAACAGCGGGTGCACCTGGCCAGGGTTTTGGCGCAGTTGTGGGATAATAAAGATGCTGTATTGCTTCTAGACGAACCAACCAATAACATGGATCTTCAGTTTCAGCACCAAACCCTGGCTATTGCTGCTGCGATGGCAAAAAAAGGCTATATGATTATTGTGGTACTGCACGAGGTTAACCTTGCCGCGCAATATGCCAGCCGGATCATTATTTTAAAAGATGGGCGGAAATGGTGGGACGGTACCCCGGTACAGGTACTTACTCCACAACACATATATACGGCATTTGGCATCCATGCACAGGCCTATACCGACCAAAGCAGCCTGAAAACTGTTATTGTACCGAAAGAAATTAAACTGGATGCAGCAAAATTCAATTCCAACCTGCAAGTGCTCCACCAACCCGTTTATAAGTTAAAAACTACCGAAACCGATGAATTAATTAACCTCCAATCCGTAAAGATTTAAATCTCCGCTAACTATGAAAAACATTCAAAAACTATTCAATACCGCGCAAAGTATCAGCCAGCTACCTCAATCGGCCTGTACCGATGCCTTTAAAGAAACCATTTTAAAAACCATAAACGATTATTGCAGGTTAAAACGCCTGTTATTTTCGGAAAAAAGATTATGGATCGCCTTTAAATTACTGGAAGTAAGCGATTTTACCCATCCCGAATCACTTTGGCTGATGCTTAAAGAAGATAAAATGCCCATCAGCATCGGTTGTGTGTACAGCAACCTCAAACTAATGGAAGCGGCCGGAATAGCCGAAGCACAGAGTGCTGGATCGCGGTTAATCCTTTACAAGATCAGAGCCGCACATCACTAGGTAATATACCGTAATATTTTTTAAAGGCATTGGTAAAACTGGCCTGGTGTTTAAAACCGATATTAACACCAACTTCGTACATGTTTTTACCTTCTTCCAAAATCAACCGTTTGGCTTCTTCCATCCGTAACCGGGTTACGAAATCGTAAATGGTACTGCCAAAATATTTTTTAAATCCTGTACGCAATTTAAACTCATTGAGCAGGATCATTTTAGAAAGCTGTTTGTGCGTTGGCGGATCGATATAATCGCGTTCTAAAATCTCGCGGGCTTCTTCCAGTTTGGGGATATCACGGTCGAGGAGCGATTCCCTGCCTCCCTGTATATGCTGACTAAATTGTTCCAACTGGTACATAATCAGCTCGGTTATCCTGGCATCGGTAAAAAGGCGTTTTAATTCGCCATCCTGTCTGCAAGAAATAATCGCTTCTATGGATCTGCGCATTTCGGGCGTCATAAAAAGATCGTGTTCGGCAAAAGATGTCGAAATTCCTTTTTCCATTTCCTGTACAAACTGCTCGTGCAGTGGTGAATAAAGATCAACCAAACGCAGGTAATAATCCTTTGATAAAACGATCAGGAAATAAACAAATTCTACATCGGGTTTAACATCGTAAGCTTCTTTGGCAGAAGGTATATAACGGATATTATGCCGGCTGCGCCCGTATTTTGCCGATTGTTTGCCGTTGGGATTTGAGCTGTTTTTATTGCTAAAAATAAACTGGCTGGTAATGGCCTCACCTTCTACTTCGGTGAGGATGCGGGCCGGACCATCGAATTTCATTTCCGAATGCACCAAAAACAGACCATTTGTTGAGAGCTGATAATTTTTGATCCCCACAGGGGCATCTTTTATGGTAATTGATTTTTCGGATAATCGGTGATCGGGAACATACTTATCTGGAATCTCTTCCATGAACAGAAAATCTTTCTGATGCTCTATTCTTGCCTTTACAATCATTTTCCGGTTAATTAATATTAATCATAGATTAGACAAATATAGTAATATTATTTATATCAATTCTAAATAAGAAACTTTATATAGTTCTATTCGTGGAAAATCATGTGAACAGAACCCAGTACTTTAACAATTAAATTTAGGACGGGACAAACTGATATAAACTGGGTTTTTCATAATAGGTTGAATGAAAATTTTACCACTAGGTTTATAACCTGGTTTCTTCTTCTTTATAATTTCAGCAATTGCCAATACAAGAAGAATAATCGGCTAAATTCAATAAAAAGGTATTGGAAAATAAACAGAGAATAACCATACATTTGCAACAAACAATAGAAACAACACAACAATAAACAATATAAATAGCACAACTAAAAACAATAGAAATAGCACAACCACAAACTACACAACAATAAAAAAATCTAATTGATGTTATTGCATTTATTAGAAACGAAGCAAGAACTCTAAAGCAGGAGATGTTAATGCATTAGGTCTTAATAGACTGGCTAGAATATCATCAGAACAAATTAAAAGGCAATGGCGACACCAAAGGAAAAATTTGCAGAAGCATTATAAACACTAAAAAAACTTCAGAAAGATGGCTCGGAAGGAATCCATACAAAGGAAATCCCGAGCCGTTCCCAACGGGAGATTCTGTTGAATAATGGCTTTATAAAAGAAGTTTCTGAAGGCTGGCATATCTCATCCGACCCTTCTGAAGCTCCTGGAGATACAAAATCCTGGTACAGTTGTTATTGGGATTTCTGTGCTAAATTCATTCGGCACAAGTATTAAGAAAACTGGTGTCTTTCTGCGGATCAGTCGCAAAATGAGCACTCCACTAAAAGTTATAGAATCTGAGAAATTAGATTTAATATCGAAAAATTCGCCCCCCTTTCGATCTAACTCATTATCAAAACATTTTTCCCTAGCAACAGGGATAAAAGCGGATACCTGCCAGTGAATAATGCCGGGAAGCCTAAATAGCGGGTAGCCGGCAAGTTGCCCACACAAGAAAAGGATTTGATCAAAATCACAAAAGGTCATAAACTAGAAACCATTTCTATGCAGCATACCCCGTTAGCAAAGTATTCACAATCAAAAAGACACCAATCGCAATAAGCCCGAAATAGACATACTTAAAAAAAGTACCTCCGCTAATTTGATGATTAAGATAGCGCCCTAAAAATATTGCTGGAAAAACAGCAGGCAAGGAGGTCAAAAAATATTTCAGCACCTCCAAGGTAATCAGCCCTTTCGCAGAATACCCGATGGCACCTATAAAACTTACCGGTAGGAAATAAGCCTGGAGCGTTGCCCTGAAATGTTTGGCACTCCAGTTCCTCATATTTCCGTAAACAACAAGAGGTGGTCCATTTACCCCATATGCCCCACCCAATACCCCCGATAAAAAACCGCATATAAAAAGCCATGGCTTACTATCTGTTTTAAGGGAAAGCGCGTTCTTGCCAAAAACGGCATATAACGCATATAAAACAATCAGTAGCCCTAAACCGATTTTCACCCAGAACTCATTGCCATAAATTAAAATCAGCAAGCCAAACGGTATACCTAAAATGGCAAAAATGATCAACCATTTGGCGCTGTTAAAATGTATCTGGCTATGATCCTGTACAACCACAACAAAGGCAACCAAAATTGAAATCAAAACAGACAAGGGAACAGCAACCTCTAGCGGAATAAAATGTATAAATAAATGAACTCCATATTTCCTATAAAAATACGATTTTTTATGCGTAAAACTCCCCCAAAAGCTCAATAATGCAGTATAATAGAACTATCCGAAGATGAGACATTAGTCTACTATGAATGGTGTCAGTTATAAAGAAAGCGCCACAATCCTGAAGCCTTAGTTTAGATAAAAAGTGCAGACCATATAGGTTTGCAGCGCGAATATTAAAAAACAGTTCCGAAATAGAGGAAGTTTAGGCTAAAAGCGTTGTTAGCATAATCAGTCCCTTTCGCTATTTCCTCATTACAATGAGTCGAACACAGGTTTCTCTCTAAATCTTATTCAACTTTGCTCGATGAGGTTCCAGATCGGACTTCCGGTTACCACCTTTTTACCCAAGCTTGCATAGATGTGATCGTCAAGCCATATCTATGTGGGTTATGCTTCATCCTGATACCCGGGAGATTGGAATCACACCAATACAGAACTACCGTTAAACGCATCAAGCGTTCTACACTTTCCTGCTGTCTCAGCAGTTTCGGTGTAAACGGATCGCAGACCAAAAATGAAGAAGAACCACTTTAAAGCGGAATGGGGTGACAGCTTAAACGCGGAACGGGCAGCCTTTTTGCCGAAATGCCCATTCAGTGCCCTCATCGGTGATGGCACAGGCATTTCCACTTTGAAAATCTTATTTCATATCCGGAAAATAAATTATTGGAACGCCGTATATCAACTACAAAATTGTATTTAAAAAAATGATTGTATAATCCATCTTTTTGCCCGAAATATCTATTTTTAAAGCTACTTATTCAGTCTATTTTAGCGTACCCCCCATGTACATTTTACGGGGCGACCTGACCAGATATCAAAGTTATCTACTTCCCTTAATTATAGCGCTGATACTAGCAGGTAAACGGAAAATCTAAATGAAGCTATGAAAAAATTAATTGTTAACTCTCACGACTCACTCCGTGTTATTGCACACTCTGATATCACTTTTTGCAAATCCGACAACTGCTATACCAGCATATTTCTGAATACAGGTGAAGAGTTGGTAATGTGCAGATCTATTAAAAAAATATCCGAAGCCCTCGAGGGTACCTCATTTATCAGGGTAAACAGATCCTATCTGATCAATAGAGAATCGATCAAACTCGTTGATAAAAAAAACAAGCATGTGGAACTCAATGGTGGTGAATGTATCCCCTACACTACTTCGCTTGCAAATCTTGTAAACATGATCTCTGATGGTATGGCCGTGCTATAGTATAAAAATCTTATTCGATAATATTAGCTGGCTGTCAGAGCGGAAATAATGCTGTTTCGGCTTCCGCCCGGATCCTTTGGAACCCTTAAGCAAAAAACAGTCTTTCAGCCATAATTGATGGAGAAAACAGGACAGATTATCAATTGATCTGACATATTAAAATTGCTAAAATTTTCCCGGTAACCAGACCTTAAACAGATTTCACCTGCCTTTTCAACAATGCAGACGTTGGAGATATACCACTTTATTTATCATCAATCCATTTAAAATGCCCCATCAAAAAAAGCAACATGTCCTCATCGCACTTTTAAGTGTTTTAATGCTGCTATCCTGCAAAAAAGACAAGGATGGCATCGGCAGGCTCGCTCCGGCGATTATGAAAACAGCCGGCGATTTACATATTACCGGTCTTTCCTATCTTATCTGCAACCATGACCGCATCTTGTATTCCCGCTTTGCGGATGATGGACTGAAGTTGGATCCAAATGCATATAACGACATTATCACTAATTTTTCAGGTCCGGTCTTACTTAACAGGATGATGAAAGATAATCAGATAAACGCTGGAACAGGACTGGAAAAAATTGTTCCTTCCCTAAAACCAGATTCACTGACGGTCAGTGATCTGGTTTTTATCAAAGCGGACCGCATTTCCCCTTTTTTTGATAGCATACCATTGATGAACAGCACAATCCGCAGCACGATCGCATCGGTAGGTACGAAAAACGGCGATCTGCTGGATAAGTTCACTCGGGCAACATTGAAGTTGGAAAAAAAACAGGATCTCAGGTCACTCTTTGAAAATGCTTTTTTAGTATCAAATTATTTCGACGACGCTTTCACAGAATACAGTTACAGGGATACTGCAATCCAAAATCTGTCGCCTACCTGGTATACACGAAATATTGTTGGTTTTTTCGGCTGGAATGTATTCAAGTTCCACCGGGAAACACTTTTGTGGAAATCCTTTACGGTCTCGGGAAAGAGTGTCCTTATATTCAAATCACCGGACAGGGATTTATTCATTTCCATTGCTTATGATAAAATAGATGTGCTGGAAACGGATTTTCTCCATAAAAAAGACCTGCTACAGTCCCCCATGGCACTCGTAATACTTAAATACCTATTCCTCCCCGGGAAAGTGGGTGATATCGACTATGACCAGGGGGAGGGAGGATTAACATCGGCATTTACCAGGGTGAAAAACCTGGAAGGCTATATTTTTCTCACAAGGGAACTGCTCGCCTATGCGAGGTTCGAGCAAAAATATGGCAGTATCCGTAAAGCGGATAAGCTGTATGGTATCTATAAAAGGTCCTTGGATAATTCTCCGTTAACGGCATATGTAAATAAATCACCCCTGGCAGAAATCAACTACGTGCCTGATAACCTGGATGCTGTTATCCCTTTTAATATCACCGCAGATACGGTTGTCCGGTTTTTTGGGGCGGGACAGGTGATTACCAAGGATGATTATATTACCAGCCCCGAAAATTATGACCATATACAGATCTATCTTAACAAAAACGTTCCTCCTGATGAGATCAGCTATGAAGATCTCCGGCTTTTCCAGTACAACTATGGACTTAAAACGGTAAGTGGCATAAAAGATAGGCAGTTCCCAGACAGTTCCCTGTTGGATCCGGGGATAAAGTTTGCCTTCAGTGACCCAAATGATACCTGTTATACTTTAGAGGCAAGGATTCCCTGGAAGTCAGTATATGGTAGGTCCTTAAGAAAGAAAAGCCTTGGCGCAAACATTTTCATAGGTGACAGTGACCTTGATGAAAATTACCGTAAAAGTATGGTTTCATGGGTGGTCAAATCTGATGAATATTGGAATGATGCCTCTAAGTACGGGCAGATTATGTTTTCAGAGAAAGGAAAAGCCGGTGATCCAAGAAAAAATTATTGTATAAGATCCAATGCAGCACCATTGATAGACGGGGTGATGGATAAAATCTGGGAGATGGCAGACTTTTCAACCGTAAACACTCCTTATATAGGAAAAGCGTCGGCCTTCGATAGTTCAGCCAGATTCAAAACCCTATATGATAATGAATATATTTATTTTTTTGTACAGGTAACCGATAACTGTAAAAACCCTGCCGGTATTACAACAAAGGATAAATGTTGGATAACAGATCCCCGGACTGGGGAAATTATCTGGAAAATGTCGGCCCCTGCTTCCAAGGGCATGCCTTCTTTTTTTGTTGACAACAGTATACATCTCAAAAAAGGCAAATATCAGTTGCATTACAGATCGGATAAGGGCAGTTCATTCGAAGGTTTTTATGGGCCTAACCCCATTTATGGTTTTTATGGTGCACAAATTTATCTTTTATAATCATATCCATTCAGACATGAGACCACAACTTAACCTTTTGCTCTTTTTTGCGTTAAGCATATTTATCTCCTGTGGGCGCAATTACGGTAGCGCTATGGATAACGCTCTTGAATCCGCCGGAGATAACAAAAATGAACTTATAAAGGTACTCGACCATTATTCCGCCCCGGGTGACAGTTTAAAACTTAAGGCTGCAGAATTTCTGATCCTAAATATGTCCGGGCACAGCGGTTATCAGAAGAGTTCTATAGGTATCTATTCAGATATGTTTTCGATCATAGATACGCTTTCCTATATGAAAGATAAAGTAACAAACGATGATAAGATCCATATCGGTGATTCAGTAACCAAAAGAATTGGGCTTCCGGATCCCGATTCGATGAAGACCGTTCCGGATAACCGGTTGGTTTCCTCAGGCTATCTGATCAATAATATCGATTTTGCGTTCAGTGCCTGGAAGAATGCCCCCTGGGCAAAAAAAGTCAGCTTCAATGACTTCTGTGAATATATACTTCCATACCGTATAAGGGAGGAACAGCTGCAATATTGGCGCCCCCAGCTCTACACCGAGTACCTTCCGATGCTCAACAGGATACCTGAAAACAAAAATATAAAACCTGTATTTGACAATCTAAACTGGAATCTTAACACGGAAACCAATTTTACTGTTTTTTTCAACAGATATTATCCTTTTGCCCAAAGCATCAGTGATGTTCTGGCCGGAAAAATAGGTGGCTGTGAAACCACGTCATTTTATTCAGCTACTGTAATGAGATCGCTCGGTTTACCCGTGGCAGTGGATTTCATCCTCCACTGGGGCAGTACAAATAACAGCCATTTCATGGTAAATGCAATTGACCAAAGTTTCAGGCCACAATTGATCACAAATGAAAATATCCAGAGAAGCACCTGGAGTGTAGTTGATTTTTCCTCTGACTATATAACCGAAAGACATCGTTTTACCAATAAGGATACCCCTTTCGGAATGTATGTACAGCATGTCAAGACCATTCCAAAAGTTTACAGATTTACTTTCAGTGCCGATAGGGAATTGGAGGAATTGAACAAAACAGTACCCAAGGACTATCTGGCGCCGGATTTCCGAAAAACAAATCTTAGGGATGTAACGGACAAATTTGTAAAAACATCTTTCTTTTCCCTTAAAGTGAAAGATGAGTTCCTAAAATATAAAGCTGCTTACCTGTGTGTATTTGACATCAACGGATGGAAGCCAATTGCCGTAAAAAAGATGAACGGCGAAAATGTAATTTTTGACAATCTGGGATGCAATGTGGTTTATTTGCCCGCAGTATTCGATAAAGGAACGGTCATTCCGATTGCCCCCCCTTTCTACTCTGATACATCAAATGTTATTACCAGTTTTACGGCAACAAACAGCAGTAGGGCTAAAATAAGGCTTTTGAGAAAATATCCCCTGCATTCTTATACTGCATATCATACCGAAACTTTGAAGGAAGGGCGGTTCGAGGGTTCGAATTCAATGGACTTTACCAAGGCCGATACATTGTTTACCATAAAAAATTATCCATTTTATATGAACGAGGTACAGATACCAAATGTGAAAAAATTTAGGTTTCTAAGGTATGTTGCGCCGCCGGGGGGAAGCTGGGAGGCTGACAACATTGCTGAAGTACAGTTTTACGGTGGTACCGGAAAAGAGCTGTTAAAGGGAAAGATCATTGGGAAAAAAGGGGTGTCCGGCCATGAGATCGAAAAAGCATTCGATGATGATCTGGATAGTTATTACCAGAATGAGCAGGGTAAAGATGGATGGATCGGTATTGATCTGGGCACAATGGAAGAAAAACGGGTATACTCCATTAAATTTTGTCCCAGGAATGATACCAACTGCATTTTGCCCGGGGTAGACTACGAGCTTTATTACTGGGACAAAAAATGGATTTCACTTGGCAGCAAAACGGCAGACAGTTATCATCTGGATTACAATAAGGTACCAAAAAATGCATTGTTCTGGTTAAAGGGCCTAAACGGAGGAACCGAAGAAAGAATTTTCACTATTGAAAATGGCCAACAAAAATGGTGGTAGCATTTTCTCAACTGAATGAATAAGAAAAAATATGAAAAAAGCGCACTCAGTTATGATAAAAACATGGCTTGGTTTAACTGCCCATGCCCTATTGTTTTCAACTTTTTCCTGTAAATACATGGATGGCCACAAAGCTAATCCGATAAGGGAAGTTAGTGTAATCAATACCTTCGGATCGGCCAAAATAACCTTCAAAGTAGCCAGACAATCTGATTTCTCCTACATAATGGCCAGTTATCCTATAAACAAAGAAAAAATACGCCAGGTTAGGTCAGACCTGAAGGGCACTCTGACCGTTGACGGTTTCAGCAGTTCCGCTGAATATACCGTAATCCTTCAGGCAGTCGGTCGGGAGGGTAATATATCAGATCCGGTAAAGGTGAAGGTACATCCACTTATGCCCTATCATCAATCTGTATGTTCAGCGCTGAGATTGAGGCCAGCATATGGGGGGATCAGTGTATCCGGTGAGAATAAAGCCAATTCGTTATTATCGCTTCATTTATTATCATATAACGACACCTTGGAGCGGTATGTCGAAAAAGATGTTTCCATACTTGCCATAGGCAAATTGGATCTTTATTATGGAAATATGGGCCGGCAAACGCAGAGAATAGCCGTATACATCTCTGATAAATTCGGTAATGCCTCAGATACGGTATACAAAGTGATGAAGCCGTTAAGGGAGGATAAACTGGACAATACCAGGTTCTATAACTATCCACTGCAAAATGATGGACGGATCGGGTTCGACTGGTATTTCAGATACCTATTCGATGGAAATCTGGGCGAACCGGGCTGGCATACCGAGAGCATGCACATGGGGGGGCTTATGATGGGCACGGTAGGGCTTGGCACTCCTTCCATGATCAGCCGTTTGGTATTATACAACAGGCTTCCAGGCATTTACCAGGACCAGAATCCAAAGAAATTTACCGTATGGGCGTCCACAAAAAAAGAACCCAAGGATTTTCGGGATTGGCCAATATCAACTACCCCCGAGGGTACTGTACTTGGAGATTGGATAAATCTGGGGAATTTTGTGCTTCCCATGCCCCAATCAGGGCTTCCTCCCACCCAGGCCAATAATGATGACCGCGCGGCCGGTGCCGGCGGCTTTAGTTTTAAGCTTAAAACAGAACTGAATGGTGCCAGGTATATGCGTTTCCAATGTACGCAAACCTGGGGAGGGCTTGATTATGTTAATGCCAATGAGATCACGTTATTTGGCAGAGGAACAAATTGAGCAATGGGGTAAACTAAACCTATTAAATATAGGAACGGTTTCTGATCTATCGGGCCATTGTAAAGTCTTGTTCTGCCAAAGGGCAGTTGATATGGCAGGACAATAACCTTTAACTGCATCTCCCCCTATCTATCCACATTTCAATCTTTACCTGTAATAAAATATCCCGGTGGACAAGGCTTACCACTGGGACAATCGAAATTGAAAAATTCCCCGGAAATCCCCGTTTAGTAGCAACCCCATATCTTTTTAACGTGCCAACTGAATCAGAATCTAAAGGAAAATACGACTTTCCCCTCTATCTGTTCTTCGGAGATGAACCCCCAGTATCTCGAATCATAGGAGCGGTGCCTGTTATCCCCCATAAAAAAATAATAATCACGGTTGAACCTGTAATCTTCCAATTTTTGGCCATGCAGGTATAGTTTCCTTCCAATTAGTTTGACATCTTTTGTTTCGGATAAGATCGCCTGATAGTAGAGGTAAATGTTGCTGCCGGTCAGTTTGATATATAGATTTTTCGCTGGTACAGTAAGAGGTCCAAAACTGTCACCGGTCCATTTGGAAAGCGATTCTTCCCTTAACTGTTTAGGCATATCACAGAAAAAACGCCAGCCGATAGGAACATATGCGATTTTACCGCCTGCGGCCATACTATGAAACTTTTGTTTTTGATCCCGGGTCAGGTAGGCACTTATACTGGAATCTTCATTCACCTCATAAAAGATATCATTTTTTAGGGCATATTTTATGAACTCTTCCCTCTGCCCGATAGTAAATCTATATCTGTTCTTCACTGTTGGATTTTGGTGCAGTTCTTTTCCGTCAACGCTGATGCTATCACCGGCAAGGATAATTTTATCCCCTGGCAGCCCGATGCATCTTTTAACAAAAAATGAGCTTGTGTCCTTTGTTTTTTTAAAAACGATGATGTCCCCACGCTTAACGCGTGCTGTACCTGAAAGCCTTAGATAAGGCCAATCGCGCGACTTTATGGAAAGATTGTTCAGCCAGGGGATATCGGCTATGCCCCTGGGAAATTTTGGGCCATACACCAATTTGTTTACGACCAGTTTATCATCCGGAAAGATGGCGTTTTCCATCGATTCGCTGGGAACTTTATAAAAATCAAGGATAAACAGCCGAAAGATGATTACATAAATCAATCCCAAAACTGCAGTAACTATAAATCCTGTCCAGTCGCCCAGTTTAAATGAAACAACCGTATATACTGTCAGTATCAACAACAACAACAGGCAGGCCATCCAGAATAGGTTTAGAATTGCCAGGCCCAATGAGGCTATTGCAAATAGCAGAAGAATAATTAACCTGTGTTTTTTTTGCGAAAAAAGTTTTATACCCATCGGATAGAAGAAACTATAATTATGATATTTGATTTCCAGAAGTATGTACTGTAAATTCCAGCCCGCTGTATTATTTATTTATGATCGATAAAATTTTGGTTGTGTCAAAATTCCGGCCGGCTACAACCTGTGCCATCTTTGTTTTTATTTCCCTGGTTGCCGGGGAATTGATTTTGACGGCCATCTTCAAAATGTTATTGGCAGATTTTACAGCACTTTCCTTATTATTCAGTTCCAGGAGGGAAATTACCTGGAGATATCTGGGATAAAGTCTTGAAGGGATCATATCGGAGGCCTTCATATATGATGCCAGGGCGAGGTCAGGACGTTTCAACTTTCTGAAACAGTTTCCACGGGCTATCTGTAGCGGATAATTATCAAAATAGTATTGTGCAGAATCAAGCAATTTCAGGGCCGGTAACGGTTCATTTGCCTTTAACAACAAATTACCATACTGCATAAGGAAAAGTCCATCTGTTTTCAGGAAAGGGTGGGCCGAAACAAAAAATGGAACGGCGTCCACGAATTGCCCGCTATCAGATATCTGGGATCCCGTTCCCCAATTCCGATAACTGCGTACCATCTTATTTAAGTATAGTGCAAATAGCACAGAAAAGACCAGGTATATAGGAATAAAAGAATATTTAAGAAGATTGAATCTGGCTTTTCCTATTCCAAAAGAAAAAATTTTAGTGTCTGAAGAAGCTAAAAAAGCCAGGGAGCATACTACATTTAATTTAATGGGAAGGATCTGCTCTGAATAGGAAAATAACGCAAAAACGATCTGCGCCGATAGCACTGCTTTTGTTATTATTACCAATGCATTCTTTTTCCTTATAAACATGATGCGGACCATGATTACCAGAATTGCAACAGCCCCAATAATCCCATTTTCAGATAAGTAGACCATAAGGATATTAAATGGGTACTTGATTTCTCCGGCAATATCTCTGTATGGGCTGGATGGGTGCCCACGGAAATATTCAGACTGATAAGCCATATACTTAGAACTGAAGTTATCAAATCCGCTACCGAAAATGGGATTATCGGACACCATTCTGCCAGTTATCTCCCATACCAGCAATCTTCCATCACTTGAATCACGGTTTATATAATACAGTAAAAAAGTAACCGACAGCATTACAAGTCCCAGTAATATAAAAATATAGATCTTCCTTATGGAGAATTTTCCCGAGAGATGAAAATATGGCAAACGGTGGAAAAACAGTGAGCAGAATATCACAAGCCCCAACCAGGAGGCCCTTGATTTGCAAGCGGAAAGCACTAAAAAAAAGCATACCATGCAACAGATAAGAAAGCCTGGAAATATTCTATCGACTATTCCCCTGGAAAGCCCAAAAGATCTCAAACCGGGCCTGAATGCTAAATCATCCCTGGATAAATATAGTCCAATGGTAACACAAAACCCATATAATACATACCCAGACAGTGGCCCCGGATTAAAAAACGTTCCTGTTATCGGGAAATTCCCACTTAAACTGGGATAAAACCCGTACAGTTGCAAAAGTCCATAGAAAGCCTGGATGAGGCAGCCAACAACGCATGCGTATAAGAAATAAATATACAGCTTGGGATTAAACCTTAAAAATAAATAAAGTAGCGACAATCCTATTAACTCGATCAGCCTAGGGGAAAATCCCGAAACCGTGTGGGCAGAATATCTTCCCAGGCCTATCAACAATATCAGGATAACCAGGATAACATCCGTCAGGGTAAAGGAAAGAACAGCTTTCTCTCTTGGCAATGGGCTGAACAGGCAAAATCCCACTACTATAATCACGCCATAAGAAAAAAATGCTATCTGTCCGGCCCTAACCTGATAAAGATCGGGAACCGTTATAGAGGCAGTAAGTGATAAAAGAATGCTTATACCAATGCAGATGCAGAATTTGACCAACCTAGAGCGCACATTTTCTGTTATGGGTACATTAAAAAACATCAACTATCCCTTTCAGATAATTCCTGGTCTGGGCCGGATATTCCAATGGCCTTGTTAAAAATATAAACCCTGATGAATTATCCCTCCCCGAAAATACAGAGTAATATGAAATCCCCTCTTTATCGATGGCAGAAACCTGGGACGGACAATAGAAAAAATTCGAGATTTTTTCCTGATATAGCCTTTTATATTTTAAATATTCTGTCATATTCGGTTCATCGACCAGTACTACAAGGTTCTCTTTCCCTACTCCTTTGGCGATATAGCTTAAATTACTAAATATCGAATCGATACATTCATGACAGTCATTCCGCAAAAACCTGAACACAAGCAATTTTTCTTTCTTTAGCTTATTCAGGCTATCGACTATATCGGGTGAAAATTGTACACGGTCAAAAATATGTTTCTTATCCGAGTTGGTATCAATACTGCGGCTAAGCTCATTGATCATAATATTTTCTTTATTTCTTAACCAGGTCTGATATATACACAGGGATAAAAGTGCTATAAAGCAAAAGGTTACAAAAAAATTTTTCTTTAAAAAAAGTAGTTGCTGATTTAGTTTCATATTAAATATTGTTTAGTTCTTTACTTAAAATCACCAAAAGATCAAATTCCGCGAACCATCTTATTTTTTACGGTTTTTCTTCCCAAACTGCCTTGGATAATAAGATACCGTTGCCATAAAATAATGTTGCAGGACATTTTGGCTCCCGATCGTAAAACTGTTCAAAGCACCGTAGTTGATTACACTCCTGTTCTGCCGTAGCAGGTCAAGTGCGGAAAATTTGGTTTCCAGATTATTCCCCTTTAACAACCGGTAGGTTAGTGCGGCGTTCCAGATGGCAAATTTGATCGCATCACTGCCTGTGGCAGTACTATTGTTAAATGTTATGTTACTGTTTAATATCAGTTTTTTTGTTACGCTATAACCCGAGCTTAAAGTTGTAGAAACATTTGTTCCGCTGTATGAGGCCATAAATGTTTCCTGTGAGGATTTATAAGTGGAATAGGACTGTACTCCTTCAAGGGCAAAACAATCCTTGTAGGTGAAATTAAATTTGATGCTTGTATTCGTATTCAGACCCTTTGCATATGCATAAATCCCGTTTACATAGCCAGGATTTCTGGATATGTTCAAAGTGTTGTTCAGGCTGATCTGAAGTTCTGATGTCTTTAACTTAAGGGCTTTTCGGATACTTCCACTAAAATTTAAATATTTGCCGGTACCCGCATTTACCAGATAGCTCACTCTCCTGTTATCATCAGCAATCAGCAGACTATCGGCGAATACCCCTTCTGTTATACCGCCCGCAAGTTCGATTTGGTAATTCAAGGTGTTTTTTGTTTGCTGGGCCTCATGGGAAAAACCAAATGATAGTGCCCTGGTTACCGATTCCCTTAGGCCAAGATTCCCTTTTTGTATATTATAAATATTTGCACTATCTATCAAAGGAGCTAATTCCTGTAAGCTCGGGATGCGGATGGAGGTATTAAAACCCAATGAATAGCTCTCATTGAAATCGCCATACTTCTCATGGGCAAACCGGATATTTCCATTGGGGGCAAATTGGCTATATTTGCGCCTGATATTTTGGAAGGATTTATCGGAACGGTTATCCTGATAGATGAGTTTCTGCTGCAATGTGCCGCTGATAACCAAACTTTTGGAGAACCTATTCGACAATACGGAGGATATTGACCTGCTTAAGGTAAAATTGGGGGTTTCTTCTATGGTATAAGCCTGTGTCTGGTTACTTAGATAGGCATTATTCTGATAGTCGGTGATAGAATCATTGGAATCCCCTACGACATTGGTATTTTTTCTGTTATTGATGCTGATCGTGTTACCCACAGAAAAATCCAGCCCCAGAAAATCTGTTTTTCCGAATAGCAGTTCTTTAAGGTTGTTAAATTCAAAATTCAACTGCGGATTTACACTGTTATAGCCGGTCTGATATTTCCGGTTAAACCTTTTATTTGAATTTGGACTGGAAAACGATATAAAATCAGTTTTATTAACCCTGTTTGACCGGTCATTATCCAAGTTCAAGGAAAAATTCACACTCAAACCTTTAAACCGGTGAAAGAATTTGGTAAAATTTTCGCTTAGGACATACCTGATGTCTAAACTGTAATTACTGCTTTTGCCATTCGCCGAATCACTTCCAATACTCGAACTAACACGTTGGTTTTCAGAATTGAACGACCCGACAACTGACTCATTTACGCTTTGATAGCTATTATCTTTAAAGGACTGGTTGATGGTCAAAGCATGGATGGTTCTCACCCATTCATATTTTGAGTCGAAATTCTTATTTGAACTGTATGAGTTACGTGCATTGAGATGTTCCTCAAGAATTTTTCCATTCAATTGCGTGGTTGTTGTAGTCTCAGATGAAGATGAATTGTCGTTATCCCTTGTTTGGGCAAAGTAATTCAGGCTTAAAATATTATTGGCACCATATATTGGCCTATCCAAAAAATTGTATGTCATGTTTGCGCCAAGTGCCCTGGGCCGGGTTATGCCGGGAATCATGAAATCCGGACGGTATTCTAATCCGGTACCTGCACCTTTGAAGGTACTATTGGCCAATAGGCTACGCACATCGTAGGCTATTTTATTGATGTTGTTATCTGCACCTACTATGGAAATCTGCACCTTTGAATTAAATGCATTAAGATTGGCGTCGGATTCATATCGCTTATTGCTTCCATACCCTGCTCCGATTTTGCCAAAATATCCAAAGTCCCTGCCCTTTTTTAGCTTGACATTCATTTCAACAGCAGAATCCAGGGGATTAATATTGCCGGCTTTCTTATATACCTGAATTTTTTCGACAGCATTTTTCGCGAGGTTCTGAGTAGCAATCTTATAATCACCGCCGAAAAACTCTTTACCGTTGACCAGTAAACTCCTGACTTCCCTTCCATTAACAGTTATTTTACCATCTCCCCAAAGTACAATGTTGGGTATCTTTCTAAGCAGATCTTCTACCACTGCATTACTATCTAACTTAAATGCCGCCGCATTAAACTCCAGGGTATCGCCGTTCATGCTTATTGGCGGTACAGAAACGACCACCTCCTTTAGTGAAATAGTTTTTTGATTCAAGATAATGGTTTTCAGGTCAATGGACCCCGAGACAGGTATGGTAAAGGTTCTGTATTCCGATTGGTAACCAACATTGCTTATCAGCAGCTTTAATGGTCTATCAACAGGGAGATTTTTAAAGTTGAACTCACCGTATGTGTTGGTTATCTGGTAACCAATTAGTGAACTGTCCTGTTTTAGGGCATTATAAACAGATACTGTCGCAGATTTTAGGACATACCTAAACGTAGTATCCCTCACAATACCTTTGGCAGCTCCTGTATTTACCATATTTTTTTGTTGGGCAGCTACGATTACGGAAATACCTGCCAGTATCACGGATAGGATAAACGAACGGTAAAACTGCATTATCGTTTCGGTTTTGGCTTGAGCCTAACAATAACAGGATTGCTACTTTTATTTTGTGTCCTGAAATACTCGGTCAATACAGGATTGTATTTGATTTTTTTTTCTGCGTTCTGCTCATTAAGGGCAAACATGGCCAATGAAGAATAACTATTGTACAGCAAACCATCCTGATAGAGATGGAAACCTCTATTCTTATACTCATCCAACACACCCAGATCAGTTACCGGCAGAAAAGAGGAAAGAGCGTCGGGCTCAAGGTCCCCAATGGACATTAACTGATTATCCTTTAAATTATAAATAAAGGCTTTCCGGTCGAATCCAAAACTGCTGAAATTAAAGAATAAATTATCCCCACATGTATAAGTATTGAAAATCCCATAAAATTTATCGCGGTTTTTCATAAGATACTCCATCCTTTTACCCTTATAGCTGGAGTTTTCGATAAATCCGTCCGGTAGGGAATACTTCTCAGGCAGTATAAATCTGTATGCTAGTTCCGCTTTTTTCTCCCCTATCCTATAAATGTTGTTTTCAAAGTACCTGGTATAGAATACTTCGCTGCTACTGCCATAATCAAAGAAAACCTTTCCACTGTTTATCAGGTCATCATTTATGATTTTATTCAATGCAAATGGGAAAAAAGCAGTCAAAAACCTGTTCTCGCTGTTATACAGCACGAGTTCATAGTAAGAACTGTCCATATTCGATTTTATCAGCTCGTTTGATCTGACCACTATTCCGCTTCCGGGAAACCTATAAACGATATCCCACTCTTTTTTATTGGCAGGTTCTTTTTTGACCAGGCTTCCATCCAGATCGAAAAATACGGAGGATTTACCTGCCTGTATAGTTATAAGAGATTTGCTTCCTACCTTCCTGATCTGGAAACCATAAAACATCTGGTCCTCCTGTTTGCCAATGGTATTGATTTTACCTTGATTTATTTTGGCAATGAACTTTCCGTTCCTATCAAAAATAAAAATGTTCTTGGTATCTTCATCAAAGATCACAAATCTGTTTTCTGCGATTTCCAGTTGCTTGATTTTTCCAAAAACGCTCTCTTTTTTACTTTCTAAGGGAATAAATTCTACTTCATCGAAAATGTCTGAAATCGATGTTCCCCTTGCATCACCCGGATCAATCCTCAAAGTAATTACTTGTGAGCTATCTATTTTAACTTTCTGGGCCAAAGTCGACGACGAAAATAAAACCCCGAAAATGAGTGCGGCTTTTTTAATTTTGGTTAACATAGATTAGATGAATTGGAATAGATCATTAAATTACACCTTTTATATACATTATTAGAATAATATTGTCCATATATCCGGACAATGTCCATTTTTAAACTATCCCAATACATGTGCTATTTTAATTTATATACAATTAAGACCGGATTACTATTATTATTGAGTGTTGAATCTATTGCCTTAATGTAGGGAGGCACTTTAGCCCAGTCTTTAGGGCTGGATTTATAGACATTCATTTGGGATTTGAAGAAAATTGCCTGTCTGGTTGAAAGGATATAATCATCATTTCCATCATGGCCGAAAAGGTTTTCGAAATGGATCAGGTCATGCTTATTTTCGATAAAGCTGAAGGACTCGGCTTTACCATCCTTTTTGGAATACACGACAATGCTGTTTTTTCCGTAACTGAAAACCAGGAAGTTTTTGGTTTCCCTGAAATTACTGATAAAAAAGCCGTATTCATTTTTCATTGCTTCATTGTAAATATCTGAAGCAGGAAGATTTTTATCGAGTAATGAATCCGGCATATTTTTTTTTCCAAAATTGATCCTATAGGCAGGAATAATCTTGTCATCCGAATATTTGTAAATTACGGGGCTATATGGAACGGTAACATATGTACCCAGGCTATTAAGTACATTTGGAAAGACAGTCGAAAAAAAATTAAATTTTTCGGAAATGGCGTCCTTATGAATAAATTCATTTTTATCCCCACTATTCAGATCAAGCACATTAGCGGTATAACTGCCTGTAGGGTTAATTGTCAGCAATTTGCCTTTTGCAGGAATATCAATATTTTTATAATACCCCTCAAGTGGCGTTTCTGAGAGAAATTTGCCTTCCATATTATAATAAATTAGCTTGTATGGGCGATGAGTGTGTACAAGTATACGTTTTGAAGCTTTATCAATTGCAAAATCCATGATTCCGATATATTTTCCTTTATCAACACCAATGTCATGGATCTTGGTTATAAATTTGCCATTCCAATTAAATATAAATACACTATTTGTTGCCCGGTCAAGAATGTAAATACGGTTATCAAAAATTGATATCCGGTTGATGTTACCGATTAGGGATGCAGCGCTGGTCTCTAAAGAAATGACTTTTGAAGAGTCGAAATATTTATCGAAATTTCCTATCGCATTTTCTGGTGCAACATCAACCTTGATTTCTTTCCCCATATCTTCATGGTTGCCACCTTTACAGGAAATAAGGAAAAGGCATGCAACAATAATAATTATTCTCTTCATCTATTGTAATTTATTTTGGGATAGTCTGTTAGTGTTATCGTGTTTAATATTCTTACTTAAAATCAACTATGGCCATATTTCTATGTTTCACCGAAAAAAGGAATATCATCGGTAGGCCTTATGAATAGTTGAACAGGCAATGATTATTCATTGCCTGTTCTTTTTCTTTGGAAAAATATTATCTGAAAAATTATTATTTGTGTCAGGAATATTTATTTCAATTAACTACACACAATCTTTTGATTACTAATAGTATGACTAGGCGTACAAGAAACACTACCAGTTCCTATACAGTTTACAGTAACAAAATCACTCGAATTCTTACACACCTTTCCGTCAACAATCATAGAAGTAACAGTAGATCCAGTTTCTTCATTTTTTACAGCAACTTTTCTTGGACCACTAGTGTCCTCGAAATTTGCTGATGCAGAGTTTTCTACAAGCGAAAGATTTATTCCGAAATGGGCACTTTTGTCAATCTGGATATTATAAAAACCTAAGGCCGCAATCATGGCGATAAAGGCAAATTTAGTTATTGTTTTCATGTATTTTTTCAATTTATCAGTTAACAGGTCGAATGCTCGTTGCTTTTTACAACAGATGGGGTACATCTCTGACTGCCCTCTCCAAGACAGCTTACAATAACCTGATCATAAGTTACCACGCATGTCCCACCTCCAGGCTTTGTTATTGTGTTTTTAACATGGGAGGTAATTTCATCTTTAAGAAAATAGCCTTTACTTTCTTCGGCCTCAAAATTGGCAGATGCGGAGTTTTCTACAAAAGATAGGCTCGCTTCAGATTTTGTAGCCTTATCAATCTTCAGATTGAAAAAACCAAGAGCTGCTATCAATACGAACAGCGCCGTTTTAATCGTTGTTTTCATGTTTTTTTTGATTAAGATTTTTATAAAGATATATAATGTTACCTGTCTTGAAATAACGTTTACGACTGTATTATGATTACACCATGTTTATCTATGAAAAGGCTATATTCTGTACTGAATACAAGCATCTCTAATATTAAACATTTAGTTGATCCCTCCAACTCACGTTCTATGCGCGAAACAATATCAATAGTATAGAGCTAGAATATTTTCGCAAAAACTACTCTCCTCCCATTTTTTCCAGGGTTTGATATTGGCCCGATATATTTAAGATTAGGATAGAAAAACCAATCCAATTAACCCCTTTCCGTCAAAACACTAACGTAAAGACAAACAATAATTTACAGTGAATATATTTCTGGCGAGACGGGGTCAATCTATTCTGGTTTATCCACCAGAGCATAGTACACCGACATTTCGCTCTTACCCAGCTCTTTCAGTTGAGGGAATATTAATTAAGAAGTTTGTAATTTGAATAAATTGTTGCATACAAAACAATCATATTTTTGTATCTTTATGATAAAGAATTTGCACTAAAAAAATAGAGGTGAGTTTTTGGCTGAAAGGAACCAAAAATGATTTTAATTATCTGATAAACAAGCGATTAAAGGAAAGGTTCGACTCCCTTCGGCTCCACAGATAATAACTCAGATATTAATTTATGTGGGTTATTTGTGTTTTAAGGCCCTTTTAAAAGTATTTTAACAGACGCTAACCGTCACTAATAGTTTAATTAAAAGTACCCAAACCGTAACCGGCTTAAAAATACCCCCCATACACCATGAGAGTTTCAGTAAGGCTCCAATATTATAAATCAAAAACTTATTCTGAGAATGTAAGCCCAATAATTTTACTTTATTCAATAAATGGTGTGCGGAAAAAGAAATTTATAGCAATGTGCCACGTAATTAAAATTTAAACTGATTTAATTTACCCTTCATACTAGAACAATGTTAGTAATATGATCAGCAAACCCTAACAACTTCCATCTCCAACAATTCACCTAGTTTTCCAATCTTGTCGGCAATATGTCCGATGCCAACTGCGCAATGATGAGCTGGTCCGTTTAGATTCCAGTTATTTACAAATTTACGTGCACCAATACTAAATCTGTAGCGACTGTTTGTATTACCGATCTGGAGAATAGGACCTGCGACAGATTCTCCCTCCGCTACTAAAAGCATAAGCTTGCCATCTTTGGTCTCAGCTACTGATAACAAGGTAACAGGTCCATTTTTTACTGACATTTCCACAGACAATCCCCTTCCAACTTTCCCATGATACACTTTAAGCGGCCTAACCTTGGTTTTTCCTTCAGCAATTGCAATATGGCCGGGACCGTCGTGTCCCATTAAGACAATATCATCCTTAAAATCCATTGCATAATACTCTGTAAAAGAACCACCAGCACCAAAACTGTCCATGATTTTCATCGCCTGAACATTCTTTATTTCGTATTCTCCCGCCACAGGGATTCCGCGGGCAGTGAGCAACGAATTTCCTAAAATAATCGAACTGATGGTGTCTTCATTTTCTTTATTTCCCGTCCCCTTGTAATAGTACGCAAATGAGCCCAGTTTATATTTTTCGGCAAGTATATCCAATGCAACAGACGTTCTTGATGATTCTTGGAGGTCATCCAGAGAACAATCAGCCTGTACATCGAACTGCTCCTTAAAATGCTCAATCCTTTTTACAACTTCATTTTCCGGAACTGTTTTTCTAAGTGATGCCAGTTCCTCTACCTCAAGCATTTCAATATGCCCTCCAAAATATGCATATTGCTTGGTCATATCTGTATAGATATCGAGCATACCGCTATAATAATGTCCCAAGCAGCCCATCCTGTTGTACGACATTATATTTTTAACCTTGGCTGCCTCAACCCAAACCGATACTTCATTCCAAAATTCCTCATCCCCTTCAAGCATTCCGGTAACCTGGTGAAACTTGATTCCTGTACGGTTAAAAACATTTGCAATTTCAGGAACAGGACAGGCTGAGCAAAAAGCCAGCCACTCACCAGTCATTTTTACACGATCCCCCATCTGATTAAACGCTTCATAATTTATAGCAGCTTCGGGCGATGCGTTTAAGATAATAACAGGAACTTTTGCCTTTTGCACCACGGGCAGAACCGTGGAAGAAAGTGCATATGTACTTACATAAAGGAATATGATATCTACATTTTCACTTCGGAAACGGTCGCCTGCATCAAAGGCTTTATCAATATTGTCTACAATTCCTAGATTGATGACATCCGGATGAAATGTGGTGATTTTTTTTTCAATAGTAGAAAGATATTTTTTTAATCTATCTTCCAACCCCTCGAACTGATCCCAATAGGTATCAAGGCCAATACCGAAAAGACCAATTTTCAATGAATTTTTGCGCATCTTTATTTTTTTTTCTATTTTTTTTTGACAGTTAATTTTTATTTGAAATTTACCAATGCCACGTTTTGCTGGAGTGGCTACGCTATCGGGAAGGTTTTCTCAATAGGTGCTTTTTAATTGGAAATTTTTATACACTTTTTGATTATTGACGTTCATATTTTGATTTTTATTGCGACGATAAAACTGCTATTAACAAGGCATTATTCTTTCCCGCACAGAAATTCTTTTCTATACCTCGATGGTGAAAGGTTCATCTTTGATTTGAACAGTCTGGAAAAATAATATTCAGATTCGAAACCGCTCTGATAGGCGATATCACAAATACCCAGATCGGTTTCGAGAAGCATTTTAGCTGCTTTTTGGATTTTGAGGTTCAACTGGTACTGACCAGGCGATTGACCGGTAATTTCCTTAAATGATTTCCTAAACCACGCATAGCTTACATTGTGTTTCTCTGCCAGCTTTTCTGGTGAAATATCACTATTCAGATTTTCGTGGATACTATACTTGATATTATTGATAATCTGAGATTTGCGGCTGCTCGACTGCAATTTTAGAAGGGCTGAGGCATACACTAGTCCCAAAAGCTGAATGGTTAAACATCCAGCCAGCTGATTACTGCCCATTCCATTAAATTTTATTGTATCAATCAGCTGGATAAAAATATTAATAAATTCGGCATTAAAGCCCATATATATCAGGGGGTGTTCGGGACTAAAACAATCCTGTTTCATCAGGTGATTGGCATAACTCCCACCAAAACCTACCCAGTATTCGCTCCAGCCATTTTCCTCATCCGGTTTAAACCTATGCCATATACCTGGGTACAGAAAAAAAATGGTTCCTGGCTGCACATTTACCTGGCCTATAAATTCCGCTTCAAAAGTGCCTGTTCCCGATGCAATATAAACCAACTGGTATTCGGAAAGTATCCTCCCTTTGGCATAATCGAAAAAGTACTCGTTGGGATGTAAGGGATCTGGATATATTTTACCTGCGGGGTGGATATAATGCCCCACATTATGTATCGAAATCCCCCAATCAGGCTGATTAGCATCAGCTCCGGTGCCTGGATTTATGTATTTGCGGAAAGTATCCATAATCTGGTTAGTTCAAAGGTCTAATTTAAGCAAAACACGCACACACAAAACACATTTTGATAATTAATATCAATTTGTACATTAAAAAAACCAAAACGTGCAAACTTCCAAAATAATGAGACAACGACTAAATCGTTCTACTTTCACAAATAACAATCTACCGGTGAAGCATATATCGACTGGCACAAAGGAACAGCTATCAGTGAAACTTGAGATCGAAAATACAGGCAATATGGATGGAGAATAGGTTGTACAGCTTTATTAAAGCTACTCTCTCTTTTTTTTCCAAATCGTTTAAGAAAATAACAGGGATGTCTCCAAGGGTTTATAAAAAACAAATTTATATTGTGGGTTTTACTTTATAATCAATCTTCAAAACTCAAATTGATATACTTGTAGCAGGCCTCCTGCATGAGTATTTACGAAAACACATATGATTTGCTGATTTTAAACTAAATTAGGTCACCTTTTAAATTTGCCTAAACATGAATATTGTAAATGCCAAAGGCGAAATCCGACTTTGGGTATAAAATATGAAAACAACGAATCATTACCATGAAAATATTTAAGATAGCACTTGGCATACTGCTGATCAGCATACGATTATCCGCCCAGGTACAAACAGATGTCGTTTCTGTCAAGGTGACTTAATTCGATTTCAAATTTACCCATTCCATAATGAATTACAAGAGCTACATGACCAGCCTCTGGGCTTAAAGCAATCGCATTCTTTTTACCTCTAAAAACAATTTCTAATCCTTTCATTTCAATAATCCCTCAACTAACAAGTCATTTTTCATAGCTAGGTATATATTTAATAAACTTTGGCGATCACGCGCTTCCGTAAAACACGGCTCAGCACTTTCTGCAATATTTTCAGATGCAACAATCCGTATGGAGTCGTTAGTATTCAATGAGACATCTAGCCATTCTACCCTTGTAAATTGATCATCATCAAAACCAGTTACCTGAAGATTATCGGTTGAACAACTAACAATGATAATTCCACTGTTTACGCCTATAACTATTTTTTTCTCATTATGAAAAATTTCGAATCCTCTCATATTAAATCTAAAATATGGGTTTAATTTGTATGTTTCACTAAAAGGGTTTTGCGTCGCTTTGGTGAAAGTATATTTAAAAATACTTCGGTTCCTTTTATCCCATAGGAAGATAGGAGTTTTAAAAATTAAAAGAAAACACTATCTTCAAATCATCTAATCCAAATATACCTCATGAATAAACGCTCACTTTTACTGGTTTTGCTTGTGCAATTCCTTATTTCTTCAGCTTTTTCAAAATCAATTATCCCTAAACAATTACAAGGCTTCTGGAGTTTTCAGGTTAATAATAAAGGCGATTGGAACGGCACATTAATCGGCGGTGACTATGTAGAACATTTCTATGAAATGTGTAAGGTAGACAGCCTGAAAGAAAAGGACGGCATTTACAAAGTATGGCTTACCAGTGAGCGAAAAGCCCCATTAACATTAGAAATCAAGAAACTTGGCAACAATAAGGCCTCACTAAAGTATGGTCATTGGCAAAATGAAAAAATATGTAGCTGGCAAGAAACCGACCCCGATATCAAGTTTTTCGGAGCTAAAAATATACCGCCAACTTTAAAGCAAAGCTGGATTTATCCGGCCAAACAGCAGAATAACTTTTCAATAACCAAACAATTTAAGCTTCAACAAAACGGCAAAAAGTGGAATATACTTTGGGCTGGCAGCTATCTGGAAAAGGAATACCGCTTATTGGTGAAGGATCAGAAAACCTATAAAATGGTTTATATTGTAAAACAGCCAAATACCTTAAAAGTGAATAACGTTGATGGCGAAATGATTTATGAAAAAAAGGCCAGTAATCCATTGATTTATGCTTTTCTTGGCAATTGGATAAATGAGGAAACCAACGAATGGCAATATGGCTTTTTTCAAGACTTCGCCATTTATAATCAGGAAGCGTACACCTATCAAAAGTTATCAAAAAAAGGAAACAACATTAGTCTTCAACTTTTAGGCAAGGGTAAAGAAAGAAATGTTCAAATTAACATTAAAAACGATAGCGTAGCACAATTGACCGACAGCGAAGGAACGAAAAATGTTTATCTGTACAAGCATAATCTAAAGCCTGCTAAAACACAGGATACCAGCTCTTTTTCAAATAATCACTTCAGTAAAGTAGATACTGCAATCATCTCCGGCTACCTAAGAAATCCTTCCTCCAATCAGCCTTTTTCTGTCATTTTAAGAGATGTTTTGACCGAAAAAGATTTAAAATATTATGGTGACCTCGATAGCAATGGCTTTTTCGAAGTAAAGGTGCCAGTATTAAATACCACTTCTGTTGTGTTAGATTGGGACCGTACAGGCTCTGGCCGTTGGGATGTATTAGAACCTGGTGAACGATATTTCTATTTTGAAGATGCTCAAGCCAAACAAAAACTAACCATGGGCAATCATGCCAATTTTCACAATGAAATGGTTAACTACAGTTTCTACGCCCCTTTTAGAATAACGGATGAAGAATGGAGAAAAAAAACATCTAGTAAAACCTTAGAATTTCTGAATATTAATAGGGCAGAATATAAAAAATCGATACAAACTTTTGATAACTACTTAACCAATAACCCAAAAGCCAGTAATAAATTTAAATATTTTGTGCCTGAATTTAACAAATATGAAGTTGGTTATCCATTAATACAGCGTATGTATCATTTAGATAGTACTGATCATTACCGGTTTCCCGAAGCCTATATCAGTTTTTTAAAAGACACACTCTATAAAAACACACCTCCGAAACCATTTACCCTGATCAGGGAATTCGTTTTTTTTAAAAATGATCTTTTTTCGTATTTAAGGGACCGTGATACTTCATCTGTAAAATGGAATGACGTGATAGAAGAAATGGTATTGAATAATAGTTTCGATACTACACCAGCGCAAAGAGAGGCTTTACTCACCGAAGTAAAAATAAATAGATTTAACGAGTCGAAAGAGCGGAAATCTCCGCTCAAAAGAATGCCTAAAGCTCAAATGGAATTAGCCTCATCGTTTAGAAAAAGCCATTTTGAAGAGATCAATAATGCTGCGAATAAAAAATTGATGTTAGTGTCGCAGCAAAATTATTTAAAGTTTACCAATAGCATTGCTGATGAGGATTTGAGGGATCTTTATTTTGCACTTAATACTTATGGCTTTTTTAATAGTCATAGTGCTTCTATGCCAGATGATGTTTTTAAGCTTTCTATGTCAAATATTAAAAACAGTATTTATCGCAACCGCTTAAGTAATATGCAGGAGTCGTATTTAAAACTGGCGAAGGTTGCCCCTGAATATGTAGAGAGTTTAAAAAGGACAGATCATTTAAAATCTTCAAAAAATGCAGATTCTATATTTGCAGCGTTAATCAGGCCGTACAAAGGCAAGGTCATTTATGTTGATTTCTGGGGTACCTGGTGTGGCCCATGCAAAGGAGAAATGCCTTATGTTAAAGACGTTAAAGACGCGCTTAAAGGCAAAGACGTAATTTTTATGTATTTCGCCAATAACTCGCCCGAAGAAAGCTGGAAAAATATAATAAATGAAAACAAGCTTACCGGAGAAAATGCCGTGCATTACCGATTACCTAGCGAACAGCAAAGCATACTGGAAAACAGGTTATCCATTACCAGTTTTCCAACCTACATTTTGATTGATCGGGATGGTAACATCAACACGATGAAACCACCACGACCGAGCGATAATAAAGTATTGGTTGCCGCTATAGATAAACTTTTAGATAGTAAAACGGAGAAGTAAATCACATTACCACTATCTAAATAATAGTACCTTTCTGCATGAGAGAAATGTTTATTACATTCACAACGGGAATATCGAATAACGTAAACAGAAAAAAATAAAAATAAACTGATGAGAACAATCAATCCCTGGATCAACTTCAATGGAAATGCTGAAGAAGCATTCAATTTTTACCAGTCAGTTTTTGGCGGAAAATTCACCAAAATTATTCGTTTCAAAGACTTAGCAAGCGATGATTTTCAAGTGCCAGAAAATGAGGCAAATAAAATCATGCACATTTCCCTGCCCATAGGCAAACACAATGTATTGATAGCCAATGATGTTCCCGAATTTATGGGACGGGTAAATGAAAACGAAAACAGGTCTAAAATATCAATAAGTGCTGAAAGTCGGGAGGAAGCAGATAAAGTATTTAACGGGCTATCCGCAGGCGGAACGATTGAGGGACCTATTGGCGACAGTCCATGGGGTACCTACGCCGGAATGTTTAGAGATAAATATGGGATTGAATGGATCGTTGAATTTGATCCAAATGATAACGGGCAAATTTAAGCTAGAAAGTATTAGCTCCTGATATGCTGCCAAATCCAATACATGAAGTCAAGTATTTACATGTAAAACTGAACTTTAAAGGTAAAAAGATACATCAATTGTTCAATTGGAATCTCTCCCGGTCTACAAACCACAAAACCCACAATAATGGGTTTTGTGGTTTATACGCATCATCATTAATCTTCTACTGATCTGTCATCTTAAGAATCAATGCGTCACCCTGTGGTTTTACACGAAAAACACTACCATTTGATGGTTTTTCAAAACTACCTTTCGCAGCCACCAATTGATAAGCATGATTGTCGAAAACATAGTTCATATGGTCTGCCAGAATATCGGTTAATGGTAATTGATGTGGATTTGTTGCATTGAAATCGAGAAACCAGCTTGCCTGGGGCTTGCCTTTTAACCTTACCACAACCGACTTTTCTTTAAGATCGATCTCAAAACTCCCGTTTGAAACAGGCCACGAAATATGTGCGGTGCTTTTGCCCTGATTTGTGAATATTGGATCGCCACCTTTTATGGCTTGCTCCTGCCCTCCAGTATTGTCCATCAACAGAAGACCTGCCGGGTTACCCGCTTTGCCCCATAAAAAACCATCTACCACAGGAAGCGTATAAAAAAAACTTTGGTTGGTGGTGGTTACCGCATTCAGGTATTTATCTGGAACGGTCTCATTAAATAAATGGATATCTGTGATGCGCAGGCTCCCTTTTTCCCAGAGCAGATTGATTCTGTAGAACCGGCTATTGTACCATATCGTTTTTTTATCGCTATTCCCCAAATCTTTGGTCACTGTAAAAGTTGTTGCCGGGGTTACCTTATAATTTTTCTTAAACCACTGGCCAGACTGCGACATGGTTTCTACCTGAACCTTGCCCTGTTCCCTGAGCTGGGCAATGATTGGCATCTGTATTTCCAGCCCTTTTTTCATGGCGTCCCAGGTAAACGAATTTTCCTGACCTGCCTGTGTGTAATTAAAACCAAGTGATGGATCGTTAGAAAAAGTCTGAAAAAACCAGTTAATCCATTGGAGATTACCTCCCGCATGCCCATATACGGGCTCCAGGGTCGTTACGGTACTTCCATCTGCATATTGCCTGATCGGGTCGCTACCAAGCAACCTAAAAACCGGGACTGGAAGCTGTTTTTCGGCATGCTGTGCGGGCATGTATGCATTAACGCGGCTTGGGTAATAGGCCTGGTTCCAATATCCGCCCCACAATGTAAAACCATCAGTCCCCACCTGATCTTTGCAATTTGCCGATGCTATGATTTTGTATTTATCGTACATATAATTTAGTGAATGTGCATCAATCACCCATGAAGCGACCGATTTAGGATAATACCCAAATATCTTTTTAAAATCGGCAAAATAAACGTCGATAATCTTTTCGCGCTCTGCGGGAGTGTATCCTACAGAAAAACCAATATCCGAATGCCAGTCCCAGGCGTATTTTCCCCGCCATTTTATACCTGCCTTTTCGATCAGTGGCTGTGGAAGTTCCCACCATGCACCAATTTCGAACGATGCTTTGGGAAGCGAGGACAATAGTTTTTGATATCGGGGATCCATCAGGGCATCATATTGGAGAAGAAAAGTACCCGGTAGATTGTACTTTTTCATGATTTCAACCTGGCTCACCACCGTTTGATAAAGCACATCCTGGATAATCTGGGCGTCTCTGGGCTCGAGTAGCCGGATAAAATTTACGATGTTCACGATCTTCCGTTCATTTTTGGGAGGAGTATCGCGCTGCTTGCGGATCAGACTATTAAACGAAGACAGTGTGACCAAAAGCATCAGACCGATAGTGAGTAGCTGGATTTTGTTTTTATTTTGCATTATATTTTGTAATGTGCTGATTAATAAATTAAGAAAGATCTCCGCGGAAACCATTGCATCTGTATGAGGTTAACGAAAAAAACAAACGCGCCGGTCAGTTCGAAAGGTAAACCTAAATAATTCCAGGAGCTAAAAAAAAGATTTTCAGTATATATGTTAATCTAATTAAACTCATAATGGTTTTCTATTATCGCTTACTCATTTAGAATAGGGTCAATTAAATTATCCATTTTAAATGTAACGCATACAGATGTGCCTTCAGCACTTTCAATACTAAGTTCTCCTCCAATCTGTTTACTCAAGCCCCGCATCAGATTCATTCCCATAGAATTATTGGCCAGGGGATCTAAATCCGGTGGAAAGCCCGAACCATCATCCTGAATTTTTAAACAATGAAAGCCATCGGCCATTCGCAAAAAAGAAATCGTTACCGTACCATAGGCATTATCCATAAATGCATATTTTATGGTATTGGTAATGGCCTCATTCATGATCAACCCCAGAGGCAAGGCCTGATTTACATTTAAATGATCAAAAACGACATGCTTTTTAAAATGTATACGGTTACCTAAATCAAAACTATCCTTCACATAATTGATCAGTTCATCAATATATTCAGCCATATTAATAAAACCGGGGCTATCAGACTGATAGAGTTTTTGATGGATGAGGGCTACGGAATGCATCCTGTTTTCACTATTTCGTATGGCCCGCAATGCTTCCTTATTTTTAATAAAGACCGATTGGCTCTGAAGCAGTCCCATCACAATCTGAAGGTTGTTTTTCACCCTATGATGAACTTCTTTTAATAACCATTCCTTTTGCTCCAGGAGCTGATCCTTATCATCTACTAATATATTGAGCGCATTGTTTTTGCGTTGGTTTGCGAGGTACGACCTGTATAATAAGGTCATAAAAAAAGCCAGTGCTATGATTGCACCCAATGTTAGATTCCGGATCACATAGGCTTTAGAAGTCTTCTCCCGTTCCAACTGGGCATCTTTTTTTAATATAATAATATCATTTTCTTTTTTTTCAATTTCATACTGGATATTGAGCCTGGCCAGTTGATTACTTTTGGTCACATTAAAGGCAGAGTCGCTCAATGCTTTATACCGCTTTAAATGGGCAATAGCAGAACTCAAATTACCTTCTGCAGAATCTATCTTGAAATAAGACAGTTCGTCATCAATCAGTGTCGAAAAAGCCATGGTATTTATAGGAAGGTGATTGTATTGATCCCGCAGTGCTTTCCTGGCCAATGCATATTTATTTTGCTTCAAATAAAACGAACTCAACACCTTGTATCCCCAGGTTTCCAATGAAGCACTTTTACGGTAAAAATCAATCATCGACAGAAATGACCTTTCTGCATCCGGATATTGTTTAAATGCTTCAAAACACCTACCTCTGATTTCGGCGGCTAAGCCATATTGAAGCGTATCTGCCGGTGGGTATTGTTTCATCAGCCTGCGCGAAACTGCTGCTGCCTCCTTAGCCTTGCCTCCTGAAATCAACGACCTCACCAGTTCATTCAGATAATTATAAGTAATATCTAAAGCCTTATCTTTATCCCTGTTTTTCAAAGCCAGCGTAATGGCCTTCCGATAATTTTCTGCTGATTTGTTAAAATTACCCAGATCGGTATAGATAAGCCCCAACTGACCATAGTATGGAACTGTGCCCACAGTAGTGGTATCTCCTATCGCATTGGCACTCCTGATACTGGCAAAACTATTGGCTAAACTTTGATCAAGTTTACCCATATTCCTATATATAACCGAAAGATTATAGTAGGTTAAAGAAAGGTTATGGTCATGATAGCCAGCTTTTTGATATAATTTGATTGCTTGAATGAATTGATTTTCTGCGCTATCCAGATTGCCAGCGATATTGCCAAGGTTCTCTTTATTGTAAATGCCTTTTTCCATCATCACATCCCCAACTTCTTTCCACTGTTTTAATTCAGTATACATGACAAGGGTCTTTTTCAAATAATAAGGAATCTCGGGGTCCCTCGGTTCTCCGTTTTTTAATTTTATGCCCATTCTAAACCACGTGCGTGCCTCACGCTTTTGATCACCAAGCCGCTGGTATTCACTGATAATCTGTTTATAAATTGATTTTCCTGCTGCAACTTCTTTTTTCAAAAAGTATACCTCTCCTATCCGGCACATGCACTCATATCTAAAATTGGCCTTCATCTTGAGCGAATCAACTAACTTCAGCGCATATTTGAAGTACAACATGGCGCTATCGAGGTTAATTTTGTAATTGCCGGGTTTATTGAGCATCTGATATTTACCAAGGTTCCAAACCAGCTCAATCCTAACCGAATCCGACAGCTCCCCCTGAAGTGCCTTTTTTGTTAAGGCGGCTTCTTTTCTGTTCAGCGGTAAAGTAAATTGCCCGTACGCAGCAAAACTGCATATATTAAGCGCCGTAAGGAGCAATATAAAACGAATTGTGGTATCGAAACCAGCTAATATTTTTGGCAAGGGAATATCTTTTTAATGACAGCTAAATTTACAGAGAATATAATCATTGTCTTTATAATTCATCAGCGAAAATCCAGATGAAATACGCTACCATACCATTATTTATTCAGTAAAAGAGGGAAACAGATATTTTGCCCTTTATTGGTCATAAAAAATGGGCCTATATAGACCCATTTTTTTCAGGGATTACCTGGAGATTTCAATAAATATTTCAGATACCCTTTCAGGCATGGAGAGAAAAGGTGAATGGCCGGTATCAACAGTATAAGTATTGGTAATACCTGCTGCATTGGCCATCTGTTTTTGGAGTTCCAAACTTATGGCCTGATCCTTACCGGTAAAAACATAATATTTTGCAACCGCTCCAAAGGCTGTAGAAGTAAGTTTAATCTTATCCCCAAAAGGAATGGCGGGTTCGGGCTTATAATTCGTAATAACCAGTTTTTTCATGGTTTCGGTGGCATCCTGGCAAAAAATATCGGTAAGTTTAGCTTTATTCACATCCAAAGTAAGCTGATCTGAAGAGGGAATTAGATTTGGTCCTAATAACGAACTTTTATCCTGAAATGCCAGGTCAAGAAGCGACTGGCCGTTCTGCGGAACAAATGCACCTATAAATACCAGTTTTTCTATGCGTTCGGGAATTTGTTCTGCCACTGCAGATACCACCACCCCACCCATACTGTGCCCTACCAGGATCACTTTTCCTGTTAGCTTTTCTATCATAGAGATAATTTTATCACGATAATTAATGATGGATACCGAGGAAGCTGGTGTTTGGTCTGCTCCATGTGCAGGCAAGTCTACAACGACAACTTTATTTCCCTTTTTTTCCAGCTCAGCCTTTACATCCGACCAAACGTATGCCGATTGCCAGGCCCCATGCACCAACACAAACGTTTTTCCAGTATTATTCTGTTCCTTGGAACAGCCGGTAAAACAAAATACCAATACCATCACACAGGCCATCAACATTTTAGCGACGGTGTACGGTCCATTCTTTGATAATCTCCTGGTAGGTTGTACCAAAGCAATCATCTTTTTTTCAGGTGTTTTCATAACTTTATTTTTGATTTAAATGCCTCAGTTATTAATCTTTGATGAGTCACCTTATGATTACCCAAATACAGTCCAATTACACAAAACACTAACATTCAACACAATACACCAAAAACATTAAATAATACTACTTTATATCGTCAACAGTTCATGATATTTAATAAATCCAATGGAATTCTTAAGCAGCAGACCGTACATGCTCCGGAATAAAATAACGGGTAATTTGCCTCATTAACCATCTAACGCAACGATATATCGTTGCAAAAACAACGGAATACCGTTGCGCAATCTGTCTGATCATAAATTAGAAAATGAATAAATAAAAAAGATATTCAAATCCTATCTTTAGCCTAATTAAAGAAGGAATACTTGTTTCTCAGGTTTGTGGCCGGATTTGTGAATGACCAGTAGTAAAAATTTATGTCTTAGTCCAGCATTTCACCAGCTTATCAGAGATTATTGTTACGATTAATGATTAAAAGAATGACCAGCAATTACGTTTTCGCGACCTTACATTTGTATTTAACTGCCACACTTTCCAATATCCAATACCAGATTACCAAAGATGCACAAGAACTTTGCAGGCGACTGCCTGGAGGTTTTGAAAGCAAAACTGAACTTAATTAGCATTATGAAGAAAAAAAAGATCCTCGTAGTTGAGGACGAATTTATCATTGCTGATGTCTTGGTTAACATCCTAAAAACTGCAGGTTATGAAGTCTGTGGCATTGCCGATAGTGTTAAAGAAGCGCTTGACATGATTGCCGAATTCGAACCCGAATTTGTATTGCTCGACATTTATTTAAAAGGTAAGCTTACCGGAATCGATCTGGCCCATCGTTTAACGGAAATGAATATGCCATTTATTTACATCTCAGCTAATTCTAACCAAAAAGTATTGGAGGCAGCAAAGGTAACCAACCCTTATGGATTTGTGGTTAAACCTTTCCGCGAAAAGGATGTACTTATAGCGCTTGATATTGCAGTTTACCGGCACGAAAACCACCTGGAAAACGGAATGCGGCAAAATGCGGTATTGCAAAAAAAAGCTGCAGAAATATTGGCCTCAGCCTTGAATTGGGAACTTAAAATTTTAGAAATCTCCAAAACCCTTCAACCTTACATTCCCTTCGAATTCTTATCGTTAGGAACAAAGCAAGAGGACGAAAGCAGTTTTTATGAACTTTGCTTCTCGAGGATAGGTTTTGATGAGTACCAGTTAATTGGCTGCGCAGAATTGATGGTGATTACGAACCGAAAACAGCACGAATTAGCCAGATTAAAGGCAAATGATACGACTCATCAGATGGCTACATGGTATGATGAAAATGAACTTGGTACATTACTGGAAAAACCGTCGTTAAAAAAATTGTATACCGAGAGATACAAGCTCAACTCTCACCTGTCATTTCCAATCCCTTTAGGTGAAGGGAAACAGTGTTATTTTAATTTTTACAGCCGTAGGCCAGATGCCTACCAGGCCGATCATTTGGTACTGTGCAACCGCTTACAGCCACTATTAACAACATTTATGGAAGGCATGTTGCATGCCCCTAGCAGCCCTTTGGTGAACGAGGTGAGCAGCTACACGGTAAAACATCAAAAAACAACTATTGAACAAGCTAATCCCTTTGCTGGCATTATTGGCAGTAGTCACTTGCTTTTAACCGTTTTTGACCATGTGGTTCAGGTGTCAAAATCGGACTCTTCGGTATTGATTTTAGGGGAGAGTGGTACAGGAAAAGAAAAGATTGCCGAACGTATTCATTCGCTATCGCTTCGTAAAGACAAACCTTTTATCAGGATCAATTGCGCGGCACTGCCCAGCTCTCTGATCGATTCAGAGTTGTTTGGTCACGAAAAAGGTGCTTTTACCGGAGCACACGAGCGCAAGATTGGCCGTTTTGAACAAGCACATACAGGCACCATTTTCTTGGATGAAATCGGCGAACTTCCATTGGAATCGCAATCTAAATTATTACGGGTACTGCAGGAAAAGGAAATCGAACGTATCGGTGGCCGCGTAACCATTAAAACCGATGTTCGTATCATTGCGGCAACCAACAGGAATTTGGATAAAGAAGTAGCAGAAGGACGTTTCAGACTCGATCTTTTTTACCGCATAAACGTGTTTCCGATACTGATGCCGCCACTTCGCGAACGCAAAGAAGATATTGCCGACCTGGCAGTTCATTTCCTGAATATTTATTCGCGCAAAATCGGCAAAACGATAAGAGGAATCACGCCACAGGTTTTAGACCATATGAAGCAATACCATTGGCCTGGCAATATCCGTGAACTCGAAAATTTAATCGAAAGAAATGTTTTACTCACCAGAGATGATATGATCAACAGCATGGTACTCCCTACCCAATTGGAACAACCTGTTTCTGCTATGCCTACCGAAGCAAGTGTAACGACCATGAGTGAAGGCGAGCGCGCGCATATCCTCGCCGCACTGAAAAGATGTAATGGTAAAATCTGGGGTGAAGGTGGAGCAGCCAACTTATTAAACCTACCGCCTACCACCCTAAATTCTAAAATGAAAAAACTGGGTATACGTAAGGATTTTGGTGCTTAACAGTCAGTAGTAGCGGTTAGTTTTTTATCAAAACATTTATTGGGTTAATAAAGGTATAAGCAGGCTGTCATTTCGACCGCAGTGCGCTAAAGGTGCTCCTTCGGAAGAGATATCTTTGGACCATGCTAAAAATTTCTCTCCCGATACCTCCTTTCGATATCCCTTAAAATTTAAACGTAACCGTCGTACCAACCATTAAAATATCCTTGCCCGGCCCAGCTTCTTTTAAATAATCGCCCGCATCGAACCAGGTTAATTCCTGTCTGAAAAACAAGTACCTGTTCGCCGTAAATTCTAAAGCACCACCCAACTGACGCCCAATAACCTTTGAATTTCCTGCTTTACCGGCATAGAGCAGTTTGCCGTTTACAGCATAAAGTCCATCATTTCGGTCCATACGCCAAAACAGATCGTAGTCTGCTGCAAACACCAGTTTCTTCGACAGGTTAAATTGTACATATGGGTGTACATCAGTCAAGTTGTAAGGCCCTATCAATGCAGCCAATCCAAAATACGCACCTTTAGGGAATAATGGATTAAAGGTATTTAATCTGCCATCAGCATTATTTTTATCTCCGCTGATCACTTCTGTTTTTAAACCGATCTGCGGTTTGAATTTGTGCTGATATAAGGTGTAGGATATATTTGCAGACATTGTCCAGGCTGAAATCTTACTGGCTTCAAGATCACCAAACTGATAGAGCCCTTCAACATCATATTGCCAGGCAGGTGTGGTTTCCCATACTCGTGCGCCTACTGAATGCCGTGTTTCAGCACCTTTTCCATCATCATATGCCGCAGTTTTTTTATGTAGCCCCAGATAATACAGGTCTAAATTTTTAATAAAAGGAATTTTCGTAAATACACCGTAAGCTCCCCAAAACTGGGTAGCGTCGCTAAAACTGTCATCAAAAATATTTGATTTTGCCGGAACATAATGCGAATAAAAGAAATCAAGTTTATAGTTTTTATTGCCGTATATTATCTTTGCAGCATCGAAAGACTGGCGGTTATTTGGTGCTTCACGCACCGCAACCAATCTTTGCGACCCGTATGATAATTCCTGGCGGCCTACCCTTAAAGTGATGTTCTGTTTGTTGTTCAGCTGGCCAGTATATTCTACAAAGGCCTGATGCAGATCTAAAGGATTTTGATCTACCGGCGAAGGTGCCTCCTCCTGGCCACTGGCCATACTGCTCTGCAACTGAACAAAAGTGCGGAAGTGTTTGCCTGCATGAAAATCGACATGCCCCAAGTATCGGCTCAATATAAATCCGTCACGATCTTGAGGTGCTTCGCCCCAATCCTGGTTTTTAAAATAAAAATACTGATAACGCACCTCTCCGCCAAAACTAAAGTAGGTTGATTTATCTGTTGATACAGGATTGAATTTGAGCTTATGGTACCAGTTCACTGAAGTATCCTGGGCCAGATACGCATAGTTCTCATCGTAACGCAATTGTTTAAATGGAACTTCCTGTGCCATCCCAGTACAAGAAGCAAAGATGAAGAGTAAAAATACAAGGGTTTTCATAATCGTAATGAATTTAATTCGGTTTACGATTCATTGCCAACACTTATGCCACCACCACAACAAACTAATTAATAGCACCTTACCTAAAAAACATATATTCCAATTGCTTTATTTCGGAGTTTTTTACGGTTTTTTTATGATATAGCGTTATTGCACAAATAAGCAGTAAAAATTACTCAGCGATCAAACTAATACAATTCACTTTATGTCGTTAACCACTGATATAAATTTGCGATATAACGTTTCGTTTCGGAAACCAAAACAACTATAAATAACACATAATCAATTAATTATAAAAATGGAATGTAAATTGAAATGATTGCTAAAAAAGATCATGAAAACACAATCATTAAAGAAACTTAACCCCACAATCACCAATTGGGTAATCAGTCTGCATCAAAAAGGATATACAGACGATTTTTTATCAATCACTCCTGAAAAACTGCAATGCGTTCAAAATGGAGAAAGTTTTGCCCTGGTCGATCTCCGAATTAATTTAGTGGACTGCAGTTTCGATAACCTTACGCATACTTTCCAGTATATCCATACGATAGAAACGCAGGTAGGTTGCCGGGGATTATTGATCATGAACGGAATTTTACCACTCCACAACTGAATGCCGGATGAAAAGACAACCGATACTTACTCAGGCGGAATCTACTCAGTTGCGAAATCTGCTGGCTAATTGCCTTACCAATATATTCATCAATGATACCATCTGTAAATACCTGGTAACTGATGGTTCTGAAACAGAATTACAGATTTTAAACTGCTGTAACGAGCACAGCCCCGAACTTCCCCAGATCAAAATGGCCTATGCTATCTGGGGAAGAATGGACTTAGCCGATCGGCATGCCGTGTTGGGTAAATTTCAATGCCTTTATACAGGTTTATCCGTTACGGGCCCGGTTAAAACAAAAACATTGCTCTTTTGTGCACTGTTTGTTCACGAATTTACATCAGTTTTTGCTGAGGCCATGGAGTGGCCAGATTAATAACCGGTAACATGCTTTCGGGTAATCCCTAAACGTTTCATTTTGGAATTGAGCGTGGTAGAGGGTACTTCAAGTAATTCGGCAGCGCCTCCGGGTCCTGAAATGCGGCCATTGCATTTTTTCAATACCGATAAGATATAATCCCGTTCATTATCATCAATTGATTTGATCCTGGTGCTTTCAACAGGCACTTCTGTATCTGTTATTTTGTTTGGCATCACAATATGATCGATCAACAATCCCCTGTTTAGCAATACACTCCGCTCAATCAGGTGTTCCAACTCCCGAACATTACCCGGCCAATGGTAGGCCGCAAGTTCATCAAGCGCCTGAGCCGATAATGAGATACCAGGTTTACCAGCCTTCTCCCCATATCTCTTTACGAAAAATGCTGCAAGTTCTGGCAAATCTTCTTTCCGCTCTCTAAGAGATGGCAATAATATGGGAAAAATATTTAACCGATAATATAGGTCTAGTCGGAATTTACCTGCCGAAACTTCCTTTTCGAGGTTACAATTGGTGGCTGCAATGATCCGCACATCTACTTTTAAAGTTTCCCGTCCGCCAAGTCTTTCAATTTCTTTCTCCTGTAAAACCCGCAGCAGTTTTGCCTGCGATTCTAGCGGCAATTCACCAATCTCATCCAAAAAGATCGTTCCACCATTGGCTTGCTCAAATTTACCAATGCGCCGGTCAACCGCTCCTGTAAACGCACCTTTTTCATGACCGAATAATTCAGACTCAATCAAGTGGGTTGGTAATGCGGCACAATTAACGGTTACCATTGGTTTATTTTTTCGTGCAGACATTGCATGGATTGATTTGGCAAATCTCTCTTTACCCGTACCACTCTCACCTAAAATCAATACCGAGGTATCCATAGGAGCAACTAATGTAAGGTGATCTAAAGCGGTGAGCAGTAAATGGCTGTTGCCGATGATGCCTTCAAAACCATGCTTTGCAACAGGTTTCTCCACTTTATTTTTAACCACCTGTTGAACAGGAATTGTTTGAGCAACTTCTTCATGCCCTGTGCCTGTATGTAAAACCCCATCGATGGCATTCATCATAGGTTTCTGCAAACGTTTTGTGAGTGCCAGATGACGGCTGTTATAGGTGTCGTTCTTCCTGCTGTAAAATGAAACTGTAAAACCATTATGCCCTTCAACTGGGATAAACAGCGTTAAATTCGACATCATCTTAAACACTTTGTTAACCAGGCTTTTTTCAGGATTTTGTTTGCAGATGGTAATAAAATCGATTTCGTTATTATATGTTGTTTGGCTATCGTCTGGAGTAGGCTCCTGTATTTTTAACAACTCCTGTTTTTTAAGGCCAGCGATATTGAGTAACTCCTCGAAACCTATGCACTGATATTCGTTAAAGCCCAGACGTAAAAAACCACTCCCCCGGTAAGGCAGGCTATCCATGTTTTTCATGCCAATGGCCAGATAATCGAAAGGAATGTGCGGCTGCAAAAGTTTGGCAATTTTCAACAGTTTCTGTGTCCAGGTACCTGTATCGGTGATGATATCCATTAAAGTCCCCTGCAAAAGCATCTCACTGTTTTTGCGCACCAACATATTTTGTTCGTGCAGATATTGTGCAACTTCCAGGCTCACCAGTACATCTTTCTCTCTGAAGGGTTTAACCATAAAGCCATAAGGACTTGTGGATTTGGCTTCTTCCAGTATTTTTTGATTGGAATTTGCCGATAAGTACACAAAGGCAATATTTTGCTCAGCCAGTTCCTTAGCCAGATCAATACCGGTTAACAGGCCCTTTAAATGGATATCCAATAAAACCAGTTCAGGTTGATATTTACCGATCATTTCTCTGGCTTCTTCTACCGAATCGGCAATGCCACAAACTTCATATCCGGCATTTTCTAAAATGATTGATAAATCATTGGCTACAATAAATTCGTCTTCAACAATTAGTATTTTTTTACTCATCACAACTTGGTTAAACTACTTTTACGATTATTTCATTTATAAATTCAACGGTTACAGTTAGTCCGTTGCTGCTTTCAATGTTCAGCTTCCCGCCCAGTTGTTTACTAAGCCCCCGCATCAAACTCATCCCTAACGACTTACCCTTACTAATCTCAGTTTTGGCCTCGATCCCCACCCCATTGTCGTGAATACTAAGCACAAATGAATTTTCAGTCACTTTTTTTAAGGTAATGCTAATTTTTCCTTCTTTATGATTGGGGAAGGCATATTTGATCGAATTGGTAATGGCTTCATTCAATATTAAACCTAAGGGTACCGCACGTGTTACATCTAACTCGGCATGAGCAATATCCATTTCAAATACAATACGGGAGCCCGTATCGAAACTGTCGCGGAGATAGGCAACCAGGTCCAAAATGTAAGCATCAATTTCAACCAGCGCGAGGTTTTCAGATTGATATAGTTTTTGATGAATCAGGGAGATGGATTGCATCCTGTGCTGGCTTTCGCGGATAGCATTATAAGCAATATCGTTGTCCAGATAGCTAGACTGTATGTTGAGCAGGCTGATTACAATCTGCAGGTTATTTTTTACCCGATGGTGAATTTCTTTCATCAACCATTCTTTTTCTGCCAAAAGGTTGTCTTTTTGATAAACCAGTTCGGTTAATGACCCGTTTTTATCATCAATTTCTTTGCGCTGGGCTCTTAACTGGCGATTGATCTTTTGTTTTAAACTGTAACTGTTATAGCTTAGTCCCAACATCACGAATAGTAATAATGCCCCACCAATAATTAATTTCTGGGTGGTCCTCTCCTGTTCAAGATTTATTTGTTGTAGCTGCGCCTGGTTGCTCAATAGTTTGATACGGTCGTTTTTAACGGCTAACTGCTGATCTTTTTTTTCTGTTTCGAACTGAATCTCGAGCTGAGCAAGCTGTTTACTTCTTCTTTCATTGTAAAGCGAATCTTTGATCACGCAGGCTTTTTTATAATTTCTATATGCGCCTGCATAATTGCTTTCAGCAGAATCCAGCTGAGATTCGTGCCGATAGGCAATGGCTAATGCAACCGGATTATGATGCGCTTTGGCCAGTCTCTTTACAAATGCCAAATGCATACGTGCCGGTTTATCTTGTACCGTTGCTACATAATATTCCGTTAAAATACTTTGAATTTCTTGCTGGGAATTGTCATTCTGATCAATTTTATGGCTAAAAGCTTCCACCCAATTTAGGTAAGTCCTGGCTTCATCAAATTTTTTCAACTTGATATAACATTTCAGCAAAGTGTAATACACTCCGATATTTTCAGCCTTTATTGTTGGTGAATATTTTTTTTCCACCTTTTTTAACATGGCAATACATTCGATCGTCCGTCCGGTACTGATCAAAGTGCCCGCAATATTGACATATAAGTTTATTTGAGTGGGCATATCCTTGTTTTTTACAGCTATACTGAGCGATTTTTTATAAAACATTCGCGCGCGGTCGAACTGTTTCATATAATAATAGGTTATGCCCACACGGTTGTAAACTGCACAAGCCTGCATGGTGGTATCCTTGCTTTCTTCTGTCATTTTTATCGCCAACAAACCATATTCCAACCCTTTATCGAGGTTACCCATCGCTGAGTATACACTGCCCAGTAAATCATAAAGACTTTCCTTATCTATTACCTTAACATATTTAACTAAAGTTAAGGCCTCTTTTAAATACAGGATCGATTGGGGATAGTTAGCCTGAACATAATAAAAATCGCCTAATACCTTTAAAGTGGCTTCCTCCCTGTGTCTTGCCGCCGATTGTTTAAATAATACGAGCGCCTGCTTATAATAAGCAATCCTGATCTTCAGGTCAGTGCCGCCAAAATATTGGTAAAGTTCTTCCATATTCAAAACAGCCTCCGCAGCCTCTCTAAAGAATTTATTATCGACAAATACCTTTTCTGCCTGGGATAAGTAATCTTTTGCCCGAATACTGTCTTTTCGATTGCGAAAGGCTTTTGCCAGCGCTACATAACTGCTCCCTAGGCCCCGTTTATCGGCAAGCGAAAGACTTAATTTTTCGGCTGCACCAGCATAGGCCAATGCCTTGGCGATATGAGGCAAAGGCTTGGGTATATTGTTATAATAATCACTTAATTGCAGTAAAATAGAAATACGGGTACTATCTGACTTACTTTTCTGTAATCGCGCGCTCAGTACTTTAACCTCTGGTGCCTGAGCCAGTGCATGATATCCCAGTACCCACAAAAAACAGGATAATAAAACAGCACATCCATATAAACTCCTCTCTTTTTTACCAATCATATTCCCTTTATTATGCTCAACAGCAAGCATCTACAATTCCAACTCCTAAAAAGTAATACACTCACAGCAAGCACATTACATAAAAAATCTATTTATTATGACTTAAAATTTTCGTCAGTTGACGTTATTTCGTCATTTGGCCTATAGTCATTGTGGTTAAATCTGCTGGAAATTCGATGATAATGGATAAACCATTTTCATTTCCGAGAGCTAGGCGGCCGCTAATCTGTTTGCACATCCCCTTGATGAGGTTAATTCCCAAAGTTTGACATATATCGATATCGAATTCAGGTGGCAATCCTGGCCCATCGTCTGTAACCCTCAATTTCAGGGCATTTCCATTTATACAATTCAGTTCAACTTTAATCTGGCCCGTACTTTCGTCAGGGAAGGCATGTTTTATGGCGTTGGTTATCCCTTCATTAAGGATAAGACCGATAGGCACCGCACGCAGTACATCAAGATCAATATCATCAACAGCTAATGTAAAGGCAATCCGGTTCTTGGTTTCAAAACTTTGCTGGAGGTACTGAATCAATTCCTGTGTATAATCTTTCATATTGATGAGTGCCCGGCTTTCAGACTGGTATAATTTCTGGTGTATGAGCGATATAGACTGCATCCGATGCTGACTTTGGCGGATTGCTTCTGATGCTCTTTGATCATTCAGATAGGCCGATTGTGTATTAAGCAAACTGATTACCACCTGTAAATTATTTTTCACACGGTGATGGATCTCTTTAATCAATAGTTCCTTCTCTTCTAACAATGCATCTTTCTGTTCTGCCAGATGTTGCAAAGCATTATTTTTTTGGTTGATGGCATGCTGTTGATTTTCAAGGTGTAAATTGGCCTGTCTCTTTAACCTATACTGTAAAAAACTGATCAACAGCAATAAGGCCGCCGTAATGACCACACCCACCGTAATTTTACGGATGAAACTGGCTTGCTCAATATTTCTGCTCATTAGGCTATTTTGACTAGTAAGCAGGTGGATATTTTTTTCCTTCGAACTGATTTCCAGATCCTTGTTAACGGTTTGGTATTTCAGTTCCAGTTCGCTAATCTGCCGTTTTTTGGAAACTTCAAGTATAGAATCTTTTACATGGTGATAGGCTTTCAGGTATTTGAGCGCCGACAAATAGTCGTTTTGAGTGGTATCGGTTTGGCTTTTTTGTAGTAAAAAATGTAATCTTGTCGAATCATTGCATCCAATTGGCTCCTGCGCGAAAGCGACCAGCCTTAAACTCCAACATAAAATTATTGTTAAAAGTATCCTCATTGAGCAAAGGGCTTTACATAAAGCAAGCCAAAGCCAGTAAAGCCATCTTTTTAAAAAAGAAGCCTGTTCAGTATTAATTTAGCACAAATTTCACCCCTCAATCCATTAAAACAGACCGCTAAATATCGTTGTAGAATTTGCAACAACGAAATATCGCTGTACAAAAAAATTGGGCCTTACTTACCTTATGTCGTTGTCTGTTTTCAGAAGATAACGATATAAAGTAAGTTCTGATCTTGAAAAAACAACAAACACTTGATTATCAGAATTTTAATCAAATGGCTTATCTCTTGCCAATAGTGGTTCATATCAAATACTTCGCATATGAACACACTTCAAGAACAAACAACGCTTATTACAGGCGGTAATAGCGGAATAGGTTACGCCGCAGCAAAACTTTTTAAAGCTAAAGGAGCCACTGTTATCATTACAGGCAGGGATGCAGAAGCCATTACCAAAGCTTCACAAGAACTTGGTGTAAGCGGATACGTTTCAGATCAGGCCGACACTTCTGCTATTGATCAACTCGTAGCAACAATAAAAGCCGATTTCGGCACCCTCGATACTGTATTTTTAAACGCAGGTGTAGCTGCTTTCTTACCCTTTGAGCAAGTAACGGAAGCGCACTTTGATCATATCATGGATATTAATGTAAAAGGCGTCTTTTTTACCCTTCAAAAATTATTGCCCATACTGAATGATGGCGGCTCGGTAATTTTTAACACCTCTGTAAATGCCAGCGTTGGCATGCCTAATTCAGCGGTATATACAGCAAGTAAAGCTGCATTGATTGGCTTGAACCGTGTGCTGGCTACCGAACTTGCCCCCAGAAATATACGTGTCAATTGCATTTCACCAGGTCCGGTAGAAACGCCTGTTTATCAAAAGCTTGGAATGAACGCCGAGGAAATCGGTGCTTTTAGCACCATTTTAAGCAATAAGATTCTATTCAAACGGTTTGCCCAGGCCGAAGAAATAGCGCAGCTAGCCAGCTTTCTGGCATCAAAAGATGCTGCTTTCATTACCGGTACCGAAATGATTATTGATGGCGGGCTTACTGTAAATCCTGTGATAAACTAATACTTAGAAATGATGAAAACTACCGAAACTAAAACCATTGTTTTTATTACCGGAGCGTTTGTTAGCAGCGACTGCTGGAACGACTGGAAAGACTATTTTGAAGAACAGGGCTACAAAACGCATGTACCAGCCTGGCCTCATAAAGATGCACCTGCCTGTACGCTGCGCCAAAGACATCCGGATGCAGATGTGGCAGCTTTGCGCCTGACTACGCTAACCGATTACTTTACCAATATTGTAGAAGCATTACCCGAAAAGCCCATTCTGATCGGGCATTCTATGGGTGGCCTCATCACCCAGCTACTTGTTCAGAAAGGACTGGCCACGGCAGGCATTGCGATCCACTCTTTACAGCCCCAGGGTATTTTCACCTTCAAGTTTTCATTTTATAAAGCGGGTTGGGCTGCCTTAGGATTTTTTACTGATAGCCAGAAAACCTACCTCATGTCGTTCGCCGAATGGCAGTATGCTTTTACCAATGGTATGCCCTACGAGGAGCAAAAAGAAGCTTATTATAACCTGCTTGTTCCCGAATCGAAATTATTGATAAGAGATGCCACTACCAGCACGGCAAAAATAGATTTTAACCGTCCGCACGTGCCATTATTGTTCCTTTCCGGTAGTGCCGACCGCTTTATACCCGCATCGCTCAATTACACCAACTATAAAAAATATACACACCGCGAGTCGGTAACAGCTTACAAAGAGTTTGCCGGCCGCAACCACTTTGTACTCGGCCAACCGGGCTGGAAAGAACAGGCTGATTTCATTTTAAACTGGCTTAGCAAAATTTAAATCTTTTAAATAAAAATTATGAAAAATTTACTTACGGGCAGTAGAAAGCTGTTGTGCCTCTTGCTCATTTCATCGGTATTACAGGCTGCTGCCCAGCAAAAGGCCGACCTGATCCTTTACAATGGCAAAATCGCCACAATGGCTAAGCCAGAAGAATTTAAACAGGCTATAGCCATTAAAAACGGACTAATATTGGCCACAGGCAGCTCACAAAGCATCATCAATTCTTACCAAAGCTCCACGACTAAATTGGTTAATGCCGGAGGAAAAACGGTTATCCCCGGATTAAACGATAGCCACATGCATGCGATCCGTGAAGGCCTCAACTTTAATATGGAACTGCGTTGGGATGGTGTAAAAACATTAAAAGGTGCCATGGAAATGCTAAAAGAGCAGGCCGCGAGAACACCACCCGGTGTTTGGATTAAAGTGGTGGGTGGCTGGAACGAATTCCAGTTTGCCGAAAAAAGACAACCTACCATTGATGAGATCAATGCAGCGGTTCCCGATAAACCTGTATTTATTACTTACCTGTACGGTAAAGCTTTTCTGAACAAGAAAGGTATCGAAGTGCTGGGCTACGATAAAAACACCAGCTACCCAGGCAGCATTGTTGAACTGGATAAAGACGGCAAGCCAACTGGTCTTTTGTATGCAAAGGAAACGCCTATGGCCATTTACAGAACCCTTGCACTCACTGGTACACTTAGCCCTGAAGAAAGGATCAATAGCTCCCAACATTTCTACCGCGAAATTAACAGTTTTGGGATAACCAGTGTATTGGATGCTGCAGGAGGCGCACAAAACTATGATGCAGATTACCAGGCTTCACTTGCCCTCGCCAAAGCCGGAAAGCTAACGGTAAGAACCTCCTACTATTTATTTGCACAGCAAAAAGGAAAAGAATTTACCGATTATGAAAAATGGATTGCACTCACCCATCCGAATCAAAATGACCATATCCTGATGGCCAATGGTTATACGGTGGAAGGCGCAGGTGAAAACCTAACCGCTACCGCAGCCGACTTTGAAAACTTCCTGGAGCCCCGCATTGTGCTATCGCCGGATATGGAAACCGATCTTGAACCTGTGGTTCGGTTACTGGTTAAAAACCGCTGGCCCTTCCGCCTACATGCTACTTATGGCGAGTCTATCGACCGGATGCTCAACGTGTTTGAAAAGGTGAACAAAGACACTCCTTTTAATGGTCTTCGCTGGTTTTTCGATCATGCCGAAACGATTACAGATCCAGAACTGGCGCGGGTAAAAGCACTTGGTGGTGGAGTTGCGGTGCAGTTCCGCATGTATTTCCAGGGCGAATTGTACACCAAAATGTATGGGCAACCCAAAACACAATTGCCACCTATTAAAAAAATGCTGGCTATGGGTGTTCCGGTAGGCATGGGTACTGATGCCCCGCGCATATCGACTTATAACCCGTGGATGGCGCTACATTGGTTGCTTACCGGCAAAACGATCGGCGGCATGCAGTTCTGGCCAAAGGAACAGGTACTCGACAAATTCACAGCATTACAGCTATATACTTCGGGCAGTGCCTGGTGTTCGGGCGAAGAAAACTTAAAAGGTAAACTGGTTAAAGGCATGTATGCCGACATGGTGATACTGTCTGACGATTATTTCCGCGCCCCTACCGAAAAAGTTAAACAGATTACCGCACTGATGACCATTGTAAATGGTAAAGTGGTATATGCATCAGGAAAATATGCCGCCCAAAGCCCTGCCATTCCTGAAGTAATCCCAGCCTGGTCGCCGGTAAAATATTTCGGAGGCTATCAAAAATAAATCAACATTAAAATCTTAAACAATCAAAAATGAAAAAGTTAATATTAAAACGATCTGGCCTGAGCCTATTGCTACTCTGCTTATACCGCATTGCATCTGCTCAAATGCCAATGCCCCCTGTTGTACCGATCTGGGATGCCAACAAAGTAACGCTGGAACTGCAAAAAATCAGTACTGATATCTACGCCATTATTCCCACTACCGCCAAAACGGAAACAGACAAAGGTATCCCGCAGGCCACAACAGGTGGTTTTATTATCGGTGAAAAAGGCGTCTTGCTGATAGAAGTGATGTTAACCAAACGCCTGTACGATCAGGAAATTAAACTCATCCGTTCGGTTACCAATAAACCTATTCTCTTTGCGGTGAATACCAGCGATCATGGCGACCATTGCTTCGGGAATTACCTACTGCCTGCCTCAACGCTCATTATTCAAAATGAATTCGCCAAAGAGAACCTGGAGAAAAACTATGTAGGTATTAAACAATTTATGGTAACCTTATTCGGTGCAGGCAGAGGGATCGAAAATACAGTTTTTCGTCCCGCTGATCTGGTTATCCCTAAAAACAGCAACCTTAAAGTAGACTTAGGCGGCGGTAAAATCATTGAACTGCTCAATGTGGGTACCGCACAATCTCCTGCTGATCTGTTTGTATGGATGCCCAACCAAAAGGTTTTCTGGGCTGGCAATCCCTTCATCGCTGAAAGTCCTGCCATTCCATGGCTGTTTGATGGTTTCTTCCTGGAACCTGCAGCTAACCTGAAAAAGATGTACGACTTTTTGCCCGACGATGCCATCGTAATCCCCGGACATGGCCGCATCACCAACAAAGCTGGGATAAAATATACCATCGATTATGTGCAGGAACTTAAAAAAGAGGTAGAAGCCGCAGTAGACAAAGGCCTTAACCTTGAGCAAACCAAAGCAGCTGTTAAAATGAAAGCATACGATAAGGGTTACGTGCTGTTTAACTGGTTGCACTTCAATTTTAACCTGCCAAATGCTTATAAAGACATTAGCGACAACAAGAAAAAATAAAAGTATACAAATCAAAAAACAATAAAATCATGAAAACTACAAGCAAAATTAAACACCTCATTATTACCCTGCTGTTTACTGCAGCTATTGGGAATGTACTGGCAGCCGCACCTGCCAACCCGCCTTCGAATTTTAAACATCAGTATGCCACTGTAAACGGCGTTAAAATCCATTATGTAATTGGTGGTAAGGGCGAGCCATTGCTACTGGTACATGGCTTTGGTCAAAACTGGTATATGTGGAACAGACTCTTGCCCGAACTGTCCAAACATTTTACTGTAATTGCACCCGATATGCGCGGCGTGGGCGAATCGGGCAAAACAGCTAAAGGTTACGATAAAAAGAACATGGCTGTAGATATGCATGAGCTGATGAAGAAATTAGGTTATAAAAATATCAATCTTGCAGGTCACGATATTGGTTTGATGGTTGCTTACGCCTACGCCGCACAATTTCCTTCAGAAGTTAAAAAACTGGCCTTAATGGATGCCCTATTACCTGGTATTGAGCCCGTATGGAGTCAGGTTAAAGCCCAGGCCTGGTGGTTCGGCTTTTTTGCCCAGCCCCATGCCGGCGAATTGGTATCAGGTAAAGTAGGTCTGTTTTTTACAGATTTCTGGCCAGTTGTCGGTTTTCAAAAAAATGCCTTTACCCTTGCCGAACGTACTGAATTTATCCGTGCCTACTCCGTACCGGGCGCCACTACAGGCGCATTCCATTGGTTTGGTTATTTCAATCAGGATGCAAAGGATAATGTTGAATTTGCCAGGCACAAATTACCAATGCCAGTACTGGCCATGGGTTCTGATCATTTTGCAGCACCATTTCTGGCCACCCACACCAAACTGGTAGCAGATCATGTACAAGAATCAGTCATTAAAGATTCCGGGCACTGGGTAGTACAAGAAAATACACCTCAGGTTCAAAAAGACTTATTGAATTTCTTTATTAAATAGGTTAGCCTGTTCACAAATATCCATTTAAGGCATCTTGTACCAGCTACAAGGTGCCTTATTAATATATGGCTTTTTCTAATATCCTCAAATGCAGATCGACAACGATATACCGCTGAGTCTCGAAATACCAATAACCCATAAAAAAAGCAATACAAACTGAATATCAGCAACTTATACTCCAATCACATCACCAAATATTTTGTGGATTAACATTTGTCTTTCTTTCACAGGATCATCAAAGCTGATCTTTTTACCTAACCTCTTATTTCCGACCTGTGATGAATAAGTTTTTGCCAACAGCTACCATATTATTGTTGATAGTAGTTCAGGCTTTTGCCCGGCAAGGCGGGCAACAATTGCGTTGGCAGTTGCAAAAAAGCAAACCTGATTCGAACCGCTTAAAAATTTTGAATGATCTCGGTGAGTATTATAAAACAAGGCGACACGGTAAAAATCCGGCAGACCGTGATTCGGCGAGAATTTATTTCTTAAATGCACTGAAGCTGAGTGATCTGTTAAAGGATGATTCGGGTTACGGAAAAGGAAACATCTGGATGAACCTGGGCGAAGTTGCCATAGACGATCACCACATTCCGGAAGGTAAAGCCTGGTTTATGAAAAGTATTGCGCTTTTCCGATCCAAAGGCAATCTCGAAAATGAAGCCAAAGCCTTCGAAAGGTTAGGAAGTTCCCTGCGAGACCTCACCAACGATGGGGTGAATGTTGCGAATTATTATAACAGGGCCATTGTCATTTATCAAAAGTTGAAGAATTCTGATAAGGTGATCTGGCTCAGTTTTTTAATGGCTGCCGATAGAATGTATCTTGGCAAACCAGAATTGGCAGAGAAAGCTTGCGCCGAACTGATTACAAAATATAAAAACACCCGTTTTCGAAATTTGGAAATGGCCTACTACCTGATCTCATTTCTCAGCCGGTACAATGGGAATCTGAATAAGGCATTATTTTATGCTTTGGGAGGTGTACGCCGCATGAGTTTAGCCAACGATACCTCAAGGGCAGAAACACTCTATGGAGAACTTGCACAGGTTTATCAAGCCACGGGCGATACGGATAAAAGCATTTATTATTATAAAAAAACAATTTACATCCGGGAAAAGATAAATGCCCGGCAGCAATTTATCTTTAGAACAGCAGGTTTCGTGATCCAACAACTGATTATGCAAAATAAAGCAGCAGAAGGCCTCAAGTATATCATTGGCCTGGAAAAAAGGCATCCGCCCGATAGCGAATACGAAACAGCGATTGTTGCACAGATCAAAGCTTATTGTTATGAAGCTTTAGGTAGGCTTAATGAAGCAGAAAAAGCTTACCAGGTGATGATTAAAGGCCTCGGGAAAGACATCAGCGAGATTGGGAAGATCGCACACTTAGATATTGCAAAATTTTATGTCAGTCAGAAAAAATTTAAACAGGCTGCCTATTATTCCGAAGATTTAAATGTTGGCGATGCCCTGGTATCGAAAGACCTTGAGTTGCTACGCTTTAAAATAGATTCGGCAGGTGGGCGGTTCCAATCTGCTATTGGTCATTTTCAACGTTATAAAGTGATCAACGATTCTATTTTTACCCTATCAAAAACAAAACAGATCCAGCAACTGCAAATAGAATATGAAACAGAGAAAAAAGATAAAGACATTAAAATCTTAAAAAGCGACAGCCTGATCCAACAGGCAAAAGTGCAGAAAGCCAATGCTATGCGGAATTTAACTTTGGGAGGTGTCGTACTATTGGTATTATTTCTGGTTTTACTGTATAATAGTTACCGTTTTAAACAACGGAAAAATGAATCCCTGAATCAACTCGTTACAGAAAAAGACCATCTGCTGGTAGAGAAAGACGGCTTGTTATTGGAAAAACAATGGCTGCTCAAAGAAATTCATCACCGTGTTAAAAACAACCTGCAGATTGTGATGGGTTTGTTGCAGCGCCAATCGGCTTATATCGACAACCACATTGCGCTTTCAGCCATCCAAAATAGCGAAAACAGGATGCGTTCTATTGCACTCATCCACCAAAAACTCTATCAATCAGAAAGTTTAAACCTGATCAGCATGCCTGAATATATCGACGAATTGATCCAGCACCTGAAAGATAGCTTTGATTTGGGTAGCCGGATTAATTTTGAGAAAAATGTGGATGCATTATTCCTGGATGTGTCGCAGGCTGTGCCATTAGGGCTCATTTTAAATGAAGCGATTACCAACGCCATTAAATATGGTTATCCCGGTCAGACGCCAGGTATTGTTCAGGTTTTATTAAACAGGGCAGATAACAACCAAAATATACTGCAGATTAAAGATAACGGTGCAGGTTTACCAAAAGCATTTAATCTGGAACAAATCGATTCGATGGGTATGAATTTAATGAAGGGATTAAGCAAACAACTGTGTGGCAGTTTCGAAATCGTGGATGATAAAGGGCTGCTGATTAAAATCTGCTTTAAAACAGAAACTTTTGTTGCTACGGCCGAAACAAGCACCTAAATAAATACCAATAAAAAAAATGCCCTTAGGAAAGCTATTCTAAGGGCATTTCTAATCAGGCAAAATCGGTCGAAATGCTGATGGCTTCGTTCTTTTTCATTTCTGTTTCCAACATGCTGATCTTATAATTGGCATACTGTACAGCATCCGAACCCAATAACAAACGTAATGGTGGCTCATCTATCTGTGCCGTGCTGATGATCACCTCTGCAGCCTTCTCTGGATCACCAGGCTGTGTACCCGGTATTTCCTCGGCATGTTTGCGTTTGATCTCTGTAATAGCGGTATAAGCATCAATCGATTTTTCGGGTAAAATAACCGATCCGGCATTGAGGAAGTTGGTCCGAAAATAACCGGGTTCAATAATGGTTACGCCGATGCCAAAAGGTTGAACTTCCTGTGCCAATGCTTCAGACAAACCTTCTACCGCAAATTTTGTGGCGCAATAAATCCCCCAGCCTGCACCTGCAATTAAACCAAATACAGATGAAAGATTAAAAATATGTCCCGAATTCTTTTCGCGCATAAAGGGTAAAACCGCCCTGGTTACATTCAGCAAACCAAATACATTGATATCGAAATTTTGCTGTACTTCTGTTTTCGACGATTCCTCAATCCCACCCAATAAGCCATAACCGGCATTATTGACCAGCACATCTATCTTTCCGAATTTTTCGATCGCCGCCAATACGCCTGTGGTAATACTGCTTTCATCTGTAAGATCTATCTTCACCGCTAAAAACCGATCGTTTCCGCTATTAACATCAGTAGGGATTGATGTGATATTTCTTGATGCCGCAACAACATTATAGCCTGATGCCAATGCTTTTTTAACCAGTTCAAGGCCTATGCCTTGTGAGGTTCCGGTGATAAACCATGTTTTCCTATTGTTCATTTTTTCGTGTTTTTAGTTAATGGCCTGCATTCAATCTTCAAACCAATTTCATAAACAATTAAGATACAAGCACTTAAAATAAAACCTTTATAAATCTCTTAGGATATACCGTAATTGATTTCGTTGAATAACGGAATATCAACATATTTACTTACAGCCAGTAAACAAATCAACAACTTGATTTAGGAAGTCAATGCAGGATATTGCTGAAGCATGCTTTGATTTTCCGCTTCCTGCAATAAAAAGTCTGCTACATCGGCCCTCGAAATTTTTCCGATTTTGATCCCTTGATATAAATCTGGTAATGCTTTATACGTTTTCGTCAATGAGCCATTCGTAAGCATTCCTGGTCGAACAATTTCCCAATTAAGTGTGCTAGCAGCAATGATCTCTTCCATTTTTGTTTTATCGATGTATTGATGTTTAAGGAAAAGCCTGATCACCGTACGCATAAAAAAACTTAGAAAGCCGGCACTTTTACCTGCACCAAAACCCGTAATAATCAATATTGGTGCTTTAAAGCCTGTTTCTAAACCTGCTTTTACCAGCGCCATAGCAGTATCCGAAAAAAGTGTATTCGGCTTTTTGTTCCTGGTGCCAATAGTCACGATTACCGCTTCCGCACCAATTATTACCTTTTTCAGATCCTCCACTGAAGTAGCACTACCATTAACCTTATTTAAACGGGAATGATCGGGAATACTTGCTGTTTGCGTAGACAAGGCTGTAACATCATGTCCTTTCGCCAATGCCTGCTGAACGGCGGCAAGGCCTGTGCCGGCCGAGGCACCTATTATCGTAATTTTCATTTTCTTTAATTTAGAATATTTCCTGCTGTTTCTTCGATCAATCTTCTTCCGGTTCCAGGAGAAGAAACAAGCAAACTCTCATCACCCCATTTCCAGCTTTCTCCCTTAGCATTTAAGATTTCAGCACCTGCTTCTCTGGCAATTAAGATACCAGCGAGCCAATTGAAGGTATCTAATCCCAATTGATGAAATACATCGATCCTACCCGCACCAACATAAGCCAATTGCAGACCATGAGGGCCGTAATTGCGCACCACGCCATACTGGTTTAACAGCGCTGTAACGGCAGTACCGTGCTTTTGGTTAAAACCAGGGATGGCGGGATCCTGATGCCCATATTCAAAAACAGCAAGCATGATATCCGGATCTGTTTTCGCAAGTGGTTGGATGGGATTACCGTTCATAAATGCGCCCGACCCTTTCTCAGCCCAAAACATTTCGTTGGCCAGGGGATCATAAATTACCGAAAAGTACAGTTCTCCATCGCAGATCAAAGCCAGGTTGATGGTCCATCCCGGAATATGTTGCAGATATTGTATAGCGCCATCCATGGCATCACAAACCCAATATTTGGACAGCGGCAGTGCTTGTTTCTGTCCATCGTGATCAAATTCGTCAACTGTATTCCATGCCGTTTCCGGAAATTCATCATTCAATCCGGCTTTCAAAACAGCCATACAGCGCTCATCTATGGAATTTAGTGCGCTAAAGAATTGTTGTTTATTGATTGGAATGGCGTTAAGCTTATATTCTTGAAGAAACAGATCTCCCGCTTCCCTAACCACCTCTAAAATGGTCGATACTTTTATTTTCTTTTTCATCTTTGCAATTTTTACAAGGCAAAGAACGCAGATAAAAGGAATTAAAAATAGGCTAAAACCTTGTATTGATAGTGCTAATCGCGGTATTGTTGACGAAACTGAAGTGCGGTAAAACCGGTAACTTTTTTGAATAATTTGCCAAAATACACCGGTTCTTCATAACCCAGCTGATAAGCAATTTCCTTCGCTGTAAATTTAGTAAAACAGAGGAGCCGCCTGGCCTCAAGCATGCAATATTGCTGGATATAAGCCGACACCGCATCGCCAGTTAATTTTTTTAAGGTATCCGATAAATGCGCTACAGAAATATTCAGCTCAGCAGCATACCATGCAGGCTGTTTTTGTTCTTTATAATGCATTTTAAGCAGTTGCCTAAAAGCCTGTTCGATTATTGCGCCACGGTTGACTTTTGTTTTTCCAATGGCATTTACTTTTGAGATTTCAGCAGCGAGCAGTCCAAGGAACGCGTCGAGTATGGAATGATTGGCGCGCACATGATATAGATTTTCTGCTTCTGTTTGCAATTTCTCCATCTGTCCCATTAAAATGGCTATATGTCCATAAAAAGCAGAATGTTGATCTAATGCCAGAGGTCTGCGAAAAGCTTTTTCCATGATCAATTGAAATTCTTTATCCATCAGTGCCGGGTCTACACTCATTCCCCAACCTGCCATATCGCCTGAAGAAACAACATGATGGATCTGACCTGGAAAAATCATGACCATGGCAGGTGATGTTATGGCATGATCTTCAAAATCGATGTTAATGACGAAATTTCCGGCTGTGGCCACCATTAGCAGATAATGGTCATCGCGATGGGGTTTTGAATGATCGTGTTCAGTAACAGGATCAGCATGCTGCATATTTTTGATTATCATGCCTGCTTTAGCCAAAGGCGATATCGGGAATTTGATAATAGCTGATTGCCGGTTTTTCAATTTGTAAGAGATGGTTTAGCAAATGTATGGAGATCAATTTTACAAAAAATATTGATATTTGGGGCTATTTTAGCATAAGCTTTCGGATAACATCTGTGTGAAAAACCTTGTATCCAACAAATAAGAGATTTATATGAAGTTAGACCTATATCAAATTGATGCATTTACCGATGAAATATTTCGCGGAAACCCGGCATGTGTTGTTCCGTTAAAAGAATGGCTTCCTGATGAAATACTTTTCAAGATTACACAAGAAAATGCAGTTGCAGAAACTGCTTTTTTTATAGACAAAGGAACACACATACACCTGCGCTGGTTTACACCAGAGATCGAAATGGATTTATGCGGACATGCCACCCTGGCGGCCACTCACGTACTACACACCATTATGAACTATGGCAGAAAAGAAATCATTTTTGAAACAGCAAGCGGGGCATTAACTGTAACCATAAATGAAGATGTTTACGCATTGGATTTTCCTTCCAGAAAACCGATAGCGGCTCCACCCCCTGAAATAATTGTAAAGGCATTAAATATACAACCACTATACGTTTTGAAATCAAGGGATTATATCCTGGTATATGAAACTGAACAGCAAATAA
>NZ_JAVTSN010000004.1:0-225900 GCF_032678585.1 Pedobacter psychrodurus | reverse complement strand
TTTCCTCTAATACTTCAGTGCACCAGGCTGCATCCATGGTATTGGAAATACTCCAATTTAAGATATACCTGCTTTTGACATCAATAACAGCCATCATATACATAAACCCTTTTTTCATAGGGATATAAGTGATGTCAGTTTGCCATACCTGATTTACCCGTCTTATGACAAGACTGGTCAGATTATACAATTTGAACGGACGGAAGAAGGCCGCAAGAATACTCGCAGAGGAAACATTGAAAATACCCGTCAAGGTTGAATCAGCAGAAGTATTAAATATTAAGAATTATCTTTACGAATACTTAAATCCACAACAACCGTAATACTAACATGAAAGTGAAGCAAAAAATTTTAGTGGTCATATTATCGATAATACTCGAGATGGCCATCTCACCCTTGAGACTTTTCGGCCTTGGTTACAGTACCGTAATCGGTTTGTTCTGTTATTTCATATTCGTATTACTGATATGGCGTTTGAATAAATCCAAATTGCCCGTAAAGGGTATTGCTTTTCATGCCGCAATGGGAATTTTACTTATCCAGCTGCCAATCCGCGTCTTTTCTTTTAGCACATCTTTATCGACATTACCAGATATGCTTTTTCATATTCTTGGCACTGTCACGGCATATATTTATATATGCTCTCTTCGCACCGGAAAAATCGCAGTGCTGATCTCATCTTTTTTAATCACTTTTTGGATGGTAAAATTCGGGTACCCACTGTGGCAAAACCTGATGAACTACAATAGTTTGGACGGAAAAGTATCGGAAAGTAATAAGATGACTGTTACTGGTTATGAACGTAATGGTGCATTATTGACAACAACTGAGCTGAAATCGGATTACATAATGTTGGACTATTGGTTTTCCGGATGCAAACCATGTTTTGATGAGTTCCCAAAATTCCAGAAGGCATATGACAATCCGCGTTACAAAGGTAGAGTAAATATTATGGCCGTTAATATACCAATGAAAAGTGATACGATCAATCAAGCCTTCCAAGCATTGGAATCCAGAAATTATACCTTTAAAAACATAATCGAGAAGAAGACAAATAACGCCGGTCTGGTAGAAGTCAAAATCTGTCCAACAACTATAATCCTTGATAGGAACCGTAGGATTATCTTTATGGGAGAACTTAAGAATGCAGAGAAATATCTGGAGGAATTGCTTGATTGACATTTATAGCGCAGTCGGACATAAATTCAGGGGTTAACTCATTAATTTGATTATCCCCTTTTTAATGTGATGACGCATGGAAGTCAATAATGAAGATTTAATAAACCTCCCCCTGTCAGGGACAGACGCGGCATCCTTTTGGAACAAAAGACATGAGCAAATGGCCCGGCCCGCAGGGGACAGCCAAAATAAAAAACCTGAAAACACTAAAAAATTTAACCTTCCTAAAAACAGCCGAACAATACCAAAAGGATAAATCAAATTAACCATAACTATAACAGACACCAACTGTACCAAACAGAATTACCAGGCTAGTTCCTTTTTTTCGCCCCCTCCTCACCTCCTCCTATCCCTCCACCGCATAAAATCCTCAAAACCTTTCCTCCTTTTACTTCTTCTATCCCTCTTCAAAAAAAAATAGCAGCCACAAAAAGCACCCAACAGCCCTTAGCCAACAGCACCAACAAAACCGAAACCGAATACCTGGCCCCAGGCGCCCCGACCATACAGCAGAAGCTAATAAAAACAGTCAGTATAAATTTTCCAAACCAGTTCATAACAGATCATTAACCTGAACCGATCAGCAGACAAGCCCCAAATCAATCCAGCCAAACAAAATAAGCAACCGAAAATAAAACCTAACACCACCGTGGCCAAACAGAGAGTTACCTTGGCGAAACGACCATTAAGCACCTTAAAATAAATTTGACAACACAAATAGCCCCTTCCTGTCAGGGACAGACGCGCCATCTTTTCTTAACAAAAGACATGAGCAGATGGCCCGGCACACAGGAAAACAGCCAAAACAAAAAACATATAAAATCAATCTTGGTACCAAATCAACAATGCAGAACCGACACCCCTGCCAGCGATAAACGCCGCCTCATTCCGGAACAAAAAATATAGCAGATGCCCAGCCCAGCCAAAAAAGAAAGCTCATTAAAAAAAAGCAACCATAAAACCCTATGGTTAACTGCCAGGCTTTGGAGAAGCGACCGGATGTTCCCCTGATTTGAGGCCTTATAAACAATATTCATCATTGCCTTATAAATAATTAAAAATTGGCGGAAAGGGGCCAAATCGGTATATCCAGACAGCCCGCCTATAACAGAAATGGCCTGTAAGAAAATCTTATAGGCCATTTTAAATTATATTAAAAACCTATTATTCAAAAAGACTGGAATAACTGGATTTATTATGCTTGATCTTGGTCTCGTTATGACCGATATATTTACACGAATCTTTGGTAATATATTCTGGCGCTCCGCGCCTTCGTTACTGAACGAGCGGGGAATATAGTTTACTGCTACTTGCAACTCTATCCTCCAAATAATCGTGTTTCTGTCTGCTTATCCCAAACATTACTTTCGCATTTGCTTCTGAAACAATCCCTCCCCATACATATCGCATGCGGCCTACTGTCTGCTCAAAGTTTGACCTTTGAGAGCGGGTATGGTGGTTACTCCGTTCCATAATTCTGTTTTACGTTGAACTTAGATTCCTGCTGTACACAGGGAATTGACTGATATCAATCGGAACTTTGATACTTTCAGATTAGTCTGGTATTCCGCACCTTTTGGTGATAGCGTAATTTGTCCCTTTCGCTATTTCGCAACTCCGATGATTCAGACACAGGTTTCTCTCGTAATCTTATTCAACTTTGCTCGATGGGGTTCCAGATCGGACTTCCGGTTACCACCTTTTATCCCAAGCTTGCACAAATGTAATCGTTAGGCCACGTCCATGTGGGCTAAGCTTTCATCCCGATACCTGGGAGATTGAAATCGCACCAATACAGAACTATAGTTAAACGCATCATTGCGTTCTACACTTTCCTGCTGTCTTAGCAGTTCCGGTGTAAACGGATCGCAGACCAAAAGTGGTGAAGTGCCACTTTTAGTGAAATCTCCAATAGTTCGCTGGGATTTACTCTATGTTTTTTTTATCTCGCATTTCTACTAAGCCCAAGAGTAAATCCTAATCCACCTATTAATAAATACGGTCCCATAATTTATGTATTGCATCAAACCCCTCTGATAACAGTGGCGCATCTATTTTTTTTGTAGAAAGTGCCGTGGGCACATCTGCTCTTTTGGCCTGTTTAGGCATTACGGAAGGAAGTCGGCCAATGCTTTTTTTGTCAACCCTTTGAATTGGTCTAGTTGCAGCAATGGGCCATCTAAGTACATCACCGAGATGTAATTCTTTATTGTCGTTTTCATCCATCAGCATCTTGACATCAATTCCGTAACGTCTGGCGACGTTGTAATAATTGTCATTTCCCCCCAGTGTATGATACTGATATTTCTTGGTTTCCTGAGCTTTGGATGGAACAGTTACGTTCAAGCATACAAAAAAAACAATGGCAGGAGAAATTATTTTTAAAAATCTATTTAGGCGAATATCCATACTGATAAATTTAATTATAACCGGTTGTGTCCACTGCAACGCTGTCCTCACTTAAGTCTATATCTACTGAATCCTCTTGAATACTTGAGGAAAGGGACTGGAGATACTTCTGGATCGGAGTTTTTAAGTTTAAAATCATTACTATGACACGATCTTCACGGTCACAGCTCAAAATCACCCTATTGCTTTTTCCTTCAAAAATGCTGGTATATTTTTTACCATCATATCCCCTGCTCAGTAACCGGTATTGTGCAAGCTTCTTTTCAAACGCTTTGACAACTGTTTCTGCTTTTTTGGAATTTATCCAAGAAAGGGTAAAGTAGTAAGCAAAAGCATCGGGCTTAGCTTGTTTAATATCAATATTCTCATCCTCTGTGATCATTGCGACACCATACGCAGCGGCGTTGGTTACCTGTTTTTTTTCATAAAGTAGCGTTGGAAAATGTTTTTCCAGATGAAGCGGCTGAATTTTAAATCTTGATAGTATAGTCCCATAAGTGTCACTAAAAGTGCAACCTTCGGGTTTTTCAAAATTCACAACACTGATAATCTTGTCCAAATCGAGGTAATCCGTTCTGATCCAGCCTGAAATACTGTGCTCTCTGTTAAAGAAATCAACGCCTTTAAATAAATATGCGAATAAATCGTCGGCAGGCTCAAATCCTTCCTTCGGCTGTAATATGTAGCTCCCTTTTTGATCAATCATCCCCAACTTCCCTCCCGACTTAACGAACGCAACCTTCCCAATAAACGAGGTGCAGCCATCAAACTGCGGGTTTACAAGGATTTTGCCTTCATGATCAGCAAGCCCCCATTTACCGCTCATCATTACCGTCATTATATCAGAATTATCACTTGCCCCTACCTCATCAAATTCGGCATTTACAATAATATTTCCCTTCAGGTCGCACCAGCCTGTCTTGTTGTTTTCGGTAAACAGAAAGCGGTTTTTTAAAAGTATGATTTTGTCGTATTTGGGAGAAATCAGGTAGGCTCCGGATTTATTGATAATGCCTGCTTTTCCGTTCACCATTACCATGGCAAGATCCCCTACAAAGTCATCGGCCAGATCAAACCTGAAACCGGTTATGTTTTTTCCGGTGGGATCAATATATCCCCATTTTTTATTTTTTCCTTCAACTGCGCAAAGTCCGCTATGAAAAGATTGTCCGCTAACAAACTGTGGCTTAATTGCTATCTCTCCGTTAACATCTACGAATCCAAATCTGCCTGGTCCGTCGCCTTCTACGTAGTATCCGGCTAACCTCTCTGAAAAAACATGTACTTGATAGGCACTGGGAAATTTGAACTTCAGACTACCGTCCTTGGTTATAGCCATGGGTGGAGAGTTCTCCTTTGTTACCCATGCCAGGCCATCGCCAAATGGTGTAGCACTTTGGTATATTGGTTTTATAACTATTTTCCCTGTTTTATCAATATATCCCCACTTCCCTTCCAGTCCCATCATCTGCACTAAGGCCAAGCCGTCCCGAAAGACTGTGGCTTCGGCAAACTGTGGTGTAATTGCAATTTTTCCTTCCTGGTCGAGATAACCACTTTTGTTTTCTTTATCGACGAAAGGAATAAGCGATATGGAATCAGATTGGCTAAAAAAATTGCAACTTGAAAATATACCCGTGGTAAACAGAATTAAGAGCGTGCGTTTCATATATTTTTTATGGACTAACGAATATAAAAAAAATAAGAATGTTTTATCTTTCAAATTATTAACAATCAACAAATAAGGCTTTTCCGTAAATCAGCCCCTACTTCACCTCCTTCTATTCCTTAACCGCATAAAATCTCAAACCTCCTTCCTATTCGTACTTTTCGTTATTCTTCAAGGTAACAACCCCTTGCTTATAAGTATAGCTTAACCCTTTCAGTGTTTCAAGATAAGTCTTATTCTTGCTGGTCATCGCCTGATAGGTCTGTGCATAGCCTGAAAAGCCTGCAATTGCCAATAGTAAAACTAAAATGATTTTCTTCATGATCTAAAAATAATAATTCAATTACTTCATTTTGGTAATCGCAGCTTTAAGTTCTCCTATTTCATCATCAGGATCCCCACCGGAAGCAAAAATTTCCGCAACATCCATATCTTTGCCATATACTACAGCATTTGCAGCCGCATCAATCTCAAGCGATGCGCCATTTACCGAGAGCCCTGCAAAAAGCCCCTTGCTACGGGAATAGGAATACACCTCGGCATCGAGTTTGTAGTCTGTATTCACTGCAGAACTCCGTCCCAGGGGACCTGCCGCAATAGAAAGATCACCACCAAGGGTAAAGCTGCTTTTCTTGATCGCAGTCAGACTATTGGCATGGGTAAAAACAAGCACAAGATCAGTCGACTGTACACCCGCCTAAAGACCAACACTTCCGCCGGTAATGGTTACAAATACAGGATTACCCCAGGAGCCGTCTGCCCTTTTCACCATAGCAATGCCCCTTCCACGTTTTGCTCCGATCACAAAACCTGCATTAATCAGCTTTGGAACAATAACAATGCCCTGGGCAAGCTCAAGAAGTCTTGAGGGAATAGATTCTTTCATTTTCCCAAAACTGGAAAGGATCTGCGTTGAAGCCAGTATTCTTTTTTGCTCTCTTTTGGTCTTAACCGTTCCAGCTTGGGCCGGAACGGTTATGAATTTAAAAAGTATACCTTGCCCCAATCTGCATCTGCCACCTGGAGGCCAGTGGGTCAACAGAATAAGGCACTCCCGGGTTCACAAACTGATACAAAGGATAACCCTGTGATGATCTGGCAGGAATATAAGGGATTAATCCTACGCTTGAGGTGGAATTATAAGTATTTGGGGAGAAATACACTTTACCCCAATTCTTGTCGATTAGGTTAGTTAAGTTCATAATGTCTACGCTGACGGTAAGCGTCTTTAGTTTTGATGCGTCCTTATCGGTATTAAAGTTGATGTCCTGCGCGAAGTGAAAGTCGGCATTATTATTCCATGGGGTACGTGCCGCGTTCCGCTCTGTAAAGCCGCCCCTTCTCGAACTCAGGTACTTATTGTTGTCAATAAACTTGTCAAAAGCATCGGCCTGCTGCTGCACGGTCTGCGTTGGCGTGGCCGCAAAGAAATTGGCCGATTCGCCTTTTGCCGGGATATAAGCCAGTCCGATCTGCTGTGGCGTGTTTTGCGGTGTGTAATTTACAAATCCGTACGTATACGGGCTGCCCGACTGCGCCGTAACGAACAAGGAAAAACTGCTTACCCACATTTTATCCCATGCTTTTCTATAGTTTGCACTCACCACAATCCGGTTACGAATGTCAAAGTTAGAGTTTGCCAGTTGCGGATCGTTAGGATTCAGGGCCTGGTTCAACTGCCAGTTGGACTCAAAGGAGTTTCTTATCCCATTGGATACATCTTTGGATTTACCATAAGTATAGGCTGCTGTGAACCCAAAGCCGTTATCAAAGTTCTTGGCTACCTGCCCGGTGATGCTGTACCTGTATCCCTGCGAGGTGTTTGACATTTCATAGGCATTGGCAAACTGCGGGTTTCTGGAATTCTGACCCGGGAAGATGGGCTGCTTCCTTTGCGTAGCGGCTGTATCATACGCAAAATAAGTCGGGTTATCGGTTAAGTTAACCTGCCTGAAAATTACGTCTTTTATGGTTTTGGTATAGATGCCCTCTACCGTATATTTAAAGCCTGCCTGGTCCTTATAATCGAGCGCCAGGCTCCCCCTCAACACTTTGGGCATAGTAAAATTATTATCAACCGCGTCCACTTGTGTTTTACCGGCGTTAACATCGTTGGTGATCTGGCCGTTTTGACCAGCGAAGCCGCCTATGCCTGTACCCGGTTGATGTTTAAGCGGGTTACCGTTGAAAACATATGGCGGGTTACCATCCGTTTTCTGATCATAAGATCCGTATGTATTGCCATTGTTGTAGAACGCGTAACCTAACCAGGCAAAAGGTATGCGTGAGGTAAACATGCCTAAACCACCGCGCAGCACCAGGCTTTGATCGCCCCTGGCATCAAAGCGAAAACCGATCCTCGGCGAAACCTGAATTTTACCCAGGTAGTTCCCAGTGATCTGGTTGAGCGGGGTGTAGGTGTAAGTAGTACCGAAATTGGGGTCTGTAAATGCGTTGGTAGTTTTGTCACTTAATATCTGTTTGGTTGGTACATCCTGATAATCAAACCTGATGCCGGGCGTAAACCTGAACTTTTCCGTTACCTGGATCTCATCCTGTACGTAGGCACTATAAAAATTGATGTTGAACTTTGCTCCCGGGTTGGCCAGAATATAGTCGCGGCTGTTATTGGTATAGTTGTAGCTGCCCTGCACCCGTTCGGGGTTATTGTTTAAAAAGTCGCCTATGCTTTCGTAGGTTACCCTGCCGTTCCAGGCGTTTACAAAGCCGTAGTTGATCTTATAAAGCTCGTTATGGGTACCAACAGTAAGCGTATGCTTACCTAAGTTCCACATCAGGTTATCGGTCAGCTCAATGGTGCTTTGCTTCATATTGAAGATGGATGCCTCCCTGTCGGTACCAAAGAAGATGGTACTACCCGGCGTGTTACCTACTATCTGTACCTGCGGGAAAGAGGGGTCGCTGGTTGGCGTGCGGTAATCATGAATATTGGTATACCCTACTACTGCATTGTTTGAAAAATTATTATTGAACCTTGTTTTCAGTTCGGCTACGGTGGAGTTCTGGTTGTTGTTCTGTTTATAGGCGATGCTGCCGAAACGGAAATCAAACTGGTCCCTTTCCATATTGATGGCATCCGAGCGGATATAGTTGTTACGGATAGCCAGCTGGTTCTTGTCGTTGATGTTCCAGTCCAATCTGTTAAAGAACTTGATGGAGTTGGAGCTGGAGTTATACTGCCCCGCCGTGCCCGGGTCGAAGTTATAGTTCTTAATAGAGTAGTCGATGATGTTCTGCGCGTCCTGTTTGCTCAGGATACCTATTGTTGCCGGGCTGCCTGCTACCTGCAGTACAGGGTCCCTTCTGCGAGTTATCTCTTCGTTGGTAAAAAAGAACAGTTTGTTTTTGATCAGCGGGAAACCTACGCGGAAACCGGTCTGGTAATCATAAAACGCCGACGGCAGTTTTTTGTTAAGCTCTGTACCGGTATTGTCGGGGCCTACCAATGTGGCGTTACGGCCGAAACCATAAACTGAGCCATGCACATCGTTGGTACCTGAACGGCTAACGGCGTTAATACTACCACCGGTAAAGTTACCGATCTTCACATCATAGGGTGCAATATAAACCTGTATGGCTTCTATCGCGTCTAATGAAACGGGGTTGGTACGGGTTGAGGAACCCGGCATGCCCGATGAACCGGTTTGCCCCCCTGCTGATGGGCTAAAACCGATCGCATCGTTATTGACAGCGCCGTCTATCGTTACGTTATTATACCTGAAGTTGGTTCCGGCAAATGAGTTGTCTTTAGAACCCTGCGGTACCAGTTTGGTCACATCGGTTATACTGCGGCTTATCGTAGGCTGGTTCCTGATCTGATCGCGGGAGATGTTTTGGCCCGCGCCGTAGTTATTCGCTTTCGGGCTGCTTTTGGTGGCTTTTACCACTACCTCGCTTAGTGCTTTGGTATTATCCGTCAGCACAAAGTTCAGTGTCAGCGGGTCGCCCAGGCTAATCTGCTGAATCGTCCTGTTTTCCGTGTTCATGCTCAGGAATTTCACCTCGATGGTATACGGCCCGCCTACACGTAATCCGGGCAGGTTATAGCGCCCGTCGTTACCTGTTGCTGTAGCATACCGTGTGCCTGAGGCGGTATGCACCGCTGTTACCGTTACGCCCGGCAGGGGCTGCTTCGTCGCGTCCAGTACCTGCCCCCGCAAACCGCCGCTTGTTTCCTGGGCATACACCTTAGTACCTGCAATGCAAACTAATATGCAAAGCATGGCCTGTATGAAATATTTTTTTACGTTTTTCATCTCTTGAATATAATTTTCCGTGTTTGGCCGGATAGTTTTAGCCACGCCAAAAATTTGTTTTTAATAAAATGACCGTGCTGATACTTATCGAGCTACCATTACCTGGTCTATTACTTGTACTATGCCATTTGTTGCGATAATATCCGGGCGTATGATATGCGTAAGCGATAAATTGCCTGCGGTGAAAATGGCAAACCCATCAGCCTCCACATAGAAACCGGAACCGCTACTAAGATTATATCCACCCTTAAAAACCGATGTCAGCAATTTCCCCTGGCGCAAATATGTATCTCTAACTATCAATTGTTGTAATACGGAAACATCGGTATTTTCAACAGACTGGATATCCGGGTAACCGAATGTTTTAAAGGCATCATTGGTAGGTGCAAATACCGTATAGTAAAGGCCTAGATCACTGTAATCAGGATTATTGGGATTAATAGGCGGCGGAACGGATAAGGCCCCGTCCTGACCGATCCGTTTGAGTATAGCTGTATAAATGGTGAGATCTGGTGTTTTACTGATGGTGGCAAATACATTGGTAGTTGGCGGCAACGGAACGCGGTTTAATTCGTGTAAAACGCCATCGTTCAGATCTGTGCTACCGCCATTAATCAATGAGATACCATCAAAGAAAATACCGTAATAGTTTTTGTTAACCCTTGGTTTGTAGGTACCGTTCTTACTGGCTGCATCCTGCTGGTAAAACCCGACCAGGCTCCCGCTGCTCACTTTACCATAAACCATACCGTACTTTAAAACCCCCGATAAGGTTTGCGGGTCGTATTTATTAATACTGTCTAATGTTAAACCAGCCTTGATGAAGGCCGAATCTACCGGCGCAAACACCGTTAGCGGGCCGCCGCTGCTAAACATTTCTGCATTATCTATTCCGGCCCTTTTTAGTGCAGCCCGATACAATGTCAGCTGTTTGTTATCATTAATATATTGGAAAAGAGTTGATGTGGCTTTGTTGAAGCCGGCATCATTGTTTTTTTTACACCCGGCCAAAAATAAAGCAGGGAGCATGATCACAATCAGCGCAATAAAGCCTGTTTTGTATAACCTCATGTTGTTAAAATGATAGTATTTTGTTTTCATTTAAATGGCTTTATTTGATGAGTACTCTGTCAATAATGTGTATCACGGCGTTACCGCAAGGTATATTAGCGTAATAAACCGTTTGGTTACCAGACTGTGGCCGTGCAATGGCTGCCGGTATACCATGGTTACCCCTGCCTGTAACGGTGATGGCATGGAAACCAGCCGGGTTTCCACCGATAATTACATTGCTGCCATCAAGCGTCTGTATCCCGTCAGGATGGGCTACTGTATACCGGTACAGATCTCCTTCAAAAAAACGGTCTTTAATGATATGATATTTGAGGAAAGCCGCCAGTTTAACCGGATCTGCCTTAAAGATGCTATCCAATGTGCTGACACCCAAATTCAAGCCCAGTTTCCCCGAATTTTGAAAAGCTGCGTTGGAAGGTGCCATCAGTGTATAAGCATCCTTGCCTGCTAACAGCGAAACATCGAGGTTGGCGCGGTGCAATGCGGCGGCAAACAGGGTTAGCGTGGTATCATTATGCAGATAATCCATAACTTTGCTGTATGTCTCCGGGTTCGGTACTTGGGGTAATACCTGTATGTAGCCGTTAGATGCCGCATTATCGGCGCTTGTAAGCTTTAACCCGTTTATTGTTGTTACCGTATCTGTACCATTTAAATACCTGGTTAAGTATACATTCCCGCCCGTGGCTGTTAAAAGCGGCTTATTCTGAACTAAGGACTCATGCTTAAACGATATTTTCTGCGGCAAAATACAGTACCTTATCAGATCAGTCAATCGCGCTTTCGTATAAAAATCAAAGCTGCTTTTAGTCGGGGTTGGCATATTCAACAAACTAAAGGCGTTGTTATCTGGCGCCAGAAAAGTATATGGGCCAGGTTTTGCAAGGGTGTCGGTTATTCCAACGTAGGCAAGGGCCCCATTAATTACGCTGAAGTTGAAATTATCGTTCAGTACAAATTTAATCGTACTGCCATCAGAAGTAGTGTTATTATTATCGCTTGCATTATCTTTTTTACACCCGGTTGCTGCAAGCACGGTAAGGCATATAAGAGTCGTTTGCTTAAACCGCTTTCTTAATCTACTTATGTTTTGTATGATGATCTTCATTTTCGCTATATTATTTTACTGCCGGATAAAAAAGTTTGTCAATTTTATATAGTGCGCCATTGGCCCCAACAAAATTATTTACCGGATGCCCGGGCGATGCGTCACGGGGCACCGATATCGATGGAATGGCCGGATCATTACTCCACTTTACGTTTACATTATTGCCTGCGGCAGAAAAAACGAGTGGCGTATTAATTTTTAAATAAAGGCCCTCAATAAAGCCGTAGAAAATATTGTACGCATTATTGTTAACCGCTTGAGTTAGCATGTCGTTATAAAGTACCAATACCGGGCTGCCTGCCCCTCCAAGTTTTGCATTGTAAATAACATGGTGTTGTAATACGCTATCGAGCGAGGAGTAGTAAAAAGAGGTGAAAGTGTTTAAATCGTAGCCAACATAATATTTGGTGGCCAGTTGTCGCAAATCATCCACAGTATTAAACCCTGCATTGCGAAAGGCTTTGTTTGTAGGCACCAGCACTGTGGGTAATACCCCTTTCCTGTAAGAAACAGGCATGGTACTTAGCATGGTTACCATTCCGGTACCATCATCAAATCCAAACTCACCTTCAAACCTTACACTATCCGCAATCCTTATTGCTTCTTTATATAAACTTAGCTCAGGGTCGGCCGCAATAAAATCATATAACATTTTGGAAGGTAGCGTATTTATCAGGCCACTTACCTTATACAAATAGCCATTCGAGGCTTTGATCACCTCCCCATTTTTGTTTGCTTTAACTCCATTAAAATACAAGCCACCCTGCTCCTTTACAAAAACAGGGATATAAGCAACAGACTGGCCGCCGGTAGGCGTAGTTACTATTGTACTTTGCAAAGTAGGTACCTGGGTAGCGGTAACACTATTGCTCAGTGCAAGATCATCGTAAGCACCGGGCGAAATTTGGCCGGTGATCAGTTTGCGCAGCGAATCAAGCGGGAAGCTATTTATGGCGGCGGCATCTAAACCCGCGGCTTTCATGGCCGAATCTGTAGGGGCAAAAATGGTAAAGCCTTTATCGTTAGTCACACTTGCCGCCAGCCCCAGCCTGTTAAAGGCCTGGTAAAATAACTGCACCGAGCTTTCGCCCTGCATTACCTTAACCAGGTCTTTTCCATCAAATGACATACTTGTTGACGGTTTGATATCCAGATCGGTCTTTTTCAGGCAACTGCTTAGTAACGTGCTTAAAAAAACACCTCCTATCAGCGCAACAAAATAAATATGTAGTATTTTCTTTTTCATTGTTTTGTGATAATCATGGTTAATGAATTCTGGCACTGTCTACAGGCATAACAATGCCGTTTAAACCATGCACTATGCCATTTAGCGCCAGGTGATCGGGTTCATTAATCTGAACTGCCGGCCCATAGATATAGGCGTTGCCATAATATGGCGGCAACTGGTAATATTGAATCGCCTTCCAATCGAGACTAAACAAACCATACGTTGCCGGATTGGGCCCATTACCCGGATTTGTTACCTGGATAAAATCGGGCGTAACAACGCCGGGAACAGCTGTATTACCCAAAGGGGCATCAGTCAGATCGCTAACAAAAAATTTGTACGGCGAAAGAATGTACGCGCTGAACAGAAATTTTTTGTAGTTGACAGTATCCATGGCGTTAATGGCCGTTTCATCCATCCCGTTCTGTAAAAAGGCATCGTTGCTTGGAGCCATTATGGTAAACGGCCCCGTTTTATCTAACTGGTCGAATAGTCCGAATTTTTTTAGGGCTTTAGTAAAAAAGCTGTAGCGCGGATTGCCTTCCAATATTGCTTTTACACTACCTGCCGGGTAATAAAGCACCTTGTTTAAAACGATGATATATCCATTGACCGCCTGTACGTCCAGTTTTTTAACTGTTACACCATTGATATGAACAGTTTTTGCCCCTGTCTGCGTTTGGGGCACAGAGAAATAAACTGCGGGCCCAGCCAGGCTTTGGTACGGAAAATCAATTGCCTGGGGGATAGCGTTATATGGGATATCTGCTTTAATGATATGGTAACCGATCAGTTTTTTTAGCGTAGCAATATCTATTTTGGCCAAACTATCTGCAGTGATGCCCGAGTTATTAAAGGCATCATTATCCGGCGCCAGTAAGGTAAAGCGGCCACTGCCTTCCAGCGTTTTATCAAGACCTGTGCGTTGCAAGGCGCCATATAGCATACTGAACGTGTAATTATTCTTTAAAATGGTAATTATGGGGCGATTATCAGCATAAGCCTGCGGCAGTACGTCCGCGTTTTTTAAGCAGCCAAACTGTATGCTTACCAGCATTACCAGTGCGGATAATATATAATATTTGTTTTTTTTCATTGCTGTTTAATTTTTGGGCACTGTGTCAAAATCCCGTTGTATCTGCATCAGGTAAACACGGTCATAAACCATTTCCATGATGTTCAGCGTGCTGTATACATGGTAATTGAATCCTGTATTTACAACTAGGTTAAGATTGGGCGTATATTTGGAAATAGACGTAGTGTTAGCATTGTAATTATTGTATATCGCCGGGTCCTGAGATGAAGTAAGTGTAAAATCCGTAGGGTTATCCACACCATCTCCCCCAATAACCGGCTTATCAGCATCAACCATGGTAAACTGCACATAGGGCATATTGCCGGCATCAAACTTGGCAAAATTGGCATACCTGCGAATTATCCCCTGGTAAAAGAAAGCGCTTTCGGGCAATAAAGGCAATGCCAGGTAAGGTATCTCCGTATCCATTTTGGTAGTAAGGGTGGTGTAATAAACATTATTATACCCCGGTAAAGGATCAAAGTACTGATTGCTGCCATTGCCGGAAGCATCTCCTGTTGCCGGATCGTTGTGTATGTTATAGGTACAGTTAATTTTAACCTTATCAGGGAAGAAAAAATCTCTGCCGTACTTAGTATCTACCGGTGTTTTACCCGATAGGTTTACAAAACCGGTATAAATTTTATTGGCTTCAAACGCCTGGTGTATGAACTGCTCTTTACGGATATATAATCCATATTTACTCTTATCCAGGTCGCGCGAAACAACCTCCAGGGTATAAACCTCGCCCTTCTCTAAGGTTACCGTTGTATCTACTAAAATATTGCTGCGTTGCGCTGTTGACAGTCCTTTGAATGGGGTACTGTTTTGCGGCCTTACCACAAACATAATGCGATGTTTGCCTGATGTTATCTGGGCCCAGGCAGAAAGATCGAACCCATTAATAGCAGTTGCTGTTAACACATGGGCGTTGCCCGGGTATTCGTAATTCTGAGGGTACAAAACGGGCGGATCGGGCTGGTTTAGCTGACCACCTATAGTACCGTTACCTACTGAACTGTTGCCTTCATTAATGGGATATGAAAGGCTGAACAACTGCCTTGTAGTTAAATAATCGCCTACTACTGCTGCATCGTCCGGTAACCCGGCAGCATCGGTTTTAGGATCTACCAGGAAGGTTAAAAATGGGGCGGCTTGTGTGTTATGCAATACATCGACCGTATTGGAGAGGTTATTGAATACCCGGATATATGCCGGATCGGCAAGCGAGGGGCTAACGTCGTATTTTTTGCACCCGGCCATACCTGCCGCACACAGCAATAAAAATAATACCAGTTTATATTGTTTCATTTGCTTATTTGTTATGTTTAATTACTATAAGACGGGCTTTGTTGCCTTGCGATGTTCCCGCCAGCGTTCCTACCAGCGCTACCGTATATACCCCTGTTTCGGCGAACTTAAATTGAGGCACAGAGTAAAGCCCGGCATTGGCAATAAAATTTTCTGACATGTTTACAGGAGCGATGCCGTCCAGGATTATACCCGGCACCTCTGGTAATTTACCCGGCGAGGACTGGGCAACCCTGATGAGAGCGGGTACCATCTGCCTGGCGGTGTTGGCATCAACTCCTCCGGATCCATCACCAGGAGAACTGGGCTGTAAAGAATAAATTATTGATGAGTTTCTTGCCGGCATTATACCCGGTGCAAGGTTTACGTACGCGCTGAAATATCTAATCGTATCTTGATTGAAACCTGTAACCGGCAAAAACAACTGATGATCATTGGTAAACGTGGCATAAGGCAGATCAGGGCAAAGGTTCAGGAACCTGGATTGCAGGGCATAATTATACTGTGTGCGCCGTGGTGCACCGTTTGTGCCATCATCGGGCTGAGTGCCAATTGAGGTATTCGGGTGATAACTGGAGGTATAGAGCGTACCTGTCATATCATTGGCCTCGAAAAGGATGGCGGGTTTACCGCCGGGCTTGTTGTAGGCCCATATGGTATAATTATCAAATGGGTAAAGCAACAAATCGGCCTCTGCCAGTAAAGCGCCGTTTTGATCTTTAGCCGTAACATGGTGATTTCCCCGAACGTATATTTTATATTCGGGCTGCGCTGCCTTACCTGTTTGACTTAAACCGATATATGGAAGCTGGCCCGCTAATGGCTCGCCATCAACACTGATAGTTACCTGTTTACCCGGCAACGCATTAACAGCCTGCATACGGGCATACGTATTGTTCACACCTGGGTCAAGCTCGGTAATAACGCGGTATGAGTTGGCATATGTAAATTTATTTTGCCTGCCACAATCCGTAAAAAGCATTTGCTTTTTGAGGGTTACTACTATACTGTAAACCCCGCCCGGTTTAAACGTACGTACGCGCGGCGAAATCCCTTGCTGTGGGTGAAAGGCTGGATTGCAAGGGTCATAATAGGGCGTAAGCGGCGATTCCGCCAGTTGCTTGGTAAGATCTATACTCCCGCCTCCTGCTATAAAAAGCTTAAACTGGTAGGCACCATATGGTACCTCGATATAAGAAGAGGCTGCCCCAACCGGCACGTTATTCAATTGTGAACCAACAGCGCTCCCATCGGCATAGGTTAATGAAACCGGGCCTATCAGTCCCAGGTTAATCGGATCTATTGTACTGGGCAGGTTTATGATCCGGATCTTAAAATTCTGAGGATTGGCAGAGGGTGTATTGTCGCGGTTTTGAGTGCGAAAATGCCCATCGGGCATCAGGTAAAAATCCTGCGGATGTTGAATATTATTGGTAACAATAGTATCAATTAAAGGAGCGGCTGTAGCACCGGCGGAAGGCCTTGGGAGAATACTAACGCGAACATTCCCGTCTTTATCAACCAGGTTGTTTGGTAGCGTAAATGGGCTGGCATCATCCCCGCTATGCCAGGTGCCATCCGGAAAGATGGAGAGGCCCAGCGGCGTTCCTCCACCGTTGTTGTTACCGATAGGATAAGCAGTTAAAGGGTTATTGTTTACCGTTATATCTGCATCACCATAGTAATTAAAGAAACGGATACTTGATGCTGTTGAATTGCCCACGTTTAGCAACGGAATGCCATTATCGATTTTTGTTTTTTTACAGCCACCTGCAACAAGGGCAAATAGCACCAGTAAAAACATGCTGTAGCAGGCCTGTTTATGAATATTTATCTTTTTCATAAGCTTAGAATAATTTATAAGTTAAACCCAGTGAAAACTCGGCACCCTTGTGGTACATGCGATAGATATATTCCTCCCCATAGTATTTACCACTGTTTCCCGGGTTGGTATAAACCGTTTTGTATGCCGGGTCAAAAATGTTTTTAGCAAACCCCTTTACCGTCCACTGCTTTCCTAATTTTTGGCTGAAAACCACATCAAGCGTCGGTGTCGGCCTGTCGTACAAATCGGGTGTACCATCTAACTGCACTTGTACCAGCCTTGCGCCTACCATGTTAAAGCTGGTCGTTATATTGGTTCCACTTTTTGTATTGGCGTAATCAAAATAGGCGTTGATAGAATATGGTGCCTGCTCAAACACCGGGCTGGTAGCAGGGGCATGGCGGTCATTAATACGTGATGCATCAAGCCTTTCCGGATTTTTATCGATGGTACTTACGTCAAACAACAGATTGGTACCAAAGAAGAGGTATTTAAGCGGATCCCACATTTTGCCCAGATTACGGCGCACCTCCAGTTCTATACCGTACACTTTACCTTTATTAGGGTCATTTTGATAGATGATCAGCGGAAACTCGGGCGCGGTTGAAAGGTTACCTTGTGAGGTATAACTGAATACCCTTTGCAAGGGGTTTTCGATGATCTTACCAAACACCGAAGCTGAAAGGATCTCGCCGGGCCCATTGAACCATTCCCAACGGAAATCAGCGCTTTTTGTGAACTGGTTTTTCAGATCAGGGTTACCACCAATAACAGCGAACTGGAAAGGGTCAAATTCAAAAACGTTGGTGATCTCCCGTAACTCAGGCCGCGCAAGCGAAGTGCTGTAAGCCAGCCTGAAGTTCATATCCGTTATTTTTGAATACGTAAGGTTGACTGAATAATAGGGTTTGTAAGTTTGCCTGTAGCTGGTATTTGGCCTGCTGGTACTGTACCCCACCGGCTGGTTTGGTAAACCGGTAAGCACGTTCAGGTTTGATGGCACAAACACATCAGTAGTATCCACATGCGCCCTGATGTCGGTCGATTCGAAACGTACACCACCGGTAATACGCAGATCTTTTAACACATGAGCATCCAGCATCCCGTAAAATGCCCGGGTTTCGTAAGTACCGTTATAGTTATTCGGTGCTTTTTTAATCTGGTATAAAAAGCCACCTACCCTCGGCTGGCCCTCATTATTATATTGACCGGGAGCCTGTAAACCAATATTACTTGGCGATATCAGCTGGTTAATATCTCCTTTTGCGTCATTAAGCAACTGGGCGCCACCACCACCTAAGTTTGAGCCGGGTAACCCCAGGATATTTTCTGTAAAGTCGCGGTTCCGCCTTAAATAATTGACACCAAATTTCAGTAACTGGTCCAGCTTGCCAACTTTGAAGGGCTGGCTCAGATCGGCCTTAACATTGTAATTTGTTTCATCCAGTTTACGGTATTGGCGGCCGTTAGGGTCGGCAACAAGGGCGGCGCTATTATCAACACCTGCACCATGCACCAAGCCGCTTACAAACGCGTAAGTATCAGAACCTATGCCAACACCATTGGGGTCCTGGAAACGTTGTGTGCGGTAATCGGCCACATCTGTCGACCGGAAATCGGGATCAGTCTGTGTGCTTTTTGAACTGCTTAAATTATAGCTTAGCTTGGGCGACCAGTCTTTATCCAAAAACTTATGCTCACCCTGTAAATTATAGGTGTTAAAAGTCCGGTAGGTGGTTCGTAACTGGTTAATAATGTTATAAACCGGGAAATTCAATCCAGTATTTTGCCACGCCCCGGTAAGGTTACTCCCTTCAGCCTCGGCACCACGGCTTCCTAAGTATTGCGCCTGGATCTCATTACGTTTATTAAACTGATAGGTAAGCCCGATAAGCCCGCCATAGTTCAGCGTTTTGGTCCCTGTGTTTTCCTTATAACTCAAATAATTACCTAAGCGTGGATGACTCGGAGTAATAAAGCTTGGAATACGCAATGGATTAAATATCGAGGGCGAACCGGTAACCACACCCTGATAAAGGCTGTATTGATTACGCTCAGCATCATATATATCATTTGTGCGTTGATAATAGTTGGCATTTACAATAACCCCAAGCGTATGCCCGTGAAATACTTTATAGGAGTTACCAAATGATACGGTATAAACCTGGTTGGGATCGGCTTTTTGGTATTTAGTAGTTAATACCGGGTCAAAGCTCTGCATAATACCGCTTACCCGATAAGCTTCGGTAGCTAACGCAGGATTATTGCGGCTTTGGATAAACAGGTCTTGAATTTGTACTAAACCTCCCGGATATTGCTTACCTAAATTAATGAAATCCTGACTCAGGTTATGCTTGCTTACTTTTTGTCCAAAAAATCCTGGGTCGCTGTTGTAAAAGCTATTGTATTGACCACCAAGGCCAACATTTGAATTAAAACCTGACTGTGCCGTAAATTCAAGTACCAGTGATTCCGGGATGGATTTGGTTTTAAGCTCGATCAGACCTGCTGAAGCATCTGCCGGCCTGTCCGGACTTAGGGTTTTATAGACATTAATGTTATCCAGCAAGGCTGCAGGCACCAGGTCAAGTGGTACAGCGCTGCGATCAGGATTAGCAGATGACAAGCGCGCACCATTCAATTCTGCAATAACACTACGGTCCCCCAAGCCCCGTACGGCAATATATTTATCATCGGTTATGGTTACACCAGTCACCCTTTGCAGCGCCTGTGTAGTGGTAATACTTGCTGTTTTTTCTATATTCTGGGCAGAAATCCCATCAGAAACAGTCGCCGAAGCCTTCCGCTCGTTCAGCAATGTATTTTCTGAATTGGTTCTTCTCCTGGCCAGCACGGTGACATCACCTAAGGCCATACTTGAACTGCTCAGCGCTACCGTAAGGTTATAACTTTTACTGTTAACCTTAACCTCACGCATATTATATCCTATATAGCTAAATACTAAAACGGCTTCGGGCTGGGAGATGCTAATGCTAAAATTACCGTTTCCATCTGTGGTACTGTAGCTTTGGGTTCCTTTTATACGGATAGATACTCCCGGTATTGTTTCTTTACTGACTGCATCAACTACCTTCCCCGTAATACGTTGTTGGACTGGTTTCGATACGATAGTCACAAAGCCATTGATAACTTTATATTCCAGGTCTGTTCGGTCCAATACACGAATGATGGCATCCCGAACGGTAATATCGCTTTCTTTTAGGCTCACATTTTTTATGGTCAGATTCAAAAGGTCTTCCCTGAAAAGGAAGCGGATACCACTTGATTTCTCAATCTCAAGCAGGCTTTCTTTAACACTTGCATTTTTGATTTCAAGCTGAACCTTCTTTTCCAGATTCTGACTATATCCGGTGCTTGCAATCAATACATTGGCAAGTGTTAAGTTGATAACTATGGCAATAAATGAACACTTCATTATAAAATAGAGGTTATCTTTTATTTTTAATGGTATTGAAGGATACTGATATAATCCTTTTTGCATATTTTTGAAAAATTAAGGGTTAACCCGGCTAGCCGGAATTGCTTTTAATATTCACTAAGCTGGACTGACGTCGAAATCCTCCATGCTTATTGTCTTCATACGTCCCCGCCATTGTGCGGGGATGTTATTTTTATGTAGCGTAGTTTTACATAGAACTCCTTTCCCGGTTGATTTATTCCTATTAATAAACAACTATTTTATTCTTACCAACGATCTTGTACCTTAGGTTACCAATAATACAAAGCCCGTCTAACAGCTTGTTAATGGGTACATTGGCATCCAGGGTTACATCAATTGGAATATTATTTAGTGATTGTCGTTTTATGCTGATCGATACATTGTACCAACGCCCAATTTCTTCAGTGAGCTGCCTTAAGGATGCCCCTTTGAAAACGAGCAGGCCTTTTTTCCATATCTGGGTATCATAAACCAGTACCGGGGTAGTAACGGCATGACCTTTATTGTAAGTAAGTTGGTAACCTGGGGCTAATATGGCGAGGGACTTTAGCGAATGATCGGTATTCAGCTTGTCTACCCTTACTTTTCCGGTGGCCACCGCTACACTGAGCGGTTTTCCTGCAAAAGCATTGATCTTAAACGAAGTGCCTAGCACCATCGTTCTGATTTTTCCGGTATAGATAATAAAGGGTTTTTTAGGATTTCTTTTAACTTCGAAATATGCTTCCCCGACGAGCCTGACGATTCTCTGACCACCTGTGAAAGTCCTTGGATAAGAAAGTTTACTTCCTGCCCCAAGGTAAATTTTTGTACTATCGCTAAGTAGAAAGGAGCTCCGCTGACCGTAAGGATTAATCTTTTCATCCATTACGACCATCAATTTTTGCTCATGACGCTGTTTGTTTTTTGTGCTGTAAACGGCATATGCTCCAATGGCGATGAGTGCTACGATCCAAATCGCTGCATAACGTGAAAGATAGTTCCCGATATACCGAAAAGCTGTGTTATTCTTCTTTTCATCCTTTATTCCTAAGGTTTTTTTTAATTCCTTTTCCCATTCGTTTAAAGATTCGGCTCCTACTTCAAAATTTGCGGCATCTTCCCATTGTTGCTGCAGTACTTCATTAAAAAGGGCTTCGCCTTCCGGATATTCAAGAAAGCGGTTTACGGCGAACTTTTCAGCAGCGGAACATTCACCGGCCATGAATTTTTTAATAAGTGATTTATCTACTGGCTGATCCATTCCAAGTTTATTTGGAAGGGCATAACACCATTTTTAGGAAATAATACTATTGGTAAAAATAAAAAAAGAAGAAAAACCTGTAGAACATTGATTATCAGTGTATTTTTTTTACATAAAACAGGTATCTATTTACGAAAAGTAATAGAAATCAGGAACAGAAAGATGGAAATTTCACGATGTTCTGCCATGTGTTCTCGGAAATACCTTAGTGTTGAGCTCATTTGATTGCGTACTGTGCTCACGGAAATATTCATCTTTTCGGCAATCTCATTGTATGTCAAATCCTCAATACGGCTAAATTCAAAAATCCTCCGACGTTGTGGTGATAGCCCCTGAAGCTTGTCGGTATAGAAGTCTTCCAGTTCTTTATACAATAAAGGTATATCTGCGGAAGATGCAGTCATTTCATGATATTCCGGAAAGGAATCTAGTGAGTGTGTGAGTAGCCGTGATTTTCGCAGGTGGTTATAAACCGAGTTTCTTACTGATTTAAACAGGTAGGACTTGAGTCCCTGTTCAGCTGAAATCTTACCGTCCTTTTGCCAGAGCCTGATCATAACATCCATTGCAAGCTCTTTCGCTGTTTCACTATCTTTGAGCAAAGAAAAGGTAAAGCCATAGATCCGCTTAAAATACCGGTTGAACAATAAGTTATATGCTTTTACATTGCCCGCCTGAATGGAATCTAATAATTGCTGATCTGATAATTCTGGTTGCAACTTCATTATTTCATTGAATAGCCGGGACAAATTTAGCCGATGAAGCACAATAGATTACGAGGATAGTGTTATGCTTTTGTTAACAAATTGGAAAGATTGAGTATGCAGGTTCGTGAACTATTTCTGCTCGAATGTACTTTTAACCTTATTCTGCCGCTAACACTATCCATAACATGAGGGGAAAATCAAAATATTCTCTCCTTTTATATAAAATTTCATATTACAGAACTTATTCCTTCAGCACCTATTCATTAATGTCCTTCAAATAAAGCAAATAATGGTTTTAGATTAAATCATTGTTAAGCATCCTGTTAATCTTGTTATAATGATAATTTAATGTTAAATTTATCTTTAGGTAACTTTGCGTCAATGAAATTCCCTCTTTTTCTTTACTATGAGCTGCTGATCCGATTAATCATTTTTAAACCTGAAATTGGAGAATTCCGATCTGCATTGCCTTTTGACGATCATATTCTTCTCAAAACCGATAAAGGGATGATTGATATTCCGATAGAAATGATGAACAGGCAGTTCACTGATCCGAGATTGATATCGGAACGCGAGATAGCCAAACTCGCGGCCGCCTTCCGGCCCTTAGGTGAAATTGATTCGATGACCGGCGGTGCGGTTTCAAATGCATCCTAAATCGCGCTAAAAATATCGCTTCAGCGGCAAGCCTTGACCGAGTGACTCCATAGCGAATTGATCACCTACGAAATATCTACACCATTTTAAAAGCCTTTAAAATGAGCTTTAACATGTGGTTATTTTTTAGCGTAACATACTGATTCTAGTTCCCCGAAACGATATGATCAATTGTTCCGAAATTTCCAAATAGCTAAACGTGGGGCAGTTTTCGCCGAAATGGTTAGATATGTACTACTTGCAGTAATTATGGTAATTTGACTTTAGTGAAAGTTGGCAGAGACCGTTCCGATCCTGCGCCAATTTCACCGTAGGTGTTGCTACCAGTAGCCCACATAGTCCTGTCATTTTTGATCATTAATGAATGGTATTCCGATGCTGCAATCGCCGTAACATTGTCTGCCACTTTGATGAATTTATTTTGATCCGGACCAGTAACACCAAATGTTTGATTGTTATATCCGGAGGCCCATAGGGTTGCATCCATTTTGATAGACAAGGAAAAAAAACGGCCGCCTGCCAGTGCTGTTACACCTTCCGCCACTTTTACGAAACGGTTTTGATTGATAGTATTTCCAATACCCAGTTCACCGTACTCGTTATGACCGGCCGCCCAAAGGCTGTTATCTGTTTTTATTATCAGAGAATGATAAGAACATGCCTTGATAATCTTTACACCATCCATTACCTTTACGAACCCTCTTTGCTCAGCATTATTACCAATGCCCAGCTGTCCGTCTACATTCTGACCGCATACCCATAAACTCCCATCTGTTTTTAGCATCAGCAAATGCGCTTGACCGGCAGATATAGCCTGTACGTTCTCCGCGATCTTTTGATATGTATCGCTAACATCAGCCGTAGAAAGGGTACTGAAGATTTGATAATGATTGAAACCACTGGCCCATAAAGTGTGGTCTGATTTAATCAAAAAGCCATTTTCCGGGCCAGCTTCGATTTGCTCGGCAGCGTCAGTAACCTTTACAAAATTGCCGTTTGACGTCGAATTGCCAATCCCCAGTTCTCCAAATGAATTACTGCCAGACGTCCAAACGGAATTATCGCTCTTGATAATCATGGAACGCGAATCAGTTACGGACACAGCTTTTACCTGATCAAGCACCCGAGCAAAGGCAGTATACTTGTTTTTGTTGCCCAAACCTAAGACGGCGCCCCTATTATCGCCCGTGCTCCATAGTACATTTTTATTATCTATTGCCATGGTGTTGAGTTCAGAAGTAGCAACATGCAGAAAAGTTGCATTTAAAGTCGGCTGTGGTTCGGCCATGGGGCCATCGCTATCGCCTGGAGACCCTTTTTTGCAAGAAGATAATATCAAAAGCAGAGAAACAGTTGTTATCTGAAAAAAGTTCCAGATCATCTTTGGGCGCCTGGCGACCGAAAGATATTTACCATACAGCGTGAACATTGATATTCCTAACCTTTTTAGTGGCAATTTGTTTGGCGGTTAACATATTCTTATTATGCACCACAATTAAAAACTATAAATTGTTACAATGCTCTCAGGCAAAGCGTTCGTATATTTTAATAAAACAGTTCGCATCCTCCTCCAATACATTTGATTCTATCGCTCGTTGTAACTGCCGGATGTTTCCTGGCCAATCCACGGTAGTTATACTTATATTTTTAAAATAATTTAAAGTATTTTACGGTCTGATCCGTTTTGACTACTATGATATTCTCCATAAGAGAATATGTAATAGAAACAGAGACCGCCACATACCAACAAAGAGGGTTTCTGGGAACTTTATTTTAACAAAAAACATGGCAAGGAAACATTTAAACAGCGGTAATCCACAGGGCATTGAATTGCCAAAGGCAAAGATCAACAGGCAATCCTTAAGCCAGGTGAAGCGTTTGCTTACCTACCTAAAACCATACCGGTCTCAGTTCATAGCCGCACTATGCTTTCTGTTTCTATCAAGCCTTGTAGGCCTTGCATTTCCTACATTCATTGGTGCGTTGATTGATACTGCCCAGGGTAAGCAGACCAGCAGTTATCTGCCCGGAACGATATACGGCATCTTGCTATTGGCTTTTATAGTACTGGCCCTACAGGCAGTGGTTTCGTATTTCCGTATACTCTGGTTTGTCAATGTAGCTGAACGCTCGTTGGCAGACATCAGACGTGACACCTACTTTAAGCTAATCACACTACCTATGAGCTTTTTTTCAGGCCGAAGGGTGGGCGAGCTCAATAGCAGGATATCCGCAGATCTATCACAGGTACAGGATACGCTAACCACAACTATTGCCGAAATGTTGAGGCAGGCGATCCTATTGGCGGGCGGCATTGTATTTATGGCCATCATTTCTAAAAAACTCGTATTTGCCCTTCTGCTGGTTCTGCCGCTGATGGTCGTGTTTGCAGTTTTATTTGGCAGGTTTATCAAAAAAATTTCACGTCAGGCCCAGGATAAAATGGCAGAATCCAATACGATAGTAGAAGAAACCCTATTGGGCATTTCCAATGTCAAGGCCTTTGTAAATGAATCTTACGAGGCCACCCGATACCGCAACACCATTGCTGAGGTGGCCACCATCGCAATCAAAGGAGCCAAATTCCGGGGAATGTTCGTCTCATTTATAGTATTATGTGTTTTTGGCGGTATTCTCGCAGTGGTTGGCTACGGTTGCGTCCTGGTCAGCCGGCATGAAATCACCCTTGGTGAACTGTTGAAATTTTCGCTTTACGCGATGTTCCTGGGAAGTTCTCTAGGTAGTTTCCCCGAACTGTTTGCGAACCTCCAAAAGGCTTTAGGGGCCAGCGAACGTGTACTGGAAATTTTGGCGGAAAAGGGCGAAGAGGTATCCATAAATGAAAAAGATTCCTTAGTGGTCCAGAAAATTGAAGGCAATCTTTCCTTTGACAATGTGAGCTTTGCCTACCCTTCCCGACCGGAAATAGAAGTATTGAACAAGGTATCCTTTGCGGCCAGTGCCGGCCAGAGGATAGCGATCGTGGGTCCGAGCGGCTCTGGAAAATCCACCACTGCAGGACTGATCTTACAGTTTTATCATCCCCAGAGCGGCAATATATTGTTCGATGGCAGGCCAGCAAAAGAATATTCACTTACTGACATCAGGAACCAGGTGGCGATCGTTCCACAGGATGTGATGCTGTTTGGAGGAACTGTATTGGAAAACATAGCATACGGAAAATTATCTGCTACCAGAGAAGAAATTCTCCAATCGGCAAAACAGGCAAATGCGCATGATTTTATCTGCTCATTCCCTGACGGCTATGAGACGGTGGTCGGTGAACGGGGAGTAAAGCTATCGGGCGGACAGCGGCAACGTATCGCAATTGCCAGGGCACTGCTAAAAAACCCGGCAATTTTGATCCTTGACGAGGCTACCTCATCGCTGGACTCGGAATCCGAACGTCTGGTACAAGAGGCGCTCGAGGAACTGATGAAGGGCCGTACATCCATAATCATAGCACACCGGTTATCCACTATCCGGGAAGCCGACAAAATCATCGTATTGGAAGGTGGACAGATTATTGAATCCGGCACGCATAAGGAACTGATAAGAACTGATCAGGGGCTTTACAGATACCTAAGCGGTCTGCAGTTCGATATGGGTGCCTGATAGTCCAAAATTTATCCGGCAAAAATCATAAACCTGTAAAGACAGACCGGCACTCCTGAAAATTATCAAACAGCATTCTCATCAAATTAAAATTCTTCTGCATAAATAATATAATTAGCTGGAATTCACGGAACGATGGGCAAACACAGAAATTTGTTTTATTAAACTAGTTATATTTTTCCCGGAGGTAGCCGGGCTACTTTTGTATAAATAAAAACACAGATATTATGAATACATCAGTTGAAAAAATGATCGGTCAGTACGTTTCAGCCTGGAACGAAAACAGCTTGGAAAAGTACAGGGGAGAATTTAAGAAGTGCTGGACTTTAGATGCCGTTTATACCGATCCGTATGGCGAATACAGTGGACTGGAAGCCCTATCTGTTTTCGCCCACAAATCACTTGGCATTATGCCAGAGAGGAAGTTCAGCATTTTAGAAGAGCCCGAGTACCATCACCAAAGTGGAAGATACGCCTGGAGTGTAGAAATTTCCGGCAGGACAAATGTGGGATATGATTACTTTGAATTTAATGGTAATTTTGAAATCACGCGTCTGGTAAGCTTTTTTAAACTATCCGATGATTATCCTGTAGACAAACTTGGTTAAACGCTGGCCAATGCGCTGATTCTTTAATTTATCAAAAAGGGTTCGTGCCTTGCTTAACAAAAAAACAATGTACGAACTCTTTTTTCAGAACCTAGCCAAGCATATCCATTTGGAGCCCTTTGAAAAGCATCTGATTGAAAACAGATTGCAAACAAAAACAGTCAGCAAAAATGATGTGCTTTTGCAGGCCGGGGCTTACTGCAGAAATATTTATTTTGTAACCAAAGGCTGTTTACGTATTTTTCAAAACCATCCTGACGGAAGCGAAACCAGCGTTCTATTCTGTCCCAAAAACTGGTGGGCATGCGACATCATCAGCTTTTCGCAAGGCTTACCCTCAGTTTATTCCATAGAAGCACTTGAAGATACTGAAATAAACTTTATCAGCTCTACTCATCTGGAAGAACTCTACAACGAGTTGCCCAAACTCGAACGGTTCTTCAGAATTTTGTTCCAGAATGGGTTTGCTCTTTACCAGGCGCGGCTTACCCTGGCCCTTTCCAGTTCGGCCGAAGTACGTTATGCACTGTTCAGGAAACAATATCCCACGCTGATGAACAGAATTGCTCAAAAACATATCGCCAGCTATTTAGGCATCACCCCTGTTTTCTTAAGCATCATCAGGAAAAGGTGAGGATCTGCCCTCCACAACCGGCGAAAAGATCAATATATCTATTTTCTTTAATTTGCATCAGAACGTTGGTAATCTGTTAAATTAGATTTAAATATTCTTATATTAAAATATCGTTATGCTAAAATTCTCGACACCCACACGAATGACGAAATAAAAGAACTACAGAAAAAATAATATAAGTCTTAGATTAACCCCAAACAAAAATATCTGATGAAGAATATTTTCAATTTCAATACTGGAACACATAATTTCTGGCCAATATATAATGCCGTAACGAAGTTCTATCCGATAGGTTTAAGGCGCGACGAAAATTCGATCTTATTTGAATACCCTGGTCTTAAAGAGCTTGAAAATATTGTTGTTGATATTATTCATAAAAAGAATCACTTTTATCAATCCTGGTTAAAATTTCAAGACGAACTGTCAAACAAATTAAACAAGGCGTCTCGAGGTTCAACCATGGGGCAAGCTCCTTCGCTTAGCATTGATATTTTTCTTGAAAAAACAGAAACAGAAAGGTTTGTCATTAATAAAAATTGTGCATAAATCTCAGCTTAGTGGGAAAATTTTACACTATTTACGGTGTTGACGACTCGGCATCCTTAGAATCCCATGATGATCAATTCATCAAACATTACTACGCTATAAACGCAATAACAGTTTCTCCATACAAAGAATTTGAACAGCCCTTCAAAAAGGAGATAGAGTTAATTGAAGAATTTTACCCTGATTACAAATTTGTTCCTTTTGCGGTTCATTCCATGGTCATTGATGGGCTCAAGGTTCGATATTCCGACAAAGAGGTATGCTCAGTTTACGATGCTTTATTTAATGGAAACCTCGGTTATTATAATGATTCCACTTTCCATCGGGGCGATACCAGGTATGGCTATGATGGCCATTGGAGAATCAATGACCACGGAAATCAAAATGCTTCCGTGAAATTTTTTTCTCCTCCAATTATTAAATGAACCACAGTTTAAGCATTGATAATTGCTATTAGTTAAAGCTTATCAACTCTCTAGGAAGTTTCCTATCTCAAAAAAAGAACTCAACCTAATGTCACAGAATAGCATCACCTAATCAGATCCGGAGGGAGCCAGTTAAAAAAGTTAAAATACGCAATAAATAAAAAACTCAACAGACCATGGTATTTACCCAGTTCTTTAACAAGACAAACCGAAATTGCCCATGAAAAATCGAATTTATCTAATCTTATTCTTATTTTTTGGAACAAGCTATCCTGCACAATCGCAGTTAAAACCTGGAAAATATAATATTGATAATGGAGAATTCGTTGTCAAAAAGTATGACTACCCGGGCCAAATACGGTACTCGGTTCGTAAGCTTGGGAAATATGAGAAAGGAAATCCAGTGCCAAAGGACCCCAACGCAATTCCTGTCCGGACGAATGAAATTCATTTTGATATTTCAAAAATCAAGGCCCTTACCACTGAAAAACTTGGCGCCAAACTTGCAAGCTTTAAGAAAAATGAAGCAGTCATTAGTATCTTCTTGTCGTTTGAACAAAATGGTAATGTTGCAAGCATTTCATATATTTTGAAGAATGTGAACGAGATAACAGTTAACGAAATTTCACAGATAGACAAGAAAATAAGGAATAATATCATAGCCAAATTTAGTGGCACAGGATATTTGAATTTCCCCGTAATCAATTATCCTGCGATCTACATTAGATTTTAATTTGCTAGTATTGAAGTGATCTAATAAAATGAAATAGTTCCCAATTTATTAGATCAATATTTCAATGAAAAATAATGTATTTATGTTTGAAAAAATTAGTAATCTCATTGAAGGATGAATAATATTTAAATTGATTAGTGCAATAACAAACCCCGTATAATTGTAAATTAAAATCCTTGCAAATGATAAAAATATCTTTGATAACGATTGTAATGATTGTCTCCAGGATAATCAGGTTAAAAACCTATTTTTGAGTATATCTGTAACTAAACAATGAAAGACGAAATTACCAGCAAGAATTTTAAAACCAAATTGGATAGTGAGCTGATCAAAAAATCACAGCGCTGCACAGTAAGAGAGTGTGATGAGGTTAATGCTAGCGATTTCGAATCCTATGTTGATGAACTTGATAAAAGTTATGACGTAAGGCTACAGTTAGAGAGAGGTACCGTGATCAACTCTACTTGTGAATGCAAAAGTAATCTCTCATTCTGCCAGCATAAGATTGCACTTTTAGCCTTTATTGCCAAAGGTACAAAACCAGAGCCCAAGGTTGCTGCCACCAAAAGGATCGATCCTGTAAAACTAGCTTTGGAGCAAGCTGATCCCGAGAAAATTAGAGACTGGATTTTAAAGACCTTAAAGAAAAATAAAGATCTGAGTATTGCTTTCATGAATGAATTCTCTGAAAAATCCAAGAATTATACACCAGAGGAAATTATGGCTCTAACCCATGATGCTGTAAAGGCAGTGATTGGTAAAAGACAAAAAGCCGAAGTTTTTGAGGTGAAAAAGATCATTGATCTTTGGGTGGAACTTCATAAGCCCATTTTGGATCAATATTTTGCTGAACCAGCAAATGAAGATTATTTTAAGCAAGTTCATGCCCTAATTGACACTGTGATTGAATATAAATATCGAATACTAACCAATAGTAAAAGGTTTGAGACCTATTTTAAACAAGTCTTAACCCGGACAGAAGAGGTTATATCAAATATTAGAGATGATGAGACCTGGAATAAGTGCTTAACCTATTTTTCAAAAGAATTTTTTCTGGATGGGTATGGTGGGATTCGTCGCGAGTACACGAATATATTTGTGCATATATTTAATACAACCTCAGTCCAGAGGCGTTCCGAGATAGCGGGGATTATAGAGAAAATATATCAGTCCAGGAAAGATGAAAGAGTCGTGGATTCAAAAGAATTATTGCAGTTGTTGCTACACATGGTTGTAGTCAATAAAAATTTCCCAGATTATAAGGATACATTCCGGCCGATCAGGCATGCTATTGTGTATAATATTAGGCTGATAGATGCGCTAATCGAGCTTGGAGAGTTGAATACTGCAGAGACCTACTGTACTCAGCAAATGGGCGAAAATACCAATTCCAACTATGATTTGGATTATATCGCGAGATTGAAACAGATTTATACCCAAACAAAAGATGATAAGAAACTTGTGGGAGTTCTTTCAAGGGAACTGCTGTACAAGCCTAACTTTGACAACTATACCTTTGTTCTTGCCAATATTCAACCTGATGCCCAATTTAAAAAATGGAGAAATCAGGTTTTGGCAAATGCAAGACAGCTTGCGGGTTTTCATAAAAATGCTGCAGATTTTTCTTTAGCGTTACGAAATTTGGAAGGGGATTTTAAAGGCCTGTTAGCATATCTGGATGAAACTGCAGATTATGATAGTATCGTGCTCTACACGAAGCAGTTAATCCTATATTCGTCAGAAGCATTTATGAAAAGGCTTATTACCAAAATTGACAGTGACCGTGATAATAGGCTGAACATGGATAATCCTGCTAAGCTTGAAGAGATATTAGAAAGGATATATCAAATAGCGGCTTTAAAATATGGGATAGAAAATCTAATGCTTATAGTAAAGGAGAGAGAAAAGGTTTATAGGACATGGGCCAATTTATTCGTGAAATATGTGGGCAGAAAGTCGTCGGCCAGTTAAGTCTTCTAAGTTTAAATGGTGGAGAAAAAAATCAGAACAGAAAATAAATTATTTCAAAGCGAGATTTTGCCTTATAATTCTCTAGGAAAGGGTGCGTCGATAAAATCTGAAGAACCAATATCATCATAAATCAAATAAGTAAGATTGTAATTAGTGTAAAGGCCCTAATGATGCTTGGCTCCGCAAAAATTAATCCCCACGTATCGTCACGAAATTAGCTTATATAGATTAATAATTTGACATAGAATTAGGGTAGATGTTGAAATTCCTGTAACAGAATTAGGGTAAATATTTGCTCCTGTAATAGAATTAGGGTAAATGCATAAGCTGTTTACCTAAAATTTTGGTTTTTTAGTGGGCAAACAATCTGATAAAAACAGCATTTTGAATCCTTTTGACACCTTATACTAAGGCATAAACAAATTATCCATGGTAACTTCGTTCTGCACCAGGCCAATAGAATACATATTGTCTTTAGTGCCATAGGTTGTAACCATGGCTAGGAAAAGTGCTTTTTGAGTTTTACTCTCCCGGCGAAATATATCAAGTTTGTTCTTTAACTCAGTAGCATAGGTCTTATCTATGGCAAACTCAGCATTTGAGAACTTCATTTCACATATACTTATCACATTATCCTTTCTGTCCAGCAAAAGATTGATCTGTGCGCCATTTCCATCTTTAGGAGAATGCCGCCAAGCTGATGTTTCAGTGAACACTGCAGAAATACCAAGCGCCTGTTTAATATTATCTGTATGCTTCATGCAGATCCCTTCGAATGCGTAGCCACTCCAACTCATCCAGGAAGACGTTGATGATTTTTTTAACCATGTACCTTCACCGGTGACGCGGGAATGTTCAATAAATTTAAGGTAGAAAAGGCTATATTCATCGCTAAGCTTGTAAATGCTCTGATTGGCATTCTTCTGGAAAGGCAGGTGCGGAGTAATGAAGCCAGACTCCACAAGTTCCTCAAGTAAAAGACTGGTAGTCCCCCCACTCTGTAGGTTGCATGTCCCTATGATTTCGTTTCTTGTCAATCCCGATGGTTTATCCGCGAGTGCCTTAACTACGGAAATATGCCTGTCTGCGTTTTCGAAAAGAGAACGGTATAGGTTTGTGAATTCTGTTGAAAGGAGACCATCCTTGGTGAAGCAAAGCCTGTCAATGACCTGGGTAGCACTTTCCCCTTTTTTTAGTGCTTTTAGATAATGGGGGACACCGCCCATCGCCATAAAAATGGTTAGCACCTGGTAACGGTCAATATGGATATTATTGCTTTTTAGGTACTGTTCTGTCTCGTGCAATGTGAAAGGTAACAGGCGGATTTTACGCGTTAAGCGATTGTGCAGGCCTCCTTTGCTGTTGACAACTTTTTTGATCATCCAAGTGGCAGCAGATCCACAGATAGTAACAATCAGGTTTGGCTGTTGTGAGGCCCATTGGTTCCAAAAATATTCAAATGCAGAAAGAAAGCCTGATTTATGCGAACTTAGCTAAGGGAACTCATCAAAGAAAATTACAGCTTTTCTTTTTTTAAGTATAGGGGCTGCAAATTCCCTGAGTTGCCAGAAAGCTTCCGTCCAGTTCTTAGGAGCTGCAGGAGCTAACCCTGAACCTAACGCATCTGCGAGAGCCTTGCTGAAATTGAGTAGTTGCTCGGTAGCATTCGCGTCGTGAACTCCGGACAGTTCAAAAATGAGCTGTTTCTTGAAAACCGATCGGATCAGAAAAGTTTTTCCGACTCTACTCCTGCCAAAGATTGCTAAGAACTCTGATGAGGACGAGGCAAGCGCCTCTGACAATATTTTCTTTTCCGCTATTCTTCCGACGAACAATTCCATATTTCTTCTTCTAAGAGATTAAATCAATTTTATCCGCAGCCAAAACTTTAATCAAATGCAGTATTTTGGCTGTGGATAAAAAAATATCTTCAGCCAAAACGTATGTAAAATGAGTTAATTTGGCTATTGATAGTTAGTTTTTTGTTTTAATAAAAGTTCCTTTACTCATGGCGATTTAGTAAATCTGATTTACAAAAATTAGTTTTTAATACTGGCCGAAAGCTGGAACCATATACCGATTACCTTCAACGGCGCTGTTAAAATACCTTTAGAGAATAGTGTGATTAACAGCTCTATTGTACTTTACCAGTGAGTTTAATACAGGCAAAAAATAATGCCACGACCGCAGAGAAAACCTGAAAAAGACTAAATTTAAGATGGTAACCATCACTTGAAGTCAGACTGTGGTATGCCAGAAAAACCAAGCCGGAAGTTAGAAAAATACCCTATTGTGGGTATTTGACTGCAGGCTGTACCTGTTTAATTTTGGGGAACCTATGAAGGCATTTACATATCTCTCAAAATGAAAAGACACATATTCACAATATTAATATGCTTTAACATTATTTCATGTTTGGCACAAACACTCAGTGGTGAATACCGTAACGATGGAAAATCTACAGGATCTTATTACACCAGGATCAACTGGTCGGTATCCTATAAGTTTGAAGAGCGGAACGGGAATTTTTACATCAAGTTCTATTCGCCGAAAATCAGCGTGCCCAGCTATGCACTTTACCACGACGAATTCAAAAAGGAATATTCTCTTGCTGAGTTAGGCCTTGGAAGCTGGCCACACGCCAGACAGCTGCCTTTCGCCATGACCGTTAAAGCCAATGTCAGCGATGGATACAATAATTACGAAGTTTCTGCTTCATGCAATGCAGATTTTACCTGCGGGGATAATTATATTGTTTCTAAAGCAAAGGTAAAGAATGTTACCTTACAGAACTTCAAAGTAATTAATACAAAATATTTCAGGGCCAATCTTGGCGGAGAACCTGCAGTGGATGAAATATTGAAAGTTAAAATAAAGCCACTCGATAAAATTGCGCAAGATAAAACGGCCATTAAAACGTCTGTGAATCGAGCTGGAAACGACACTAAGACGGAAAAGGAAATAAAAGCCACGGAAAAGACTGGACTTGGAAAAACCAAGCTAGCCTCCACAGAAGAAAAAAAGGGCGAAGACAAAGTAGGCAGGGGCAATGAGATAAAAACAAATAGGGAAATTCCAGCCAGTGCAGGTCCGAAGTCCAGCGTTAAAGGACCGATAGCAAAAGTCGATCTTTCGGCAGTTACCACATTTGAAAATAACACAGAACGGGTTTATGGGATAATGGCCGATGGGAAGGAGATTTTAAGATTACCCTTCGAAGAAAGCAGAACAGGTATAAAAAGAATTAAAGGCACGGACTTATTTGAGGTGATGGTTATGGGAAAACATCCAAATGGGTGGGAAAAATATTTACATAGTTTTGTCATCGACTATAAAGGAAAAAAATTCTCCGTAAACGGTACAAATAGGTTTGACTTCCCAGTAGAAGTCAATGCCGATTCGAAAAAACTGTATCTGTATAAAAAACTGGCAGAACCGGAGCGATTGGGAAACAAATGCCCGGAAGCAAAGACATTCGGGGTTGTTTTTCCAAGTAAAGAGGCTGCTGTAGCCGATATATCCAAGGGCACAGGTAGAACGTGTATCACATTAAGTATGGTTTCTGCCAATGTCAGCGTTTACACAGCCGATTATAATCTAAAATTACTTGACCAGGTGAACGGATATGTAATATTTGGTTTTAGCTGGTCTGGACTGTTTAGGGATTAGTATCTTTTCTAATTTTTACCAATAATTTGATATTAACCGTTCCTGACTTCCGCAACAGGAACAACAGCGGATACCGGGCCGTAGTCAAGGCCTGTAGAACTATGAGGGGATAGCCCGTCGGTCGCCCAGACGATAAAAAGTTAACATCGAAATTAAATCAATCTGGCATAACCAGAAAATGTATACGGTTGCCAAGGTCTCTTACTAAATATGTGAATATAAAAATCCACCTACAAAAAACCATTGATTGATATAACATAGGGAGGACCACTGAACTTTTCTCTTTTTCCGCATATCCGTAACCCTGAAAGGCAATGGCTTTTTATAAAATTTATTGGAAAACCCCGGTCACAGACCGTTAGTACATTATAGCTTAGCCTGTTTTCAGACACTGGTTTATGGTGTACAAAAGTGATCCGCTCTCAAAAGGCTTCCCGATAATGGCATCTGCCTGGCAATCCAGACGGGCAATCTCATCGTAACTCAGACCAGTCAGCAGCACAATAGGAATATGTGAGGTACCAGCTCCAGATTTTAATTTATCACAGATCGTCCTTCCATCGGCGGTATCCAGACGGATATCCATTACAATGAGGTCAGGCTTAAATTCCTCAACCGCAATCTCCACCTCCTCAGCGTGGGCAACCGCCCGCGTGAGAAAATTTTCGTAACTTAAAAAATTATCCAAGGCGGCTAACGAAAGCTTATCATCCTCAACCACTAATATTTTTTTACCCATCAGTAACGATTTCACCAATAAGGATGGTGATACCCAAATCTACAAATTCTTTCTAAATGCAGAAAGACCCAAAACTAAATAGCTCAACATCTTCGATTCTCGCCTACAAGTTCAGCACTTACGGGAATACGTAACAAAATTGTCACACTAAAGGGTTCTCTAATCCAAAATAAAACCGGAATTTAGGTATACTAACCAAAAGTAAACGCTCACAGTCTGCATAAGATCCAATGACATGACAGTTATGAAGGAAAACGCTTTTTATCAGTCAGCCCTAAGGGCGCAGATACTAAATCTCTGTAGAATTGAAACAGTTTCCATAGAGAATTGTAGGGAAATTTCCATTCAGATCTTTAATAAGGACAAAAACTACCTTTCCCAAAAAACCATACAAAGATTTTTCGGCCTGATCCGCGACACACACGATACTTCCCCATTTGTGCTCGATAGCCTAGCCAGGTTTACCGGCAACGACAGTTGGGATCAGTTCAAAGAACAGTTTATTGAACAAAAGGTATCCGGTACTACCGTAAGATCCCGCAAATGAATGCCATAATCACCTTAACAGTCCCCATTAAACACCTAGATCAAAAAAAGCGAGTCCCAATACATTATCCCCAGAAGACTGAAACCGAAGCAGAAAACCAAAAAAAACACCTACCTCAGGTTAAAGATGAAAAGAAGTTGCATCTGGAAAACCAACAGATGTGCTATATGACAATTACCAGCCCCCCGGCCAATAATGCCTCCAACATACAAAACCTTTCCAACCGAAGCCGTAAAAATGTAGTGGAGAAACACCTCCCCAAACGCTGTACGGCTGCCCTGTTGGACGATATCAGAATTGGGGATCGCATCATAAACGCAGATGGGGTAAAGGGAATCGTCACTGACATTTATATCGGGAAAAAGAACTCTGAGAAACACTATTATCTTGGGCTTAAACACGGGGTAACTCTCCTCTATATCATATAAACGCAACCGGCATTCCTTTACAAGGAGCGGACAGTCTAAATGGATACCTTTTCAACAAACCACCATTGACACCTTTCACAGTATTTTAACCTTCGTAAATAACTCCTCGCCAAGGCGATTCGAGCTTTTTAGAAATGGCCAATCTTAAAAATGTTCAATACGATGCCGCTAACCAATCCGAAACCTTTGGGCAGATTATTTGCAATGATCTGTATTCCTATGTAAACAGTGTTACCGAAAGAAAATTCACAATCATCCGCAACGGCATCGTTTGGAAAACAGTTGCATTTTCTGCGGGAAATCAAGCTGAAGGCTTTGCTCAGATCACTGGCAACGACCTATACTCCTATATCAACAATTCCACCAACCGCACTATGAACGTTTACAAAAACGGTTCTCCTTTTAAGACGGTCAAGTACAACCCCTCCAATCAAGCTGAATCTTCAAAAAAATTATAGTCAACCAAGTTGATCTGACTTATGCCAACTATCTTTTTGATTATGAAAGCTCGCGCAGCTATAACCGGAAGCAAAAGCCTGACAATCAAACCCTAAAGTTGCCGATGCCTGTTGATTATTTCGATTTTTTAAATAAAATTAATTTAGATGATGAAACACTTTTAATTTCCCATGAATTTTCAACGTTCATTAACCGCTTTGAATTTTCGCCGGTATACGAAAGATCATTAATTTATAATAATGGAAAAGGCAATGGTTACATGAAATTAGATTCTGCATACCTTGCTCAAAATAAGAAATCCACATTGGTTTTCGATATAGCCAACCTTCGTTCATTAATTTCAGACTTTAAATTTAACCAGTACAAAAATAAAAACTTTGCTGAAGAGACTTCCTACTTGTCACAAAGTATAAAAGAGCCTTTCGTAGTTAGCGAAATGAACCGGATGTACAACAAATATAAGATAGGGAATGTAGCTTATGAACTGCCTAACAATGCAGCTGCAGAAGTTTTCAAAAAAATCATCAATCCATTAAAAGGAAAAATCTTGATCGTTGATTTTTGGGCGCAGTGGTGTGCCCCTTGCCGCAGCGGAATAGAGACCAGCTTATCAATGAGAAAGAAATACCAGAATAATCCCGATTTTGATTTTGTATTTATAACAGACGCCGAAAGCACGGAAGCTGCATTTTATGATGACTATATTGTAAAAAATTCAATGATCAATACACACAGAATTAAAGCAGATGAATATTTGGCATTGAGAGAACTGTTCAAATTTAACGGCATACCCCGTTACGTTTTGGTGAACGGGGAGGGAAAGATACAGGACGATAACTTTTTATCATACAGTCTGCAGAGCGAATTCAGTAAATACTTCCCCGGAAAATTTACCGATGCTTATTGGAAATAATAAATTAAATCATTGCAACCACTGTCGGTCATAATAGGCACCTTTAAATATTTTTGCCAATCAACACATTTTAAAGGATTGTATGATTTTTCGATAATGTATTTTGAAATACTAAAATATTAGTAAGCTTTATCCATGAAGCCCACAAACCAGCTCTATCATTTAGCCACCATGACAAAAATCGATCGCTATCCAAGAGGACTCGTTTGATAATTTTTTGATTACTGATCTGATGGCTTTTACATCGAGATCCATCGGATTAAAAACCTGCTGCTAAACCTTCCTGAAAAACAGCAGATACTACTTGAGATGATTTATTTCCAGGGATACACCCATATTGAGACTGCAGAACGGATGGGGATGCCCATGGAAAGTGTTAAAACTTCGGTCAGAAATGCCATGATATTGCTTAGGGGATCATTTAAGGAAAGATATTATCATAACCAATCAGCTTAGCGGCAGATGGGTTAATTATAGCCTCCAGAATAAAGTGCAGTCTATTAAAAATAAAGGGGAACATTCCAACTGGTTGTCCCCCTTTATTGATCAAGACCTAATTAGTCTTATGATTTCAGGCTATCAAAGATGCCAGACAGGCTGCCACCAATGTTATTACCTAATGAGAACGAGGTACTGCTGGATTCATCTCCGTCTTGTGATGAACTGGAGAATAATAACAGATTGCCGATATTAAGCGCACCGCCCAAGCCACCAGAATTTGCGGAATCATTGTTACCAAAAATTCCACCACCGTTAATTTCTTTCATTTCGTTTAAATTCAATTCTTGCATTTTCATAAGCTCAAGTTTTAAATGTTGCCTACTCTGTTATAGATTTTCAGCTTCTTCTGTTCCGGTTTTAACCGTCGTTTGATTTATAAACGCAAACTTTCGGCCAATGGATGTCCATAAACACGATAATCTAAGTAGTTATTTGAATAAGTTAAAGCAGGTGGTTGTGGCTTATTATAAACTTTACTGCTCAAATGGATGTTACGCGATTGCTTTGGGAAACAGCAAAGGCAAATTAACAAAGTATTAGAAGTCTTCAGAGATATTTTATGATGCCATCGATGACTCATGCGTTATAATAATTCATCACAACTAAAAAAGCTAAACTATTCCTACCTATACATGGTTCTATCGCTAGATTTTACATTACACACTAAACTTGATGGAAAACTTTACGATGCTGCAATATTTTCAATGGTACTACCCAGCTGACGGGAGCCTATGGGAAAAAATAATCAACGAAGCGGCCGAGCTGAAAACCTTTGGCATTGATACGCTCTGGCTTCCACCGGCACATAAGGGCATGGAAGGAAAATCTTCCGCCGGTTACGATGTATATGATCATTACGATCTGGGTGAGTTTGACCAAAAAGGAAGTATAGCCACTAAATATGGAACAAAACAAGAATTGCTCCAGGCGGTAAAAAGCGCCCAGGAAGCAGGCCTTCAGGTCTATATGGACATTGTGCTGAACCACTTAGGCGGAGGAGATGAAACTGAAAAGATTCCAGCCAGAAAGGTTAACCCTGAAAACCGCAACGAGTTCGTCTCCGACACTATTGAAATTGAAGCTTACACGAAATTCACTTTTCCGGGCAGGGCAGGGAAATATTCCAGCTTCCTGTGGGATTTCCAGTGCTTCACCGGAGTAGATTATGATGAGCGCTCAAAGGAATCTGCTATATACAGTATCCAGAACCAATACGGAGAAGGTTGGCAGGATGTCCTGGAGACCGAAAACGGCAATTATGATTACCTGATGCTTTGCGATATCGACTTTAGAAACCCAAGCGTGGTAGAGGAAATAAAGCGCTGGGGAGAATGGTTACATGAAACGGTCGGCTTTGATGGATTTAGGCTTGATGCGATTAAACATATGCCGGCAAGCTTTTTCAATGAATGGTTGGATCATATGCGAGGGGTAACAGATAAGGAACTCTTCACCGTCGGTGAGTATTGGTCGCCCGGGAAACTCGATGATATGTTAAGATATATTGAAGTTACGGAAGGAAGAATGTCCCTTTTTGATGCCTGCCTGCAGGGGAACTTCTCTAATGCTTCCAAACAGGGCTCTGATTTCGATATGTCAAAAATCTTTGAAGGAACACTGGTAGGCGCCCGGCCTGAACTGGCGGTAACATTGGTCGAAAACCATGATACCCAGCCTTTGCAATCCCTCGAACAAACCGTTGATCACTGGTTCCGTCCCTTAGCCTATGCGATGATATTGCTCCGGGCAACGGGATATCCCTGTATTTTTTACCCGGACTTATATGGTGCCAGCTATTGCGATGAAGGTAGAGATGGGGAAAAGCATGAGGTTACGCTGGAACCTGTTCCGGAAATCCAGACGATGCTGGGACTGAGAAAAAACAATCTTTATGGGCACCAGAGGGATTACCTTGATCACGCAAATTGCATCGGATGGACTGTTGACGGGGATGCCGACCGCCCCGGTTCAGGAATCGCTGTGCTGTTGTCGAATGGAGAGGCCGGATTTAAGGATATGGAGATGGGGAAAAATTTTGCCGGAAAAGTCTTCCGCGACAGGCTGGGCGATATCAGCGGTGAAGTGATCATCAATGAAGACGGTTGGGGAACCTTCCATTGCGAGGGAGGCAAGGTATCCGCTTATACAGCTGATTAAATATTGAGGGAAAGTGCAGGAAACATTAAAATATGCCCAAAAATAATTTTTACGCTCATATTCTACGTCATCCCAATCAAAAAATATAAAATCCACAACCTAAACAGGATACCTGAACGCCTCAGCTCAAATATCAAGCGATGAAAAAGAATGCCTTCAGATTTTACCGGGACAGTATCACCATTAAAAAACTCTTTTCAGTATGGATCTATTGACCTGCACCTGGAAAACCTAAGGGGCTACGAGGGCAACAAGAGACCAGTCTGTATTGCCCTGAACGATTTTGACTATAAGAAAAGCTTCTTCAGACAGAAGAAGCTTTAATAAGAATTCAATTCTAAATGATTAGGGGTGGCCACTACCACCTGCCGAACCATAAATCTGTCCGGTTGCGTAACTCGCATTATTATCCGCGAGCTGAACATAAATGGATGCAAGTTCTGCGGGCTGGCCGGGACGGCTCAAAGGTGTTACTTCTCCAAACTTTACAATAGCCTCCTGAGGCTGCCCACCGCTGGTCTGTAAGGGTGTCCATATCGGACCCGGTGCTACCCCGTTTACCCTGATCCCTTTGGGCCCAAGTTGTTTGGCCAATGATTTTACAAAGGCAACATTTGCAGCTTTTGTTTGTGAATAATCAAACAGGTTTTCAGATGGATCGTAAGCCTGGACGGAGCTGGTAGAGATAATCACAGCCCCTTCAGGCAATATTGGCAAGGCTGCTTTGGTGATCCAGAACGGCGCATATACATTGGTTTTCATCGTGGTATCAAAATCCGTGGTACTGATATCCAAAAGTGAATCTACCGCTTGCTGGTGACCGGCATTGTAACCAGAATATCAATCCCGCCCAGTTTTTCCTCCGCCTGTTTCACAAGTGATTCGCAAAATGATTCAATTGTAATATCGCCAGGGATACCGAATCCTTTTCTTCCCGCTGCAGTGATTAATGCAAGCACCTCATCAGCATCGGATTGTTCCTGTGGAAGGTAATTGATCACTACATCGGCGCCTTCCCTTGCATAAGCAATTGCGGCCGCGCGTCCGATACCGGAATCACCACCGGTAATCAATGCTTTACGCCCCAATAACCTCCCACTCCCTTTATAGCTTTCTTCGCCATGATCGGGAATCGGATTCATTTTTGAGGCCAGTCCGGGTACTTCCTGCGGCTGTTTTGCGAATGGTGGTCTCGGATATTTCTTAGTTGGACTTTCTAAAGGTTTTTGATTTTGTTCTAGCATATGTTTTTCATTTTCAGGCCGGTTTAATCCAGACCATATCCAGCCATGATATTGATCTGCCGGACAAGAACTACCCCTGTCCCGTTATTTGAACATTGAGAACAGGGTATTTGTTCAGTAAACGTAAGATTGGTAAGTATGAAAAAGGTAACCCTGTCCCCAAAGATCCTAACGCAATTCCAGTTCGGACTAATGATATTCATTTTGATATTTCAAAAATGAACACACTGATCAAGGACAAGCTTAGCGATAAACTTGCTAGCCTAAAAAAAAATGAAGCTGTCATAAGTGTTTTTCTGTCATTCGAGCAGAACGGTAAAATTGCTGATATTTCATATACATTGAAGAATGCCGAGAACATATCTGTGAATGAAATATCGCAGCTTGACAAGAAAATTAGGGACAATATTTTGGCTACCTTTAGCGGCAGGGAATATTCAAATTTCCCTGTGATCAATTATCCTGCAATCTATATCAGGTTTTGATGAACAAAATCACAGCAGTCTAATAAATTGGGAATGAAATGATTAGTCCCCAATTTACGGCACCTATAATTGACTGATAAATAATAAATTAAACTGACTCTTAGCCAAGATCAATAAGTGCAAACCATGATAAAAGAAGAAAAGTTAAAAAACACATTGGATTAACCCTGCTCTCCGTCGTATTTTTTTATAAATCCCTATGTTGCATACATTTATTATTTATCGACAGCATTGGCCTCATTCCTTTTTTCTATTGGCAGGCAGATTGATTTTACAAAGTTTAATATGGCCGCTATTGATGTATATTTCACTAATACCGAGTCATCCAGTGGATATTCCGAGAAAAGCTTACCAGTATTTCCGCTTTGAAACCTTACCAGGTTTTCCGACATTAAGGTTACCAGCGATAGCTGGTTTATTATAAGAGTTGCTTTTTTGTTTAATAATAATAAGGTTTATTTTTTCTTTCTCAAAGATTCCCCCACGAGTTCAACTTTATTTGCCGATGCTGTCAGTCTGTCAAGTACTGCATCTACAAGGCTAGGTTCGTTAATGAACTCATAATATTTATCCAGCGGAAGCTGGGAGGTTATGATGATTTTGTTGCGGCCAATGATCTTTTGTTTAAAAAGGATGGCGGTGAAGTGAAAGAATCGGATAAAGCGCAGCATGAGCTGATTGCAAAGAAATACATTGAACAACTGGCAGGCATGTTGGCTTTTTACGCAAGGATAAACAATATTACTTCACCAGATGCGTCTTTAACTATAGATGAATATTGTAAAGATCTTGCTTGGGGTGGGCTTATGAGTACCAAGGCATACTGAGCAGCGCCGAACAAGTCCCGGATCTAATCCAATGTACTTAAAGAAGTAAAGCACGCGCAAGGTTCAACTACTAAAAAGGATTACTAATGAGATCATTTATAACCTGCCTGTTAATATCCATTATAGGAATACAGGCTCACGCGCAAACAGATAAAAAAGAACTTTACAAGATCCACAAGCTCTTGCAGCAAAGTTTATCTTCAGAGGGAAAATATACAGTCTATGGTACCACGAAAAAAAATGTGATAAGGAACTTTGATTTCAAAAATCCAGATGGTATCGATACATCTGCATCGAATATCTGGAAAAGGGCTGAATGGAAAGACTTTCTAAACAGTGTTGATACTTCTGCTGTTTCTAACTATTCATTGTCCACCGCTGGTAAGCCATGGTTTAGAAATATAGGAAAAGTGAAACATACTCTGGTCTTCGTACCTATCATTTTAAGTACCGATGGTAATCTAGCTGTATCAATATTGGAATTAGCCGATACAGTTGGACGGTCGTCAACAAGTAGGGTTTATTTTTTACAAAAGGAAAATGGCATATGGAAGATTAAACAGGATCGAGTTATTTCATTAACCGATCATTCATAATTAAAAAATAAGATAACATTGAATTAATGAGCGGTCTTAAATTGAGGGCACTGAAAAACTACCCATTGAAAAAGGAACTTATGAATTTTTTATTCCATAAGCCCTTTTCTTTGTGATATTCGCAATCTCCAAAATTATTGCTGTCATTAACATGAAGCCAACCTGCATCATATTTCGAAAGTTCAGCGGTCCATTGGGAAGCTTCACAGTTTGGATGGAGGTGAAGAAATTTTTTGGCACTTTCAGGAATATCCCTTAACCAGTTCCTGTATGTTTTATCATGATTTCCATAAAGATGAATGTGTATTTTCTGACCTGAAGGCACCAAAATATCCGTGGGCATGAGTCCAAATGGCCGACCTGGAATCACAGTATGAACCTCACCATCCGTTGCTGATAACTTTTTTGACCGCCTATTTCTAAAATAGCGCTTAGATGGCAGATCGCCGTCCAATAACATCACTTTTGATCTCTTAGGTAAGAGGAATAAATCGAACCGGTTTTTTGTTTCTTCATTAATATAAATCTGACCGTCTGATTTTGTGTAGAGATCAGCCAACTTATCCCAGATGCCCATTTCCATACAAAAGAAGGGACCTTCTTTAAAATGCCATACAAATGGGATACCAATCCCGCTCATGAGCACCTCATGAGCCAGGTCTACAGCCACGTTGTTTACCAATGCATATATTACATCTGGTTTAATTTCTCTTATGCGTTCCTTATAGCCCGAAAAAGGGATATGCTCAACATTACAAAATGGGATCGGACCAATAGTATTGTAATATACGGCTTTTCAATCCAAAGACCATACAGTTTATGGCCCCGATCCTCAAGTGCGGATATCCAATCCGCGCTATTGTTTCTTTTTCCGCTCCGAAAGCGTTAAGTCTGATATCGCAATATCCGATAAATAACGCTTGGCTTCCTTTGACCACACCTTGGTAATCTGCGGAAGCTCTTTTCTGTTACTTAATTTATTCAGCGTTTTAAATGACATTGGTTTTGTAAAGCGCACATAAACAATTAACGGATTCTTTCCAGCTTGATATCTATAATCAACTTCTGAATCATTATAAAAGTGAAAAATTATTACATCTGTGCTATCTTTTGTAGTGTTTGACAAGGCTACTGAAAAGTTATGGATAGGGATTTCCAGGTCCTTGAAAAACGCAGCCAGAGTTGTATTTTCATAATGTTTTTTGTTTTCGGCAAAATTGTACTCCATATAAGCAATGGTATCAGTTTTAAAACTGTCCAATGGTTTATAGTCGATAGATTTATCGGAAGTTGTGAGGTTTTCTTGAGTTTTATTATTATCTTTTTTAGCCCTATATGTCTGCCCGCTGCAGGAAATTAACTGAATATAAATACAGAAACAAAAAATAAATTTAACAAATCCTTTCATCATAGTTTTATTGCACTTAATTCCACGTTTAACAGTAGGTGGTGATTAATTCTGTTTTCATCCCCCATTCACTTGAGAAAACATCAAAAAAAATTTTATTTCACCCTCCTATCCACAAAACTTTAATTGAATCTTAATATCCCAGAAGTTTTTTTAACTATCTCATCGATTTTTTTTAAATCCTTATCAGTATAAAAATAAATCAGATCAACGTTCCCTTTATTTGCTTTCGTAGCAAAAACTACTCTATGGTGTGTGTATCTTGTTTCAAACGGCAGCATGCAGTTTCTAACATATTCACCAGCGTCATCAGCATTAAATATTCTTTTGCTATACTCTTTAGGGTAAAATTTAAGTTTACCTTTGGTAGTATCAGCAAGTAAAACTGCAACTTTTTTATAGTTCGAATTGGCATCGAATTTTTTGTTAGCGTGCGCCCGTACCCATTCGGCATCTTTTTCTTGCACTTGATGGGTAACTGCAATTCCAATTCTGATCGAACTATCTGAATTAATCAAAGTATAGATCATTGAGGAAGACAATTTGGCATCTCCACAACGAAATATTTTACCTGAATCAAGCGCTTTGAATGATTTCGGAATTGTTAAACTAAAATCCATATCTTTTTTTGCCAAATCTATTTTCCTTTCTATGTTCTGACCTAAAGAACTAAAGGGCAGAACATACAGTAACAATATTGAAATCAAAGTTTTCATTTTATAAATACCTGAAAGAGTTGTATTGTTAAATTGTGAATTATCGATCTCATAAAACTGCTGAGATGTTGTATCATAAGCTGAGTATCCTTGTCTAAAATTAAATCAATTAAGCAGAAGAAATAGTATGGACGTTAAAGCCCTTTAGTGGGATGAAGATGCAAAAATATATTTGAGCAAAAGAAAAATCATTGATATTACGCTTTCCAAAACCAAATAAAACATCATTAAGTATCCTCCCTTCACATCCGGCTGATTGGAATAACTCAGCCTGATTGTTCCGTTTGTATTGATAAAAAGAAAAGCCTGACCCGAATCATTGTAGCAGCTCCGATAAAGTCGAGCCGGTAAAAATTTGTTCCAGACTGAAAATTGTCCCCTTGAAAGCCATTTGATTTTTCGGTTTTCCCCGTATTAGTGTAGATAACACCTCCATTATCGTCTTTAAATGTAATCCATCCGATCAACATATTGCTGCTTACACCATCAGAAGGAACCATTTTGTATGCTGTCTTTTTTCAAAAGTAAGCTCATCGTGGCGGCTGTTGAAGGTAACCATCCATACACCTCCATATTGGGTAAGCTCATTGCCAGTGTCCTGGATATAAGTGATGTCCTCACCATTACCGGTGGTATCTACGCCATTGCGGTAGTTGTTTTTCAATGTCTCAAAGTTCCTGAGTGATATAGTCCGTTGTGCCATACTCCTGTTGTTCGAAAAAACAACACAGCCCACTATTACCATTACTGTTAAGAAATATTTCATCTTTTTTGATACTTAATTTTAGCACTTCTATTTTTCTTTGGAAGTAGAGCACTGTAAATTCTTCATTCCCGATAATGCCATTTTTATTGCTTCCCCGTTGGTTAGTCCTAGGGTTAATAACATTTATATTTTTTTATGCCTGGAGGATTTCTTAACAACAAGGAGCTGTTAAATATTCATTATTCGTATACTTTAAGGTCAAATACAGAGATCAATGGAGAAAGGTAAATTTGCCTATAATTAAAATCAGATCCGGGCTTGTTTGAAGTACTTAAATAGAACAATCTACAATTTTGAAGAAATACATCTTCAATGGATTTATCAACCGGCCTAGAACCAATTAATATTGAGACGGGCTTGATAATTTTTATTTTTCTGTAGTTTTCAGCATTCATGTATTTTAACTTCCTAATTTCTTGCAGATTACCGAAAAACATGCGTGCTATTACCGGATTATTTGAACTAATTGAATCTATCCTAATAGATTGATTATTTATTTTTGTTATATTGATTTTTATAGCAAAGGAATACAAGTTGGTAGAATCCTTAAATTTTCGGATGTTCAAATTCAGTTGTTTAGTTAAATAATTATTAAGTACCGAATCGAGTTTATGCGTGCTCCCTTGAGCCATACCATCCGGCAAAAACAATAGATAAAAGCCCACTACGTAAAGGGCTAGTTTAATTTTTCTCATATAGCGCTAATTAGTTGGTAACCTTTTAAGTTATTTCTATAAAACCGGGATGTTATAATAAAACCTTCAACGTATGGGACAGTCACGCCATCCTTTTTGAAGAAAATTACCTAATTATCTTTTTTCAACCGGCATGATGCTATCTATTACCAGATATCGGTTATCGTTTTTATGAAGAATGACCCCATCTAGCCGGAAATTACATTTAAATCAAATCATTAATTATCTTGCCGTTACGACTTTGGCGACACAGGATCAATTAGATTGGTTTTTCCAGATTTATCCCAAATACTAACAAATAAATCCTGTATAAAATCTTTTGACACTTCTTCGTCCCTTAGCATTTGATTTACTTTATAGAACTTCAAAACCGAATACCGGTTGTAAATCTCTGTAAAAGCATGATGATCCTTTTTCTTCATAAGAACAACTAATTCAATATCATCAAGTTCAGTATATATTTTCATCAAATGATGTAGAGATTCCCAGTTTATGTATAGCAGGGTAAATATATAAGATTTTACTTTTTATATGCATTTCTTTATCTGAATGTATCTTTTTCAATGCAATAATTACATTCCGCATTTGATTGGTATAAAGTATCCTTGCCAGACCATTACGGGCAAAAAACATACTTTTGGCTTTTGATTAATAAGCAGACTTAACAAAATACAAAAATTGACTGGGTGAGCATCCGGATTAGCAATCAGCATAGATAAAACAATATCATGCTCATCGCCAACCAAATAAAAAAACTATTTTAGCAAAAATTAAAATTTAATTGGACAAATTACTTTAGCAAAAGGAGAAGCAAGGCCAATACAACAGCGATTAAAAAGACAGCAGTGAGGGGTTTCAACTTGAGTTTAAGCAATTTTCATCATCCTATCAAACCGAAATATAAGCCATTATAATCAGCATTACGATATGAGCCAAAATCTAAAAAAGTTTCTCCTAAAATGTGTTTTCGCACTTGCACTAATACACCTCGCGTATTTTATATATGGATATTTTAAGTTTGTTGGATTAAAAGAAGTAGATATTTACACAGAGTTTTATCGTTTCAAGTTTTACGACGACGTATCCATTTCTCACTTCTTTGTAACCGGCTTATTTCTACTAACCGTTCTTATTTTACTGATACGGAATCATTCCAGGCAACGGTATAGCGCTCAAAATTTGATTAAAATCGGGGCTGTTCTGCTACCGATAGTATTTTTGTCTTTAACATTCTTTATCAGTTATAGTTTCGGGATGAATGCTAAACTTAAGCAAGAATTATCCGGGAAAAATTTCAATGTGGATAAAACACTGTTAAATGTTTTAAATCCCTTTTTATACCCTTACAACTCCTATAAATCGGAAACATTGTTTAATGTGACCAATATTCTATACCCAAAACCCTATCCGGTAATGGAGGTAAAGGATACTGTTTTCTACGATCCGGCAAATAAGGAGTATTTTAGTTTGCAAACTACATATTACAGCATCGACACCTTAAAAATGCTTACCTCAGACTATGAAAAGTTAAAAAGCGCGACCAACCCTGTGTCTGAGCTGTTTGGCTTTGATGAGAAAGAATTACAGAAAAGAATCATATTAAAAACGACTAGAAAGGACAGTACTGAAATTATATTTAAAGGATCTGAAGTCAATCCGCTCTATGATGATAACATCTGCATTTTTCTCGAAAACAATAGATTGATCAGCCCCATTAACGATCAAACTGTAGCAAAACAACAGCGACAAAATGCTATTGAACGATATCAGCTCCTTTATAAATTAAATAAAGATTCTTTACTTCAGTCCTTTAAAAAGCTAGATACACTGCTAAAAAAATACAACATAGAATCTTCGATTAATCCGGCAGCCCTCACCAAGGATGTCTTTTATTTTCGGGATAAAAACCAGGAACAGCTAAACGATATCAGGAATAACTTCGATCGTAATGCATTGGTTGAAAAAATTAACACCTTGAACCGATTATTTTATCAGCCAGGATACTTTCATTCATCTATCAGAGAGATTTTTTTTATCGTGCTATTTTCGACCTGGCTTTTTGGATTTGTAATTTTTGTGTTCGCCAATTTTATACGGAAACCGAAACATTCTGAGCCTAAGCCAATAAATCAGTAAAATTCCATTGACTAAAAACAGGTCTGATTTTAACCAATAATATATATTATTGACAATAAACATGCGCTTAATCGGTTAACCATGCCAAAGTCTGATGATCATTTATTCATCGTCAACGCTAAAAACAGCCAAAATTCAAGAAGACGTCCGGGTATTAGTCTGTTAATATTTAGTTCTTATCAGGTAAAAAATGAATCATCAACACGTCTCTGTTTTTGATAAATTTACGGAGGATTTCTAAAGAAGAAAGCATCCCTGAAATTTGGCAATGTTTCCAACCGCGTGCGGCACATCTCATGTAATACATATGAAAAGCTATACCCTATTCTTACGCATTTTACTGCCCCTTAACCTTTTCTTTGCAGGCCTTAACCATGCGAATGCCCAAAATGGCGATCAAATCCTCGATGGAATCGGTGAAACAAGCCTTAATGCACGTTACATGTTTAATGGAGATTTAAAAGATGGGTCAAGAAATAACCTGCATGCCAAAGCATCTGGGCCAGGCATAAGCTTCATTAACGACGAACGGTTTGGCAAAGTACTTTCCCTATCTGCAAAAGACGATGCATTTTTAACACTTCCTGCCGGGGTGCTGAACGACATGGAATCACTGAGCATTTCAGGATGGCTTTATCTAAGGTCAAAACAACCTGATCAATATTTTTTCGACTTCGGGAACGATGCAGGAAAGCAGATCTATGTTGCTCCTGCCGGAACAAAAATGCAAGCAGGACTGGAAATTGCGGCGGCTAGCCAAAAAGGAGAAAAAAAAACAGCCATATCCTCAGCCATAACACTTAACAAGTGGGTATACCTCTCTATCGTTGTCGACATGCCGTCAAGATCAATCACGGGCTATGTTGATGGCAAACCTATTGCCACAGCTGAAGATATTCCCTCTGGGCTCACGGCACTCTTTGGAGGTGCAGCAAAACCTTATTTATATATTGGCAGAGCACATTCAACTACGGAGCCAACGCTTGATGCGATGATCCACGATCTTCGTATTTACAGGGTTGCCCTTAACAGCACCCAGATTACGGGCATTTACAAAAATGCACAGAAAGGAAACAATGGTGCCTCAGTAAATACAACTGCCAAGCGAGTAGATGATCTGCAACGTTTTGAACCTGATCATCCCCAGCTTTATAATCAATACCTTCTTAAAGTGAGCGATGTGGAAGTGTTGACCGAAACAGGAAACCTTCCCCGTTTACCCAGTCATGTTACCGGGCAATATAAAGCTGGTTTAAAAGGCCCGATGGTTAGGGTGATCTGGCCATCAGCTACAGATAATGCCAGCGTAACTAAGCCAGGCCGCTATACCATTACCGGAAGCGTGCCTGGAACCGATCTTAAACCAAAAGCGCTTATTACCGTCAGTCAGGCTAAACCTGAAAGCCTTCCTGCTATTAAGTTGGCTGCATTTTCTTTGAGCCAGGTAAGCTTAAAAAATGATGCACACAACCATCAGACCAAGTTCATCGAAAACCGCAATAAGTTTATTGATACACTCGCCAAATCCGACCCCAATTCATTTCTATTTATGTTCCGACATGCCTTTGGCCAAAAACAGCCTAAAGGGGCCAGGCCACTTGGTGTTTGGGACAGCGAAGATACCAAATTAAGGGGGCATGCCACAGGGCATTATCTCAGCGCGATCGCGCAAGCATACGCCAGTACGGGATATGATCCGGTGCTACAGGCAAATTTTGAAAAAAAAATGGAATACATGGTGAATTGTCTTTATGATCTTTCCATGTTATCGGGCAAACCCGAAAAAGCCGGAGGCGTATATGTATCTGATCCGACTGCTGTGCCATTTGGACCTGGAAAAGCTGATTTTGATTCCGACCTGAGCGGATCAGGCATCAGGAATGATTATTGGAACTGGGGCAAGGGATTTATAAGTGCCTACCCGCCAGACCAGTTCATCATGCTCGAAAAGGGCGCTAAATACGGAGGGCAAAAAAATCAGATTTGGGCGCCCTACTATACCCTTCATAAAATCCTCGCCGGACTGATTGATGTGTATGAGGTTAGTGGCAACAAAAAAGCGTTAAACGTGGCCACTGGCATGGCCGACTGGGTATATGCACGCCTGAATCAGCTGCCACAAGAGACCCTGATTAAAATGTGGAATACCTATATCGCGGGGGAGTTTGGAGGGATGAACGAGTCTATGGCCCATTTATACCAGATTACCGGCAAGACTGAATACCTGAAAACAGCCCAGTTGTTTGACAACATTAAGGTATTCTACGGTGATACCCAACATTCGAGTGGACTGGCAAAAAATGTAGACTCTTTCCGCGGCTTACATGCCAATCAACATATACCGCAGATTGTGGGCAGTATAGAAATGTACCGTGTATCGGGAAAACCAGAATATTACAAGGTGGCCGATAATTTCTGGCATAAGGCAACAGATGATTACATGTACAGTATCGGCGGCGTTGCTGGCGCCCGTAACCCTGCCAATGCCGAATGTTTTATCAGTCAGCCTTCCACTATTTATGAGAACGGTTTTTCAGAAGGTGGTCAGAATGAAACATGTGCGACATACAACATGCTTAAATTAACAGGAGACCTGTTTCTCTTTGATCAGCGTGCCGAGCTGATGGATTATTACGAACGTGGCCTTTACAACCACATCCTGGCTTCAGTAGCCGAGCATAGCCCGGCCAATACCTACCATGTTCCACTCAGACCGGGATCGGTTAAACAGTTCGGTAATGCAGACATGACAGGTTTTACCTGTTGCAATGGTACCGCAATTGAAAGCAGTACCAAATTGCAAAATTCAATTTATTTTAGAGATAAGGACAACTCATCTCTTTATGTCAATCTATATGTACCATCGGTTCTCGACTGGACAGAAAAAAAGATTAAAGTGGAGCAGACCACAGATTTTCCGAACGAGGACGAGACGAGGCTAAAAATAAGTGGCAGTGGAAGCTTCGACGTCAATGTACGCGTGCCAGGATGGGCAACCAATGGATTCTTTGTTAAAATTAACGGCAGGACAGAAAAAACCCAGGCAAAGCCAGGAAGCTACCTCAAAATCAGCCGCCAATGGAAAGACGGCGATATTATTGAACTCAAAATGCCATTCGGATTCCATCTTGACCCTGTAATGGACCAGCAGAACATCGCCAGTTTATTTTATGGCCCCGTGCTGCTGGCTGCGCAGGAGCCTTCTGCAAGAAAGGATTGGCGCAAAGTTACCCTGGAGGCGGGAGATATCGGAAAAACGATTCAAGGTGACCCAAAGCTTTTGGAATTTACGATAGATGGAATACTTTATAAACCCTTCTATCAAACCTATGGAAGACACTCTGTCTACCTGAATGTTACCCTGAAATAAAAGAAAACAGCACAACCCATCAGCTATAAGACTGATGGGTTTTTTCGGATAAAATAAGGGAAGCATTTTATATTCATCAGAACAAAAGAGTAACTGGGGTCACATGTAGCGTATTTCTTGCTGAATTGGTGGTGCGAAAAAAAATTAAAAGAAGATCAAAAATTTTAATTTAGCCGTAAAACTAATTATCCCTATTTTTCGTTTATGGCATTATATGAGCACATACACTATTCAAGAGCAGTTTAATCAATACCTCGATCTGCTTAATAAAATCCATAACCTTGGACACGACATCGACGCGTCGATCAATGAAGTAGAAATAAAAGACATTGAGGCTAAAAGGACCACGCTAAAACAACGGTTACAGATGGTTACCAAAAACCTGGTGCTGTCTCTTAAAGAGATGGACAGTAAATACCCGATCCATAACTACCTCGGAAACCAGACCACCTACCTTTTTGTCGAAAACAATAAGCTTGTGTTTGAATATCATTAAAATAAAAACTTTCTGTCATGCTCCTTTTCTAGTTGAAAACGCCACCGTTAATATAAAAGGTGCCACGGATACCTAAAAAACATTATTACATAGCCGTAACAATTGATTTGATATTTGCAGTTAATTTCAACTGTTAAACCAAATCAGATTATGGAAACCATACTGGCCGCAACCGATTACTCCAAGCTAGCAGAAAATGCAGTCCATTATGCCGCAGGGGCAGCCCGCATGAGCGGGTACCGCTTAATCCTATTAAACGATTTTTCTGTTTCCCTGCATGCCGGCAATACCCGTCTCTCGGCCGAAACATTCGAAGAACTCATCGACGAAAATAAGTTACTCCTTGAATCAAAAGCATTATTACTTTCTGATCAATATGGGATAGAAGTAATAGCAGAGGCCACGTTTTCATTTATTGACCATGCCATCAGGGAAGTAGTGGAAAGATATCAGCCCAAAGCGATCGTGATGGGAATGGAAGAAAAATCTCTAGAACAGGAACTTTTAGGAAACACAACCACATTCATCATCAAAAAAATACAGACCCCTGTGCTGGCTGTTCCTGCCTGCGCGCGCTTTACTGTGCCAAAAAAAGTAATTTTTGCATGCGATGTTCTGAATGGTGTGTCTGAACAGGTACTGGCCCAGATTAAAAATATAGCTGTGATTACCAAAGCCGAAATAGAAGTTTTGATCATTAATGAAACAGTGCAGGAACTGAAAGATTTAAGTGCAGGTACAAACGCATTAAACCGTATCGACGAGGGGCTTGAAGGCATCGATTATTATTACAAAAATGTGAGATCAGATTCCATTATAAAAGGGATTGCCAGCGAGGTAAAAACCTCAGGTGCTGATCTGCTGATCATGGTACCTGAAAAACATGGGTTCTGGGGCTCGGTGGTACACCGCAGCAAAACACGAATCATGGCATCAGGCCTGCATATCCCCTTGCTTTCCATTCCTATTTAATTTTATCGCTGAGATACTGGCAGCCTGAACAGATCGCTCCAATGCTTAATTAGTATATATGTCTTGTGGCCTGAAATGAAAGCTTTTTTTAATGGATATTATTATGCTCATTTTTAGCGTTTCTGGATATAATAATATCCATTTAAACTGCTTTTACCAACATCATGATCTTATCGAACTCCTCTCCAGGAACCAGTGCCTTGGCCTTTATGCGCATTTTGTATACATATATCGTGTTAACAGAATATTCTAAAATGGTTGCTATCGCTTCGTTATCATTTATTCCGAGCCTGATCAGTGCAAATATCCGGAGGTCTGTATTTAACAGCTCTGGCGCTTTGGGCCATATCTGGTCTTCCTCCTTTAACAGGGAGTTGAATACCGTTATAAAATTAGGGAAGATGCTCATGAATACCCTATCGAAAGTATTGAAAAGGATTTCACGCTCTCTTTTGATATCAATATCATTTAAGTCGGGAAGGATCTCGCCAAAACGTTTTGCGAGGATTTTGCGTTCCACATTTTTTTTCAATCGATCCAATTTCAATATGTACCCTGAAATCACATCAAAAAAGTAGCCGATGTATTTTTCGTTCACGGTAGCAAATTCCCTCAGTTTATCATTGATATTCAACAACTGATCGTTAATCTGATTCAATTCTTTGTTTTTCTCCTTGATCACCTGGTCCTGGATCTTGAGCTTCCGGAGCTGGATAAAAATCATAAACAACACCAGCGCGATGACAACACTAACCAACGAAATGGAAATAAAATAGGTCAGAAATTTATTCTTCTCGCGTTGAGTAGCCATATTTACCTTTGCGGCGATATCAGGCAAAAGAGATTCAATTTTGAGCTTCCGCAAACGGTTACCATAAAAACCGGCATCATCTCTGGATTGCTGGATAAAATGATAAGCATTATCCACGTCTCCATGTTTAAAAAGATCTTCGGCCAAAAGCAATGTGGCCAGTGTTTCTTTTGTGGACGACCGGATATCACTGATCGCTGATTCGGCAAGTAACCAGATCCTTTGCTCATTTTGATCATCCCTTTGGTAAAAAGCCGCCAGACCTGTTAATAACCTTGCGCGATTATGCTCCGAGAGCTTATGTTTTTTTAAAAGTTCCAGAAAATATTTTGGCGGTTTGTCTGTTTCGCCAGCCACCACCTGCCGGTTGCCCATTGTAAAAAGCAGATCGACAGAATTGGGCGCACAAAAGGCAATGGCAGAATCTATGTAACTTATTGCCTTTTCATTATATGATTTTGTAAAGTTCTCATCGCTGTTGTATATAGCAAGATTGGAGTAAGCACCAGACTTCAGCGCATAATATGCGTATTGAAATCCCCTATCAAGCAGTGTCGCATCTATTTCCCCGAGATAATCAAAAGTTTCCTTAAACATACCTGCGTGCAACAACAGGGAGGCGAGTTTAACCTTGCTTTCATTTTGTTTTACCCGGTTGCGGAGTTTAAAACTGAGATCGAGCATTTTCTTCCCATAGAAATAGGCAGAATCGAATTTATAGTACTCATATTCGTCAAACAGTTTCAGATAGGTATCGAACAACTCATTAGGTTTACGCCTTATATCTGTTCTGAGTTTTTGGATCCTGCTAAGTTTTCGTTCATCATATTCCTTCTTTTTCGATATTTCCATTTTTAGCTTAGCCAGCACACTATCCTTCTTTGCCGAAGAATAAGTGTTAAGACTGAAAGTCAACAGGAATATGTTAAGTATAAAAAATTTCATTTTAGGGGAATGGCTTTTATCCAAAATTATAACAATTTATAATCCGAGAATCAAAAAATCAAATTATCCGTTCATCCACTGAGCTTATAGTGCGCCTAAACATTGCGGAAACAAACCTAAAATAGCTGGCACAACGACTGTTTGGTTTAGTTATATTCCTTAAAAAAACAACTGTTTAACCATGATACCGAGCTCAAGTTAGTCAGATTGGCAGTGGGATACTGAAAAAAAACGCAAATCTGGATCTCATCATATTTACGCTGAGGTTATTTACGGTATAAACAGGCCAATTAGGTTTATATTTTCGCTAAGCACACATATTGCAAGACATTTAATATCAAATAATTACAAATAAAAAAAAGCTTTTTTCCTTATACATTTTACTGCATTCCTCTTCAGGCTATACACCCATGAAAGGCAATTGATAATTTAGTTCTTTCTACCTGGACCGGATAATCCGGTCCTGATCAGAACTATCATTTAACCAAATTAAATACATTTCCTCCGGCCAGAGTTTATCCCGAAAGCTTGATCAGGCAGATCCTTTAAGCTTCGTGAGCTTCCAATTGAACCGTAAGGAGATGCATGATGCATTATGAGCAAAAACAAACCACCTTAAGATTAACAAGGTATCCGCCTGCCAGGTATTACACCGCACTATCAAGCTTTACCTGATTACGATTTGTATTTGTAAAGGAGCATTGCGTGTCAACTTACCTGGTTTTTATAAGTCTGCTTTACCTCAGGCTTTTTGAAAAACTAAACTAACAATAACCAATTTAACATTTGATTACATGTACAGGAAATTTTTACTGTTGCTAGGGGTATGCTCATTTTTGTGTGTACTCGCATTTTCAGCAAATGCACAAACCAAAATCCTATCCGGAACGGTAACCGATATAACCGACAATTCGACACTTCCAGGAGTGAATATAACGGATAACACCAAATCATCAACGGCAACCACAAATGCCAAGGGAATGTATTCCATTACCATTCCCACAAGTGCTAAAACCGTTACATTTTCATTCATTGGTTACAGTTCCAAAACATTGCCGGTTCCGGCAGAAAATACGCTCAACGTAACATTAAGTTCGGCTTCTAACACCCTGGATGAAGTTGTTGTGGTGAGTGTAGGTTATGGAACGCTTGATAAACGGGAAGTATCGAGTGCCATTACGCACGTTTCATCGAAAGATCTGCTTGCTGTTGCTTCAAACAATCCGCTGATGTCGCTTCAGGGAAAAGTGCCGGGATTGAATATCACCAATACAGCTGGCGCTGATCCAAATTCGAGCCCGAGTATCCAGCTTCGTGGTGTTTCTTCCCGTAACGCAGGATTGGGTCCGCTTTACGTGATAAACGGCGTACCTGGCGGAAACATCGACAACATTAACCAGAACGACATTGAGAGTATCGATGTGTTAAAAGGAGGTGCTGCCTCTGCAATTTATGGTACAAGGGGAAGTAATGGGGTAATTATCATTACCACTAAAAGAGGAAGCTCACAATCGAGAATGTTCTATGATGGATACGCCAGTTTTGACTACCTGACTAACCGTTTAGAGAACCTGAGCGCAGATGAGTTTATCGCAAACCGCGTACAGAACAAACAGGGACAGGATTATAAAGCAAAAACCAATTGGCTGGATGAGGTTACCAATTCTCCTGCTTTTGCACAAAAACATACCGTTCAATTTTCGGGAGGCTCTGCAAAAACAAATTATTTTGCCTCAGGAGATTACCGTGATGCCAATGGCATTGACTTGCGGGCCCATAAGCGCGAATATGGAGCCAGATTAACGATAAACCATACAACCGATAACAATATGTTTGTTGCTTCACTCAGCGTAGCACCAAGGATGATGAAGACAAATAACGCTGATCAGGGAAATTTCAACAATGCACTCACACTCAACCCCACTTATCCCATCTTCGATAGTGCAGGAAAATATAACTATATCAATACAGGCTTTTTTTCAAGCAATCCTGTTGAAAATGCAAACCTGATCAGATCAGAGGGTGAAATAAAGGAACTGGATATGAATGGATCCCTAAAAATGAACATCCTTTCCAACTTGAGTACTACGGTAACGATATCAGAAATTAGCCGTTCACTAAAGAATCTGGATTTTTCTCCGTCCACTCTTTCATCAATTGTTCACGACAATAAGACCACACAGACGAATTTCGGCAAGCAGGAACAACAGGAAAATGATCAGAAAAATCTCGAATGGATTGGAAACTATGCATTAGATTTCGGAAAAAATCATTTTAAAGTACTTGGAGGTTACTCTTATTCGCTTTACAATTACAAACAGTTTTCTGCCCAGAACTACGATTTTCCGTTTGATACCTACGAATGGAACAATTTGGGTTCAGGCCTTTACAATGGTGGCGCTGCAGGCCAGGGCCAATCGGCAGTAGGTTCTACACAGAACGGCTCTACGCTTATTTCTTTTTTTGGCAGGGTAAATTACGATTTCAACAACCGTTATATCCTTACAGCCAGTTTACGCCGTGAGGGTTCATCAAAATTTGGCACCAATAATAAGTGGGGAAACTTCCCTGCAGTATCTGCCGCATGGCGACTATCGGAAGAAACTTTTATCAAAGACAAACTTCCCTGGGTTAACGAATTGAAAATCAGGGCTGATTATGGGATAACAGGAAATCAGGATTTCGACAATTACAAGTCCCTTTTGTTATATGGCGGTGCAGGATATTTTCCATACAATGGTCAGTATTACCAGGTGTATGGGCCATCTTCTAATGTTAATCCAGACCTGAGCTGGGAGAAATCAGTAAATTTTAACGTTGGTTTAGACTTTTCGATCCTAAAAAACCGCATTAGCGGTTCCCTTGATTACTATATCAGAACCAATAAGGATCTATTGGCCGACTATAGCGTACCTGTACCCCCAAATCCTCAGGGAAGAACCTTTGCCAATGTTGGTACTATGAAAAATTACGGTATTGAGTTTGCCCTTAGCGGAGAGGTGATTAAACAGGATGATTTTGGTTACAATATTAACCTTGCCTTTTCTTATAACCGCAATAAATTCATTTCTTTTTCAAATGAACTTTATAATGGCGGTACTTTTCAGGATGTTGCCGCACTTCCTGCCCCAGGCTCCCCAGGTAATATCCAACGCATACAGGAAGGCCGTAGTATAGGTGAATTCTACACCCTCCGCTCAGCTGGTGTAAGCGATGCTGGTGCATTATTGGTATACAAAAAAGACGGTTCCATTGTTCAGGCAAATCTTGCCTCCGAGGGTGATAAACAGTTTGTAGGTAACGGACTACCAAAATTTATCGCATCGATGGGCAATACCTTCCGCTATAAACGTTTCGATCTGAGTGTTTTTCTCCGCGGTACCTTCGGATACAAAATATTTAATACTTCTGCCTTTTACCTCGGTACGCCATCCAGCCAGACGGATGCAAATGTGTTAAAATCTGCTTATGACAGCAGTAGCAAATATTCGCTTTTAAAAAGCGGTGCAACAACGTCGATCGCCTCGGACTACTTTCTTGAAAACGGGTCGTTTCTAAAAATCGACAATGTTTCGCTCGGTTACCGGCAGCCACTTAAAACGAAATACCTCAATTCGTTGAAGATTTATGCTACCGGACGGAACCTGCATACTTTCACCAAATTTAAAGGTGGTGATCCGGATCTTATCCAGGTAAACGGGCTAACGCCAGGCGTAAACACTTCTCTTAATTATTATCCTTCCACACTTCAGCTGATTTTTGGCTTACAGGTAACATTTTAAAACTGGAAAAATGAAAAATTACAAATTATTTATCGCCGGCATCCTATCATGTTTTATGATCGTTGCAGGATGTACAAAACTAGACGAACAGGTATATGACCAGGTTGATGCGGCCAACTTTCTTACCCGCAGGGACGATGTGATCAGGGATTTTCTTCGTCCATTTGAACATGCCTACTGGAGCATACAGGGGAACGATGTATATGCAGCTGGTGAAAACGCTACAGATGAAATTGGTACTTACAACCGCCAGGGCGACTGGCAGGATGGCGGGTACTATCAGCGGATGCATTACCATACCTGGACACCTGAAGATGGTTTTACCAACGGGGCCTGGAGAAATTTTTACCAGGGCATTGTGCTCTCTACCAACTCCCTCCAGGATATGGAAGGCATAACCGATCCAGCCAAACTTAATGTTACGGTTGAAGAACTGAACGATTTTAAGGCAGAACTCAGAACCCTAAGGGCATGGTTTTACCTTCGGGCATTTGATTTTTACCGGAATATTGAAATTGTAAAGGATGTAAAAAATACCACCCAGGGTGGCGAGCAAGCTTCTCCACAGGAAACTTTTACCTATATCGAATCGGAATTAAAAGCAGCAATCCCTTTTCTTCCCACCCGCGAACAACTTGGCGCAAATGGCATAGGCCGCTGGACCAAAGCAGCAGCAGCAACCTTGCTTTCGCGCCTTTACCTTAATGCCAAAGTGTATATCGGTACGGATAGGTACAGCGATTGTGAAACCGTCTGCCGTGATATCATCAGTGGCAAATACGGCGCTTATACCCTGGATACCCGTTGGGACGCACCCTTCGATTATACTAATAAAACACTGAACTCGGAGGTGATCTACGGATTTCCGGGCACCCTAGCCAGAACACACTGGCAATATGATGGGGGAATGTTTTTCTGGGGAATGACTTATGATGCCGCTACGCTTTATTGCGGATTTACGGATCTGGGCAAATCGAATCCACGGTATGCCCTTCAGCCTGGTCGTGATGTGGATAGCGTAGAATATACCCATGTTTTGGGAAAACCCTTTGTAAAATTCCAGAAGTATCCTGATGATCTGCGCCTGAAAAAATACAAAAACCTTGGCGACAGTAAACGCGAGGGGATGTTCTTATATGGTTATCTTCCGTATACGGCAACTGTTAATGGTACGCCAAAGGCAGATACGGTAAGGGGAAATAAAGGACCATACGCGCTTTTTATCCGCGATCAGGTGGGCTTTTTCCTGGATGCCAAACCAGGCACCAGGATTGCAGATAAGGAATCTAACATGAACCATGCAGATCACAATTCGGGTATTTTTCTGGTTAAATATCCTTTCTACCCCACTCCAGACCCCAATCGTGTTACCTCTGCATATGCAGAAATCAGGCTGTCTGAAGTCTACTATACGCTTGCCGAGTGCCGTTACCGTAGTGGCGACAAAGCTGGGGCAGCAGGTTACCTGAACCAGGTAAGACAGCGGAACTACCCTGCTGGCTCACCAAGTTTATATACTCCAGGTGGCGAGCAGCTTACCGATCAGGAAATGCTGGATGAATGGGGAAGGGAATTTATTGGCGAAAACCGCCGCAGAACCGATCTGATCCGCTGGGGTGTTTTTAACAAGGGGACATGGTGGGATAAAAAACCAGATGCCGATAACCATACAGAGATCTTTCCATTGGGAAGGGATATCCTTAGTTTAAATTCTAAATTAAAACAGAATCCAGGATATAATTAAATAGTATAAAATTTGGTTTAGTTAGGGGTGTTTCCGGTAAAAGGGAAGCACCTTTTTTATTCTTGTTTACTAATCAGGATTGAATAAATGGAGAATTAATAAAAAAAATGCAATTTCATGGGTGATATTTCATCCATATCATACACCTAGTAATAAACAATCACGATGGCAGAGGATCACAACAGATTATTAAAGGTTGAAGCACGCGAGGCATTTTTTATGGCACTTTATAAAAAGGCTTTTTCTCCTGTTGCCCATTATGTGGCACGGATGGGCGGTAGCCTGGAAGAAGCGCAGGATATTTTTCAGGACACCCTGGTGATCTATTACGAAAAAGTATTGTCGGCAGAAACCGCAACCATTACTAACGAAAAAGCCTATCTGTTAGGCATTGCAAAAAAACTATGGTTGCAGCACTATAAAGTAAGCCATAAAAACCAGCCCTTAAACGATTTTGATGCGGAAGTTGTAACCGATGAACAACTTGCCAGCGGCAAAATACTCCATTACCTGGAAACTGCCGGTAAGCGGTGCATGGAATTGCTACAAGCTTTTTATTACGACCATTTACCGGTTGGTAAGCTCGCCAGCCATTTTGGTTATTCAGGTACACATTCGGCAACCGTGGCGAAATATAAATGCCTGGAGAAAGTTAGGGAAACTGTTAAACAAAACTCATTAAACTATGCGGACTTCATTGAATAACATCAAAAAGATAGAGGATTACCTATTGGGCTGCACCGCACCGGAAGAAGCGTTTTTGTTTGAGGCGAATATGCTATTGGATACAGGTTTGGCAGATGATGTAGCCCAACAGCGCATCACTTATGAAGTGATTAAACAATATAGCCGTAAAAAAATAAAGGCAGAAATCATCGCCGCACAAGAAAAGTTAACTGCTGTACCAGAGTATCAGGATTTTATACAGCGCATCACCAACCTATTTAAAAAGTATTAGCCATGAACGTAAACCGTAACGAATTCAGAAAATATGCAGTGAAACACCATCGGATAGGTAGTCAGTATGTGGATAGGTTTATCAACCGTTCGATAAGCCTCCCAAAAAGCATGACCCCTTACATTACTGAGGAGCGCCAGCTGAACGTGGCACAAATGGATGTTTTCTCGCGGTTGATGATGGACCGGATTATATTTTTGGGCGAACCTGTTGCCGACCGGATGGCCAACATCATTCAGGCGCAGTTGCTTTTTCTGCAGTCGGTAGATGCGAAAAAAGACATTCAGCTTTATATCAACTCGCCGGGAGGTGATGTGTATTCGGGTATGGGCATTTATGATACCATGCAACTGATTACACCTGATGTAGGCACCATTTGTATTGGGATGGCTTTTTCGATGAGCGCTGTTTTGCTCTGCGCAGGCAAGGCTGGAAAACGTGCTGCCCTGCAACATTCGCGGGTGATGATCCATCAGCCTTCGGGCGGAGTCCAGGGGGTTTCAGCCGATATCGAGATCACGGCGCAACAGGTGATAAAGGTGAGGCAAGACCTGTATAACATCATCGCGAAACACAGTGGCCAGAGTTATGATTGGGTACACCGGGCATCCGACAGGGATTACTGGATGACGGGCCCTGAAGCCAAAGCACATGGTATCGTAGATGAGGTATTGGGTGATACGGATTAACTATAACGGAATATGATGAATGAAGAAAAAATGCATAGCAATGAGGTTTTAATTAAAAATGCATATACTGCTTTTAACGCAAGAGATATTGAAGCGATACTCCATGTGATGCATCCCGAGGTTAAATGGTCGAAGGCATGGGAAGGCGACTATGCCATCGGACATGAAGACGTTAGTGCTTATTGGACACGGCAGTGGAAAGAGATTAACCCAATTGTTACTCCCCTTGGCATACAGGAAAGAGCAGATGGAATCTTCGAAGTTGAAGTACATCAACTGGTAAAGGATTTGGAAGGCAATATTTTATTTGATGGCAAAGTAAAACATATCTATACCATCAATGATCACCTGTTGCAGCAGATGGATATTGAATTAAACTAAGGGTTACTATCCTTAGGCTGCCCAATTTCAGATCAAATGTGTTCGCCCAACGCATAGCTAATTGATTAGATTGTTATTCCGAAAAAACCACTGTCGGGTCTATATCTTTGAACAGATAAGGTTTGTGGTCGGGCAATGTATCATGGCTAATTGTTGATGGCATATCTTCTTTCATCGTATTGATATCCTCAACGGTTACCTTGCTGTTAAAAACATCATATTCGACCCTGGTTTGTTGCCCGGCGCCAACATTATAGGTTTCCATATAGGCAAGCACCAGCTCATGATTAATAAAGCGGTACCTGGTTTCGCGGTTACCAACCGGGCCACTGCCGAAGGTGGAGATGATTAAATTTCTTTTTTGATCGATCTTGATATCTTCACTATCATATTGCTGATAATCGCCATTGATATAGGCTGCACCGATGGCCTGCCAGGAAGCAGCATATAAATGGTATCCCCCTTCGGGCTGCTTTAATAAAACCAAGGTAGGCCGTAAATCGGTACTATCGGTTTTGTTCTGAAGCACCAAAACCACATCTTCCAGCTCATCATCATCCAAAAAACCCTTTGCATCCATCGCAATTTCATAGGTTCCGGTTACAAAATCTTCAACTTTGTTTCCACTTTGTGGAAATTCGACATCTGGCATAGCTTTGGGCCCGTCGGTTTTGGGTAGTGATGTTACTTCAGGTGTATCTACAACTGCCTGAACAACACTATCGGGATGACTGATTGCGGCCTGCTGAGGTTTCATGCCCGCACCAAACCAATGTAACTTATAAACAAACACCATGGCGAGCACAAGCACAGCCGCTAAAACGGCAACAATAATTTTGGTCTGTTTCTTCATAAGTTATCTGTTTTTTTGATCAGGTCTATTGGTTTAAACCGTAAACAGCAATAAATGTTGATGAAATTATTCAATTTTCCTTTCAAACGGATATTATTTTTTGATCAAACCGGATTTTCAATTTCCGATTAACTGGCATAAGCCAAGGCATTAACTGTAAAATCAATTCTAATCCTTATTTTTGAGCATCCGTTTCTATACAGCAGATATCCAATACTTTTTAAAACCCAATGATAACAAGAAATTCATTCTCCATAGCCATCCGAAACCTATTACCGCTACTTTTTATCCTGTTTTTTACGGGCAATGCCTTTGCACAAAAGGATAAACCTGTAGATAAGGGTCAGGATGTTTCTATACTTTCAGATTCGGCCACCCTCACCAAAGGCGATTATCTGGCCCATCTGGAGAAAGTATTCGAAATGGTGAATAAAGTTCCGGTTACGGTATCTTCTTTTAAAAAGTTAAAACCGATTGAAGCACATTTAACACAGGATGAAGCCGCACTCACATTGCTTAAAAGCCGCTTAACACAAAGCGACCGCACCATGAACCTGCAGAATTTGCAGATGGATGAAACCTTGCTCGGAGAACTCCGCAGCAATAATAAAGACTGTTTGGCCGACCTTGATGAATATGAAAGAGAACTACGGGCGCTGAAAACAGAAATCCTTAACCTGCGAAAAGATACCGTACTGATTAAGGTATTCACCTTACCTGCCATGCGCATCATGTTTAAAGATCAGTTTGCAGAATTACAGAAGAAACGTATCGTGATGGATAGCCTGTTAAAAACCACCACCCTAACGATCAATAACCTGCAGGCAAGAACTTCATCTAACCTGATCAACATCAAGGAACTATTGTACCTTACCGATAACCAGCTCGATGCGGTGAGCATTAAGGCTTTTGGCAAAGAGCGCCGTTACCTTTGGGAATCGGTGAACCGCCCCGCCAATAAAAGCATGGGCTTCCGAAGGTTTATTAAAGGTGAACAGGAAATATCTGGCTATTATTTTGTGTATACCAGAAGTAGCCGCTTACTGTTGCTCTTTACCTGCGCGGTATTTTTCTTTTGGGTTTTCTTCAATTTCAGGAGTGTAAAACAACGTGGCCGTTTAGAAACCCTCGACGGTTTTTCGTTGATCAGTCCGCAGCCCTACCTGATTACTTTTATCATGCTTTTTGCGCTGGCCCCTATTTTCGATCTGCGGGCCCCGGCACTTTATATAGAAGCAGTACAGGTGATACTCGCCATATTACTCACGGTATTTTTCCGTAAAAAACTGGGTTCAAAGCTATTTTATTATTGGTGCATGTTTGTGGTATTGCTCCTTGCCCCGGTTTTTCTACGTTTATTGGGTATGCCACCAAGATACCAGCGTTGGCTTTTACTTTTCTTAACGGTAAGCTCGGTTGCTTATGGTATAATGGTGTGGCGAATGCTCGATGAGAAAAGCAAAAGGTATAAAATGATCCTGACTACAGGATTTATCTATACCATCTTTGCCGTTATCGCCACCTTTTGCAACCTTTTTGGCCGTTTTACCCTTACACAGATCTTCTATTCTACCGGCGTAAGCTCATTGCTAAATGCCATATCCTTAACCATTCTGGCCACGGTATTGGTAGAAGCTTTCCTGCTTCAGATGAAAAGCAGCAGGATCAGAAAAGGATTCCCGGAACATTTCGACTGGCAGCCGGTAATTACCGGACTTAAAAGACTTACTGGAATTGGTGCTACCATTATCTGGTTTGTGATTTTTACCACCAACCTTAATATCTTCAACGGCCTTTACGAATCGGTAATGGAAATCCTGACGGAGAAAAGAACCATCGGAAGTTTTTCTTTCACCTATGGTGGGATTGTACTTTTTCTGGGCATCATCTGGATTGCCAACTTCCTGCAGAAATACATTGCCTACTTTTTTGGCGATACGGGAGACGATAGCTTCGACGACAATAAAGGTGAACGTTCGAAATTACTGGTTACCCGTTTGGTATTGCTGATCGGCGGATTTATGATCGCCGTTGCGGCATCGGGCCTTCCTATCGATAAAATCACGGTCATTCTGGGTGCACTGGGTGTAGGAATTGGATTGGGTCTCCAGAATATCGTAAGCAATTTCGTTTCGGGGATCATCCTTATTTTTGACAAAACCATCCGTATCGGCGATATTGTAGAATTAAGCAATAAAAAAGGAAGGGTAAAAGAAATTGGGGTACGTGCCAGCACCCTGCTTAGTGATGAAGGTGCCGAAATTATCATCCCCAATGGTTCTATCCTATCCAACAACATCATCAACTGGACATTGAGCAACAACCAGATGCGCGTGGATATTTCCCTATCAATCGCCAAACCATTTAGTTCTTCTGAAGTGGCCAGCCTGATCAGGGAAATTATTGCCGCGAATACGAACGTATTTATCAGCAAAGAGCCGATTGTAATGATCAGTCCGGTAAGCAAGCTGAACAGCACCATCAATATTTATTTCTGGTGTAAGGATATCTCTAAAGCAGATTTAACCCGCAGTATGATCAACGAACAGATTTTTGAAGTTTTCGAACAGAAGGGGATTGAAATTTTGTAATTATATGCGCTACTGATAATGACGATCTAAGTGAGCAATAAAGTAAAAACCTTAACACTCCTTTATATGTTCATTTTTTCAATAAATCTGAACATATAGTAATAATATGTTCAGGTTTATTGCAGATCTGTAGCATTTGTCCGATTTTCAAAAAATGTGGAAGATGATGTATATATTTTAAAAAAATTAGTGACAGCATGAAGGGCATTAGCATAAGTGAAGTTTCCCCGCAGACTAAACAGATCATTACAGATTTTAAATTAAACTCAACTGTATTTACCCCATAAATCAAAATGTGTTTTTTATCTTTAAAGCATGAACCATTTTGTGCTTTCTGAAATCAATATCTACCCCATTAAATCGCTGGGCGGCATAAGCCTTAGTAAAGCACAGCTCGAAGATAAAGGACTGCAATACGACAGGAGATGGATGCTTGTGGATGAAGAAGGTATCTTTATTACCCAAAGGAAACATTTTGAACTGGCCCTGCTGGAGGTAAACATTACCGAAGGAAAATTAGTGGTATCACATAAAACGTCACCTCAACAAACGATTTCTTTTGCTTTGGATGAAGACACCGGCGTGCAGATTCCAGTGGTGATCTGGAATGATACCGCAACTGGCCTTGAAGTGAATACAATGGTAAGCAAATGGTTTTCTGATTTCCTACAGTTCAATGTGAGATTGGTCAAAATGCCGCTGGTAGAAAAAAGATTGGTAGACCCCAGGTATGCTGCCAATGATGAAGTGGTCAGTTTTGCAGATGGCTATCCCTGCCTGCTCATTGGCCAGTCATCACTCGATGGCCTGAATGAAAAACTCCAGGACCCAATCCGTATGGACCGTTTCCGTCCAAATTTTGTATTTACAGGAGGTGTACCACACATTGAAGATACTTTTAAAACATTTTATATCGGTGAGACTTTATTTTCTGCTGTAAAACCCTGCGCAAGGTGTGTACTCATTACCATCGATCAGCAAACAGGCGAGAAAGGACAGGAACCGCTGAGAACATTGGCTGGCTACCGCACCATAAATAAAAAAATCATGTTCGGACAGAACCTGCTGCATCAGCACAACGGCGTAATTGCTGTTGGTGATGAGTTAAAGGTGATTGATTGGAAAACAGAAGATTAGTGCTGTTATTCGTGATTTCTGTCCATACAGCATCATAAAAGGAAAAACAACTCATTCGAAAACATTTCTGAAGGTCTGTACGTTTACAAATTGCTCTCACTCTTTTATTGTAGGGAGTAAAATAATTTTTCACTTGATTATTGCTCCATGACCAAAAAAATTATTATCGCAGTTCTTGCGATCTTTATTGTTTTATCCGGTGTAACCTTCTGGATATTCAACACCTTTGATGAGACGACCAATGAGGCCAAAAACCGTAGCGAAGCAGATTTTAGTACCACCAAGTTTGTGGTAAAAGAGCTTTGGGTAATGCAGCAGAAACAGAACGATCGTGTATTGGTTTCTTATCTCTTCATCAAGCCCGAAAAAGAAGAAATTAACCTCAGACTACCCTGGGAAGGCAGTGCGGAAGATGAAAAGGCTCTTGCCGACAAAATCAAAGAGGGTGATACGGTTGAAGTAAAAGTCCTCACCGCCCAGCTTAACGATGCCAGAAAAGGAGGTGTGTTTAAAGCGATATCCCGTTTTATTATGGGTGATAAAAGGGAGGTGACCATATTTAAACTGTCCGTAAAAAATGAACTGCTGGTGGAGAAGGGAATCCATGACTGGGATGAGGCAAAGATTACCTTATTGGGCCGACTCGCAGACAATCCATGGATTCTGCTCGTTCCATTTTTTATCCTGATGTACATTATCGGCCTGGTAAAAAGAAAGCAGGCAAAAAAACAAAGGGTTTAACACATGGCAAAATATTATCATATCACGGCTGATTCCATTACCATCAGACCACTTGCCTTTTTGGTTCCCATTGGGATAGCGATTGTTGTTCTGCTGCTGCTTTTGCCTTTAAGTACGATCCTCATTCTGGTTAAAGGCCATTTAGGAGATATTGAAACAAAATATTTCGCCAGTTATTTCTTTATGTTGCCATTCCTGTTCGCCTGTATCCCTTTTTTTACCTATGGCAAAAGACAGGTCATATTTGATGCTTTACATCATACTATTAGCCTCAAAACTATTTTTGGCAAAAAGAAATTGATGGATTTTAATGAGGTGGCATCAATTGATCCACAGGTTCGTTTTGGCCTGGTGTATTATCTGAAAAGCAGCGCAGACCGCTATGGCAAAGGGTATCGCATTTCTCCATCCTTTACGGGTGAGCAAGACAAGGACAAACTACATTTCGACAGCCATGTGCTCAGTGAAATTAAACTGATGATCGCTAAGGTGCCAGATCGCCAGGCAAACAACATCCTCCAGCCCATCAGCATGGGGATATTGACCCATTATGTATCGGAGAATGACAGTTACCGCCTAAAAAGTACCGGGATTGGAAAGTTTTTGCCCATGCTGATTTTCTTTGGCCTTTTTGCCTGTTACTTTTGGTATAACCTGTTTACCAAAAATGAGCCGAGTGGTAGCGACAAACAACTATCGTTCATTATATTGATCCCGATACTGATCTTTTTGCTGAGTGTGACTAAAAGAGTTGTTTTTGAAACCAGCACAAAAAAAATAAAGGTCTACAGATTAGGCATCGTATTTAAAAGTTATGCACTTGAGCAGTTTGCCGGCTTTAACATCGTACGCAAAACCACAAACGGACTTTATAGCGGTACTGATGTACGCCTAAAGTTCAACAAATCGGCCGAGCTCACCCTCGCTGATTTTGGCAAAACCAATCCGATAGAAACTTTTATCGCTGAAACCGAATATATATTAAAAAAAATGGAAAGCGGCACCAGTGGTCGCAGTTGAAGGATGGAGAATGGATTCGCTTAATTATTAGGGCTTTCAATTTTGACGAAATTTTTCATTAACATCACATCAAGATCTTTTAAAAAAAGCATGTCCGGAAATATCATTGCAAAACTTTTATTGGCTATCGTTGTGGGCAGTGCTTTTGGCCTATTTTACTCGCTATTGCTCAACCTGCATGGTTTTACCAAAATCAAATTTAAGCATGTGGCGCTCGTGATCGGTAGCATCCTGTTTTTACTTGGGCTGTATAGTTTCGAGGCTGCCGGTATTGGCTGTTTCATTATTGGTATCGGAATTTTTATCCTCGCCATTGCACTGATAGCAAGGGGCACGGCTGATTCACTTAAAGGGCTCTCCGCTAAACTTTCCTCCGGCAACACACCGCAGGATAATGAAAACGGGCAATTGAACAAACCTGGATTTGCGAACTATGTTGGTGTAATATTTCACCTTGTGGTGATCGTACTGATTTCACTATCGATATTTACTTACTCAGATGATACAGTTCTGGACCAGGCTAAAATGGATAGGTTGATTGCTGACGCTATTTTTCAATTTACAAGTACCATTCTGCTGATATTGCTTGGTGTGTTCAATCCATTCGTCCCACCATCACCAAGATTATTGGGCATTGCTGATCATGTTGATAGCTTTAAATACCCTAAACTATATCTTATGCTCTCGGCTAAAAAATTCTGGATCGCTTTAAAAACACTCATTTGCCTGCTTATTATCGTCTACTTTGTTTCTAAAGGTTATTTTGGCCTTTTGGTATGGAACAATGCAACGCCCTATATGAACGTTTACATTTTCATGATAGGCTTTTTTATCCTCGCCAATCTGGTACAGATGGTTCGAAATCCTGAATATTTCTTTCAGAAAAATCTGTTTAGGATCACCATGTTATTACGCTCAGCCTTTGTCAGTATCTTTTTAAGTGCCATCCTGGTTTTCTCCACGCTATTTATTTCATCAATTTTAGGCGCAGACATCAATAAACTCAAAGTAAGTTCGGAAGCGATACTTTTTCTTGGCTTCAATATCATTATGTGTTATAATGAGTTTAGGCTGGCAAGGGCGTAAAGCCGATATTAAGAAATAAGGTTTCACCACAGATGTGCACAGATAAACACAGATTTATTCTTAACGAAAATCGCCTAGTCATATTTACCATTTAAGAAACATAAGCTCATATAAGCCGATCTGCCCTTATAGGGAACCCTAACGGATGTATTCTTAAAATTATTCTTAAAAAATATGTCTAATCCACCAATGGAGAAACCTTTACCGATTTAAAGCTCACCTTTCCATGTTTGGCATAAAACCATAAAAAACTGCCCTTCTGCTCTGGTGTACGGTTAACAATGCAACGTTTGCCATCGATAGACATATCGATAATGTCCCCTTTCATAATCAGAGCGATTTTAATGGTCCTGTTCAGGCCACCTACTGCTTTTATTTCTGTATTGCCCAATGAAACAGTCTGATTATTGGCCGAAAAACTTGATTTATAGCCATTATCGGCCCGGTTATCCGAACGGAGATAAAAGCCAAATTCATCGTTGCGCCCAATAGGTTCCACTTCCAGACTAAGCCTCACATTTTGTGGAATATTTTCTAAATAACTTGCTCCGGTTCCGTTAGGGGCATCGATTGTAATCGAATTTTCGCCGTTTTTGGTTGAATACAGACCATTACTGAAATTTATTTTCAATGGCGCGCCAGTTTGCGGGATCATTTCTTCCGGAAAGCGGGTTTGCAGTGTACCATTTGGCATTTGGATCACTTCTCTAAAAAGTGCGTTACCGCCAAATATCTCGCCGTTATTATCCTTGTTTTCATGTCTGGATGGGATCCAGGAAGCGGAAATCCGCCTCTCATTTTTAAAGGAAGCTGTTTTGAGTACATTAGACCAGGATTCGTTGAGTGCCTGAAATTCAGGTTCCTCCCAGGGGCCATAAGCCTGCTTGGATTTCACATAATAGGTATCACCATTATCTCCATAAACCAGGTAGTACCACCCCTTCCATAAAAAATAATCGGGACATTCTGGTACCGATGATTGCCCGGTAAGTACAGGATCTTTTAGGTCCCATTTCTTGAGGTCTTTCGATACCAGATGAACCAGACAGCCGCCTGCGCGTGCCAGCACCGAATTTTCCTGCCAGCTGGATACAAAAAGATGAAACTCGCCTGTTTTTTCATCAATAAACACTTTAGGATCCCTAAAATCCCTTTTGCTATATCCCGGGGCTGAAGTATAAAATGGATTTGGCTTCTGCTTGTCGAAATGGATACCATCCTTACTGGTTGCATAACTGAGCTGCTCGTTTACCCTTCCGTTTTCATCAATTAACCGCGTAGCATAAAAAGCGTAATATGTGTTATGGTAAAATGCTACCGAACCTGTGCAAATCGACTTTTCCCATTCCTGATCGATACCCAGCACTATCGGCTCTTGTTTCCAGGTTTTCAGGTCACGAGTGGTGCTCAAAGCCCATTGATGTCCGCCCAAACCTTTTAAACTGGCATGATGGGCCGAATCGAGCAGCCAATAGAAAGAAAATTTTCCATCCTGGTAATAAGGCATGCAATCGCCTACAAAAAGATTTCCCTTTGGCCGCCAATATTGCAGGTTTTCTTTTGATTGAATGCCAGGATCGTATTTTACACCCAATTGGGCATCAGCAGCAGTGCAGGAAAGCACAAAGAGGATCAATAACAGAAAATTTCTCATCAAGTTCAGTTGTTATATTTTGGCTTAAGCACTATTTCTTTGGTGCGGTCTGTTTTATTATTAATGTCTGTCCGATAATTTTTACCGGTCCCAAAAGCCCTGATTCGAACAATGGTGAATCAGCATTGTACTGTTTGGTGCTGGTAAAGGTAAACCTGCCGCTGGTACGGGGCTGTCCGTTCAATAACCATTGTGGCCATTGATCACCAACAATACCGTCGTCTGGTTTTTTCTCATCTCCGATCAAACGGTTTGGCCAGAGGTTGGCAATTTCGATGGTAAGTTCATTTTTGCCCTGTTTAATGAAAGGCGAAATATCAATTCTCCAGGGTGCAGCCCACAATACGCCAACGGCTTTGCCATTTAAGGTTACGCGGGCCATGTTTTTAACTTTACCAAGATCGAGATAAATTTCTTCTTTGCTATGGGTTTCTTTAAAATCAAAAGTTTTGTGGTAGGCCGCTATGCCTGAATAATATTTAATGCCTTCGACTTTGTTTTTGGACCAATCGGATAACGAATCGAAAACTGCTGTTTTTGGCCCGCCCCATTTTGGATCGAAATTGACTTCCCAGGCCTCATTAAGACTGAGCAGTTCCATACGCTTGGTTTCGTGCAAACCTGCCAGTGGCTGGTGCTGGTTTTCTTTGGCAAACACGATAAAACAGCTTTGATAAGGTGCAAGTTCCAGCGGGATCAGCGTTTTTCCTTTGGTAACGCTGAACTCTGGAACCCGTCGAGATTTGCCGGTTATGGCATCCCAAAGCTGAGGACTACCTTTTACCGTCCGAAAAGTAGCCTTGAAATTGATTTCGGCGTTTGTGCTATTCGAAACAAAATAAATATCCCAGTCTTTACCCGTACGATGGGTATATCTTACAGGAGCTGTTGTACTGAAATCTTCATCCAGGGATAATTGATGTAACAATCGGGCGGTGAGGTCATACTGAGGATAAAGATGATCTGATGGTTTGAGCAGCGCCTCACCCCAGATGATTTTTCCTTTACCATAATTTCTGATCTCCTGCGTTTTAGGCAAGGTTCCAGCTCCCCAGATTTTACCGGCCATTTGTTTTACCTGCTCATCACAAACAGGGTAACCTACCAGGCTCGGTGAACGTTTTGGCGGATTTCCAATTACGGTTGCGCCGCTGCTAATGAGCGCATTGATTTTTGTAAGCAGTTCGGGCGTGATGGTTTCACTTTCAGGTAATACCAGTATGCGGTATCTGGCACCACCTGGAAATACAATATATTGGTTTTCTACGTATGCTTTCATTAGTTGCGCTGGTGCACAGCCATCAAAATTATAACCTTTACGGTCGGCCAGTGTATCGCCTCTTAGCGCAGTTGATGGCGGAACAAAAACATGTGGAGAGCCTTCAGGTGTGAGGTATAATATATCCGCAACTGTTCTGCCCTGCTGCAGCAAATACTGGCACCTGCTTACATATTGATGGTAGGCATCTACCATGGGCCACCAGGTTTGGTTCCTGTCCCAATGCACCCCATATGGCCCCATTGTTGCCCCTGGACGAAGCGAGTCTGGCAAAAACTGATTCTGAAAGGTATGGTATACAAAACGGTTCACTCCGGCAGCAAATGCCCAGTCGCCCTGGTTTTTCATGCTGGTGGGATGTTGTTTCCAGCCTTCATTATCCTGAGCAGTAAAAGCTTCGGCCGGAATGAGCGAGCGGCCCATTACATGTCCGATAGAAGTAGCTTCAATAACACTATAAGTAGAATTGAAACCAAATCCTTTACTCCAGAATTCGGCCATAGGCACATCAGCAACCGCTCCAAGGCGCAGATCGGCTGTTGGGTTCATATCATAAGGCTCGATGGAAAGCGACAGACCGTGACGGTGTGCATAGGCTTTTACCTGTTCCGCATGGTTTTTCAGGATGAGTTCCTGAGCAGTTTCCCTTAAATCCCACAAAAAGCGTTCGCTTTCTTGTAAACTGCCCACAATATTGCCCGAATAGGCAGGGAAATACTTTAAAGGATCATAGCCCCTGCTTTTGATAAAAGCCTGCCTAAAGCTGCCCGTCCAGTTCTGGGCGCCCATTTCCCAGCTATCCATATGTAAACGTTTCAGTCCGCCAGGGATATTTTTTTGTGGTTTTCCGATAGCACTCAAAAGTCTACCCACGTAAGTATCGAGATGATGGTTTAGCGCCAGTGTATCGAATTTATCAGATTCGAAACCCAGTCCTGGGATAGGCGCAGGTCTGGTAATGGCGCCATTGTTCCGCGCACCAAACCGCATCACTATCCATTTACCAGAAGGAGGCGTCCAGTTAAGCGAACCATCCGCAGACATTTTGGAAGTGAGATCCAGAATAGCGGACTTTTCTATGCCCTTAGCCTTCCCTCCCTCACCGGCAAGTGGAGCAGAAAGATAAGGTTTAACCGTTCCTGAACTGTAAGGTGCCCGGTAATAAAGTGCCTTTTCATCCACATCTGTTATTTTAGTGGTTTGCTCCTTGTAGGGAAAGGCCAGCACGGCCACATCCTTATAATAAGCCATCCATTGTTTTCTAACTTCTGCAGAGAGGTTACCTTCTCCAAAAAACGGTCTTTTGGGCATTGGAAGTGGCAATACAATTTTACCTTTATCTGCTGAAGAAACGGTTATCTCACTGGAAACAAGATGTTGCATTGATTCTTCTGCCTTTACCCAGGGGCCACCACTTCCTGTCCACCCAGGTCCGATACCTAAGGTAATCTCGATTCCCAGGCGCCTCGCTTCTTTTTCTGCATGAGTAAAAAGACTGACCCATTGCGGGCTTAAAAAATCGACTTTACCACGGGGTATGCCTACATTAACTTCAAGAAAAACCAGGTTACCGATACCCGCTTTTTTCATGGCCTCGAGATCTTTTGTGATCGATCCGGCAGAAAGGTTGCCATCCATGAAATACCAATATACCCCGGGTTTATAGCTATCCTTCGGATTAACGAAACCTGTTTTCATTTTACCTATCTGTGCATGAGCAGAAAGGCAAAATGACCCAGATAGGATTGCCGTGCCAAGCAGAAACAAACCAGTTTTTTTGAATATATTTTTCATGTCATTCAGCATAAATATTACTTTATCAAATTGATCTTCACTGGTCCTAAAAGCCCTGAGGGATGCAAACCTGCACCCTGGTCAGGTCCAAATAGTGCTGCGGTTTTTCTCTTCTCTTTTGGTAATTGGGCATCTCCCATCAAACGGTTTACCCAATTGTTCACCACCCTGATCTCCAGTTTATTCTCGCCAGTTTTTATTGCGCGGGTGATATCAAGCTGGTAAGGAGGCGTCCATACGCCACCAAGTTCAACACCATTGAGGGTAATTTTTGCAATGTTATTAACCAGACCAAGATCGATGATATAGCTTCCACCCTTCTCAATGGTTCTTAAATCGAAAGTATTATTGTATACTGCTGATCCGGAATAATACCTGATGCTATCGTTTGGATGAACCGACCAATCGGAAAGCTCATTAAAAATCACTGGTTTTTCTGGTCCACCGCTATTTTTATCAAAGCTTACACTCCAGGACGTTTTCACCTCGATGCTTGCTGAAACAAAAGGGTAATTTGCTTTTGTAGTATCACCCTGCGATCCGTCATTTCTGAAAACAATAAATGCGCTTCCATTTGCCGCTAAGCGAACGGGTACTGTGGTACCTGCAGCAGTTTGACTAAATGCAGGCATATCCCTTACTGTACCCGTTACCGCATCCCATAATTCGGGTTTTTTGCCCTTTATACGAAATGTTGGAAAAATGTCAACGGATTCGTTTTTCTGGTTGGAAAGAAAATAAACTGAGGCATCACCCACCTGTCTGTGGATGAATAATACGGGATCATTTTTTTCAGTCTTAAAATCAGGAATGATGTTAACTGTATGCAAAGCCTCCTGCATATCCATAGCACTCAGCACCATTCCTTTGCCATAGCGGTTTATCTTCTTATTCTGGCCATCAATACCTCCCCAAAGTTCGTTAGCCATTGTTTTTACCTGCTGATCGGCTTTTGGATAATTCTCCAAACTCGGAGATCGCTGCGGTTTCGGCCCCAATATCACTGCACCCTGTGCCACCAGTTCCTTTATTTTTTTTAACAGTTCTGGCCGCATGCTTTCTTGTTTGGGAAGAACTAATATGCCATAACTGATGCCATTGGGCAGGAAAATCCGTCCATTTTTTACCGTCAGCCTGCTTTTGATCACCTCCGCATTGATATAATCGAACGAATAACCCTTTGGCAATTCCGGATCGGTAGTGCCCATTAGTTTTGGTGCATCTTCTCCAATAAAATAAGCCACATCAGCCACATACCTACCCTGTTGCAACATCAGGTTACAGCGTTTAAGGTATTTTACAAAAACATCCATATCAGCAAACCAGGTATTGCCCCGATTAAATTCGGTACCGAACCAGGCACTTATGCCCGGTTTGGGCAAAGTATCAGGTTGATGGATAAAAACATGTAGCAGCGTATTATTGATCCCATCGGTAAAAAAACGGTCTCCCCTTGCTTTCAGCGATGCCGGATGTGCACGCCATGCTGCACCTGCCGAAGTAAATGATTCGGCAGAAACCCTATTTTTTCCATAAATATGCGCTGCCGAAGAAGCGGCCCTGTTTTCTACTGTTCCTAAACGTCCGTCGAGCCAAAACTCACCGGCAACTTCATCCGACTGTCCCCCATATTGTAAAAACTCGCCGGGAAAACCGAAATATCCGTAATTCTCGAGCCAGGTAGTCAATCCATGTTTATGGCTCACCTCAGTTAAACCTCCAACATATTTGAAAGCGGCATCATCGGCAATCAATCTCCTTAAATCCCACAGAAAACGGTCTGAAATTATAGCGCTACCTACCACTTTCCCCTGTAATACTGGCATAAAAGGCAGAGCATCGTAATGGTACTTTGCTTTAAACTCGCTAAGCAACAGATCGGTCCAGTTTTGGCTACCGGTTTCGTAACTGTCTGCCACTACAACGGTTAAGGTTTTGCGGTCTTCGGCAGGGACCCTCTTTAATACCTGGCCGATATAGGCATCAAAATAGCTGGTAATGTGCTGTTTGCTCATCTTATCGGTTTCCAGTCCGGTTGCTTCTGGTGTTGCAGGAACATTTGTGGTATTGGTGGTCGTCATCCCGGTACGTTCAATGATCCATATGCCCTGGGGTACTTTCCAGGTTAACTTTCCATCTTTTTGCATGAAACGGGAAATATCGATCACTTTGGCAGGATCTAAAATAGAGTTGGATGGATCATTCTTTTGCTCGCCCCATACATAAGCGTTCCAGATCAGGTCTTCCGTTTGCCAGGCTTTGGCAAGGGTTTTTTCCGAATAGGCATCAAGCATCGAAGTAGAAGAAAGTTCCAGTTCACTAATCCCTGAATCGCCTGAAACCTGGGTAAAGGAAATCCTAAAATCTGTAGAAGTACTGGCAGGCACCGAAATTACGGATCTGGCCCAGGGCAAAAAACCAAAATTAAGGGCCGGTGCACGTCTATCAATAGTAAAATGTTTAACGGTTATATAACCCGTTTTGGTTTTCACCTGTACATCGCCCTCCAGATACACGGCACGGTGCTGCGTGGATAGGATAATACTGCGTAAAGCATAAGGCTGTTGTGTATGGATATCCAAAGCGAATTTTTCGCCGTTTTTAAAATGAATGGAGGTCTGTTGCTTATGGTCCATCAGGTTTTCCAGCGAATCGATAGGCTGTGGAGAGGTTATTGCTGGTTTCAAGATACTCAAACCTTTTCCGTAATCGGCAGGAACAGGATAAGCAATTACTTTTACGTCCTGAAAATTTTTATCCGGCTTGCTCAGGGGTCCGCAGAATAACTGTGGCCCTTTTACCTTGATCTCTGATGAAGTGAGGTAGCGCATTGCCTGTTCAGGGCGCACCCATGGCCCGCCCGCCTGACTCCAGCCCGGGCCATTGAACAAACCGATCTGGATATTTAAACGGGTTGCAGTTTTAAGTGCAAGGTGCATAATTTCCCACCACTCTTCCGACAGGAACTTAACCTTTCCATAAGGTACATCATGCAGTCCGATATCACCAATAAAGGCTCTATTAATCCCGACCTTTTTCATGGCCTCAAGGTCTTTTACCACACCTTCTTTCGATATATTGCCCGAAAGCCAATACCAATATACACTGGTTTGGATGGAATCCGGCACCGTTATAAAACCTGTCTCCAAAGCCTTTAAAGTATCAGAGCGTTTTACCGGATTTGGTTTGGGTATACTAGATTGGCCATTAGCGATGCTAACGGTAAAAAAACATAAAAGCAGGCAGTTATATGTATTCCTCAAAAATGTCATGTTGTTCGGTTAGTCAACCTGTACTGATTACGGTTGCTGTTATATCTGGTTAAATCCGATTCCTAAAACATAGTGTAAGCATCATATACACCGAATTAGTAAATCGTTTTATTAACAAATATATCATAATAATCCATTACCTGTTTTGACTAAAATGGAATTTATTTTGTGTTTTTTGATACATTATAATGCCCGTATAATAAAAAAGCTGGACCAGTTTACACCGATCCAGCTTTAGCAAAAATATTAATGATCTGCTTATTTATTCACAGGCACACTAATCTGATACAATTTATCGTGCAAGGCTTTCATCTGTGCTTCCGAAAACTTGATATCTTTTCTATCATAGGTCATTAAACCGTTGGTTTCTACTTCTACGTCGGTTGTTTGGGTGTAAACACCTGCAGAAAGTCCCAATGAAATCAATTGCTCTAAACGTTTGGTAAATTCAGCGTATTTATTGAAAAGATCGGTTTTGTTTTTGAAACTCTGGTAACCCCAGTTGTTTTTCTGTTGCCATACATGGCCATCAATAGGAAGACCAAGGCCACCAAACTCACCCAATACAAGTGCATAGTCTTTTCCAAAATAATCCGGACTAGGCATGGCTGGATGTGGATAGTTGTGTAAATCGATAATATCGCCTACCGGATGGAAGTTACCCCCACTGGCGGTATTTACCAATCTTGAAGGATCTTTTTCTTTCGTCCACTTGGCGATTTCTACAGTCTTAAACTGACCCCATGCCTCGTTGAAAGGCGTCCATACTACGATAGAAGGTACATTGTAAAGGGCATCGATAATGGCATTCCACTCTTTTTTGTAATACCCTTCCGATTCGGCACTTCTGTTTTGATCCGATCCATGATCCAGGATACCCGGGCGATTTTCCCATCCGTTACCTAAATCGCCACTTGGCATATCCTGCCAAACCAACATACCGGCTTTATCGCAATAGTAATACCAGCGTGCAGGTTCTACCTTAATGTGTTTCCTGATCATGTTGAAACCCATTTCTTTGGTTTTATCCACATCGAACTTTAAAGCGGCATCTGTTGGCGCAGTATAAAGTCCATCTGGCCACCACCCCTGATCTAAAGGACCATATTGGAAAACAAATTCATTGTTCAGCAACATGCGCTGGATACCGTTCTGATCTTTACCGATGGAGGTCTTGCGCATGGCGAAATAACTCTTCACCTCATCTACCTTTTTATTTTTAGAGATTAGCTCTACCTTGAGGTCGTATAAAAATGGATTTTTAGGGCTCCATAGTTTTGGGTTAGCAATTTTTAAGCTAATGGCATCGGTTCCATTGCCAGTTTGCTCGGCCACCTTTGTAGCACCGTCCCATGCAGAAACTTTAACCTGATCTCCTGCAGCCGCACCCGTTAAAATTGGTGTAACGGCTAACGATTGCTGATCAATATCAGGTGTTACCTTGATATGATCGATGTGCGCTTTATTTACTGCCTCGATCCATACTGTTTGCCAGATACCCGTTACCGGTGTATACCAGATGCCTTCTGGTCTTTTAACCTGTTTTCCTCTTGGCTGAGGACCTTCATCAGTTGGATCCCAAACTTCTACAGTTAAGGTCTGGTTGCCACTTTTGGTTAAAAACGGGGTGATGTTGAAGCTAAAAGGATCAAAACCACCTTCGTGTTTACCCACTTCTTTACCATTGATACTTACGGTACTTCTCCAGTCGACCGCACCAAAATGAAGCAAAATTTCTTTTCCTTTCATGTTCGAAGGAACGGTAAAGCTGGTTTTATACCAGAGCAGACTGTCTTTACCCACCGTTTTACCAACACCCGAAAGTGATGACTCGACAGCAAAGGGGACAAGGATTTTACCTTGGTTAATTGCAGGTTGCTGCGATTTTCCGGCAATGGCGTAATCCCATAGTCCGTTCAGGTTTTTCCAGTTGCCTGTGCGCTCAAACTGAGGGCGTGGATATTCTGGAAGCACATTTTTCGGGTTTACTTCCTGTGCCCATGGTGAAGAGATTTTCCCTTTAACCATCGACCACGATTTGTCCTGTTGCTGCGCAGAAAGGGAAAGAGAGAGCCCCAACAGCGAGAAAAGGATGGATACTTTTTTATTCATCGGTTTAAATTTGTGTGTTAAGGCCGGCTTTCACCGACCCATATTGTGTTTATTTGTTGTTGAGTTTTTTGATCAGATTAACTTCATCCTGGCGGTACGGTGTTCCATCCGGTTGAAAGATTTCGTGGAACCACTCAATCGGATCAGATCCATCAGCCAATGGGGTATCCCATGCATATTTAGTATTGGTTTTACCTGCAGCAAAACCCCAGTTAATGGCACCCACATTTTCGTTTTTAAGCAGTGGTAAAATGTTAGAGAAACGGCTATTGCGCGAGCGGGCCATATATTCGGTACAGATTAATGGTCTTCCGCTGGCTTTTAACAGATCGATTGTTCTCTGGTGCCAGTCTGGTGCCTCATAATTGTGATAGGTAACGATATCGGAGTTTGCCAGTTGTATTTCATTAAGCTTTTCGAAACCCCAGCTCCATAATCCGATAGAAATCGGCTGATCAGGATTTACCGAACGCGCCCAGCTAATGGTTTTGGTTAATAAAGGTATTGTAGCATCAAGCTTTCCACTGTTTCCTGGTTCGTTATATAAATCCCAAAGCAAGATTCTTTCATCGTGTGCGAAATGGGTAAGCACATCTTTTACATATTTTTCGAGTTCAGGGAAGTTTGCTTCTTCTTTGAACGCAGGATCACCCGGATCTTGTAACCAACCTGAATTGTGGATACCCGTTTTTGGCTCTGGCTGTTTGCCAATAGCAGAAGTTTTGTTCCAGCAATCATCAAAGAAAACAAACATCGGTTTAATGCCGTGTTTTCGGGTGATGGTTAAAAACTGGTCCATGCGTTTTTTAAATCCTTCAGGATCCTGGCTCCAGGCCTTGCTGAAGAGAAATACGCGCAAAGTGTTAAAACCAATTCCTTCGGCCCAGCCCAGTTCCTTATCGATTAAATCGGGAGAAAAGGTATCGGCCTGCCACATTTCCAGTTGATTGATGGCATTTGAAGGGATATAGTTTGCCCCGGTTAACCATTTATTTTCCTTGTACCAGGCATTGGCTTTTTCTACCGACCATACTTTTGCCGGCTCAGCAGTCTTTTTGTTTTTTTGTGCAAATCCAACGCTCACGCTAAGACTCAGCGCAGCAAGGACAACATAGTTTTTTAAGTTCATATCGGTTTTATCTGGTTTAGTTTTATTTGTTGTTCGATGGTGAGGCTAAACTTTCACCTGGTTTGACGGGCATTCCGAAATTCGGCGTACCATCAGCATTCCAGCTAAATTTTTGTGCCCTCGGCGAACGGAAACCTCCACAGCCCTGACCTGGTTTATCATTGGCGTGATATAGGATCCAATCTTCCTTCCCATCGGGCGATTTAAAAAATGAGTTGTGTCCCGGAGCATACACCCCATCTTTTGGCGATTGCTGAAAAACAGGCTTTTCAGATTTTGTCCAGGATTTTGGATCGAGCAGGTTGCTCTTGGCCGAAGCAGAAAGCATGCCTAGTGCATAAAAATCTGTCCAACAGCCGCTCGCTGAATAAATAATAAAAATTTTATCGCCATGCACCAAAAACTGAGGCCCCTCGTTAACGTCTACATGTGCACCACCGCCTAAATCACCAATCTTTTCCCAATCAAATTTCGGGGTAGAAATTTTAACCCGTTGTCCGTATACTGTCCATGGGTTTTTAAGTTTGGCCATAAAAATTTCCTGTTTTCCGTTTTCATTTCCTTCCCATCCCGACCAGATCATATATAGCTGGCCTTTAAAATCGATTACATCTCCGTCAATGGCCCATTTATCGGTTGGATCAGCAATTTTACCCTTAAAAACCCATTCGCCTTTCATCGGATCGGCAGATGCGTTTTCCAAAACATACATCCGGTGGTTATCGTTTTTACCATCATCGGCAGCAAAATAAGCGTACCATATGCCTCTCAAAAACATCACCTCTGGTGCCCAGATTTCTTTACTATACGGGGTACCTGCTGGCGCTTTCCAAATGGTTTTCCGCTCTGCGGTTTTAAGACCGTCGAGTGTTCTGGTTTTCCAAAGATCTATACGGTTTCCTGTGGTATGGGTATAATAATAGTAACCGTCTTTATAATAACTATAGGGATCGGCACCTGAAGGCAACAAGGGATTGGTAAATGTTTGTGCATTCAAGATCCCTGCAAACAACAGACATAATATCGCCAATAGGTATTTCATTTTAAATATATTCATTTTTAAGCTTCACACGCGGTGTTTGTACCGGGCTGCAGGCATTTCTTTAATCTTTAAAAAAAGCGATTTTTTTTCGTAAACCGATTTAGTTTTGTTTCAATATTTCTACAAATGCAGTCAATTTAATTTATGTTAAGGAGTACGGTCTAAGTTTTCCTTTAGAAACCGGAAACTTTTGGGATCAACCTGCATTTGATTTATGCCGTTTTTATCTTTTACGAAACTGGCTTTTATAACCATTGTAGCCCTTGGTGATACTTTTTGGTTTGAATAATGGGTATGGAACACATACTGCATCTGGCCGTTTTTATCGGTAAAAAAATCACCATGCCCGGTTCCATTTATTTTGAGTAGTTTCCTACTGATGATCGGATTGCCTGCATATTTTATCCAAGGCCCCAACGGTGATTTTGAGGTCGCATACCCCACCGCATAATCCGGATTCCGGAAATCATTTGCCGAATAAAAAAGATAATATAAATTGTCTTTTTTTAATACGGTTGGCCCTTCGGTTACCGGCCAGTCGGTTTTGGCCGTATTTTCCCAAGCTTCTGTGCCCGATAAACATGCTTTTGTTGTGTTCGGGATGACGTCTGAAAAATCGTCTTTGAGTTCTGCTACAAAAATCCGGTTCCCTTTATCCAGTTTTACATGATAGAGGTAGTTTTTGCCATCGCTATCGGTAAATACAAAAGGATCGATCTGTTTACCTGTGCCCGAAATGGCTTTTAATTCTCCCTGTAAAAAAGGTCCAAGCGGACTATTACTATGGGCAATGGCAATTTCCTCATCAGCGGTATAGGCCATATAATATTTATTGCCTCTTTTAAATACCTGAGGTGCCCAAAAACCTTTGCTTCCAAAAGCATCACCTTTTTTTAAGGCAAAACCATTGTTTTTCCCGGCAGCTTTGCCCCAGTTTTTAAGATCTGTAGAGGTGTAAACCAGAAAACCTTTATCACTGCTGGTCCCGTATAAATAATACACGCCCTTATCTACAAAAATGGTTGGATCGGCAAGATAGATGGTATCATTTAATACCTTGTCAGCGGGGTTGGCGAATACTTTCTGTTGTATAGAAAATATAGATAAGCTTAAAAAAAAGGCAAAGAGAGATTTCATTTAGCTTTGGTTTACGGATAGGTAAGATAATGATCTTTAAAGAAACAAGCCACATATAACAGGAATGCTATATGTGGCTAACAATTATACTTAAAAATTTATTTTAGCAACAGGGGTAAAGATCATGTCATCGACTCCTACAATCTTCACTCCGATACGTGCAAAGACATAATTCTGGATAGGCACGATTGCCGGTATACTCACACTCATATTTAAGTTATTAAGATCGGCTATATCAGCTCCCCCAAGGTCCTGAAAGGCAATATTATTGGCGCCATCAACAAACTGCGTTTTATTGATGTACAGTGATACCCTCTCGATATCTTTTGCATTGACATCGGTAATGATCTTTTCGAGTTTACAAAAACCGTTTACCTTACCCGAAGCAGCTGCGAGTGTCGCACCACGGATCATATAATAAGGCATTACCTCAATGTCCATGGTTTTACCCCCATTAATATTTACAGCGATGGTATCCTGCCTTCCGGCAGCATTCTTTTTCCAAAGAAACGGGCCCTGATTTGGCGAGAAAACAAGTTTATAATCGCCATCAAACAATTTCGCAGAATAGTTGCCATCCTGACTAACGTTGACATTTAATGCTGAATAGTTACCAAAACCCGATTGCCAGAGTTCGAAATTAACCTGACCATACTGTACATTGATCGGCTCCCCTTTATATACAATCCTTCCAGTAAAATCTGCTGCAGGCGCATCGTAATTATCTTTTTTACATGATGAAAAAAGCACCGCAACTGCGGCTATGATGAAATAAAATCTATTTTTCATGTTTTTACTGATTAGGGTTTCTAACAATTTTCGGATTTCCGTTGAGCACTTCCTGTGCGATAGATGAATAGTAATTGCCTAGACGGAAACGGTGAGCAGCTGTTACTTTACTTGGCTTGATTACTTTAAAGATATATTTGCCATTGTTTGCATTGCCCGGATCGTAATATTTATATGGCCACAAACCAAATACCTGTGTGCTGGTGCGTGTGGCACTGCCAATATTGGTGGCATTGATAAAATCAGCCGCCGACATGTTGTTGCCGTTCCATACTTTATCAGCCAGCCTCCAGCGCTTCATATCCCACAGTTCGTGATCCTCGAAGGCAAACTCCACCTTACGCTCATGTACAATCCTGTCGAAAGTGATCTGCGCGGGTGTTAAAGCGGTGGTTAAACCGGCACGGTCTCTTACGGGTTTGATATAATTGGCTGCTGCAGCTAAATCGCCCAGTTCGAAAGATGCCTCTGCAGCATTTAGCAATACTTCGGCATAACGGTAACGCACCCACCATACCTCGCTGCGGGTACCGATCTGACCTGATCCCTTAGCAGGATCTAAATATTTACGGATATAAAAACCTGATTGTGCACTGAACTCCAATCCATCTATCGGACCATCGCCACCCACTACCTGCACTGAACCGGCATTACCCGGCAATACATTGGTTTTACTCTGCGCAAAATTATCTCCTGTTACGATTGTGCCGTTCGCCAATTGGTAACCGGCCCAGATATCGACAGTTTTGCCCTTAAACGCTGTTCCAGGAAGGATCACCGTACCTGCCAATCGGGCGTCCCGGCCAGCAAAAATATCGGTTACATTGGTATAATATAGCGTATTTCCACTTGCATCAACCGAAGCCAGCGATGCATAGGTATTATCTAGTTTTTCGAACGACTGTACCAAATTTAATGATGGATTTAAACGTCCGCCCTGTGCTTCCTCCGCAGAAGAACGTGGTTGGTTATCGATGGTAAAACCATGTACCTTATTGGTTTTTAATTTGAAGTCTTTCACGAAAATCACTTCAGGATTGTTGCTTTTATCGGTAAAAAGTGCAGCAAAATTATCTGATAAAGTTGGATTCTTTTTATAGAGAGTGTATTTGCCGCCATTAATAATTTCTTTTGCCGCATTTAATGATTTTGTAAAATAACCATTGGCCAGAGCAGAAGAAATCCCTACTTCGCCTCCCGGAAGCGTAAGCTGGGCATTGCTGTATTTTGCTATCGAACCTGCATAAAGTGCAGCCCTCGACTCCATGGCAAGCGCGGCAGCCTTCGTAGCCCTGCTTTGAATCGTAGGATCGTCAGGCAAGATGGTTTTAATGGCTTCAAGCTCTGAAATCACAAAATCATATACCTCAGTTTCTTTCGACCTTGGAAATTGAAGGTTGCTCACATTATCGCCATTGTTATACTCCAAAGGGGTAGTGAGCAAAGGAACGCCCCCCATTCTTTTCACCATTTCGAAATATACACCAGCTCTGATAAAACGTGCTTCTGCAAGGAAACGGTCGCGGTCTTCGGTTTTCAACTGGGTTGATTCCTGTCCACGTTTGATAAACATATTAAGGTCGCGTATATAACCATAAACACCTAAATCCCAGTACCTCCAGGCATCATAACCATACTCTATATTTTGATGACGGAAATAGTCACCACCCGCTGATGCAAATGCTTCATCAAAAACGGCAAATGATGCCCAAGACTCTATCGTTTGATTGTCGGGATAGCGGTCGTAAAGGTCTCCCATTACAGTAAGCACCAAATTGGGATCTTTCCAAACGGCATCAATTGGCAGCACATTGGTAGGTTGTTTATCTAAAAATTCTGAATCTTTTTTGCACGACTGCCCAACACTTAACAAAGCGATGGCAGTAAAAGCATATATAATTTTTTTCATCTGATTAGTCTTTTTCATGTTACAGCGTTAATTTAAGACCGATATTATAGAACTTATTCTGTGGATATTGCAATCCATTATCATCCGCGATTTCAGGATCTACGCCATAATCGCTCAGGTTATCAAGCGAAAACAGGTTGTAACCGTTAACATATATCCGGGCATTCTGGATCTTGATTTTTTCGGCCCATTTTTTTGGGATCGTATAACCGATCTCCAGTGTCCGTGCACGCAGGTATCTCACATTGTGAAGCCAAAAAGTCGAGTTTTTATCATAGTTGCTATGCGTACTGTCATTAAAACGCAATGCAGGGTACTTACCTGGTACCCATGGACTGTTTAAGTTAAATGGGTCGGTACGGTGCCAGCTATCATCGGCAAAATTCTGCAATAATGCTCCGGTGTTCTGAAATGCCCAGCGCTGTTCCCAGTTCTGGTTCCATGAGTACATGCCACCGCCAGAAAAATCGGCAGTAAAGTCGAAATTTTTATAAGAACCTCCTATCGAAAAGCCAAACATTACGTTTGGTTGCCCGGTAGTGGTATAACCAATTGGCCGCACATCCAGTGGATCGATCACACCATCACCGTTCTGATCTTTATAAATTAAATCACCCGGCAATAATGAACGGTTTCCCTTTCCATCAATATTCACTTTGTAATTATTGATTTCATCAACATTCTGGAATTGTCCGGTTACTTCATAACCCCAAAAAATATCTGTATAACGTTGATTTTGGCTGTTTCTATAGTTATCCCACGAGTTACCATAACGCGGTTTGTACTGATCTAAATACTTTCTTCTGCTGATGGAAATATTTCCCCCTACATTATAATTAAACTCTCCGATTTTATCACGGTAATTCAGTGCAAATTCGGCACCATATTGGGCATCACTTTCCAGATTTTCGGGAGGCAGTTGATATCCCAGTTCGATCGGTACCACCACATCATTTTTAATGGCCTTCAAACCCGAACGTTTTCTATAGAAATAATCAGCAGTTCCGGTTAATTTGTTATTGAACATGGTAAAATCCAAACCAACATCGAAAATCTTGCTCTTAAACCAGGTGAGGTTATCTATCACAGGTCCTTTATCACGCGAAGTGGTAATGCTTTTTCCATCTAAAATAGCTGTACCCGCATTGTATCGGTAACCGGTAAGATATGCGAAAGGATCAATACCTAGATCGTCATCCCCAAGCACGCCATAGGAAGCACGGAGTTTCAAATCATTTAAAATTGTGCTTTCACCTAGAAGCGATTTCATAAATTTTTCCTGTGTAATTCGCCATCCTATGGATGTCGAAGGAAAGTAACCTACACGTCTATCTGGTGAAAATTTCCATGATGCATCTCTACGGCCAGAAAGTTCGACGTAATATTTATTATCATAATTATAATTCACTCTGGCTACATAACCAATACGGGCCTCTTCTTCCTGAATGTCGGCAAAATCCTGTCCGTCCATATCAGCGAACTGCAAAACCGGCAAAAGATTCGTCTGCGGTACCGCATGTTGGAAAGAATAGGTCCTAAAACGGTCTAAACGTTCCGCAACCAATACCCCACCAATGGTATGTTTACCAAAAGTCCGGTTATAATTGGCCTGTAACTGATAGGTATTGGTGTATATTTTTTCATTCCTGCGTTCTCTGTAGGGATTAGAACTCCCTACTTTTTCTTCATAAACACCAGTTTCAGGATGGTAGGTATATACATTATAAGTATATTCATGTCCGTTGATGATGTTATCGGCAATATAATAAGAGTATAATCCTTTTATTTCGAGCCCTTTAATCGGCGTATCGTAACTTGCTGATAAATTAGTCTGTAAAACCCTCCAGTCTGACTTCCAATAACCCGTAAGGGCTTTACTCTGTACAGCAAACTGTTCGGTATTGTGCCCAATATCATTCGGGTAATTCGGGTTGCCATTGGCATAAGCCTGTTCAGTTGGTCTGTTTCTTAACAAGGCAAAACGTGCGGCGAAATAATCATCACCTCCTGGTACGCCTGGTTGATCACGGCTTTCAATACGGCCATTGATTAACATACCCACTTTGAAACGGTCGGTTATTTTAGCTTCGATATTACTCTGAATATTGGTTCTGTTGAAATCAAATTCACGCTCGGTACCATAAACACCTTTCTGATCTAAGCGGGTAGCCGAAAAATAATAGTTCACTTTATCCGTTCCTCCAGATGCACTTAAGTTTACTGAACTCTGGGGAGCATTTGGTGCAATGATAATATCTTTCCAGTTTTGGCTTTGATAACCATACTCGGTACCCGCCTTCCATTTATCGAGTTCTGCCTGCGTAATATCTGTTTTTCCGTTTGCATTCAATTCTGCTGTAGCTTTTCCCAACATCCAGGTATAAGCATCGGTGGTTTCAGGGAAACGTACCCAGTTCTGCCAACCGGTATAGGCATCAACAGTAAACGTATTACGTGTGCTGTTTTTACCTCTTTTTGTAGTAACCAATATTACACCGTTTGCTGCCCTACTACCATAAATTGCCGCAGATGCATCTTTTAACACACTAATGGTTTCGATATCGTTTGGCGAAATGTTATTAAACTGGCCAGCATCCTGTTGGATACCATCGATAACATATAGCGGGTTACCCATGTTACGGATCTGGATATTGGCACTCGACCCCGGTCTTCCATCAGGCATCCTGAATGAAACCCCAGGTAGTTTACCTGCCAACCCGGTACTTACAGTAGAACCTCCGTGCACTTTTTCGAGTTCTTTACTGCTAATAGAAGAAATAGCACCAGTAATGGCTTCCTTTTTTTGCGTGTTATACCCTACAACAACAACTTCCGAAAGATCGTTATCGGAAGGTTTAAGTTTAACGTTAACCTGTGTTCGGCCAGCAATCGCAACTTCCTGATTGGCATAACCAACGTAAATAAAGATCAGCGTAGCATTTTTATCCGCTACCTGAATTTTAAATTTTCCAGCTCCATCAGTGGTTACACCTGTACTGGTACCTTTAATTTTAATACTGGCACCAACCACGGTTTCACCTTTTTCGTCGGTTACTGTTCCGGTAACGGTAGTTTGCTCCTGCGCACTAAGCTGCAAAGAGAGTGAGAGTAGCGTAATAGAAGCGAAAATAAAAGAAAGTACCTTGCGTTTCAAGAACATTTTTTGAAGCGGGTACCAATCCAGGCGTACAAAGCCGCCGTAAGAGAATAAACTTCTTTTCATATGGGTAAGATATTTGGTTAGTTACTAGAAGTAAATGGTTTTAGTTCGATTTAATTCTTTCCAAAGATTCGCTTTTTAGCTGTAGCGCGGGATACGCATTTGTATCAATATTTCTTCATTTTGTCTCGATTTGTGTTTGCGATGGATAGTTTTTGTAATTGTTTTTTTTGCCACGGAAAACACTTGAGGCCGGGGAAATGCATGCGCTTTGTCATCGTGAAGAATAATTCATTGCATAAAATCAGTATGGATGAAAGGAGGATTTAAGGAAAATAAATCTCCTCGGAGCATCGTCATTGCAACGAAGACACTTCATTAGGATCTGTTAATTATGGTTTATTCAGTATTAATAGTAAACTGATCGCGCATGGTAGATACTGATCCCTAAATTTCAAAACGGTATAGCGAGTAAGGAGATCACAAATCTCATCTTTTATTTTGAAACCTTCCAACCGTGGGTAGCGGTAAAGTAAATGCAGGAAGTCAAGCTTCAAAAGCTTTACTTGCTCGATATGTTAATCCATTAAGGCTGCCCCAGATAAAAATCGAAGGGTTTATCGCGGTCGCATACGAGTATTCCATCTTTAAATTCGATTTCGGCAACATGGATAGAGGTACGTTTATTGGAATACGAAAAGGTATAGTCTTGATCTAAACTGCCTTCGAAATGCGTTTTCCGTCCCGGATGGGTAAAATAAAAAATGTAAGCCTTCTCTCCCACCACCTGCACATCGGCATGGGCACCAGTTGGCGTGTCTTCTGGGCGGTGACCTGGAACGTCTAGTATCATACCCTGCTTCTCCCAGCTTTTACCATCTTTCGACCGGTAAACACGTTGCCCGTGCCACTCGTCGGTAATCATCCAAAACCAGTTGTTAAAGAAAAATGCTTTGGCACCTTCGTGCGGGACACCGCCAATGGCCGGTTCGGCCTGTGCGGTCCAATGTTGGAGATCAGTACTTTCTGCCGTCATGGTAATGCTCCCTTTCGAACTGTCCTTATACCACATGTGCCATTTTCCATCGGGCATTTTCAGCAAGGTAGGATCAATCACATGATCTGAATTTAGCGAGATAAAGCCCTTGTATTTCCATTTGAGTAAATCTTTACTGGTATAATGTGCAATTTTTGCCGTGCCTCCCCAATGGTTGCGTACGCCTTGGATATAAGCAAGGTACATGTGGTATACACCTTTCTCGTAAATAACATCAGGTGCCCAAAAGGTATTTACACCAGGCTCGAAATCTAAATCGAGCGCGCCTTTGTATACAAAGGTTTGCCCGTTATCGATAGAAGTGGCCACACCGATATTGGTACCATAACAATAGGCTACATCATTGGTTTGTGCATTTGCCCTGCGCTGGGTATAAAGCATCCACCAGCTTTTTTCGGCATGATTGTACACCATAACCGGATCTGCAGCACCATCATATATCGGGTCGCGGTACAATGGTGAGGGTGCGATCCGCAGCTGTTGGGCAAGAGCATTAACGGATAAAAACAACATTATCGATAAACTTAAAACCTTGATTCTTTTCACGTTTAGTTGGTTTGGTTAGAAAGGCACAAATAATAGAATTTGCCCCGCAGCACAAAACCGATCCGTCTCAATCTTTCTACTTATCCTCTCAAATGCGATTTCAGTTAAAAGCAAAGCATTTCTTTAATATATTTGAAGCTGCTGACCAATATATATTGAAAAAACTCCTTATCCTTTTATGCCTCCTGTTTTCGACCAATCTGCTTTTGGCCCAGCCTTACTATTTCAGGCATTATCAGGTAGAAAACGGGCTCTCTAACAACACGGCATTTTGCAGCGTTCAGGATGGAAATGGCTTTATGTGGTTTGGCACTAAAGATGGCCTCAACCGTTTTGATGGTTATTCTTTTAAAACCTATCGCCACGATCCGGATAAGGCAGGCAGTTTGGGCAACGATCTCATCTATGCCCTTCACCACGATCAGGATAAAACCCTGTGGGTGGGTACAAATAATGGGGTTTACCGCTATAACCCCTCGAAAGAAAGTTTCAGCATGATCAATAGCACCAAAGGGATGCGGATCATCGATTTGGGCAGCGACCAGAAGGGAAATTTATGGATCCTATCTTCCTTCAAAATTTACCTCTACCAGAAAAGTACCAGGAAAATACAGGTTTTCGGCAGCAATGCTCCGTTTGATGCTTCACTGATTAGCGTTTTAAAAAATGGAAGTGTGTGGATCAGTACCGGAAAAGGAACAATAGAGAAATATAACCCCAAAGAAAATAATTTCCAGAGTTTTAATATCAATGGCAAAAACCAAAAGCCCGAATATGGCTGGGTATCGAGACTCACTGAAACCGAAAACGGCAAATTGTTAATCGGCACCACCAACCAGGGTGTAAAACTTTTTGATCCAGCTACACTTCAATCCAAAAATATTTTAAGACTGAACGACGATCAGACCCCAATTTTTGTAAGGGACATCAAAAAAACAGGGTTACATGAGTTTTGGATTGCGACAGAATCGGGGATTTACATTTATAATGATTCGACTGAAAAAATTACACACATCCAAAAACAGTATAATAATGATTATTCATTAAGCGATAATGCCGTTTATACGATTTGTCAGGACCGCGAAGGCGGTGTTTGGACAGGCACTTATTTTGGAGGTGTAAATTATTATTCGAGTCATACTTCATTGTTCACTAAATATTTCCCACAAAAGGGCACCAACTCCATCAGCGGAAGTGATGTTAGGGAAATTACCAGAGACCAGGCCGGAAATTTCTGGATTGGGACTGAAGATGCGGGCTTGAACAAACTCGACATCAAAACCGGACAGTTTAAACACTTCCTGCCCGATGGGGTGCCCGGGAGCATTGCATATTCCAACATTCATGGGTTGCTTATTGATGGCGACAAACTCTGGATAGGAACTTTTGAACATGGACTGGATGTGTTAGATTTGAAAACCGAAAAAGTAATCAAACATTATCAGGCAGGTATTGGGAATGCTTTACGCACCAACTTTATCGTTACCTTCTGCAAAACGAGATCGGGCGAAATTTTGGTCGGCACCATTAATGGCATTTACCGTTACAACCGCAAACGTGATGATTTTGAGCCTATTGAGGGCCTGCCCTTTCTTTTTTATGATTCGGTTATCGAAGATCGTGAGGGAAATATCTGGGCAGGCAGTTTTAACGATGGCATTTTCCGCTTCAATTTATCCAAATCTGGATCTGTAAATTATCGGAATATTCCAGGTGATGCAAAGAGTTTAAGCCACAATACGGTTAATAGTATTTTTGAAGATAACAAACAAAATATTTGGGTCACTACTGATGGTGGCGGGCTTTGCAGGTTTGATCAAAAAACTCAACAGTTTAAACGCTATGGCACAAAAACCGGTTTTCCAAGTAACTATCTTTTCCGCATAGAAGAAGATTCTGCGCATAAATTTTGGATCAGCAGTACCAGGGGCCTTGTCCACTTTGATCCGGCAACAGGCCTTAGTAAAACTTATTCTAAAGCAAATGGATTGTTAACGGATCAGTTCAACTACAATTCGGCTCATCAGGGGAGAGATGGGCGCATCTATTTTGGAAGCGTAAAAGGATTGATCAGTTTCAACCCAACCGATCTGAAAGCAACATCTTATGAAACCCCTGTGTTTTTAACCGGCTTTCAGGTAAACAGTACCGAAAAAGGCTTAGATGGAGCAGATGCGGTATCTGATAAATCTATTGTTTATGCCGATACCATTGAACTTAATTATAACCAGTCATCCTTTAGCATCGATTTTGCAGCCTTAAGCTACCGTTCTCCTGAAATGACGGAATATGCTTACAAAATGAGCGGTCTTTACAAGGATTGGGAATATTTAAAAACCAACAGAAAGGTATACTTTACCAAACTGGCGCCGGGTAAATACATTTTTGAGGTGAAAGCACTGGTAGAAGGAAGCAATATTTGGAGCAATAAAAACGTAAAATTACTGATCAGAATCAGTCCGCCATTTTATTTAAGCCCTTTTGCCTATTTTATTTATTTTATCAGTGCAGGCGCGATTATCTTCTTTTTGGTGTTGCATTACCACCGTAAAATCGCGTTAAAAAATAGCAGGCGCATGGAAGTTTTTGAACATGAAAAACAGAAGGAAGTTTACCAGGCCAAGATCGAATTTTTCACCAACGTGGCCCATGAAATCAGAACACCCTTAACGCTGATTATCGGCCCGATGGAAAAACTGATCAAGCAGGCAGATGCCATACCGGCCATCGAAAAGAACCTCCGGATTATGGGGCGGAATACCGATAGGTTATTAAAACTGACGAATCAGTTACTGGATTTTAGGAAAACAGAAACCAGCGATTTCAGCTTAAACTTTGTAAAAGCGGATATTGCGGAGATCCTTCGAGATGTATTTCTCCAGTTTCAACCGGCAGCCGACCAGCGGAACATCAATTATATGATCAATCTGCCCGAAAAGACATTCCTTGCTTATATCGATAGGGAGGCTTTTTATAAAATCATCAGCAATCTGGTTGATAATGCCATCAAATATGGAAAAACAACTGTCGAAATCAGTTTAGAAAAAACAGTAGAAAGAGATAAATTCACGGTGTTGGTTAAAAATGACGGCAATAAAATCCCAACAGAAATAAAAGAGAAGATTTTTGAACCTTTTTTCAGGGCTAAAGAAACGGAGATCACCACTGGAACAGGAATAGGACTTTCGATTTCAAAATCGCTGGCACAGCTCCACAGTGGCGAGCTTTATCTGGATTTTAGTCGGCACGATTTTAATATATTTGTATTGGAACTGCCCATTCATCAACTTATAGAATTTAACCTGAACGGCAAATGGAAGAAATTGTAGGTACACACGCGATAAAAGATCCGCAGGAAAGCGAAAAGGCCGTGGTGTTGTTGGTAGATGACAATGAGGATATCCTCGATTTCATATCAGATGATCTGGAGGAGAAGTACCATGTGTTGCAGGCCAGAAATGGTGTAGAGGCCTTAAAAGTTTTGGAGCACGAAATTGTACAATTGATTATCAGTGATGTAATGATGCCTGAAATGGACGGTTTCGAATTCTGTGCAAAAATTAAGTCAACATTAGAATTTAGCCACATACCGGTAATTCTGCTGACCGCAAAAAATTCACTACAATCAAAAATCGAAGGTTTGGAACTCGGCGCCGATGCTTACGTAGAAAAACCTTTTTCTCCAGAATTTCTTCAGGTGCAGATTTCCAGTCTGATCAAAAACAGGAATAAAATCAAAGAATACTTCTCCAGCTCGCCCCTGTTGCATATCAAAAGTATTGCTTATTCTAAGGCTGATGAGATATTTTTGGAGAAACTTCAGGATACGATCAATAAAAACATCAGCAACCAGGATCTGGATGTAGAACACCTGGCCGAAAAAATGAATATGAGCCGCCCTACCTTATACCGCAAGATCAAATCCATCTCTAACCTGAGCCCCAATGAACTGATTAACCTGGCCAGATTGAAGAAAGCAGCCGAGCTTTTAAATGAGGGCATGCTGAAAATATATGAAATTTCGGAAATAGTGGGTTATAGTTCTCAATCACATTTTGGCAGAAACTTTGCTAAACAGTTTGGAATGTCGCCCACCGACTACATAAACAGCAAAACCACAGATAAAAAAAAGCCTTAAAATCAAATAGTTAAGCATTGTTTTCTATTAAATTTTGCGTAAATTGTCATAACCAAAATATAGAAGTTATGAACATGCTAAAGAAAATCGAAAACTGGGGCGATCACCATCACCCAAAATGGTTAGACTATTTTAGAATCTTATTGGGCCTTGTTTTAATTTGGAAGGGCATTGATTTTTATATCAATATGCAAGCCTTTAGCAATTTAATGAGAGGTGCATTTTTAGGCACCGCGGTAAGCATCAGTTTATTGGCACACCTTATTATTATGTTGCACGTTATCGGAGGTCTTGCCATTACATTAGGTACACATACCCGCATATTCTGTTTGGTTAATTTACCGATACTCATTGGTGCTGTATTCTTCATCAATATGTCTGGAGGTATTTTTAAACCCTACTCGGAATTTTGGTTTTCGGTTTCAGTACTGGTAGGTTTAATCTGTTTTGCCATCGAAGGAAACGGAATATTATCTGTAGACAGAGACAAAGTTTATCCCAAACAGGTGGTTTAGCTTAAATATATATGGATCAATTAGCGGATAAATAGCCCATTTGAGCTACTTATCCGCTTTTTTTTATTTTTTTTCTCCCGCTAACTAAATGATTAGCAAGGCTTAGAAACTTTTTTAAAAAATTTAATTGGAAATCATTTGCAGATTTGCTTCAAGTTTGTACTTTTGCGGCGGAGAGTTGGCAGAGTGGTCGATTGCGGCAGTCTTGAAAACTGTTGACTTGTTAAAGGGTCCGCGGGTTCGAATCCCCCACTCTCCGCCAAAATGGTTTCAAAAACCAACAAAAGCCTGCAAATCGTATGATAGCAGGCTTTTTTCGTTTCCGGCACTACACAAAACATGCATGAATTCACATAGTTCTGGTGAGTGATTCGGTGAGTAAAACGAAAAATTGAAATGACTCACCGAATTAGTTATAAAACACTGACCATCAATATGTTCATAAAATGAACATCTTGACTTTTGAATACTGCAAAGCTAAATTTGTTAACCATTAATGTAAGACATTATGAAAACCAATTTCAGCTTGCTCTTCTATTTGAAGAAGTCAAAAAATTATCAAAACGGCCCTGTAGCAATCTACATGAGGATTACTGTTGATGGTAAAAGATCCGAAATCACGACAGGAAGATCCTGTGAACCGGAGAAATGGATTGTTGCCACCGGTCGGATCAATGGGAAAAAGGAGGATGCAAGGTCCTTGAACGCCTACCTAACGGACCTACAGATGAAGGTCTATGAAGCGCACCGTCAGCTTACCCTATGCGACAAACTGATTACTGCGGAAGCCATATGCGACAGGTTCCAGGGAAAAGAAGAGAAACAGACTACATTGATCGAGGTCTTCACGGAGCATAACCGTAAGATGGAAGTTCTGGTAGGGACCGAGTATACCAAAGGCACAGCTCAAAGATACCGCACTTCCCTTAAACACACTGTGGGGGTTCCGCTAAAAGTGGTTCTTCGTCACTTTTAGCGGAACCCCCACTCAGTTTCCTGCCCTTATAATAATCCGGCAAAAAAAGAGGTTTTATCATAAATATAGATTTGTCATCCTGAGCCTGTCGAAGGACCTGTTTAAATACTCTTTAAGGTGTTTCGACAGGCTCAACATGACATCATCTGGGCTAAAATCCTTTTTATAATACACCCTCTTTCTTTTGGCTTTCAGGCACGATCGAAACGAATATGAATTTGGATTACAGATCTTGTTATTGAAAATATAATGTATCATATAAACACGTTATAGCCCCCCACCGTGGTTTAACAGCGTCGATAACTCTCTAAATTCAAGTTAAAGGTAATAGCACGATTCGAAAGAAAATAGCTATCAACTAGAGACCGCTATTTAGTTTTATCATTTTACAAAAGCATAAACTCATTGAATCTGTCTTAAAATCCATTGTTGATTATTACCTCCATTAACTATTTTTTGGGCAATATTAGCACCGTCTGCTGTAGATGATCCCACAACTTCTACGACCTTATTACTATTCACATTTGTAATGGTGTAATAACCTAAAGTATTGGGTATTAATTTAAACTTTTGGCTATCTGTACTGACTGGTGTCGATTGAAGAATATTTGCTCCGTCGGCTGTCGAGGCTGCAGCAACATCCATCACTTTTTGGCTATTCACATTTGTGAAACCATACATCAGGTTACCTAATGTATTGATTTTCCATAAACGGGCATCTGTAATTGAATTTGGACCTTGCTGTATATTCGCACCATCCAAAAGAGATGCATTAGCTACTTCCATGAGCTTACTGCTAGTTCTATTCAGTAAATAATAATTTGTAGAAGGGTTGAAACCACTATTATTTGCTGCTGTCTCGTTGATTAATCTTGCCAACGAACTGTTATCTTTTGTATCAAATAAAATCTGCCATATCATAATCCCACCCATATTCTGTTGCAATGCGTATTCGACTTTTTGTCTCATGCGAGGATGTCCGTCAAAGTAAGTTACCTTATATGGATCCAGATATTTATAGTTTAAACTATAGGCATAAGGAAACTGGGCGATGATCGATTTGTATGAAATTGTGCCTGAACTTGCCCCGCTCGTAAAATTATCCCCGTAAAAAGGCACCCCACCGTTAAATTTCGAAGCCGGTATTCCTCTGGTATTCTTAAAATATCCAAAATCATTAACAAAATCACTGAATGGTGCCCTGGTTCCGGCACCGCCTTCTGCTGGCCCACCATAAGATTGAGAATTAATGTAATCTATTTTTGCATAAGCAGCATCAGAGACAACCGCCCCTTTCCAGGTAGAAATTGATATAGAAAGCTTCTTTGAATATTTATGTAGTGTATCGGCCAGTTGCATTACAAAAGCATTGTAATTAGAAGTAACCCGTTCTCCTTCCAGATCTACATCAACACCATCAAAATTATGGTCTGTAGCAACTTTTCTGATATTTGAGACAAATTTTGTGCGGTTCTGCGCATAAAGTAGTGTATCAAAATATAAGGCACTACCTCCTCCTCCAAAAGAAAAGTACATGCGGACGTTTGCATTATGTCCTTTTACTACAGCATCACTAATGTTGCTACCAACGGTAAAATCGCCCTGATTATTGGGGTTTACAAAAGACAAGGCTACATCGGTGAACTGGTTCAGGTCCAATGAGTCCATATAGTTTGAAAAATCTTTGTCTGAACGGTAAAAATATCCAAATACCCTAAATTTGTTCTGCATTGCTGCAGTGGGTACTACTGATCTGGATTTGGTTTTGAATGAGGTTGATCCAATTTCTCCTTCAGGCACCTGCTTTTTACAGGAAATAAAAAAGAGCATGGTCATGGCTACTAGTGAAGCCGAAACGCTTAACTGAAATTTAGTTTTCATTTTTCAGATTGATTTAGTTTATAGAAAATAATATTTGATTTTATTTGTTAAATTCTTTCACTCATAACTTTCAAGAAAATTCTGCTTTTCCAGGATAGGAGATAACAGTAAGGTTTAGCTATTTGCCCGAAACAGCAAAACAATAAATGCTTCCGTCAAAACCTGCAACAAAGGCTTTACCTTCGGAAATTGTACTTTCTGCGTAAATCGGCGTACCTAAATTAATCTTGGAAAAAATATGTCCCGTAGTTCCGTCAACAGAATAGAAATACCCATCCGATGCGCCATAAAACACCCGTTTATCATTTCCAACCAAAGAAGGTTCAACGGTTTGGATTGGTGTTAAACGATCTGGACTGTAATAAGGAGAAGAATAAATCAATGCTTCTCCTGTAGGTTGGTGCCAAACCTGCTGTAAAGTATTTTTATCGTAAGCAATTACACCATTGGCAGCAGTTGGGAGGATCACTAGATGATCGGTTACCAAAGGCTGGGCCATCACCTTAAAATCAAAAGGGGAAATTATTTTCTTTACTGTTTTGCCATCTTTCGGATCTAATACAAAAAGGCCGTTGTAACCTGTAATGTAAATCAGCCCATCCTTAAAAGCAGGGCTGCTACTCCTGAAGCGTAAACCTTCGTCGTCCCGCTTCCACAACAATTTCCCCGTTTTAATATCATGGGCAAAAAGTGCATTCCAGTTACTTCCAACCAAAAGAGTATTCCCTTCAATTGCCATTTGCGCTGGTGTTCCCATACCCGATGTCCAGGCCGTGTTTTTCCAAAGTAATTCTCCATTGCTTATGCGGATAGCCTGTAGGTATTTTCCGAATCCAGTATAATAAATGCCCTGGTGTGCAATACTACCGATGAGGTTACCTGGCAGATAGGTCATACCAAGGCTTTTCGTCCAGATGAGTTTTCCATCTTTGGCATTCAAAGCATATACCATTCCTTCCATATCAGTAACCAGCAGCATACCATTTTCAAAACAAAGACGGTTTTTAACCGAATTCTTGGTCTGATACTTCCACAGTACCTTTCCTGTTCTGGTATCTAGTGAGGTTACACCACAACGCCCGTTTCCACCATCATCTATTGTGCCTACAAAAAGCTGCTGTCCTATTACAAGTGGTGCTGCTTTCCAAACCCCTGCCCCAATATTGGTACTCCAATTTAGCTTTAATGCTTTTTCAGTTGGGTGATTGTTCAGAAAAAAGTCCTGGTGTTTTATGGTATGCGCTCCATTGGCATATTCTGCCTCAACATATATCGTAAATTCTTTTCCTTTCCAGTTCGCCACTCCAGCAATACTTCCACGCCAGTCCCAATCTCCCTTTAAAGTAAGTTGCTGTGAGGCAAGACGAATCCCCGAGCGTGTAAAAATAGTCGCTAAAACACTTCTTACAGTCCATTCGCTATCATATACCTTGGCACTTATCTTAAGAATTCCATTATTAACAAGGTCCATATTACCTGCAAATGGTTCAACAATGGCCAGATGTTCTTTTAGATTGGCATAACGGGGTTCTATTTTTTTGATTCCATTTTCATCAAAATCAATAGAAAGGAACTGGCCGGCAGAGTTATCAATACCGCCTTTATTGAGCGGACCGGTGCAGACTGTATATATTCCTGTTTTTTGGTCTTTCTGTACAAAGTTACTGTGCCAGTGACCATAAATCCAGGCCTTCAGCCCGTTTTGGTCCAAGGCGATACTATCATTAATCCCTTTAAGCATAAAACTCCCATTCTGAAACGGTAGATTATGATTGAACATAATGATCGGCTTACGCTTACCAGTTGCTTTCAGATCATTCCTAAGCCACACGATCAACTGATCGAGCGTGTAATCAGGTTTAAAATCTCCATAAGCCATTGGTGTGATAATGAAGTGTGCCGGGCCTGCATCAAATGAATAATAGGGCGGTCCAAACAATGATTCAAACATCGACTCGCCATATGGCCCTTTTACCAGATCGTGGTTTCCCATCGCATAGTGAACTGGTTTCTGAATCCGTTGTGCATTTACCTGTGCGGCATGAAAGTTCATTCCTTTTTCATAACATATATCCCCGGTATGCACCACAAAGGAAGCATGATGTTCTCTTGCAAAGTTCCGGGTATTAGCGATCCAGTCTCCGTACACATCTGTTTCGGTATCTGATATATGCAACATCCGAACCTGTTTACCTGAAGTTGTAGAATCCCTTTTCAAGCCAAAATTATAGATAGAGTCCTGCCCTATTGCTTTTAGATAATGTGATTTAACGGGTGTATAACCTGCAGGAGCAGTAATAAAAATAAATCTGGTTTTTGCAAATCCAGGAAGAGAGAAGCTACCTTCAGAATTCGTCTGCACGACATTTAATCCATCCGAGACATTAATATTCGAAAGTCTTTCCTCCCCCGCATCAGGCTTCCCATTCTGGTTGGCATCTACAAACACATTTCCGTTATACTGGCCATAAACATTAACCGAAAAGGCTAACAAGAACAGCAAAAGCAATTTTTGTATCATAAAATCTTCTGTAAAATGAAAAATGCACGAGATCTGATCTGACCTTCGTGCATTTAAGTTATCTGTTACCAGCCCGGAGACTGTTTGAGGTTCGGATTGAGTACCGTTTGCTGAAGTGGAATTGGGAAATAATAATATTTTGGCGCAATAAATTCCCTTTTCTGCGTCTTGTCCTTGGTAAACATAATATTACCAGAACTTCCGTTTGAAAGGTAAAATGTACCGTCACTGATAAAATATTTAACCAGTCTTGCCTGCTCTGCGGCTGGAAGTGATGAAATCGGGCCAAGTGAACTTGGATTTTCCAAAATTGCAATATCATTGATACCGTCTCCTGTAACATCAAGTGCTCCCAGTGCAGGTACATACATACCTTTTGGGTCCTGGGCTAAAAGCGTCCCTGCTTTCCATCGCATTAAATCGTCATATCTAAAACCCTCGCAGGCCAGCTCGGTTCTGCGCTCACGTCTGATCTCCAATAATAAACCTTTATTTGCACCGGTAATGTTTGGATATTTTGCTTCCTGAACAGGATCGATGCTTGTATTTGCAACAGCCATATTTAGGGCTGGCAATCCCGCTCTTGTTCTTAACAGACCTACAGTCTTATCAAGGTCTGCCTGGGTAATGGTACCCAGCTCGGCCTTCGATTCTGCATTGATCAACAATACTTCTGCATAGCGCATAATCGGCAAGTCAGTATAATTTAAGGCAAAACCTCCACGCTGTGCCGGGTCTCTCGGGTAATATTTTACCTGAAGGTACCCACCAAAACTTGGCCGGATCACATAAGGCTGTGGCAATGCAGGGTTTGTTGAAAATCCCGGGGGCATAATGGTTTCCCCCATACGTGGATCTCTGTTGGTAAAAATTTCGGTCAGTGTTTTGGTGCTGTAATTAGGTACATCTGTAAAACGTGTTCCATCTTTCATCAGGAAATCGTTTGCCAAACTTCCGCTTAATGCCCATTGATAATCGAATACAGTGTGTGAATTATTGGCAACACCTTCGTTTTTATCGCCTCTGTTCAAAAATATCACCTCAGGATTCGAAGCCAGACTGCTGCTGCAGAACAAAGTCCTAAAATCAACAGAAGGATTGCCGGTACTGTAAATCCTCAGCCCGCTGTTATCCATAACTGTTTGAGATGCGCTCACTGCCCTTTCCAAAAACCTGCTTGCTGTACTTTGTAAACCAAGTTCGTCATGGTATTTACGGAAAGTGCCCTCATGCTGGGCAACCCTTGCCAATAATGTAAGCGCGGCCCATCTGGTTATTCTTGAATTAAGTGTATTCGTAGCAGCATCAGATTTGATATTGGCAGCAGCATACTCCAGATCAGCCATTACAGAATCTACTACCAAGGTACGCGGATCCTTTGGTTTAGTCAAGGCTGCCTGATTTTCGGTAGCGATAACGTGATTGTACCAAGGTAAATCGCCATACTTTTTTACTTCCTGGTAGTAAACATAAGCCCTGAAAAACCGGGCTATGCCTACGAAATGTTTAATTGAAGCGGCATCTCCGATAGTCTGGTCAAGGTGGTCCATCATAAAATTGATCCTTCTGATATTCCCCCAGGCATCCCAGCCCGAAACATTTGCCGGCGTTACCCCTCCACGGAGCATATTATCAACCGTTGATGACCCTGTGTAAGCTGAAAGATTATCTGAAAAGATATCTTCGTAAACTGCCGGTACCATTCCATAAAAACCGTTGGTATAGGTTTCAAGGTCAGCTGGGGTCCTAAAGAAATTCTCCTCTGTTACACCTGTTTGTGGCAGGCGATTTAAAAATTCTTTCTTACATCCAAGTACAAAGACAGTAAGAAGAAATAAAACATACTTTATATTTCGCATGATGATATAATTATAAGCCAACATTTAAACCAAAAGAATAAGTCCGCTGAAATGGATAGATATTTCCGTTCAGCCCTTCAGGATCAAGTTTTACCTTGAGGTGTGATATTTCGAAAAGGTTTTCGCCGCTCACATAAAAGTGTACATTACTCAGGCGTATCTTTTTCAACAAGTTTTTAGGAAGACTATAGCCCAGGGTTATGTTCTTTACACGTAGGTAACTTGCATCCTGCATATAACGTTCGTTAGGGATACCCAATACCTGATTGGCCCTTTCGGCAGTGTACGCCCTAACTGCGGGGAAGTAAGCATTTGGATTTTCAGGGGTCCAATGATCTAAATTTTGAACGGTAACATTTGTCCAAGGCTGTGCGTATATGCCCCAAAAATAGATATTCGCAGCTGGCGGATACCAGTCACGTTTGGCTACCCCCTGCAGAAACACCCTGATATCGAAGTTTTTCCATCCACCCGATAAATCAAAGCTGTATGGATAACGGATGCTAGAATTGCCAACACGCTGAAGATCGCCATGATTGGCAAGTGTATTGTTGCCAAAATTTACTTTATTATCACCATTTATATCGGCAAATTTAACATCGCCTACATAAAACTTATAGTTCTGGTTCGTAGATCCTACCGCTGTCTGATCCGCATGTGATGCCAGTTCCTGGGCATTCTGAAAAAACCCTTCGGTTTGCAATCCCCATATTTCGCCGAGCTCCTTGCCCTCATAATAATCGGTCAAGATGCCCGTAGGATTATCGTACTTGGTAATAATTGCCTTATTGTCTGAAATTACAAATGCCGCGCTATAAAAGAACGGGGAACCGGCAAGGTCACCGCTATCTCTCCAACCCAAACGCAGTTCCCATCCTTTGGTTTTGAGGTCGGCCGCATTAAATCTTGGTGCTGCTGTACCGAATACACCTGGCAAAGTACGCCCTGGTACAAGCATGTCTTTTGTATAACGGGTGTATTTATCAAAATTCACCTGTAACCTATTTTTAAACAGGCCGAGATCCACTCCAAAGTTTACCGTAGAGACCTTTTCCCATGTCAAGCTTGACGCCACCGCACCAGGGGCGTTCACAGTTGTTGGTCTGGTTGGTCCGAGCAACTGCCCGATCTGAGAACTTGGCATTGTAGGGATGTAAGGATAGTTCAACAGGTTACCTGCTGAATCGTAAACGTACTGATTACCCAGGGAACCGTATGAAGCCCTGATTTTAAAAACATCAAACACATTTTTTAAAGGCTTGAAGAATGATTCTTCAGATACCAGCCATCCTGCTGATGCCGAAGGAAAAAAGCCCCACCTATCGTTCTGTGGAAAACGTGATGAGCCATCATATCTACCATTAAGCTCTACCAGATATCTATTTTTAAAATTATAGTTTACCCTGTAGAATAAGCCCCTTAATGCCCAATCATCGATCGATTCATTAGTTGTCATTGTGCCTGTTGCCAGCTGAACAGACGGTAAGGTATTTGATATTAAATTATTGCGTCTTGCAGAAAACCAGTCATCTTTTCTATATTCCTGGTTGTACCCCACCAATCCCTGAAGGTAATGGTTCCCCATCTGTTTATGTGCGTCGGTATAAATATTAATCACATCATAACGGGTATTATCGTTTCTGCTCTGTGCGTAAGAGGTTGTAGAACCGGCATACTGAACCGGATTGTTCGGTCCTGTTTTATACTCAATCGGGATATCGAAAGAGTTGGTTTTCCCCGCTGTTCTTCTAATGGTAGCATCCCCTTTAATGCTCCAGATATCTTTAATTAAGGAGGCATTAAGTGATAAACTGGTCTGAAATTCATTGATGCGGTTTACCGATCTTCCCCCTTGCTGCATTCTTCCCAAGGTTCCTGCTCCTGCAGAAGTCCAGCTTCCATCCGGGTTTTTCACAACATCCAGAGGATTTTGGCGGTTCACATTCCAGAAGAAATCGCCATCCGAGGCCATATATACGGGCTGGTCATAATCGCTGCTGGTAAGCATGGTATTGTTTGCAAAACTCAACCATTTGGTAAGCTTCACATCGACTTTGCTCCTCAAATTATACCTGTTGTATACATCATTTCCATATTTCAACATTCCATCCTGACTATAGTATTCGCCAGAGAACAGGTAATTGATATTTTCAGTACTGCGGCCAATACTTACATTTGCTGATGTGGTAGGGGCAGTATTATAATAAGCTTCATCCACCCAGTTTGTAGTGCCATAGTAAGCCCAGTTCTGGGTATTCCCCGGACTCAGGATCACCTCTGGAAGTGAGGGATCTGCCGAACGTTTTTTGGCATAGTCCCTTACCGATTCCGGATACAGGTTATACAAAGGTATCCCGGCTGCATTTTTAAGATCCATTACCGTATAGGGATCTGTTACCAGCTCTGGCATTTTACCTATCGTGCGTAATGCAGTATAAACATTTGCATTTACCGTTAACGCATTGTTTTTAGCCGTTTTGGTTGTAATCAGCACCACTCCGAATGATGCACGCCCGCCATAAATGGCCGCAGATGCAGCATCCTTTAGAACACTTACACTTTCGACATCGGCTGGATTGATCCTCGCAAGTTCAGCTTCGGTGAATGGAATGTTGTCAACCAGGATCAGAGGACTACCGCCATTGATGGAAGTTGTACCACGGATATTAAAGCTGGCGCCCCCATTTGGCCGGCCGCTTGGTACGGTAATATTTAGGTTGGGAATAAGACCCTGCAGGCCTGCACCCAGGTTATTAATCGGCCTGTTTTTTAACTGCGTTGCAGTAACCTGATCAACAGCTCCCGTTAAATTTACCTTTCGTTGCGTGCCGTACCCTACTACTACTGTTTCATTTAAGGTAGTTGCTTCTTCTTCCATTAAAACATTAAGGTCGGTATCCGAACCAAGCTGAACTTCTTTGGTAAAATAGCCAACAAAACTAAAAACCAGCGTCGCTTTTTCAGGTACGGCAATACTGAACCGTCCGTTTTTATCGGTTATGGTCTGTTTTTTAGCTGCACCTTTTACATAAACTGAAACTCCGGGCAGTACACCTGTCTTATCCTTAACCGTTCCTTTTATTATAACATCAGCTTTAGTTGTTAAGCTGTGGATTAATGCAGTTGAATTATCCCGTTTGTCAGGAAAATTATTTGAGGAGCCGGCGAACGAAGATAAGCTAGCCATCAACATGGCGCCTGTCAGAATAGACGGCAGCTGAAGCTTTAAAGGCAGGTGCCTTAGCCAGCGATTATTTTTTTGCTGTAAGGAAAAGTTATCCATATATTGGAGAAATTAATGTGATGACATTTGACAGATAAATTAATTTGATTCACTTTAATAAAATGGAGGTGTTAGCGCACTTCCATTTACTTGCCTTTGATCAGTCGATCGGCACATGAACCATCATGTATTTCTAAATTTCATATTGGGGATCCAACAGGATCGTTTACTTTGAGAAAGACTAACTATCATCGATAGAAAAATATTGCGGGTTCATAATAACGGTTGGTTTTATCCTTATTTGGATTAAACAAGGAATTAATATTGTTTAGCAAAACTAAACTTTGTTTATTACAAATACGCTAAATCTTTGTTAAATTTTGGTTACCAAAGGAAAACTATGCTGAACAATTTTGAGACATTCTATCTGGCAACTTGACAAACCGGTTCGAAGTGGAGCATTGGGTATTTCAGAAAAAACAACAACCCGTTTATTTTTCAAACTGACGCCTGATTATAGAAAAAAGTGCATTTTTTGACCATTCGGTTATATTTTAGACAATAGCTTTATTGGATAATTCTTCGAACTTTAGCGAATTGGAGCCCATAGGGAGCTTAGGTTTGTACGCGCTAAAAGGAGCGCTATGTACCAATTAGTAATAATATCTTCTACTTTGTTCCCAAAGTAATACATGTCATATTTAAAAATCAATAATTGCCTTGATTACGTTTTCTTCAGGAAGATATAATCTTTCGAATTCATCTACCAGATCGTTAAATGCAATACGATGGGTAATATAACCAGAAGTATTAATTACACCACTTTTAAACCCTGCAATTACCTTTCTAAAATCTTCAGATGTTGCTGCTCTGCTTGCTTTAACATTTAACTCTTTTCGATGAAAATTCGGATCATTAAAGACAACGTCTCCCTGAAATAAACCAACAAAAACAATTGTTCCTCCAGCAGCGGCATAATCAAAACTCTTTTCCATGGAATTTTTGTTCCCACTGGCGTCGATTACAACCGTAGGAAGGTCGTTACCGAGTAAATTTTGAATGTCATTAATCACATTCTCGCTGAGCAAAATGGTTTGCACTGCAGGATAATTTTCTTTTATATAGCCGAGCCTATGCTTATTTAAATCAAGGGCAATTAGTTTAGCTCCTTTTAAATCTGCCATGGCAATTGCAGCTATGCCGATCGGACCTATTCCTACTACCAAGACGATATCTTCAGCGGTTACTTCTGCGCGTTCAACAGCATGACTTCCTATAGCAAAGGGCTCTACTATTGCAACCTGATCTGGCGTAAGGCCATTTGCCTCGTGCACGTTTTCACCTGCGTAAATAAAGTATTCTTGCAATGCACCGTCTTCATGAACACCGAGAACGGTTAACTGGCTGCCACAGGTTGCTCTACCTCTTCTAACTGCCTGGTCTATCATAGCATTGCGATATGGCTCTATACTACATAGATCACCAGGTTTGAGATGGGTAATACCCTCACCAATTGCTACAACTTCAGCAGCGATTTCGTGCCCAAGGATACGCGGATACGAAAAAAAAGGTTGTTTGCCTCTATACGCATGTAAATCAGTGCCACAGATAGAAATATTTTTGACCTTCATCAGTACTTCTCCCTTGCCCGGTTGGTTGGGCATAGGTTTGAGAATTGTTTCAAATTTTCCCGGTTGTTGCAATACAATAGCTTTCATGATTGAGTATTAATCTATTTATTAAAAATTAATCGCTGCTCCTCCATCAACTGGTAAAACTACACCAGTTATATACCTGGCTGCCGTTGAGGAAAGGAATACGGCAGTATAACCGATGTCTGCGGGCGTACCAAAACTATCCATGGCAATACGGCTTGTTATTTTCTGTTTGCGCAAGGGATCAGAATTAACAGCATTCAAAAACATAGGACTTTCTATCCAGCCGGGAACAATCGTATTTATCCTGATGTTGTAGGTGGAAAATTCAGTTACCAGGCTATGCATCAAACCGGTTAGTGCGGCTTTAGAAGTACCGTAAGCGGCCACCCTGTCGATCCCAAAAATACCGGCCATGGAGCCAATGAAAAGGATAGTGCCACCTGTGCGTTCCGACATTTTTTTAGCACAGGCTTTGCTCAGGCCAAAAACACTGAGCAGGTTTGTTTGGATAATGTTTTCAAATTCAGCATCTGAGGTATCGAGTGCCCATTTTTTAAGGTGGATACCTGCATTGTTTACTAAAATATCAATTGGAGCGACAGCATTTTCAATTTCATTAATAAAATGGGGTATAGCTGCTTTTTGGGTCACATCAAATACAAAATAAAAGCAATTATCTCCAAGTTTTTTCTGGGCCTTCAATAGCTTATCTGCATCTCTTCCGGTAATCACTACGGTTGCTCCTGCTGCTATCATCGCCTTTGCAATACCTAAACCGATTCCAGTTCCCCCACCCGTTATTAAAGCCGTTTTTTTTGTTAGCGAGAATATTTCTATCCCCATATTTAAGTTCATCGTCATTTAATTTCCGTTAGTTGTTCATCTAAAAACCTAAAACCCCAGCCTGGCTGCTGGTGTGGATAAGCATAACCGTCTTTTATCTGCGTGGGGTTATCAATGAGATCATCTATCCAGTCAAAACTTTCTACGCCTACGCCATTGGCAATCGTACATACCAGCGGCACATCATAATCCTTGTAATAGTGTGGTAAAACAGGGATTTGATATGCGGCAGCCAGGGCAGCACTATCTCTCCAGGCATCAACCCCACCTATCCTCAAGATATCGGGCTGCCAAATATCAATGGCATTTCTTTTGGCAAGCTCTACCATTGGAAAGGTATCATACTCTCGTTCTCCCATGGCAAGAGAGATCCCGGTTTGAGCTTTCAGGCTTTGATAACCATCAAAATTCTGATGGTTTATCGGCTCTTCGAACCAGTAAATATTGAGTTTGGCAGCTTTACGGGCCAGTTGTATGGCTTGCGGAACCTGCATACCCTGATTGGCGTCCATCATAATATTAACCTCATTACCTACAGCTTCTCTTACCAACCTTAGGCGTTCTTCGTCCGTTTGCCAGTCTGGAGAACCAACCTTTATTTTCACCGCTTTAAAGCCACGCGCTTTATAACTGCTTACCTCTTCAATTAATTCATCTGTGGTATAGGACAGCCAACCGCCGCTACCATAAATGGCACATTTTTCCCTATAAAGTCCGAACATCTTCCAAATCGGGACATCCAGCGTACGCGACCAGGCATCCCACATGGCAATATTTATAGCTCCAGCAGCCCATTTATTTAGGCCGTTATTCCCAAAATATTCTGTATCATGTGCCAATTTTTGGGCAACTTTTCCCATTTGGTTGGCTTCATATCCCAAGATACCAGGCAAAGCATCCTTTAATGCACCTAAAATGGCATTGGGTGAATATTGAAATGACAACAGGTAACTTTCGCCAACAATACCATTTTCAAGCTGTAGTCTTAATACCAAAAAGGATATTTCTGTTAAAGTATGTGTAGCATCGGCAATTGGTTTCTTGAGCTTGCTTTTTGCTGAGAATAGGCTATAACTCTTTATTTTTGTTGAAGACATGTTATTGTTTAATTAAATTTTGTCGAAGTATTTATTAACCTTTAATCCACATGGAATACTTCTTCCATACGGCTCCAGGTTTCTCCTTTGGCAGCCGCATCTGGAAGCGCCAACTGAGTAGGTGCTGTTTCTTTCCACCAACGCTGTGTTGTGGTATCTGCAGCCATTTTTTTCATGTCGGCGGCAAAGTTGGCGCCGGTATATTCCCAATAACTAAACAGATAAGGTTTCCCATCAATTTCTTTTAAATAAACAGAATAGTTGCTGATATTACATTCGGTATTTTTTTTCAACACCCCAGGCCAAACTGCTGCGTGAATTTTTTTGTAATAAGCAACTTTTTCAGGCTTTAAGCCCGTAACCATACCGTAGCGTTCCACCTTATTTTTTTTAACTGCTCCATTGTCTGAAATATTATTTTTTACTGGCTGACTGCATGATGTGAACACAAAAAAGGGCATGACTAGTGTTGATAAAAACTTTAATCTTTTCATGTATTTGGTTCTAAATATTTTGTAAAATCAGTTGCCTGCGCCAACTTCGCTGATCATAGCTTCATCAATTGATTTCAAAATCTGCAACTTAATGTATCTTGCTTTTACTGGAGAAAAACTGGCAATTTTAAGATCAGAGGTTTTACTCCAATAATCACTTTTAACGGCTTTAAAGCTTTGGTTATCATTTGAGACCGATAATACGTATTGAGTAACAATACCGCTATAACCTTTTAATTGTGCAGGTAAGTAATAGAATTTGCTGATGCTCTCTTCGGATCCTAAATCCAATACGATGTAACGTTCTGTATCCGGAGAAAATTTCCAGTAGGTTTGAAATGCCGCAAAACCTCCGTTGTCTCCTACAAGATCGCTTATACCATCGGCCATTACCGAAGCTGTTTTCTGGCTAAGCAAATCTGCAATGGGAGATCCGTCGCCTGCCGCACCTTTCGGCTCTATAAATGCTTCTCCTGTTGAGGATGATACAATTGTTGATTTGAGGTATACCCTTGGGATAACCGGTTGTTTTGGCAATGGTAACCTATCAGCTTTCTTCCATCTTTTTCCAACTCCTTCCAGGTGCTCCACGGCTTCCCGATCAAAAAGACCTTCTCTATTAGGGCCAATGTTTATCATATAATTGCAGTATAGTGGAATAACCCTTTGTAATTTATCTAGCGTATAATTAATATCCTTTACTTCTTTTGGGGCATTGGTATGCCAGAACCAGCCATTGGTAAGCGTTAGGGCCATTTGTGAGGGATAAACATTATTACCTTGCGGATACACACCTTTAGGGCCCTCGTAATACACAAGATCGGTTTGTAGCGGGCTGTTTCCGTTATGCTCGCTTACTAAACAATTGGGCTGAAGTTTCTTGATGTGATCGTAAATACGCTGATAAGAAATGGATTTATGCCCCATCTTCCAGTTCCATCCATCAAAAATAATCATTGGAATTTCTCCATAATTACTGAGCAGTTCGGTTAATTGGTTCATTACAAATTCTTCTTGTTTTGCCCCTCCGTTTTCTACCCCATTATGTCTGTCCCAAATAGAAAAGTACAAACAGGGTTTAAGCCCTTCTTTACGGAACGCTTTCACATATTCGGCAACAACGTCCCTTTTTAATGGACTATTGCCGATGTCGTAATCGGTATATTTCGAGTCCCATAAACAAAAACCATCATGATGTTTTGTGGTTAAAATACCATAGGTCATACCTGCAGCCTTACAGGCTTTTGCCCATTGGCTACAATCAAGCTTTGTAGGGTTAAATTCTTTGGGGTCATGCCGGGGACTGGCCCACTCTTCATCGGTAAAAGTTCCCATGTTAAAATGTATCATGGCACCAAAACGCAGATCCACAAAATTTGACTGGAGCAGGTATAAATCCTTTTCCATCTTCTGCTGCGCAAAGGTGAGCACTGTACATAGGCAAATGCAAAAAGTTAATATGTTTTTCTTGACGGTACTATTCATTATATAATTTGGTTTAACGTTATGGGAGCTAATTTATAGGTAGAAATATCGAATAACCAGAGTTTGATTTGCCAATACCGAAACTATATTAACCAGTTTAGCCATAATCCTTTTTACTAATGATAATTTAGCTATTTTTATACATCAAATTTCAAAAGATCTTCTTACTATGAAACCGATTTTCGCCAAAATACTGGATGGTAAAATAAACGATATCTATGGGCTAAAAGTGATAGATGCGCCTTATTTTTCAACTGATTTCCATTTTCACGAGGAATGTCAACTGGTATATCACATAGAAAGCGAGGGGCGGGTAATGATTGGCGACAGCATCGGTAGCTTTGATAACGAAGAACTGATTTTTGTAGGCTCCAACTTGCCACATGTATGGCACAATAACACACATTATTTTAGTGCTTCATCAACAGACCTTCATGCAAGGTCGATCTCACTTTTTATACATCCCGAAAAGATTTTGTTTTTTTTTAGAGAGCCAGAAAACATACAGCAGGTTAAATCTTTTTTTCAGCTTGCCAAACGGGGCATGAAGTTCGGTGCATGTACAAAAAAAAAAGTAAAAACATTATTGATTAAAATGGCATCCGTAACCCAGGAATTTAGTCTTTTAATAGCTCTTCTGGAAGTCTTAAATACACTCTGTTATGCTACAGATTATGAATTGTTAACCAGCCCGGGTTATATCAATAATTTTCAGCTAAAAGATAATGACAGGATGGATAAAATATTGAAGTATGTTTTTAACAATTTCGACAAAGAAATTCTACTCAGCGAAGCTGCAGATATGACCAATATGAGTAAGCAGGCTTTCTGTAGATATTTTAAACAGCGCACGCAAAAAACCTTTGTAACTTTTGTTAATGAAGTAAGGATAGGCCATGCCTGTAAATTATTAGCGGAAACTGATAAACAAATCGGCGAGCTGGCTTATATCTGCGGTTTTAATTGCCTGCCTAATTTTAATAAATTTTTCAAAATGGCCAAAGGGGTTACTCCAAATGAGTACAAAAAAATGTTGATCAGGCGCTAAAGATTAAAACGTTAAAATGACTGAACTATATTTTTCAGAGCATTGCCACCCTCGGTTTAATGCATAAGTGGTGAATAATACCATCTTAACCGAGATCCAGATTAACTTAAAAAGTTAATTTCTATGAAACAGGTTTCTTTAGTATCATAAACGGTGGATTAATAATCCACCGTTAAATAGTTTAAGTATTTATTTTGCATTGCTTAAACCAACCACTTAAGAATCTGTCCTAAGGGATGAATTATAAAAATTATTCCTTCCTACAATAATCCTTCTATCTTGTAAACTTTAGTAAACTTAAAGTTATTGTCTACCTCAACTGGAATGATCAATTTATCTCCGCTTTGTTTAAAATTTATTTTTTTATTGTTCCCCATGGCTTCAACATTGGTTACTTTTTTTGTATTGTAATCGGACTGGTAACCTAATGAAGGGATCTCAACGTTCCCTTTCACAGGATTCAGAACAAAAACATACAGGTTTTTCCCTTTGCTTGTAAAACGGATCTCATTATTTGGATAAGGTTTACTGGCCTTAGTGCGCTCATTAAAATCTTGGCTTTCCTGCTTTTTGTTAGCTTCCAGATCTGCATTGGTTATATTTTTCTCTTGTTTGCCACCATGCAGGTTATCGCCGTACATTTTCCACGGTTTACTGGCATAAATGGCTTCTGCATTTGTATTGATCCATTTACCAATGGTATCCAGTATAAGTTTATGGTCGGCTGGTATCCGCCCGTCTGGTAATAATTCAACATTTAAAAGCAGGTTTCCGTTTTTACTGATAATATCAGTAAGGGTTTCTATTACCGTTCTGGCATTGTGCCTTATCGGTTCGTCACTTTTGTAAAACCAACTACCAAACGTTAAGGTTCCCTGCCATGGATAAGGCAAAATTTCTTTCGCACCACCCCGCTCTATATCTTTTACGGTTGAGGGTTCGTTATTAAATTTACCGGCAACTATGGTGGTAACTTTGCCATGCTCCTGCAAACTTTTATTAAAATAATAGGTACACGCCTCTTTGCCATAATCCCCATACGGGAAACCATAGCCATCGAACCAAAGTAAATCGGGTTTATATTTGGTCACCAGCTCTTCCGTACGTTTCACATAAGTTTCTTTAACGCTTTTAATCCATTCGGGCGTACGTTTTTCTGGTGGTAGTCCATATAAATCTGCCGGATCAAGGCCTTCCCACCATTTCCCTTTTCCATCAGCCTTTGTCATCCATCCATCGTATTTCACGCCTTTTTTTGCACCAGAAGTATCGGCACCAAAAGCAGTTTTCCACCAATCAAGATATCGATCATCATGAGAACTTACGCCAAAGGGAATACCATACTTTACTGCCGATTTTTGAAACATTCCTATAAGGTCCTTTTTAGGGCCTACATTTACCGAATTCCAGGGTTGATAGGTGGAGGCAAAATTATCGAAATGGTCGTGGTGGTTAGCCAGGGCAACAAAATACTTTGCACCAATGCTTTTGAAATATTTAAGCAGTTCGTCGGTATTTAATTTATCCGCTTTCCATTCGTGGATTACATCTTTAAAACCTTTTTCGGATGGATGTCCATAGGTTTTGAGCTGATAAGGATAAGCTTTTTCGCCCCAGGTTTCCTTACCAACATTTTGCATGTACATGTGTTTGGCGTACCAACCTCCACCTTCGGCAGGTTGGGTTTGAGCACCCCAGTGCACCCAAATACCAAAGCGCGCTTCGGTATACCATTTAGGAAACTGGTAATCTGTACGGAGTTCTTCCCAGGTAAGGTTTTTCTGCTGGGCAATTACAACTGTTTTTGTTAATAACAGGCATAGCAGTAAATAAAATTTAGTTTTTGGTTTCATTTGTGTTTTGGTTTTTGGTTCAGTGGTTAATGCGTGGTACAAAATATCTATAGCGATAAGACATGTATTTTGGGCGTGCCCCCAATCTGCGCATGGGGTCGGGCTATACGCTACAAGTCCTCGCTCGTGCCTCGCTGTGGGCTTTCCGCTGCTATCCCTCACGCTTAACAACATGCGTATTATGGTATTTAATTTTAATTTTTAAGTATTTGCTTTAGTTTTTTTTCGTAGGCCAGGGCATATTTCATCATGCCTAAATCAGTGGGATGCGTTCCGTCTATAGTGCTTTCAGTGTCAAATGCAATTTCTTTAGCAGTTAACAGAAAAATATTTTTTGAACCTGATTGAACAAGCTGTTTAAACGTTTTTTGCAAAACCTCATTAACCCGGGTATATTTGTTATAAAACGCGCTATCCAGATTTACTCCAGGTATACCACAAGCATGTTCTGTTAATAATATTGGCGTTGAAGCATGAACATTACGAATAGTTTTTACTGCATTAATCAGTCGTTTTTCCACTTCAGCATTAGAAAACTTTTTAATGTCGTGTAAGTTTGGCAAACAATCGAGCACGTACACACTTGCATCAATTTCATTAATCAGATCGAGCAACGGGGGTTCCAATTGGCCATTTCCCGAAAAACCAAGGTTGATTATTTCATTATTAAACTTTCGTCCCAAAATACTGCTCCACGCCAGGCCGGGCCGGCTTGCGCTGGTTCCCTGTAAAATAGAGGTACCATAAAGCACAATAGGCTTTTGCAAGTTATCTGGTTTAGCAAATTCAAAAGCAGTATGTTGAGGTACACCTATCTGCAATTCTGAAACTATCCTGTACATCGGCATATATAACCGATATTCTACTATAACTCCTTTATGGAGCAGGTTTTCAAACTGTACGCTTACAGTGTCGCCAAATGTTGATTTTCCATTAGCTCAATACCATTTATTATGGTTATCCCTCGCATAGAGGTCTACCCCACTCATCATCATCAATGTTGAATTAGATGGCAAATAACCTTTATTTACTTTGTACTTGACATGAATCTGGGTAGCATTGGAAGTAAAAGAAATGTATTCTCCTGCAGCGTTTTGAGCTAAATTCCATAATTCAGGGCGAACCGAAGCCTTTGCCTGTGCGGGCAACCTATCGAAAGGTTTCTCCAAACCAGTTTGCCAGTATCTGCCGTGTATTACAGAAAATGTTGCCCTGGTAGGATCATGCCATTGATAGGCTTGGCCCATACAAAACGTGCTCATACCAATCAATAAAAAAATTATACCAAGCGATACGTTCAGCCTATTAAATATTAGTTTTAACATCCTCATATCTTACTTATGTTTTAGCATTTCTGTTACAATTGGCTTCAATGCCGTTGCCCAGGCTTTATACCCCTCCGGCAATAAATGAATACCGTCTGAACTATATTTTAGTGGATCTAAATCGCCGTTGGGCAACATAAATGGTGTTGCAATAGATTGGTATTTAAATTTGTTATGTGGTTGCTTAGCCAGCAGTCGATGAACTTCTTCATATTTTTTTCTCCTTTCTTCATCCTTTTTTAACCCTGTGGGTAATGGTCCTAATAAAAGCACCTTGGTTGAAGGCATATTTTTCGTTGTCCAGTCGGTAACTTTTTTAATTCCTTCTACAATTTCTGAGGGACTATCGCCTGCTGAGATGTTGTTAACACCAATCATCACCACCATTACCTTTGGCTTAGCTTTTGCATAATTGCCATTTTGCAAACGCCAAAGGATATTTTGACTTCTATCGCCAGAAATACCTGCGCTTTCCCATTTTAAGTTTACAAAAACACTATCGAAAGCTTTAAAGCCCGGTTTATAGTTTACTGATGTTCTATGTCCACCAGTACCTTGTGTAATGGAGTTGCCCAGGAAGAGAATGTCTAGGTCTTTCTCTGCGAGCAACAAACTATCTATATCCTCATGTTGTGACCACCAATCTTTACCTTGAATCCAGCCAGCGCCTGATCGGTATTCTGCACCTGGCGCAGCAATAGCAGCGAAATTCACTTTTTGGCCAGTAGCTTTTAAAATGAAATCGGTAATGGGTGTTGGGTTTGGTAAACTGTGTGGATGGTGGTTAACATCTGGCTTATGGATTACCGTAATATCGCCACCATTTTCGCGGACTATTTTTTCGAAAGGTGTGGTGTTTTCGGCAATCGGTATCACATCATCAACATCGCCAACTACGTGTAACATCGGGAAACCAAGTTTTGCTATTTTCGACGCATTATCTAATGGATTTTTATCAAACGCATTCGCCTGATCGTCCGTTAACTGATAGTCTTTTTTCACAATCTCCCAATCGCTTTTACTCCCTGGGCCTTTACCTTTACCTCCAGGCCAGCTTTTTAAATCGAGTACAGGTGCATCGGCATAAATACAGGCCACTTTTTCTGGATTGGCCAAAGCCCAATTATATACATACACGCCACCGCGGCTCATCCCTTCTAAAGCCACTTTTTTGTTCAGGCCATTTTTTTTCATCAACGCATAAAATTTATTCCACAAAGAGATTGCTTCAGCATTGCCAAAAAGCTCAGCCACATCGCAATAAACTACATAAAAACCACGCTCGAGTAAAGATATGTCAGTTTGTGGCTCATGCCCCCAAAAACGTGCACGCCACACCCAAGGATGGTCTTTTGCCACTACTTTTGGTTTTACTACTTTACAATTCCTGCCATTTAAAGTAAAATCGGCACATTCATAACCATAAAAGTTGCTTATGGTAATGGCTTCTTTAATTTTCGGAAAAATGTCGAATTTTTGATCAGCGCCCAACTTAATCGTTTCATATAGTTTTGTGGCCATAATCGTTGCCCCAAGGGAAGATGGATGGATTTTATCAGGAAATAGACCTGCTTTATCAAGAAACAGGCTATGCAGGTTAACTACTTCTAAATGGCTTTCGTAAGCCACTTTTTGAATCATCGGGATAATCTTATTTTTTAATACCGGTTCGTAAATATAGGTTGTATCGGTTGAAAAGCTAGGCAAGGGCAGCAGCAGAATAATCCGCGGGTTAGTTGGTAACTGACTAAAACTGCTGATCAGTTCTTTATATGTACTTTCAAATTCGTTGTACCTGCCCCGGTTTGCAATCTTGCTATCATTGCTGCCAAGTTTTATGAATACCACATTGGGCTTGCTTGCTAAGGCATCGGCATATGCTTTTGTTTTCCAATAAGGGTTAGTGGTATTTTTTAACAGGGTTGCTCCACTGTGGCCAAAGTTCATTACTTCGTAAGTATTGCCCAACATATTTTGCAGCTGAGCGGGGTAACTGTTTTTTTCGCGGTTGGCAATATCCATGCCGTAGGTAATGCTATTGCCAACACAGGCAATTCTAATTTTTTCCTGGGCAAATGCAGATAAACAGGTCGTCAATAAAATGACCGTAAAAAAAAAGTACTTTTTTCTCATTTGTATTTTGATTGTTTTATATAAATTCTAAGTTCAGCCTACTGATTATTTACCCCCGTTGAATACTTTTTGAAAAAATTCGTATGCACTTTCCATCACAACCATATCCATATAAAAAACATGGCCTTTACCTTCTTTTATTTCCAATTCAGTTAATATTCCGTTTTCTTTGTAACGCTTGAACATATCTACCGGCTCTTCAACGGCCACTGTGTTATCTGCACTTCCATGAATAAATAACATTGGAGCATCATCAGGGCTAACATGTTTGTATGGAGAAATCTTATCAAACCAATCAGGCAAAATATCTCCATTTCCTATCGGCCAGGTTTTTCTGCCGGTTAAAGTTGGCGTAGCAAATCCAGCAGCTGCCTGTATCTTACTTGAGAATTTCAGGTTATCGCCATCTCCTTCTAGCTTAGGGTCGTTACCCGAAGTGGCTAAAATAGCCGCTAAATGTGCGCCTGCAGAGGCACCGCAAGCACCTATTTTATTGGTATCGATATTAAATTTTTGAGCGTTGGCCTTTACCCACCGAACCGCAGCCTTTGCATCATAAACAGATTGCAAGGGTGTAACAGCATCAATCATCCGGTAATCGATATTAATTGCCGCATATCCTTTTGCTGCAAGATACCGAGCATGTGCCTCAAACCAAGCGCGCTTGTGTACTGCCCATCCGCCATCGTGCATAAATACAACACACGGAATAGCTTTGCCTGCTACGCTTTTAGGTAAGAAGAGATCGAGTTTCTGGCTATAACCATTAGGTGTGGTGTAAGCAATATTGCGGTATGCTGTAGAAGCGGGAATCATTTTGTCCATATTTACCGGACTGGCATCCGTAATGAGTTCGAAACCCAATGTACGGGCCGCTTTTGCAAATTGTTCCTGATGGTTATTTAGCAAATTTTGTGCCTTACAATAATCTAAAAACACTTTTAAAGCTTTATCAGGATTTTGTACATGTGGGTTTTCAAAATACACGTCTTTAACAAAAGTCAACCGAGCCTGGTAATAAGCAGGTGTGAGTTTTATAACCGCCTGTTTTTCGGCTTGTAAAAAATGAGCATAGGGTTCAATTTGCTTTATTTTTTTGATTAACAATTTATGAAGATCATTCGAATCGGGGGATAATTTAACATTAACAAGCTGCTGGTTATTTAGCTGTAATGTTTGGTCCAGGTACCCTTTGGCAGAAATCTGAATATTGGCATTTGCATCAACATCCATTTCAAACCTGCCATCAGCATCGGTAGTGGCTTTTTTGCCTGTTTGTTTTTCTTTGATTTGCACACCTTGTAAAACCTCCCTGTTATCTTTTATGGTGCCTGCTAATTTTATCGTCTGACCAAATGCTGTCAAGCTATAAATAATAGATAAGCAAGTTACCGTTGTCGTAAAAAAAACCTTATAACTGAAACAATTTTCCATCTGTCTATTTTTTTATTAGTGATGAAGCCATCATAAAATTAAATTATTGTTGTGTGCTTGCAGGCCAGGCCACAGGTTGTTGATTTGTTTTATAAACCGGCATTGGTGCATTCCAAGTTTTAAGCTGATTTCCTAAAATTTGTTCCAATTCATTTGTTTTCTGCAGATTTTTTGTCGCCAAATCTTTGGTTTCGCCAATATCATCCTTTAAATTATAGAGTTCCTTTTTCCCATTTCGCAGGTTGTATACTAATTTCCAATCGCCTTTGCGGATAGCACTAAAATAGTTAATGCCTACTTCTTTGGCATTGTTCCATTTGTTTGGATAATGCCAAATCAAACTTCTATTATTATCTACAAATGCAGGGTTTTTCAGCACTTGCGTAAAACTTTTACCATCTATTTGCTGTACCGTCTTATATTTTTTCACACCCGCTAATTCCAACAAGGTTGGAAAAAAATCTTCGATGATAACATACTGATTAGTCACTGTTGCAGGTTTAATCAATGCAGGATATTTAACAATCATGGGTTCGCGGATCCCCCCCTCGTAAACAGAACCTTTACCTGCTTTTAAGGGTAGATTCTGCGTATGTTCTGCACCTCCCCTTTCGCTGGCTAAACTTAGTCCTCCGTTATCACTCATAAAAATAATTAATGTATTTTTTTCTACTCCTTTTTTCTTCAGGAAATCCATAATATCACCCAAACTTTTATCCATGCCTTCAACTAAACTTGCATACATGGCTTCAGTACTATCAATACCTGCATCGAGGTATTTCTGTAAAAATCTTTTATCACCCTGAATAGGGACATGCACGGCATAATGCGCCATATTTAAGAAAAAAGGTTGCTTATTTTTAATAGGTGCATCGAGCGTTTTTAATGCCTCTAAGGTTAAGGCCTCAGTTAAAAAAGTTTCACTGCCAAAATATTCTTCCATATCAGGTACAGCCCTTGGTGTAGCTTTACCCGTAATATTGCCATAATTTTCTTTCGGTAAATAGCTTTGTGGATTGCCTGCCGCATGACCAGCAATGTTTACCATAAAGCCCATGTTGTATGGGTTTGCCCCTGGAGTACCTGCAGCAGCCCAATGCGCCTTACCTACATGGATGGTAAAGTATCCGGCATCTTTTAACAACTGTGGAAAAGGCGTGGCATGCAAAGTATTGGGCACACCCGCCACAGGGCTTAGTCCGTTAATATTCCATTTTGTAGGCAAAAACTGTCCGTCGACAGCATCAGTGTTTTTGTCTTTTTCGGTATTAGTCCAATTGGTAATACCTGCATGCGCCGGATTTACCCCTGTAAGCATAGCCACCCTGCTTGGTGTACAAACAGGTGCAGCATAAGCATTGGTAAATTTCATTCCCTCTTTAGCCATACGTTCCATATTGGGCGTATGGTAAATTTTGTTTAGGGCTGTTGCTTTATTCCAAAATGGCAGTGAGGTATCTTGCCAGCCCATATCATCAACCAAAAACACAATGATATTTGGGCGTTGCGTTTGGGCCTTAACACTTATTATGGTGAGTACTGAAAAAACAAAAAGGGCTAATATTGACTTCATTTTATGTTTAATTACGGATGGCATTTTCTGATTGAACATGATATATTTTAAAGAAATCGATTATTGGCTCATCAATAGTTTGGTCAACTACCAAACGTAGCTGCTTTGTTGTTACTGTTTTAAATGTCTGTATCCTTTTATTTCCAATTGATTCGCCTTCGCAAAGCGTTTGCCATTTATTACCTAATTTTGCCTCAACTTTATATTTTCTAATCCGCTCGCCTTTAACAATATCTTCGCCGATTGCCACTTGATTTATGTTTTCGGTTTTGGTTAAATTAATGGTGATTATTTTGCCTTTTCCTTGTGCAGCAGCTAATGGTTTAGCAAAACGTTTGTCTATCTCGTTACCAAATTCGGCTAAACGCTGTACATCGCCCTTTGGCAATAGGCCTGTATTATCAGGGGTTAAGCCTAAAATCAGGGTAGCATTCCGGCCAACAGATTTATAGTACATATCGACCAGATTTTCTAGTGGAAAAACAGTTCCTTCATCTCCTGGTTCCCAAAACCATTCGTGTCTGTTATTATTACCGCGCAAAGGGGCATCTGCCATGGCAGGCATCCAATATTTCCCATTAGGATCGCCATGTTTTAATAGGGCATAATTATTAGCTGAAATGGCCTTACTTGCACTTTCACCTGCTCCGGTTGATGGATAAGGGAAAGTTGCCCAGCATGGATAACCAATGGTACCACTTTCTGATCCTCCCCAGCGCGCTTCGGCCAATTGTTCGTTATGGTAAAACAATGCTTTGGGCTGGTATTTTTTTACAATAGGTAATACATCTGGCGCACCTTTTTCTGGGCTGCTTGCGCCTCCATCGAACCAGATTTCGAACAAGTCGCCGTATTTGGTACACAGTTCTTTTACCATACCTTCGACCATTTTGTTATAATATTTTTGCCTTTCCTGTTGTATAACTCCGGCTCCGGTTACTTTAAAATCGTGTACCCCGAAAAAAGAATTCCAACGAATGCCCAGATATATCCCTGGCTTTACGCCATGCTTACGGCAGGCATCAACAAAGTCTTTTACCAGATCGGCTTTCCCATCACGCCACTTTAAAGCCTTTAAACAGTAAGGATTATAATCTGATTGGAATATAGCGAAACCTGTTTCATGGGTCGCGGTTAGAATAGCAAACTTAGCACCTGCAGCCTTTGCAGATAGTACCCATTGTTCTACATCCAAATGCTCGGGATTGAAAATGTTATAGTCATAAACGGGTGTATTTCTGTTGATATCCTGAACATATTTTGTGGTATCGAATATGTGCAAATCGTAATGAAACACTACACCAAGCTCTGCTTTTTGCCAGGCCAACTGCTGTACGTTTGGTAATGGTTTATTTACTGTTTGGGCAAAACCTCTTTGACAAAAACACAAAGTAATGAGCAAAGAAAAAAAGTATTTAGGCATTTAATTTCTTATAATATTTATGAATATGCTGTAGAATAACATACTAAAGATGAATATCTTCTCTCACCTTTAGTATGTTTTATTTAATTTATTATCTGGTAAGCATCTCGGCTTGTCTTACGATATCAATGCCTTTTAATGATAAATTGTTGGTTATCCCCATTACCATCTGGCCATTGTACAATTTTTGTACCTGGCGTTGTAGAAGCACCAAATACAGAGGCTAACCTATTACTAGCTACATTTACCACTTTATAATACCCTAAAGCATTAGGCACTAATCTATAACGTTGGTTACCTCCACCATGCCAGGTGTTCTGAATAAATTGTACACCTTGGCCACTAGCGGTTTCATCAACCTCATCTAACACTTTACCGCTATTTTTATTGGTAATTTTAAATTCATTGTTGGTTGCCGCAAGAAACCACTTTTGATTGTTGGCGTTTGTCCAGGTATTTTGTTGCACACCTGCCCCACTGTTTAAAGATGCCCCTGCGACCTCCATAGGCAAATTGCTATTTTTGGCCGTAAACGAATAATCGACCAATGGATTGAAACCTGCCATAGCGGGACTACCCGCACAAAAGTTCATCAATTTTAGCAATGACGATTCATCATCTTTCGGATCATGCATCATTTGCCAGATCATCATGCCGCCTACACCTTGCTGCAAGCAGTAAGCCACTTTTTGCCTTAATACCGGATGCCCATCATACCACCATGATTTTGTAGCATTGGCGTATTGATAATTGAGGGCATAAGCCTTAGGATATTGGCTTAAAATACTTTTGATAGAAACTTGTGTAATCACTGTATTTCCTTCATATTGATAAGCATAGCCAGGTACACCCAGATTTATTTTAGCAGCAGGAAGTTTACTACTAAAGATCCCAAAATCATATTGAAATTGCGCGAATGACGAGTGTGGCCCCGCAACGCCAGATTGATAATCATAAATCATAGCATTGAGATAATCTAGTTTTGCATAAGCGGCGGTAGTAACCTGATTGGCTTGATAACGCGCAATGGCAATTGACACCAGTTTGGAATAACTGTGGATAGAATCAGCCAATTGTATTAGAAATGCGTTGTAATTAGCTGGATTATTGCTGATACGGGCGCCTTCTAGATCGACATCAATACCATCAAAGTTGTAGTTGTTTAACACGTCCATCATGTTTTTTATTACTTGTGTACGATTGGCTGGAGTGATCAGGTTGTCCCAATAGGCAGGCCCACCCCCTCCGCCAATGGAGTAATGCACTCTTACACCTTGCAGATGCGCTTTTGGCACGGCGTCAATTATATCCTGCCTTACGTTAAAGTTGCCATTTACATCGGGGTTAACAAATGAAATGCAAAGATCTGTTAATTGTGTTAGGTTAATCGAATCGAGGTATTGAGCATAGGAGGTTCCCCAGGTTTCCATATATCCATACATCCTGAGGTTGGTTTGCAAACCCACCGGATGGCCAACAAAACTTTTAGCACCCTTTTGCTTAAACGTTGACGCCTGATCATTGAATTCTTCGAGGTTTGCATTCTTTTTACAAGAAACAATAACGATAGCCAGCAAAACAAATGCAAGCACTTTAAAGCTCATTTTTTTTTGATTTTTCATTCTTCTAGGTTTTAGGTTAATTATTATTTAAATCAATTGTTAAATTGACTGTGGTTCATTGTTAATAATCCCTTTCTCTTGTAACCGTAAGTTAAATCAGATACTATAATTTTATTTAATCTCGTTATTCTACTTTTAGATTAAACTTACCATGATTGTGCGGTTATCATTTTTTGCCATTTTGTAAAGCGTTTCATTTATAACTCTTGTTGGCTTGCCACATAACCATTTGGTCTTACTACTGTGATTACTGCTTTTCCTTCATAATCTTTTTCGAGTTTCATTTTAATTTCCTGTCCCGGATTTAACGTTGGCAAGTCTTGAGGTTTTTGAGTGATCCAATTATCCGTTCTGCTCGATACATAAATTTTATAGCCCTTAACAATGTGTTGCGGCAAACCGATGCTACCAAAAATAGTTACGGGTATAGGTGCTTTTTTTTCTGGATTTAATACGTTGGCTACCTGTACCTCAAGGGGAGAAGATAATTCCCGCAACACTTTCATTGATGGTTTGGCTTTGCCATACATATCATACACGCCGTGAATTCTTCTCTTAAATTTGGTAGTATCGCTAGTACCTGGATAATGGGTGCGATAGTCAGTTAAGTCGAAATAGATTGCACCTTGTACAAAGGCTTTACTTTCGAAAACAGCCATATGGTACACCAGGTCGTTAATCCGGCGTTCATCGCCACCTTTAAAATTGGGCTCGCATAAACCGAATTCAGAAATGATAAGCGGTTTATCAGGGTAGCTCATATGGATGCTATCGAGGTAGTTGCTAATTTTAGCTATGGGTACTTGCCACCAACTGCCACCATATTCGTTCATCATCAGATAATCGCCCTGACTAGCTCCATCGGGCACGAAGTTTTTATGGTTAATAAAACTGCTGGTTAAGGTATTGCTTACATAGGCTTTCATCCGTGTTTTATCCAGATCGGCAGTCCGTTTCATTAAACCGGCAATCATTTCCTTAACATCGGCATCTCTACCTCTTAACTCGTTACCAACTGCCCAAGAAAATATACTGCTGTGGTTATAAAAATTGTTTACCATGCGCTCGAGTTGTTGTAGCGCAATTTTATTAACATCGGCACTGGCAGGCGTTTCTGGTCCCCAAAGTGGAATCTCTTGTTGTACCAGAATACCATTCCGGTCGCAGAAATCGTAAAACAACTCATCTTGCTGAAAATGCATACGGGTAAAAATGCTATTTACTGCTTTCAGCATTTTGCAGTGTTTAATGATGATAGAATCGGGTTCTGCAAAGCCGTAATTAGGATCTGAACCAGCGGTCCACTCTGTTCCCATTAATTTTACCGGTTCGCCATTTAAAAAGATCTGACCTTCTTTCATCTGCAGATCCTTAAAGCCAATGCTTGTGGTCACTTCATCAACAGCTTTATTCCCGAGCATTACTTTTACCTGTACTTTGTAGAGGTTTGGGAAATCGAAGTGCCAAGGATTCACCTTTGCTAAATCGACTTCAGTTATAGCCTCATTACCTTGCCAGCTTGGTTTTAAAATTTTGCTAAATACCGTGTTATGGGTAGTTTGATTATCCTCGGTTATTTTTACCTCGTACTGCAGATTACCAGCTGGTTTATCGAAACCCAGTTTTATTTTAAGGTGACCGTTGTTATTTGTTAAATCTAATTTTGGTTCTACATGAATGTAATTGGCAGTAGGTTTTCCACTTACAATCAGGGCAACCTTTCTAATGATACCACCGTCATTTGCCCAATCGAAAGAGTTACTGAAAGGCACTTTTTTTTCACTATAGTCATTATTTACGGCTACGGTAATCACATTAGACTTACCATAATTTATTTCCCCATTAAGGTTAACCTTGATCTGGTTAAAACCATCGCCAATGTTTTCGGCAATTTGTTTGCCGTTGACATAAATTTTCGAAGTGTGGTTAATGGCGCCAAACTGCAGTATTACATTTTTGTTTTTCCAGTTGGCAGGTACTTTTAAAGTATAACTGTACCAGCCCCATCCATAATGGTTTTGCGTGGCCGTTTCTACATTCCAGGTGTGTGGTAAATTCACCGATATTGCCTCGGGTAAATCTTTTGTGCTCCAGTTTTGTGTAATGCCAACTCCTTTTAAGTCAACAGCAAATTTCCAATTGGTATTAATCGGGATGGTATCGCGTTGAGCAAAAAGTTTAAGGTTCAAAAAAATAGCAGTAAATAATAAAATAAACTTTATTTTCATTTGTGTTTAAGTGTCTAATTTTCAGCAATAATTTTATTTCCCAATAGAGTTAAAGGGTATAAAAAGTCACTATCAAGTGCGTATAATTGTTACAATAAAAATTATTTCTCTGGATCTTCTATATTTCAGGTAGTTGACAGATTTAGATGGTTAGCGGTTGGATTGGGCAGTTCAATGACAAGCGGGACGAAATTGACCCCGATTTTGACACTTCAGAAAACAGAAGCTAACCAAAACGGCAAGTTATTTACCGCTCTGGTTAGCTTATCGCATTATGGTGTGATTGAGAAAGTTAAAGTCCAATCTCTCGTAGTTCCATTTGCCGAAAATAAACGGTACGTATAAGGACCTTTTGAAAAATCGCCAATTAAACCTGCTATTGGTGCACCATTAATGGGTTCAACACGTTGCGCATCGGTATTTATGGCAATACCAATTTTAGTTAAATCGGTTAAGTCGGCCCCGGTTGCTTTGGCCAAAACAATGTTTATCTTTTTGTTTGCATTATCTATGCTTTGGGTATTGGTGACGGTTAGTTTTTGATAACCGGTTACCTGCTCACCGTAATTTAAATTAGATTTCACCTCCTTGTAATAAAAAGTGTTAATCGAATTTACAAAGGCCTTATCGCCGTAAACCGAGTAATCGGGTTCTATACGGGCTTTGGTACAGGCGAAGCAAAAAAGTACCAGAGTTAGCTGTACTGCTATAAAAATTCTACTTTTCATAATTCAAATGTTTAAAATTATCTCCAACCTGGATTTTGTGTTAATACTACGTTTTCAGCTTTATACAATTGGATCTGAGACAAGGGAACAAAAGTTAAATAATCTCTTGAGGGATCGATAAAAAAGCCTTGTGCTCCTTGTTGAAACTGTGAGGATTTAAAATAAGGATTAATGCGCCCCGTGTTGGCAAAAGCCGCTACGTTCGCGTTACCGCCACTGGTATTTAAGAGCGGAAAGGTTATTCCCCCAACATCAAATCCATCAGCTATTAATTTGGTCCGATCATTAAAATAGGTTAAAAATTCCTGTAATTGTGCTCCTCTTGGCGTATAACCATTCACCACTTTTTCATATACCGACCAACGTTTAAGGTCATCCAATCTAAAGCCCTCTAATGCAAGCTCTACTGTTCTTTCGCGACGGATTTCGTTTACAATATTTGATTCTGAAGGAGAGAAACCTAATTCTTCTTTATAAGCTGACAAAGGAAAGCCAGCAACGGTGGCCAAATTCATATTAGCCATGCCAACCCTACTCCTAATCACATTAACAGTCTTGTCCAGATCAGCTTGAGTGATGGTGCCCAAAATTGCTTTTGCCTCTGCCAGGTTCAATAAACCCTCTTCGTAACGGATAAAAATTTCATCTACATCACGTCCGGCCAGTACTGAAGTTAAAACCGCACCTTTCCAGTTTCTGTAACCCGTAGAGATAAAGTTTGTCCCGATAGAAAGTACAGGTGCAATAACCGGATACCGGAGGTTAAGTGAGAATTGGTCACGACCTGGGATTTTAGCTGCTGGTCCACGATCTGGGGTCCATATGGTTTGTCTAAATCTAGGATCTAAATTTGTGGATAATGTATTTAGTTCACCGTAACTATTGGGTACCACCTGTGGACTTCCATCCTTATTCAGATACTGATCTACTAAATGATCGGTTATTGAGGCTGCATTATCAATCACCTTCACATAAAAGTTATGAGAAAATGTTGTTTTAGTAGGGTCGTACACACGGTACCAAAAAACGCCGTCCACATTCGATAAGTCGTTTTGAGCAAATAACTGGTTATAAGGTTCGGTTCCGGTTCTAAAGATTCGGGTTCCCTGAGTGGCAATTAGCTGTTGCATTGCAGGCTCTACCATTTCCAAAAATTCGCGACCATCTTTACCGGCAACGGCAAATGGACTTCCTTTTTTTCCATGATAATACTCCCATGTGCCCTCGTATAACGCTACACGCGATTTGAGCACAATAGCAGATTCTTTATTCACCCTGCCTGCCGCTGCTTCGCCCTGGCCCTTAGCATATAAACCTGCAATGGCAAGATCAAGATCTTTAATGATCTGTTTAGCAACATCGTACCTCGAGTTACGCGGTGTATATAACTGGCCATTATCATCATAGGCAATCAGATCAGTTACGATTGGTAAATCGCCATATTGTTTCAATAAAGTAAAGTAATCTAAAGCCCTAAAAAAATAAGCCTCACTAAGGTAATGAGCTGATGCCGGGGTTTTCTCTACTTTCGGTAAGGCATAATGCAACAGATAGTTATCTTGTCTGATACGTGAATAACCAGTTGCCCAGGCATCACCTCCGCCACCATTACCGGCAACGCCAGTAGCGCTTACCTGATTTAAAGACCCTGTAATTACATTTGAATTGATAAGTACATCTGATTGTAAATCAAGCAGTACATTATTAACATTCGTTTGTGCATTGTAAACGGGCAATCTGCTTTCGTACATGGAATTTAAGTAGATTCTTAAATCAGATGCACTGTTAAAAAAGTTTTCGGGCACTACTCTATCTGGAGGAGTGGTATCTAAAAAGTTTTTTTTACAAGCTGTAAATAATGCCAAAATAATTACGGCAATGTATATTTCGCAGTTGTTTATATATTTTGTTTTCATCTTCGATATCATTTTGTTATGATCAAATATTTATAGGTGAAAGCACTAAAGTGAAATATTTAAACCAAATGCATAGGTGCGCATTGGTGGATAGCCACTTCCGTTAGCCGCTGGGTTTGCCACTACATTAAGCAATGCAGGATCGTACTTTACATATGCTTTATTGTAAATAAAGCCCAGGTTTTCGCCAGTAACGAATATGCTCACTTTTTGCAGGTTTACTTTATCCAGCCATTTTTTTGGCAAACTATAACCCAAAGTGATGTTACGGATTCTTAAATGCGCTAAATTTAACAGGTATTGATCGTTGGCTGCAGGTAAACTTGGAGTAATAGATGGAAAAAACGCATCTTTATTACCAGGAGTCCAATAACCTAAAGAAGCACTTTCTTTGTAAAACGGAGAAAAGAACTGGTTACCGTTTGTGCCAAATACATATTCGCTTGAAACATATTGTTTCCATTGCATAACCCCTTCCAATATAGCCGATAGGCTAATGTTGCGCCATGAAACAGATGGCAAAATAGAAAAGCTTTTTCGCGGGTAATTGAAACCTGCAGTTTTTTGATCACCTAGGTCAAACCAGCCATTTCCCGAATCAATTACACCATCGCCATTGCTATCTCTATAAGTTAAATATCCTGGATAGTTAAAACCGTTGTTTAACACTCGACTATTTAAATCAGCTGTATTTTGTACTATGCCGTTACTTGCATATACATAGTTCTGGCCAAATTTCATTCCTGGGAACCATTGATCGGTTGTGCCGGTACCATTGTTGGCATATTTAACTACATAACCCACATAATCGCTTATCAAAAAGGACAAGCCATAATCAAAGCTCTCGCCAGCTAATTTAAAGTTATCTCTCCAACCAATGTTCAGCTCCCATCCACGCGTTTCGGTAACCGAGTTGTTGGTAGATGGACCTCCAACACCTAGTGTTTGTGATAAAATTTTAGGTGGCCCGGCCTGATCATAAACAGTTCTCTGATACCAATCGGCTGTTAGCGTTAATCTGTTATTCAACCCGACAATGTCGATACCAAAATCTAACACCCTGGGCTTGGCCCATGTTAGGGTATTAATTACCAAGCCTCCGGGGTTAAGAAAAGGGTTTAAACTTCCGCCCAAAATAGTGGTTGTACTGGTACCAGAAGGTAAGGTTGGCAGGTAGGTATAATAATTATCCTGCCCAGCCGAAGCCAAATCTCCTGTTTTAGACCAGGAAACCCTTGGTTTAAGCTGGCTTACATAATTTTTGAACTTCCAGAAGCCCTCGTTCGCAATGTTCCAACCTGCCGAAATTGACGGGAAATAGCCCCACCTTGCGCCTGGTGCAAAACGTGAACTGGCATCGGCCCTGGCTGCAATTTTTAAGAGGTATTTTTCTTTATAATCGTAGGTAAACACGCCATAATAACCTAAGGTCGTCCAGTCATACTGCTGATCGCCTGCGGTATAAGGCCCTGCAGAGGTGTTAATCGATGCTGCTGTTTCCTGGGCATAAAGTCCCTTAGAAGTACCCGTTAAATTACCGAAGTTATTTTCTTCGGTCTGCGCCCCTACCTGTACGAAGAAATGATGGTTTTCTGCAATATTTTTAGTGTATTCCGCTGTTAAATTCCCAAATTTATAATCGTTTGCCCCGAAAACCTTTACAATTCCATTGCTGGCTGGTGATCTTAATCCTGGGACAATCAAACCTTTTGATAAAACATTTACAAGCTTGGTTACATTTTCATTTTGCGTGTTGCGGTTCCTGAAGCTATAGCTACCTGTAATTTTAAGTCCTTTAACCGGTCTTAAATTAAAACCTCCTGTAAAAGTCAGGTCATCTCCCTGACTGGCCACCTGGCCAGAGCGGAAATATTGTATATTATTTATCGAATTGTAATAATTTTCGTCATCTGGGTTTTTAAGTGGCACGTTAAGTGCCTCTCTTCCAACTGCAGAAAATAAAGTATAATAATCACTATTGTTCGCATTAACCATTGGGCCCAATGCACTTACCCGGGCATAATTCATACTGGCATCGAAATCAAGCCATGAAGTAGCTTTAAAATTAATTTTGGTTAAGGCATTATACCTTTTGTATTGATTGTCAACCAGCGCAAAAACACCTTCCGATTTATTATAGCCTAAACCTACATAGTATTTTACGCGATCAGATCCGCCTGAAAAACTCAGGTTCTGCTCGGTTGAGGGCACATTAGATTTAAAATAAGCATCCTGATAATTATCTGTACCAAAACTAGTATACCTGCCAAAACCAAAATTTGAAGTTGGATCAGGAAGAGAACCATTAATTACATACTTACGGTCTATCCCGGCAAATACCGGATTTTCATAATCGCCAGCTGCATGCGCTTTGATCCGCTGTAAAGTAAGATCAGAAAATAAGGCTACTCCTGTTCCATTTGGTGTAGAAAGGGCAAGTTGATTTTGAAAATTGGCCCAATCATAAGAATTTGGCAGCTCTGGAAGCATAGCAGCTGTGGTAAATTTATAATTCGAAGAATAATTTACAGCAACTTTACCCGCACTACCGCTTTTTGTGGTAATTAAAATAACGCCATATGGTGCTCTTGAACCATAAATAATACTTGCTGCGCCATCCTTTAATACAGAGATACTTTCCACGTCGTTTGGATTAACCTCCTGCATGGGTCTTTCAACACCATCAACTAATATTAAAGGTGCACCAGAGTTGGCCAGCTGCGTAAAGCCTCTAATATTTACAGACGGATTTGCTTCAGGGGCACCACTTGACATCCCGATGTTTAAACCGGGTGTTAACCCTTTTAAACCTTCAGCAATAGAACGGATTGGTCTATCTTGCAACTGTTTGGCATCTATAGAAGCTACCGCATCGGTAAGATTTTGTTTTTTCACCTTACCGTAAGCTGTTACCACGACATCACTTAAAGTTTCCTGGCTTGGTGAGAGTGCAATTGAAGTACCTATTACCGTACTGGCTAAAACTTCTTTGCTTTGGTAGCCAATAAAAGAAATCACTAAAATGGCATCCTTATCTTTTACATTAATGGTAAAATCGCCTGCTCCTGTTGAAGAAACCACATTTTTAGTTCCTTTTTCGGTAATACTGGCTCCAGGTACTGGCTGACCATTTTCATCAACAATTTTCCCACGGATATCAATTTTAATTGGAAAAACCATGAGGTTGTTTAAAAAGGTATTAATCTTTTTTTCCTTTATCATTACGGTTTTATCCGAAATTTCGTAAACCAATGACTGGCCTTCAAAGCAAAGCGCAAGTGCCTTATTGATATCGACATTGTTTAGCTTAACTGTTACTAGTTTAGCATTTTTAAAAGCCTGATCTGTGTAAATAAAATCGTAGCCGCTTTGCTTGCTAATGGATTTCAATACTTTTTGAAGCGTTTTCCCATTCTCGTTCAGCGTAATCTGGGCCTTGGTTGCAGCACTCAGCTGAAGCAGAAATGCTGTCATAATGAAGATAGTTAGTTTCATTACAAGTAGGATTTTATTTTTACCCGTGAAACGGTTGCTCTTTCCGAGCACCATATCAGAGAAAACTTGCAGGAGATGACCAACAATAGGTCTTTCCCCATCATTCTGGTTAATTTTCATTATTTTTGTTTGTTTGGTTCTTGTTGATCTGTTCGTTCGTAAAGATGTGCTATTGACAGTACCAAATACTAAGGCGGGAGTAGGTCGAAGCATTCCCGCTTTTTCTATTGTTACTGCCAGATGGGTAGAGTTTAAGGCATAACTACTATCCTCCTTCCTTCTAATGTTAAGTGAGCACCACCTGTATAGTTTATTTTGTTTAAAATTTTCGAAATGTCATCATCACGGTTCATTACGCCAGTAAATGTGGAAACCGGAGAATCACTTTTATACACCACCTCTACATTGTACCAGCGCGAAAGCTTACGCATTACACTGGTAATATCTTCTGAGTTGAAAATAAATTTGCCGTTCTTCCAGGCAATGGTTTCTTGTACATCAACCTGCTCAACCGAAATTTTACCTGTCGAACTTAGGCTTGCCTGCTCATCAGGTTTAAGAAGCGTAGCACGGTTTAACAGAACCGAACCTTCGAGCAAAGTGGTTTTGGTAATTGCCTCATCAGCATAAGCGTTAATGTTAAAATGCGTACCTAAAACCTCTACCTGTTGTTTACTGGTTTCTACTATAAAAGGATGCTTTTTATCTTTCGCCACCTCAAAATAAGCTTCCCCTTCAAGTTTTACATTCCGTATACCATCTTTAATCAATGTGGTAGCATAGGTTAAGCTCGATGCTGCATTTAACCAGATGTTGGTGCCATCTGGTAAACGCAATTGGTAAGTTTCGCCCTTATCGGTCGAAATTGTATTTATTTTATTGGCAGCACCTGTTTGGTTCTGAATCTCATATATTAGTTTGCCATCTGCAGTTTTACTAATTGCAACGCCTGCCTCATTAGCTAGCTCACCACTTGTTGCATCCGAGAGTGAAATTCTTTTCCCATTGGCCAGCGTTAGTGTTGCACTATATTTACCTGGTTTAACCATATCGCTTTTTACAACGGCGGCTAGCATTCGGCTTTTAGGTTTATTGGTAAAAAACAATAAGCCTGCTGTAACAATCACAACAATTGTTGCTGCAATTGCAGCCCACTTACTGTAATTTAAACGGACTGTTTTAACAGGATTCTTATTTTCTTGAACGTTCTTCCAAATCATAGCCTTTTCCATTTCCAGATCCTCATCTATAACTTCAGCACTATGTTCTGCTGCATAGCCATTGTACCAGGCTTCTACAATTGCACTTTCTTCTTCTGTGCATAAGCCTTGATGATATTTTTCCAGTAATGCTAATACCTTTTCGTTTTCCATTTTTTATAGGAGAGAGAGTACTCCCGTATATAGATAGGACACACAAGGGCTGCCTTGGTAGTACTTTCGATGAAAAAAAAATTAAATGGCTCTATTTTCGCTTATGAGACACCAACCAACAGGATAAATGCAGCTAATCATTTATCAGTTGAAGACTATTCTATAAATAAATAACTTTTATTTGGAGCACAAAAACAGTGCATAACATCCAGTTTGATCCCGTTTTACGCTTTCCCGAAAGTTCGGGATACCTCGTTGCTGCAGGGTAACGCTTCAAACCGCGCGCTCGCTTCGGGCAGGAGACTAGATGGCAAAAACAGTATCTCATTTTCGTGGTTGCAGAGTGCAGAACCGCAGTTCCTAAACCCGGAATGGAACTAAATTAAGAATCCGTGTTTATTTGTGTCCATCTGTGGTCAAAAAATTTTAACTCACTAGCACTAGATGAGACACTAACCAACAGATAAAATTTTATTTTGTATTAAGATAGATGAATAAAACCGAGAGTGGAATATCTAATTTGTGCCTTAAAATATGGAGGGCTTTGTTAATTTGTTTCTTTACCGTAAGATCGGAAATATTAAGCTGCTCGGAAATTTTAGCATGACTTAGGTTTTCGTTTCGGCTCATTTCGAAAACCTGACGCATTTTTTTCGGCAGTAATTTTACTTCCCGATCGATGAGGCGTTTCAACTCATTAAAATTTACCTGCACATCTGTGCTAAATTCTCCTTTTTCGTAAAATGCACCAAGCTCGGTAATGTAATGATTTTTTGTTTTCTCTTTCCTAATCAGGTTTAAAACACTGTTTCGAGTTGAGCGGTATAAATAGGCATTGATATTGGTAGATGGTTCGAGATCTTTTGCTTTGTTCCAAAAACAGGTAAAAACCTCCTGAACAATATCCCTTGCTTCATCACGATTATGGAGCATATGGCGGGCATGTAAGTAGAGTACCGACCAGTAATGGTTATAAATTTCGGTAAATGCATCTTCTTTACCCAATTTGAGTTGGACAATTAAATCAGCATCAGAAAGGATACCACGAGGTTTCATTGAAAAAAATTAAAAGCCAGCCACTTTTATTTTACGATTGGTTAGGAGATCGTTCGATAAATATAGAAAATATCTTAAACAATAGTATTTAATGTTTATAAAAGCTAAACAAATATATACTATTTCTATAGACTTTATATGATAAATAAAAAAAACTAATACCTCTGCTAATAACTATTTATTTTTCAATCAATTACAAAACAAAAATACTTAACTAATAATCTTACTAAGAATTACGTGTACTGCCTGGTTGTTCCATCAATTTTTTTAGCTCGCCAAAATGCATTTCGTATACACCCCGTGGCGTCGTTTTGTGTTTAATACAAACCGCTGCTGCCTTACCTACAATTTCGCCCATCATTCCGCAGGTACGCATTACCCGTACAGGGCCAAGTCCATCGTTACTTACACTAATATCCCTTCCAGCCATAAACAGGTTGTCGATATTGCGGCTATAAAGAATCCGGTAAGGTGCCCAATACACCGCACCATAAACATAGCCCTCGCCAGTAGAGGCGTGCGATATAAACTCCTCACCTTTTAGCCCTTTGTCAAACTGTCCGTTTGCTTTATGGATATCGATGTGCCATGAACAAGGGAAAACGGCATCGTCAAATACTTTCCGCTTTAAAAAATCATCGCCTGTAAGTACTACATCGCCCATTAACCTTCGCGACTCGCGCTTGCCTGCTATAAATGCGCACCAACCTAAACGATGGTTGGGATATAATTTATCTACATTCTTTAGTGCATCCCAGGCGCCGTACATTGCTCTTAAATTTAAATCTCTTATTTTTTCGATGTCGGTGATCGGATTTTTATCAAAACCACTCTCCCAAAACCAGCCGCCCAGGTTACCTAAAGGATCGGTACTACCCCATTGGCCTTTATAATTTTTACGGCCAGGAAAAGGTTTATCGCTTAAATCTATTGCCCATGGACAACGTGGAAAAGGCTGTTCACGGTTACCGGTTTCCCACGATAAGGTAAGTGCAGTTTTATCTTTACACTCGCAATCCAATACCTGCTTTTCATCAGCTGCATCTAAAACGTTCCACAAATTAGAAGAACCCATCATATTTGAGCTGGCAATTTCGTAGTCGGCACCCGCTAAAAAACCGATGGAGGCATCGCCAGTACAATCGGCAAAATAGGTAGCGCTTATCTTTTTTTGCAGCGCTGTTTTGGTACTTTGAACAACCACTGCTGAAACCTTATTTTTTGTATGTTCTACGCTAATTGCCCTAAAATTGGTCAGTAAGGTAATACGGGGTTCATCAGCTATTATTTTCAACTTGCGTTCATCCCCAAAGTGTTGCCCTTTTATGGCGTTCCGCGAGCCATATACAGGTTCAGGTGTACCGGGCAGCATAATTTCTTCTACAATATCGCCAATATGCACGAAAGGTTTTTGTTGGGTCTTTCCTTCAGGCCATACCCTAACCTCCGAACTACCATTACCTCCTAAAACAGGTCTATCTTGTATTAAGGCTACTTTTAAACCATTCCGGGCAGCTGCCAAAGCGGCGCAGGTACCTGCTAAACCGCCACCAACTACGGCTAAATCAAAACTTCCACCATCTGCTGGCTGGCTTGGCAAACCAAGTAACTTCCGCCTAAACTTTGTTAGTGCCTTAACATCATTTGTAGGTTTAAAATTTTCGTCCCTGCAAAAAAGTATCGAATCACAGCGTCCTTCAAAGCCAGTTAAATCGTGCAGGGCAATATTGGCTTCTTTACCTACATTAACCAAGCCACCATCATGCCAATGCCACTCTTCTTTTTTGGTGCCAAAAATTTCTTTTACAGATTTACCATCAATAATGACCTGAAATTTCCCTGGCGCACCTGGTACTTTCCATGGAGCTACCCAATCGCGGGTGCGCACCCATATTCGATATTGACCAGCTGATGGAAATTTCACTGCGGTTTTGGCATCCTTAACCGGAATACCTAAACCGTGCGCCAATAAATATGGCGAGCCCATCTGGTCCATAGACTGTTGATCTAAATCCCAACCGCCCAGATCAGCAAATTGCTCCGCTTCTAAAAAAAGGAATTCGCCGCTTAAAGCTTCTTTTTTACTGCTGGCAAATAAATTTGCTCCGGCCAGCAAAAATAAACTGGTGCTTCCTGCTTTACCTATAAACTGTCGTCTGTTCATTGTTATAATTGTAATATTGATTATCTATTCTCATTTACCAGGTCAATTCATTGTATATAGCAAAAAGAATGAATGTAAACTTAACGTGGAAATAATCAAAAATGGACGGCAGCAGCCGCCCATTTTATTTGAGAGCGTAACTAAGGGTAACATTTAACAGCTTTACTTAACTCTGTTTTTCATAAACATTTAAAAATTCGGTCCGGCCTTATCCCACCACACGCGTGTACCTGCATTATCTGGACCGCCAAGTGCGCTTAATCCAAACTTCAGACCCTGTGCATTATTCAGCCCTTCTGATAGAATAAAAGGTAATCTGCGTGGGCCTATCTGCGTATCGACAGTTCCATTGCTTTTGTTCTGTGCAGCTGTAAACAGTTTGGGATAACCGGTTCTTCTGTAGTCGCACCAGGCTTCCTGGCCATCGGGGAAAATAGCCAGCCACTTCTGCGTAATAATGCGTTCTAGTTTTTGCTCCTGTGCTACACCTTCATCCCATTTAATGGTAATTGTAGACACGGCAGGTGTGCTATTGGAAGGCGCTAGAGGATCGATACAGGCAGTCTGTTTAGAAAGGTCATCACTTAAATAACTACCAACCTGTACGCCCCATTGCTCCATTGATTTTTGTACTCCTGTTTCGTAATTATCTTTGGCCGTACCTGTATTGGCCCAGCCACGAAGTGCAGCTTCTGCTTTTAAAAACCATACTTCTGCTGCATTAAATAGCATTTGCGGTGCAGCTCTATTAAACGTGGTTTCGTAATTATAGGTTGAAAAAGTTTTGTAGTTAAATTTTGAAACATCGATGCCTGTTCTTATACCCATGAAAGTGCCATTGATGCTCCCCTCTGTTGCAGGTAAAAGCATCTGCCGTGCTCTAGGATCTTTATATCCATCAAGATACGAGCCTAAAGAAGCGTTAGCCATATTATCTCTTACATATTGAAAGGTAATTAAATAGTAATCGTTGGGCCTGTTTCCGCTTTGTTTAAGTAATGCGTTATCTGTATTATCTGTAATTAATCCACCTTGTGCTGCCAAAGCAATTTCGCCTTGCTGTTTAGCCATGGCAGGGTCTATTTTGGAAATACGCATCGCCAGTCTCAAACGCAACGAGTTTACAAACTTCAGCCATCTTGTATAATTACCTCCATAAATTAAATCGTTGGCACCTAACCTATTTATGGGAGTTGCGGCGCTTGCGATATAGTTTTTCAGGTTACTAGCTGCTGTATCAAGCTGTTTAAAAAAGGCGGTATAAACTGTTTTTTGTTCATCATATGGGGTATGGGTAAATGATGTACCTGTTTGGGTATATGGAATAGGGCCAAATTTATCGGTAACCCTATCCATTGCAAAAACCTGGACGGCCAGTGCCACTGCCCAAACTTCTGGCAGAGTTACCCTGGCTCCGGCATCGCCAATTTTTTTAACTGGTGCCATTACGCCCAAATACAGAGGGCTAAAAGCTGCAGCATTCCAACCATCTACCATTGAATAGTTTAAATTATTTGTGCCGGCAACAAAATTTGTCGGTGACATTGAATATCCAGCATAAGCATCCGCATTTAAGTTATGCTGTAATTGGTAGGCGTTACCAGGTATAATATTGGTTTCGATCGGTCCTATTGCTGTTGCCAGAGCAGCGAGGGTCTGCTGTTCTGATAAGGCATTTGGATTGGAATTAAACTCTTCGAATTTTTTTGTACAGCCTGTACCAAAGGCTATTGTTAGCAAAATGGCACTGCATAGGCTAACAATATGGCTATATTTAATTTTTTTCATCTGTCTTTATTTTTTTATCAGTAATACGCTAATTAATTTTCAATATTTTTCGAAAATTGTCTTAACTTATTAGATCTTCAATGAGGTTTCAACAACGGTTAATTAAAAGTTTAGGCTTAAGTTTAAACCAATTTCGCGCGTGGCGGGCAAGCTGAAAAAATCAACCCCTGATATACCATTACCTGTCGACATTGTCAACTCGGGATCGTATGGTGCTTTGCGATAAAAGTAAAATAAGTTACGTCCCGTAAGCGATAGCGATGCTGTTCTTAAAAAACCACCTTTTAATGAGAATTTATAACCAAGTGCAGCTTCACGTAAGCGAACTACGGTAGCACTGTACATATATGCACCTGCAAAACTATTAGGCGCACCGATAGTTTCGAAATATTTTTTGGCATCTATTGTACTTACCGGATTTCCATTCACATCTACAGCATTGATAGATACGCCTCCTGCATCCCTGGCTGCCCCTGATTCTGCTGATACACCTTTAAAATCCATATAGGCCTGAGTTAGCGACATTACCTGGCCGCCAAATTTGCCATCAACCAATAGGCTTAAGCTAAAATCTTTGTAAGTAAAGGTGTTGTTCCAACCGGCCTGGAATTTTGGATTTGGATTACCCACATACTGAAATGGAGTTTTTTGAGGTGTGCCATTAGCACTTAGTTTAATCCTACCCTGATCATCTCTTAAAAAATCTTCGGCATAAATATCACCATACGAACCATTTTTCCTTACTACCGACTGGTATCCATAACTCGTACCCGTTAAATAATAAGGACTGGTATCATCCGAGCCATCAGCCAAGGTAGCTACCTGTAAAATTTTGTTTTTGTTTGATGATGCATTGATAGCGCTATTCCAGGAAAAATTGCCATTCCTGATGGCATCAATACCTAAAATAGCCGAAAAACCAGTATTCTGAACATTACCTGCATTATAATATACGGTACCAAACAAAGTAGTAGTTGTTGGCGTACTCGGGAAAAACTGGTTTTTGGTATTTGTTTTATAATATGTGAAATTTAAATTTATCCTGTCTTTCATAAAACGTAGATCGGTACCAAACTCAAAAGTTTTTGTACGTTCTGGCTCTAATTTTTTGTTCGAACCTGCAAAATTAAATATCAGAGATCCTGCTGCATTCTGTGTATTTTGAACGCGGGTTAAACCTGTTGGAATGGAACTGCCTACGATCGTGTAAGAGCCGCGTACTTTTGCATATGAGATAAACTCAGGTAGCTTTGTCATTTCCGAGACGATCAAAGATAAGCCCGCAGATGGATAATTATAGTATTGCTTATCTGTAAAGGCCAGAGCAGAAGACCAGTCTTGCCTAAATGTAAGTGTGGCATAGGCCCAGGTTTTATATGACAAATCTAAACTCCCAAATACCGCCTGCAACTGGCCATGGTTAGGGGAAAATGTTGAGGATGGATTGAGTACAGGCGCAGTAGTGGTTGCCTGTGTAGAAGCACCGATTTGTTGTGGTGCTAATGCAATAATATTGGTTGCTACAAAATAATCAGGGGTTAGCAGTGCTCCGCCCATTGAAAAACCATTATTTTTCGTGTCAGTGATGCTCCCCCCAATTAAACCACCTATTTTAAAATCTTTAGTTTGCAAAGGGATTTTAAAATTGGCAATCGCATCTGCATACTTTTGAGTACGGGTAAGCGAATTGATAGTATATAAACTTGTTCCTGCTCCGCTACCCAGGTACTGAGGATCGGTACCCCAATATACCTTTCTTTCAAAATCGTCGGTTGAACGGTCCATATTGCCACGAACCTGTATATTCAACCAATCAGCAAAAGTATATTTTGCACTTGCGGTAATAAACATACGGTTACGTTTATTTACTATAGGATGTTTATTTAAAAGCCACCAAGGGTTTTCTTGATGTAAAGCACCAAGTTTATACGGCCAATTTTCACGGTCGGTGCCAATCTTATCAGTAAAAATATAATTTTCTTTATATGGAGTAATATCGGTACCCCGTGGAAATAAGTATAGCGACATTAAAGGATTTGGAAACCCCCCAACAGTTGGCGTATTATTTACATTTTGACTAATGTAGTTCAAACTCCCATCAATGGTTAGTTTGTTATCTAAAAAGTTAGCCGTTTCTCTTAAATTAAGATTATGTCTATCTAAATCATTGGTAGGCTGTATACCACGCGCAGCAGTATTTGCATAGGATATATAGGTTTGTGCAACACTATTACCAGCCGAAAAATTAATAGCGTTGGTAAAATTGTTACCAGTTTGGAAATACTGATCTAAATTATTGTAACTAGAATTTATTGGATCACCCCAACTTGGTAAATCAGTTTTATTAGCAAGGTTTGATGGGCCATAGTTATCTTGGAATTTTGGTCTGTAGGCAGCATTACTGATCTGGAACCCACTATTGATATTAATTTCGGCCTTACCTGCCTTACCTTTTTTAGTAGTAATTAAGATCACGCCGTTTTGCGCCTGGCTACCATACAGAGCAGATGCTGAGGCTCCTTCAAGTACAGATATACTTGCTATATCTTCTGGGTTAATATTAGATATACCATCGCCACCCTCGCTGGCACCAAAACCGTATAAAGAGTTGGCCTGCCCTGAAGCATTACCTCCATTTTGCAATGGCACCCCATCAATTACATATAATGGTTGATTGCCACCGCTGATAGACCTGTTACCGCGCAGGTTAACTTTTACCGAACCACCAACTCCAGATGCACTCGGCGAAATGGTAACACCAGCCACTTTACCGTTAAGCGCATTAATCATATTAGGCTGCTTTACTGCAGTTAACTGCTTGCCATCAAGCTGTTGTACATTATAGGAAAGTCCTCTTGATGATTTCTCTACCCCTAAAGCCGTTACCACCACCTCATCTAATTTCTGTTCCGAAGGTGTTAATGTAATGGTGGCTGTACTAACATCGCCAGCCGTTAATTCTTTGGTCTGGTAACCGATATAGCTAATTACCAAAATTGCCGCATTATCTTTTACCTTAATGGCAAATTCGCCAGTTCCTGAAGTAGAGGTTATATTCTTTGTCCCTTTTTCTGTTATGGTTACACCAGGTATGGGCTGCCCCTTTTCATCCACTACTTTTCCATTTATCGGAATTTCGATAGTTTGATTAATGGTGTTATTATATATTAAATTTCCTTTCAGTTTTAATAAAACAGCGCGGTCTTCAATCTTGTACGATATGGGCTGATTGGTAAAGCAGAGTGCAAGTACCTCTTCTATGCTGGCATCCTTAACATTAATGGTTACAGGATGGGCATTTTTTAATATTTTGTTGTTGTATAAAAAATCATAGCCACTTTGCACCCTGATGGCGTACATGATCTGGCGCAAGGAAGCCTGATTTTTATTAAGGGTAATTTTTTGCGCAAATGTTGATGCACTTACCTGCATAATTACCGTAATGAGTAAAAAAGCAATTAATTTCATAACCAGCAAGATTTTCTTATGGATAGGGCGGTTGCCTCCATGCCTGGATTGTAAGTTTAAATTCATAAATTTGAATTGTTGGGTTTAGTTGAAAATGGTTCAAGTCATTTTTTATTCCGGTTTTCCGGAAAGGGTAATCCCATCGCCCGGTTGAAAGTGTTGACGCACTTTCAGCCATTTTTTGGCATTACCATGATAAAGTATTAATTGATCACAGTAACCCTCCTTCCTTCAATTTTAAAATGTACGTCGCCATTATATTCGAGCATCTTTAAAATGGCAGATAGATTTCTTGATCTCGAAATTTTACCCGAAAAGGTAAGGTCTGCATCTGGCTTGACTTGGTACACTATTTCAACATCATACCATCTGGCAATTTTGGTCATAATGCCTTCAAGGTTTTCATTGAACTGAAAATCTCCATTTTTCCATGCCACTGCTTCCTCTATATCTACATCATCTGATAAAACGATACCCCTGGCATTCACCTGCGCCTGCTGGCCAGGCTTTAATAATTGAGATTGCCCTTTGTTAACCACCTTTACCGAACCTTCTAGTAAAGTGGTTTTAATCAGTCTATCGTCCGCATATGCCATGATATTGAAATGGGTTCCTAATACTTCGACTAGCTGTGCGCCACTCTCTACTCTAAAAGGTAGTTTTTTGTGATGCGCAACTTCAAAATAAGCCTCGCCCGTTATTTTTACCCTTCTTACGTTACCGGCAAATTTGGTTGGATAGGTTATACTCGATTGGGCGTTTAGCCAAACCTTAGTTTGATCTGGAAGAATGATCTGCCATTGTCCGCCTGCCGGAACCTCGATAGTATTGTAACCGACCTCACTAGCTTGACCAGTTGCACCAGATAGATCATAAACCAATTGACCATTGGCTGTTTTTACAATATTAACACCAGATTCGGAGGCCAGTTGGCCGTTTGAGACCTGATTGAGATTAATTTTTGTTCCGTTGGCCAGGGTGAGCATAGCTTTGTTACTACCGGGCGTAATATCTTTCACCGAAACTTTGCTCAAATGTTCGTTGTTAGAATGGCGGTCATTTCTAAAAAACAGCCCTGCACCTAAAATTAACATCAATGAAGCTGCAACGGCATATTTTGTAAAAAGATTAAACCAGCGAAGCCTGAATATGGTATTTCCACCTGAAATACGATAATCCAGTTTGGCAAACTGGTTTTCAGCCTCTTGTGCAGATAGGCTATTGCCTAGTAGCAATACCATTGCTTTTAGGCCGTTTATCTCATCCCTACGGTCGGGATTGGCTATCAGCCATTGCTCCCAATAATGGACATCTTCCGGATTTTTCTTGAGGCAATAATTTAAAAAACGCTCGTCTTCCAGAAGTGCTCTAATATTTTGATACTGCATTATACTTGGTTTTAAACAATAGAGCAACCTCCATTAGATTTTCACTACTGTTTAACAAAAAAAAAGTAAAAAAAAGCAGAAAGTATTAATAACGCGAGTGAAAGCAGTTTAACCTGCTCTTTTCCCATTAATTCCTTAAGTTTATCAACAGCATTATAAATGGTATTGTAAACTGTGTTAATGGAAATGTTATTTGCCAGAGCAATTTCCTTATAACTCAGGCCAAGATAAAATTTTTGGTAAATCAATGATTTTTGTCGCTGAGGCAATTTATCGAGAAAGCTATTCAAAATCCTGCTTACGTCTTGTTGTGTACCTTTTGCAATATAATCGGCCTCAACAGAGTTCGTTACGACCAGATCAGGAAAATCATCATTCAATACATAGTCATCCAGGTCATATTTTTTCCTTTTATAAAGTTTGCGTAAAAATGCGGTAACAAGGTAATTGTGATGATCGTGTATGTGCGTCAGTTTACCCTGGTTTTCCCAGATGTAAAGAAACAATTCGTTAAAAACATCATTAGTCTTGCTGCTAGAAAAACCCTTTTTTAGAGAAATAAAACTAAAATAGTGATAATAATGTAGATAAATCTTTTTAAAAGCATCACCGTCTCCATTTGCAATAAACAAACTCCAGTGCGGTTTTAAATTGCTGCCATGCAATAAATCTGGGTGCTCCTCCATTTAGTTGATCTAAATATATTGAATTAAGTTTACAGACATTAGAAAGTTAAAATTTTTCAGGTCAGCGTATTTTAAATTTGTACGGTTTTTCCAAAAATTAATAAATCGTTACTGAACAATAGCCCGCATTTTGCCGCTCTTAGGAAACATGCGACGGATATATAAATATAATCCGGCCCAGTACTGGTTATAAATTTCGGTAAACGCTCCTTCTTTACCCAATTTTAGCGTGACAATTAAATCAACCTCAGAAAGTATACTGCTTGGTTTCATAAAAAACAAAAAAGCTTTGCACTTTTATTTTGCGACTGGTTAGGGATCACGCTATAAATATAGAAAAAATCTAAACAATAGTATTCGGTGTTTACAAAGGCTAAACAAGAACATACAGATCCTAAATGTATTTGCACATTTAAATCTTTTGAATATTGCAAAGCTAAATTTGTTAACCATTAATGTAAGACATTATGAAAACCAATTTCAGCTTGCTCTTCTATTTGTAGAAGTCAAAAAATTATCAAAACGGCCCTGTAGCAATCTACATGAGGATTACTGATGATGGTAAAAGATCCGAAATCACTAAAGGAAGATCCTGTGAACCGGAGAAGTGGATTGTTGCCACCGGTCGGATCAATGGGAAAAAAGAGGATACAAGGTCCGTGAACGCCTACCTAACGGACCTGCAGATGAAGATCTTTGAAGCGCATCGTCAGCTTAGCCTATGCCGCAACCTGATTACATAAGCTAAACAAGAACATACAGATCCTAAATGTATTTGCACATTTAAATCTTTTGAATACTGCAAAGCTAAATTTGTTAACCAATAATGTAAGACATTATGAAAACCAATTTCAGCTTGCTCTTCTATTTGTAGAAGTCAAAAAATTATCAAAACGGCCCTGTAGCAATCTACATGAGGATTACTGATGATGGTAAAAGATCCGAAATCACTAAAGGAAGATCCTGTGAACCGGAGAAGTGGATTGTTGCCACCGGTCGGATCAATGGGAAAAAAGAGGATACAAGGTCCGTGAACGCCTACCTAACGGACCTGCAGATGAAGATCTTTGAAGCGCATCGTCAGCTTAGCCTATGCCGCAACCTGATTACATAAGCTAAACAAGAACATACAGATCCTAAATGTATTTACACATTTTAATCTTTCATATGATTCAACAGAAAATCTGCGATATTACCCTCAACCGTATTCATATTGGGTTTCCCAAAAGTAGTCTTTGTCACGTCGCGGCCTTTTATTGCTGTACTCAACTTGGACGTATCTATTAGTTTCAACAAATGTCAATAATCCCAAGTTCATAACTCTTTAAAGCGTGCTGAGGATAAGTTCTCGTGAATATAAATATTGTAGATATAGTAATTCCACAGAAAAACGCACTTTCATATCATACACATAAGTGCCAATTCTAATCGCTTTCCGCTTCGGGCCCGCCAGATTGGCAAATTATTTACGTATAACTAAGGCTTTGTTGTAACCGGCATTCATCCTTGCAATATGTAGCACTGAAATTTCCTGTGGGCACTCTGCTTCGCAGGCCTCGGTATTGGAACAGTGCCCAAATCCTTCTTCATCCATCCTGTTAACCATATTTATAACCCGATCTGATGATTCTACTTTTCCCTGGGGCAGAAGAACCAGATGGGATATTTTAGCTGAAGTAAAAAGTGCAGCGCTTGAGTTTTTACAGGTAGCCACACAGGCTCCACAGCCTATACATGCTGCAGCATCAAATGCGGCCTCAGCTGTTTCATGAGCTATTAAAATACTGTTAGGTTCTGGTGCCTGCCCTGTGGATGCTGAAATGTAGCCCCCCGCCTGGATGATATGATCAAAAGCCGAACGGTCTATCTTAAGATCGCGCAGGACCGGAAAAGCTGCTGCTCTAAAAGGCTCGATGTAAACCGTCTCACCATCTTTGAAGGTCCTCATGTGCAGCTGGCAGGTTGTAGTGCCTTTTAACGGCCCATGTGCACGGCCATTGATCATCAAGCCACAGGTACCACAGATCCCTTCTCTACAGTCGTGGTCAAATTCGATCACCCGCTCTCCTTTTTGGATCAGCCTCTCGTTCAACAGATCCAGCATTTCCAAAAAGGACATATGCACAGAAATCCCATCAACTTCATAATTCACCATACTTCCTTTTGATTCCTTATGCTCCTGTCGCCAGATTTTGAGATATAATTTCATAATAATCCTTCCTTAACTATTTATAACTTCTAACTGTAAGCTTTACCGCTTCGAAGCTGAGCGGTTCTTTATGTAACTCCTGTTGCTGCCCCTTGCCTTTCCATTCCCAGGCTGATACATAGCAAAAATCTTCATCATTACGCACAGCCTCCCCATCAGCAGTCTGATATTCTTCCCTGAAATGCGCTCCGCAGGATTCTTCGCGCTGTAAGGCATCATAACACATCAGCTCGCCCAGTTCCAAAAAATCAGAAACCCGCCCTGCTTTTTCCAGTTCCGAGTTGATTCCATTATCTCCTGTGATCTTAAGTTCGTGGTCAAAAGATTTCTTCAATGCCCTGATTTCAATTATTGCCTGTTCCAGGCTTTCTTTGGTACGCGACAATCCACATTTATCGTAAAGCAGTTTACCCAAAGTTTTATGGAAATAATCGGCAGAGAGGTGTCCATTACAGCTTAAGAACTGCCTAATCTCTTCCTTTACCAATATTTCGGCCTCAGCAAATGCAGGATGATCCGTAGTGATTTCCTCACCTTTAATTTCTCCTGAAAGGTAATTTGGGATGGTATAAGGCGCGATAAAATAGCCATCAACACAGGCCTGCAATAAAGAGTTGGCCCCTAAACGGTTTGCCCCATGGTCAGAAAAATTGGCCTCGCCCAAAGCAAAGAGTCCCGGTATGGTGGTCATCAGCTCGTAATCTACCCACAGGCCTCCCATGGTAAAATGGGCTGCAGGCGAAATGAGCATAGGCTCTTTATATGCATTTACACCGTTGATTTTATTGTACATCCTAAACAGGTTGCCGTATTTTTCTTCAATCTTGTCTTTTCCCTGTTCCTTTATCGCTCTGGAAAAATCAAGGCATACCGCGTTTTTCATCGGGCCAACCCCACATCCAGCATCAATTCGTTCTTTTGCAGCTCTCGAAGAAATATCGCGGGGAGAAAGGTTACCAAAAGCAGGGTATCGCCGCTCAAGATAATAATCTCTTTCTTCCTCAGGGATATCGTTTGGCGTTCTGGTATCCCCCGCTTTTAGGGGCACCCAGATCCTGCCATCGTTACGGAGCGATTCGGACATCAGGGTTAGTTTAGACTGTGTTTCGCCAATCTGGGGCAAACAGGTAGGATGAAACTGTACCCAGCTCACCCCCGACATAAATGCACCTTTTTTATGTGCCCGCCAGATTGCTGAAGTATTACAGCCCATTGCCAGTGTAGAGAGGTAATATACTTTCCCATATCCTCCTGTAGCTAACACTACAGCATGGGCAGCATAACGTTCAATTTCTCCCGTTTCAAGGTTACGGACAATAACGCCCCTTGCTTTTCCACCAACTAGTACCAGATCGAGCATTTCGTGGCGAGTATATGTTTTTACCTTCCCTGCATTAACCTGCCGCATTAATGCCTGATAGGCTCCGATCATCAATTGTTGCCCGGTTTGGCCCCTGGCATAAAAAGTGCGCGAGACCTGTACACCACCAAAAGAACGGTTATCCAGATAGCCGCCATATTCCCTTGCAAAAGGAACCCCCTGGGCCACGGCCTGATCGATCAGGGCCAGTGAACATTCGGCCAAACGGTACACGTTTGCTTCACGCGAGCGGAAATCCCCACCTTTAATGGTATCGTAGAACATTCTATAAACGCTGTCACCATCGTTTTTATAATTTTTAGCCGCATTCACACCGCCCTGAGCTGCAACTGAATGCGCTCTTCGTGCCGAATCCTGAAAACAAAAACTAGTCACATTATATCCTTGTTCGGCCAGCGTAGCCGCACAAGAAGCGCCAGCCAAACCAGTGCCAACCACGATGATATTAAGCTTTTTGCGGTTCGCTGGATTGATGAGTTTGGAAGTATCCTTATAGTTCGTCCATTTGTTGGCAAGCTCGCCGGGTGAGATTTTCGAGTTCAGCATAATTAAATGTGATTAAAATAAACATATAAAGGGATCGTCATAAAACCAAGGGTGATCAATGTGGTATATACCCAGCCAAGAACCCGCATTACTTTAACATATTTGGGATGATAAATCCCCAAAGTTCTGGTAGCACCAAAAAAGCCGTGCAGCAGGTGAAAGCCTAAGGCCAAAAACGAAATTTCGTAAACAAATACATACCATCCTTGCTGAAAAGATCTTACAACAATTAAGTACAGGTCCTTATTCCCCTTTTCATCCAATGGAAGACTGCCAAATTTGTACACATACCAGTAATCTTTAAAATGGATGACAAGAAAAACCAGTATAATTGTTCCCAGAATGCCCATATTCCTACTGTTCCAGGTACTTACCTCACCTCGCCTGTCATAAACATATTTCGCTCCATTAGCTTTACTGTTCTTTCGGGAGATTAACAGTGCATAAACCGCATGGCCTATTAATGAAAGATACAGGATATACGAGATGACGTTGATGATAATATTCCCCGACAGAAGATGCGAGTACCAGTTAAACTGCTCTCTGGCGGTAGATGGCGGCAATAATAACTGTAGGTTTCCCAACAAATGGATAATGAGAAAAAAGCAAAGAAACAGCCCTGTTGAGGCCATGATGAGCTTATATATGAGTGTTGTCTGTTTCATCACGCTATATTATAAAGGGATAATTGTTTATTAAGGTCGACCTACCATAGCCCGATTATCTTCCACCATAAGCCACCCACTAAAAACCAGACCAACAGAAACAATGTGCTCATAAAAAAGCCCTGTTTCCACCAGTCCTTAAGATCGACATAAGTGCTGCCGAAAAATATCGGGGCTGGTCCATGTCCGTAGTGGGTCAATGAGCCCATCAAAGAAGCACAGGCGCCTAAGAAAATGGCAAGCATGGTACCAGGTACCCCAACAGCAATACCAACAGCAAGGAAAACAGAATACATAGCCGCTACCTGTGCGGTTGCACTGGCAAACATATAATGACAATAGGAATAAACCAGGATAATAACCGGAAAGGCTAGCTGCCAGCTCAAATGAGCCATTTCTGCACCTACCAGATGACCGAACCAACCGATAAAACCCAAAGAATTCAAGAACGATCCCATCATTACCAATGAAGAAAACCATACAATGGTATCCCAGGCGCCTTTTTCCGATTTCACATCATCCCAGGTGAGCACACCGCATAAAAGCAGGATGCACAGTCCGATAAGCGCACCTGTGGTCGCATCTATCGCAAAAAGATTTCCAAAAATCCAGAGTACCAACAGGATTACAAATGTTGCTACCATCAGCCACTCGGGCAAGGTAATAGGTCCCATTTCTTTTAATTGTTTTGCCGCGATTGCCGGGGCTTCTTTAGTCGTTTTTAATTCTGGCGGGTAAAACCTATATAGAAAAAGTGGAATAAGGAGGAAACATACCAGGCCGGGAACAATAGCTGCAATGGCCCAACTTCCCCAGGTAATGGTAATTCCCAGATCCTTGGCAAATTTCTGCGCCATCGGGTTACTGGCTGTAGCGGTTAAAAACATAACCGAGGTAATCATATTTGCATTATAACTGCTTAAAGTTAAAAAAGCTCCGATCTTTCTATGACTAACGGGCTCTTCTGGCAATGAGCCCATATTTACCGCGATGGATTTCATGATCGGAAAGATGACACCTCCCGCCCTTGCGGTATTGCTCGGGATCGCTGGTGCGAGGATCAGATCGGCAGTATTCAGTCCATAAGCTAAGCCCAGTGGACTTTTGCCAAAGATCCTGATAAAACTATAGGCAATCCGCGTACCCAGGCCGGTTTTGATAAAACCTCTCGCAATAAAGAAAGCCAGACCTATGAGCCAGATTGTTGAATTACCAAAGCCACTTAAGGCATTAGTGATGGATTTTGTCGGATCACCTGGAGCAAGAACCTGTGTAGCGGCACAAAGTGTGATCCCAATAATGGCCATTGTGCCCATAGAGGCTGCTTTTGAAATAATGCCCACAATTGTAGCTACAAAAATAGCCAGCAGATGCCAGGCATTGGGTTTTACGCCTTCAGGAGCTGGAATAAGCCAAATGGCCAGGCCGATAACAAGTGTGATAATGAGCGATTTTAAATTGATCTCTTTCATGTTTTTAAATTAAAAGCGTATCTGTAACTGTACGTATCCCAGGTTATGGTTATAAGTATTGGAAAGCGGGATCTGATTTTTGTACCGATCAATTGCTACCCCCATCTGGAGTGCCGCAAAAAAATCATCGGCAAAAACAAGCGATACATTTGGGATAACAGTTTGTCGCGGATTGCTTGCAAGCTTGTAATTTTCATCAAAATACTCATATCTGCAGGAAAATTCTATAGCACGGAGCCTACGGCTGCCGTGATTTAAACGTAGTGTGGGAAAGAAATAAAAGCCATGCATTTTATATTCATCCAAATCAGGGCGTTCAGGCTGCTTATCAGCATTATATGCAAGAAAGTTAGCGCCTGTTTTATATTCGGCCATTAACAGTAGAACAATTTTCCCGGATAGTGCTATCTTTGCAGTCGCATCCGCACCATAGGCGTTTCCGATCCCACTGGAAGCAAGACTTCCTGAACCGGCATTTATACCGAGGGTAAAATCTTTGATCAGATCTGTTTCTAACCTAGTATAAAGATTCTTGGTATTGTTATCATCCGAAGACTGGTTTTTGTTGTTTCCATTATAAGCGCCGGCAAAATACCTGAGTTTACCGTTCTTTGTTACTTTGCCTAAAACCGAAAGCCCTGTTTGAAAACTCTGCCAGCCGTTTTTACCAAAAGCATAATACTGATTGGAAAAGTCGAGCGTTCGGATAATATCAACAGGAAGTGCGTCCTCAATCCCAAAAAATGGCCTGAACTGCCCCGCCTGCACCTGAAAATACGGATTGAGCGAATATTTAATATAAGCGTTTTCAAGCACCTTATTGGCCGGATCGCTATTAAATTCAGCAAGATTCGCCAATATGTTTGCCGAAAAATGGTCATTTATATCCCCTTTTACCATCACCCTGGCACGTTTGACCAGAAAACTGTTTGATATTGCCTTAGAAGTGGCAGGATCAAAATGTTTACCGTTGATATCTACATTTTTATCTAAAGAAAGCACATAACGCGTCTGTAGAACTCCGGCAAAGGTCATTTTTCGCTTGTAGGCCGAATAATTTTTAATTGTATCTGTCAATGTTGTCTGATCCTTTTGCTGTGCCTGGCTAAATGTTGCCAAGCCGAAGGTGGCCGCGATGATTAGTGGGATGATTTTTTTCACGCATTAAAATTTTGGTAAAGATTTAAAGAAATCTCCAGTGTATCTGGAATTCCCCCTATTTCAATTCTTCCTCCTTCGTTCACTGCCCAGAACTCAATCTGTCAATCATTGGATTAAGACTGCATACCTGATCTTTTTTTTGAGCATGCAAGTATCTCTGCATACAAATTGTAATCACGCTAATGATTTTGATTTCTCTCTGTACTAACAACACCTTTAAACCGGGCTTTCTACTTATATTAGTTGAATTGTTTACAAAGTATTATTTTTTCCCACTAGATCTTATCTCCTTAAGAAATAAAAAGTAGAAATACAACACTAATATAGCAAATCGATTGTATTTTCCATGAATGATCTACAATAAAAATAAGGACTAATTGGGTATTTCAATAAAGAATCACAATTCATCGAGCTATTGATTTAAGCGCTCAGCATATACACAGCCCCACTATTTTTTAAACGTAAAGAACAAGTTTTATTTTGACCTTGTCTGAAAGATGCTCGCATAACAGCGCCCAAAGTTTCACTGGACCGACTGACTCAAATTTATAGCAGAGGCATAGTGGGTTAAATAACTTACAAGTCTAAATGATATTTATTCATAAGATTTAATCAGAAATTTATAAATCGTTGGCTAAAGGCACATAAACTATAACATATGGAATATCAGTTAATTTCTAATGTTTTAGCGCCAATAGAATAGCCAGCTGCCACATATTCTTTTGCATGAGGTCTGAGTATATAGTATCTACATAATAATAATTAGTACTAAAGGTCCTAATGCCGATTGTTGCAATGAAATAACCGTGGCTTTTAATATTAGCAAAGGCCAAATGTGGATTGAGGCCTAGTTCTTTAAACATTTTTTCAAATACAAGTATTTCACCTTTAATTTGCTTATCCCGGTTTTTAGCGGTGATCGATGAATAATTAATTGTTCCCTATTTATTAAATCACTAGTTTGGCAAAAAAATAAAGATGAAAAAAATGCAGATTAAAATTTTGATTACCTTCCTATCTTGCATAGTGGGCTTTACTGGCTACGCCCAAACTTCAAAAGAACTTGTCGGAAAGTGGAAACTTGTAAAAGAAACCAAAGATGGTGTGGTGAGTTCACCGAAAGACACCTATCAGGTTTTTGTGGAAGGCGGAGAATTTAATGGAATTAACGGAGATAAATCACGCAAAGGGAAATGGAAGTTATCGGATGACAACAAAAAACTGACGATTAAAATCAGTATCATTTCTCTCACTTTTACTGTAGATTATTTTGATAGCAAAAAGAGAATAATCAGTAATGATAAAACAGGGTCACTGGAATATGAGAAAGTTGACTGATTAAACTAATAAGTCACAAACTAACCAAAGAACTACTTTCAAATTAATATTTTCTTCTGTTAATTATCTAATTATGAATAAGTTTTTTTTTAATTTTATACAATAGCATTTGCAGTTAAGAAAATACGGCTGAGTGATTCGGTGAGTCAGTTACCAGAAGTGTCTTTTAAGCCATATAGAGCGGAATTTTAAGCTGGGGTTCGAATCCCCCACTCTCCGCCAAACAAAAATGCTACCCAATTCGGGTGGCATTTTTTGTTTACAGCCAGATCTGCACGTTTCGTGCAAGGCTAGATGAAGACAAAAAATAGCCAGGAGCGCAGCGACAGCATTTTTGCCTGAAGCCCCCCTCAGGGATCAGCGAGCTAATCCACCACTCTCCGCAATAATGGCATCAATTTTTGGACGAATTCCATCCTATAGGCAAGTGAAGTTTTCGTTTAGCATTGTATTACCAATTAGATTTTATTTCAAGTGTATTAACCCCGATATTATAAGCATACACAGCTGCTGGCACATAAGTGATATTTATATCTTCAATGGTTTTGTTGTCTGATATATCGATGGTGGTTACCAATGTGGCTTTGAAATTATTTTGCTTACAGAAATAGATTAAGCTATTCAATTCTTGTGGTTTTTCCACATAACGATTGCTCCATTTGATTTCTATGCACCATTGGGGTTTAAACAATTTGTTGTCCAGTAATACAATATCCACTTCGCCTTCGGAGCGTCCCATTTTCCATCGGGCATATTTTAAATCAAGATTTTCACGATGCATCCATTGCGAAAAAATAGCTGTTTCGACCATATTGCCAGTTTCTTTATCGGTTTCTACAATTGGTGAAAATAAAGCGGTTCGTAAAGAGGAATTGGTTAAATAGACTTTAAAACTTGTTACTCTTTTAAACTTTTTAGCGTTATCATCAATCTTATGAATCACTTTGATTAAAAATGCTGCTTCCAAGTACTCTAAATATTTTTTGATGATTTCTTTAGTAATACCGCTGTCTTTTCCTAAACGTTCAAAAGAAAATTCATTTCCTGTATTATAGGCCAGGTAACTAAAAAAGCTATTTAATTCCTGTACGTCTTTAATGCCATATAAACTAGGTAAATCCCGAAGCAATACTTTATCTACAATATCATTTTTTACGTAACGCCCCATATCGCTCTGTATTTTTTCCGATAGGACTACTTCCGGATAGCCACCAAAGTTGAGGTAGTGAAAAAATTCTTTGTTGAATGCCCTATTGTCGTGTGTGGTAAAAAAAGGAATTTCTTTACCATTGTACATGATGGTTTTAGGTTGTACTAAATGGTTTAATCCTTTTAAATGTATGTATTCGTGAAAAGTAAGCGGTGGCAACATAAAATCGGTAAAACGACCAGCACCGCTTTCGGAGCTTTGCAATCGTAAGGCTGCTGCAGCCGAACCTGATACGATGAATTTTGTTTTGGGATAAGAATCTACCAATACTTTTAGGTGGCGTTCCCAATCTTTGAGGTATTGAATTTCATCAAAAAAAACAAAACAACCTTCTATACTATCTAGTTGCACAGCTTCTTTTGCCAAGAGCAGAATATCTTCTAAACTCAGATGCATATAAATAGGGTTATCAATACCTATGAAAAATATTTTTTGTGGTACAATTTTTTCTTTAATAAGTTCTTGAATGGTATGATACATCATTACTGTTTTACCCACACGGCGTGGCCCCATAAGTACTACGGCACGCTTGATGGCTATTTCTTTTACAAAAGGGTAAAACAAATCAAAATACAGCCTTTTAGACATATCTTGATAGGTTTGCTGCACATTGCCCGATGCCCACCAAGGGTTTTCGTATTGCAAACGCTCTATTCGTTTGGATGTTGGAATAACGGTATCGAAACTCATAATAGTGCTTATTTTTACGTAAATGTACAAATAAGCATTTAAAGAATCACTTATTTTAACAATTAATGCAACTTTAAGTAAGTTTATATGCTTTTAAAGTTTTATTTTTACAATTGCACTCGTACTTCCCCACTCAATAGTATAGGTAATAATCATCTCTCGTTTTGGTATTGTGTTAATCATATATACTAAAAACTGAAATTACCGGTCATCGGTATAATTTGTTTATACTTGGTGAACATCAGTTAATTAATCCAAAATCAGATCAGCAACCTTCAAAGATGCTTAGTAGAGTGTTTCAGGAATTCTATACTAGGTAATTTTATATTCTGGACAATTTGAATCCGCGTTTAAATAACATTAGAGGCTCTAAATCTACTACCTGTTCAATTTACACATTACCCTTTTCATCCATTCGCTCCTTATTCTTGTAAATTTCCCTGATTATTCTGAAAAGTTCCTGTAGATGTTGCAGTGGGTAATCCGATTCCCCGCACTATTGCAAAAGGAGTCCTTAGAGGCTCCTTTTTCTATTTCAGGACATATCAGGGACAAACCTCTGTTATTAAAGCACGCACAGGGCTATCATAAATAAATACTTGCCGTCCTAAGATAAATTGAAACCCGTCAAAACTTGTTCATATAGACTTTTAGGGGAAATGCCGCTCATTTTCATTTCTTTAAAAATAGATTTAGCCGGCAAGGCTACTTATTATGTTGTATTTCAAAATAAATAAACTAAAATATATTTAATAACCCACTACGATTTATTAAGCATAACATATTTATTATGCTTCATTAGTATATTTCTGACGAAAGCTGGTTTGATATAAAAGTGCATATTGCATTTTTCACAATAAATCATGTATTTTTAATTACCGATCACAGCAATTGTATTCCTTTACCATCGGCTAAGCTCTTCCCTATAAAGTTCCCAACTTTTTCAAAAGAACAAGGTGTTCTCCAAATTTCTTTAAAAGTGCCATACCATATCTCATTCCATTTCTCCGATGTAATTTTTCTTTTGGTGTAAAAATACAATAGCTTTGTTTAGTAAACAAAACTATTGTATTTTTACACCAAACACTTTTCCTTATGATACTTCAAAGCATTCTCAACCAAATCATCCATGCGCAAAGCCTGAACATAGCTAACAAGGACATAGGACTAAAACGAGACACACTTCCATTATTGCCAAATTTAGCAGCACATGCCCTAATTGTATCAGGCATAAGGAGGTGCGGAAAAAGCACTTTGCTATTTCAATTATTAAACAGTAAATACCCTGATGCACTATACCTCAATTTTGAAGATCCCAGATTATATGAATTTGAAAACAACGATTTTTTAAGATTAGATAATTTGATTCGAGAACAGAACCTTTCAGTGCTAATGTTTGATGAAATCCAAATTATACCAGAATGGGAAAGATATGTACGACGAAAATTAGATGAAGGCTATAAGACCGTAGTTACCGGCTCAAACGCTTCCCTACTAAGCAGGGAGTTAGGAACAAAACTTACAGGGCGACATATTACTAAAGAGTTATTTCCATTTTCTTATCATGAGTTCATTTCTTACCAGAAAATAGAACCTTCATCCGAATCATTAATTAGCTATCTGGAAATCGGTGGCTTTCCGGAGTACATAAAAGAAAGAACTGATGATATTCTAAACCATCTTTTCGAAGATATATTGATTCGTGACATTGCAGTTCGATACAACATCAAAGACGTAAGAACATTACAACGTTTAGCTCAGTATTTAATCTCAAACGTTGGAAAACCAGTATCAGGCAATAAGCTCAAAAATATTTTTGAAGTGGGGGCTACCAGTACTGTATTGGAATATTTATCGCATATGGAATATTCCTATTTATTGCATTTTGTCCCTAAGTTTAGTTATTCTTTAAAAAAACAAATTGCAAACCCAAGAAAGGTCTATGCAATTGATACAGGCCTTATCAACGTAAATTCAGGATCTTTTACCGAAGATAATGGACGCAAATTTGAGAATCTCATCTTTTTACATCTTCGCCGGACTTATAAAGAAATCTATTATTTTTCGGAAAAAGGAGAATGTGATTTTATTATATTTAAAAATGGGGTTTTTCATCAAGCCATTCAAGTATGTTATGAATTAAACCCAGATAACTTGGATAGAGAAATCAATGGTATGATTGAAGCCCTAGAATTATTTAAAATTAAGGAAGGGATTTTAGTCACTACTTCACAAAAAGATCAATTCGAAAAGAATGGAAAGATCATTCATGTAATTCCAGCCCATGAATACTTACTGAAGTAGTACTCTAAGACTTAGAATATTATTATTTTCGGTAAATATGCTGCAAAATCAAGAAAATACCACTAGGGTATTCAAATGCCCCCCTCCTTCCCCGCCACTTGGCAACTAGATTTCGAAAAAGCCTGCATATCATACGATTTGCAGGCTTTTTCATTTAAGACCTATGCCAAATAAAGCATCAATTCACATAGTCGATCAAGATGAAAATATGCCTGAATTCCAAAAAAATCAGGTCTTTAAAAGTTAAGGTCAAAGGTAGTTGAGTGTATACATAATATTCAAATACCTCCTCATCTAGATCGCTTAATTTGAAAGAAAAATAAATTTCGCTAGCGTCATCTCCTATAAGCCATTGATTCTTATTTTCATTGGACGGCTCTATATACTTGTTTAATATACTTTAATACTTTCCTCAGATAAGGAGCTTTGTTTCTCTTTATAGAAGTATAAATCGCAACTCATATTCAATTATGAATATGAGTAAAGATGAAATGTTTTGCTGCATTCCACAGCGCAATAAGCAATGATTTATTTTAATTTTAAATATATAGTTCATGAATGATGAAGTTAGGAACCAGCTTCTTACTTTCGCACTATCAAAATTAATGAGAAAATAAGAAATATGAGAAGTCTGACTGCATTCGTAATCACAATGCTATCTCTTTTTAGTGCCAATGCATTCGGTCAGATTAGTCTGCAGCCAGGCGGACAATACTTGCAAGGTATTGCGATTAAGAAGGTTGTTGTTACCTATGAAGATCATACCGTGTGGGCAATTACTCAATCGGGACAGATATATATTAAAAGGGATGCAGAACCTGATTTTAGTATTTATAGTCCAATGGTAGGGGAAATGGTTGATGACCTTACCGGTTACAGTGAAACAGAAATGTACTTCCTGATTCGACCCAAAAAACTGATTCAGATTAAAAATCATATTAAAACTACGCTTGTATTTCCCGGTACAGTTTCGAATATCAGGGGGATAGCAGTAGTACTTGATGCAACCAAAACTCCCCAATCCTCCGGTAACCCTACCTTTCTTAAAGACAAATTGGCCATTGCAACAGATGAATATCTGTATGTCATGCTAAAGGGAGAAACAATACCAAGCAAGTTTGATATTTACAGACAGCCGAGTTATGATATCAAAGATTTCAGCATTACCCGCAGTAGTATTAAAGATGTCGAATTTAAAGGCAAATTTTCTAGTTCAGGAAGATGTTCAATCTGGGAATCTGATTATTCTATAATTAAACAGAAAGAACCAACAACTTTTTTATCTGTAATTCCAGATAAAGGAGCATATTCAGATATTCGCTGTTCCCTTTTCTATCACGGCTCAGTTTTGTCCAGTGACTATGCTTTCGATTTTTGGGGTACTGCACAAGGTTTATATGTTAAGAAATTTGGTGGATGTCCGGATACCAATCCCGTTAAAACCGTGATATCTGGGGAGACTGTCAACTACCTGGATGCTGTATATCAGCTTTCTGCGTTAGATAGAAATGTATTTGTACTGGCCGCCACCGACAATGGGCTATATTATACGCCAAAACGTATTAACGATAACATTTATAATAGCGACGTAAACAAGGTTAGTTTTCAGGCCTTTGCACCTTTAACTGGGATAAAGATAAACAACCTTACCACTGATTTCACAGAATTCACACCTTATTTGATTAACGGTTACTCTGATTACATTGCTTGTGAAAAAGTTATTTGGCTCGCGACCAGCGAGGGCGTCAAAAAACTGTATACCTCTTTAGAGGGCGAGGAATTTCAAGATAAACAACTGACAAATGACTTCTGGTATAGTAAAACTCCTGATCTTCAAAATGAAAATGAAGTTCGTTTCAGTCTTTGTAGCGGTGAGGATGTTGAAATTAATTCAGGTATTCAAGACAATTTACTTAACCAATTACTCATTCAGTGGTACAAAGATGATGTCGAAATGCCAGAATTGGTAGGAAAAACTAAAGTAACCTTTACTGAAACCGGAAAATATAGGGCACAAATTACCGCTCTTTGCGAAGGTGTCAGAATGAAATCTAAGCATTTCACTATCCAGCAAAATAGCGCACCAGAAATTACGCTCAACTATCCTGCAGTAATTAATCTTTGTGAAGGTCAATCCAAAGTATTACAAACCCTAAGTAAAACTGATTATACCTATAAATGGTTTAAAGATGGAAGTGAATTACCGGGACAAACAAATGCTAATTATTCCGTTGCAGAAACCGGAAAGTATAAGGTCGCAGTAAGTAACTGTACCGGGGTTTATACCTCATCATCAGAAGTACAGATCAATGTGCTCAATATAACTAAACCGCAAATCACTGCTAACCGACTTGTTTATTGTGACGGAGATGTACCTAAACTTTCCATCAACAATCCTGCCGGTCATAAGGTAAAATGGTATTTTAATGATGTTGAAAAAAACGGCTTTGCAGATCAAAACGAGATTGAAACCACTGCTGAGGGCAGCTATAAAGCCTTATTGTTTAATGATCTGGGTTGTGAAAAAGCTTCTGATGACTTTACTTTAAAAATTAATGCCAAGCCAGTGATTGTAGTCTCGAAGCAGCCTGACAGACTATTGTGCTATGGTGAAAGTGCCTCTTTATCGGTTTCTTCGGTCCCCAATTATACATACGCCTGGAGTAACGGCGCAACTACTCCAAGTATTCAGGTGGTTAACTCGGGCACCTTTACCGTGACAGTGACAAACGAAAATGGATGTAGCAACCTGAGCGAAGCAACAGCGGTAATCGTTAATGCTAAAATTAACTTAAGTATTCCACCAGAGTCCAAAATCTGCACATTTACGGGGGAGAAACTCACTCTTGTCGCAGATCAGGGATATCAGAGTTATACCTGGAACGGCGTTGAAACCGCGACCAACAGCTTTAAAGTAAGTGTTCCGGGTACTTATATTGTAGAGATTACCGATGTCCTAGGCTGTAAAGCCAGTACGGTTTTTAAAGTAACTGCCTGGTGTAAAGAGCTCGTTATTCCTAACGCATTTAGCCCCAATAACGATGGATATAATGATATTTGGCGCGTAGGTGGATTAGATTCTGAACCACAAACCTCTTTACAAATCTTTAACCGTTCCGGCAATATTGTGTTCCAAACCAATGGGTCAAATCCACAATGGGATGGTAAAATTAAAGGAAAGGATGTTCCGGTAGGTGTATATTACTATGTGATCAAAAGCAGGCAAAGCACAACGCTATTAAAAGGGAGTGTTACTTTAATAAGATAGTGGTCTTCTCCCAATCTAACTTCAACTTCAGTGTCACGTATTTTGTGAATCAATTATTAAAACCAAACACTAATAGTGTATGTTTAGATGGAAATCGTCGAAAAGGTTTCCGACATCCGTAGCACTATGAAGGGTGATATGCACCTACAAAATCAAAATATTAATGCAAGACTAATCTTGTTGAAAAATATCAATACTGGTATAGCGGTTCACGTGAGCGCACTGAAATGGTTTAAAAACGAACAAAAAAGCCTACAGGCTTAGCAAGCTTTTGTTTTACATTTCCCCAAAAATATCAATAAATTATCATTCCAAAATGAGGGTATGGTGATATCAGCATAATTTGCAATGGGTTTAGCATCAGGCATAGAACCGCTAATGAAAAAACGCCGTTTGTGGAACTGGCTGTTTGGCAAACAAAGTCCCAGACCATTCTAAATCGACATTACTTAAGCCATAAGCAAGCTTTTGACAATAAAGTTTAATGGGATGCAGACCTGCCTTGAGTTTGATTTTAGTCACTTTTTCATTTTTAGGAGTGTATCCATAGTCTTCATCGATCAGTACTGCATCATGGATCCTGAGAAATGCTTTACCTGCCGCACTGAGGTGGAAAATATAATCGCCATCAGCAGGAATTTTGATAAATCCTTCGAAGGCTACCATATTTCCAGAACCTTTACCAGCTTCGCCCAGGCTTGAACCTGCATTTGTACCACTTGAAATTAAACTCAGCCCATGTGGATTGGGTATCCATTCGGTGGCCGACTGATAGGTTTTCCACAAAAGTCCCTTGCGTAGCTTACGATTTGCAGTGGCGGGCACAGCTGCAGTATCGTATGGTCTTGGGGCTTCTGCATCTGCGCGGCGTACATATAGTACCATATCTTTCATTTTATTTTGAAGGCCGGCCATATTTTTATTTTGGGACAGATCAAACTGTTGATGAAAATCTTTAGATACATCAAAAATCTGAAAATTATCCTTTTGAGATTTAATATCATACCTTATGCCTACCATATTATCGATTCTGATCATCTGCATCTGCTTTCTGATCCGGCCCTGGTTAACGGATGCAAAGTCAGGGTAAGCCGGCGTTTTACCGCCTTCAAAATATTCTGAGTAAATCATACTCGCAGACTGCCTTCCTTTTCCGGTTAGGGATGGCAGTAAGGAAACACCATCTGCCACTACCGGCGCAGCTAAACCTGCCGCATCCAGAAAAGTTGGCATCCAATCATACGAAATGCTCGGCGAGTGCACTGTAGTGTGTGCTGGAATATGGCCTGTCCATTTGGCTATCACCGGCATGCGCATGCCACCTTCCAACACATCTCTTTTTATACCATCAAATGGTCCAAAGCTGCTGAAGAAATTGGCATCGTAACGCACCTGGGGTTTTGGAAGATAAGACTCAATAGACGGGCCATTATCGGAGCTAAATACCACCAGTGTGTTTGAATCAATCTTGAGGTCTTTTAGCAACTGTAAAATATCGCCCACTTCGTCATCGATCCTTCTGGTGGAGGTAGCAAATCTTTTATAAGTATCAGGCCAGGGTTTTTCAGCTGTTGCTACATTATGGTCATCATCATAGGTGGCTTTATCGTAATCGGGATGCGTATAACTATCAGGAATTCCATTGGCCGTATTGATCATTTCCCCTGGTTTTCCCAGCCATTGCAACCCGCCATTTAAGCCACCCCCTGCGGGATAGGAAGAAGTAGGAAGCTCTAAAACGGCATGCGGAGTATCGTAGGCTAAAAACATAAAAAACGGTTGATCCGTCCCTTTGTCTTTTTGGTGGTCAACAATCCATTTTTTTGCTCTTGCCGTCCACAAATCGCCGGTATAACAATTATCGAGATCCTGGCTTACTTCTACCCTATTTTCCCAAACTTCTTTTTTCCCCCTGTACAAACCTTCTTTTGGATAATGTTCGTGTCCATCCGAATGGCGCATATAACCATAATAATAATCAAAACCTCTATTAAGTGGGTGGGCAGCCCATTCCTTATCGCCTTGTAAACCCCATTTGCCGATGGCTACAGTAGCATAACCCGCCTTTTGCATCACGTTGCCCAGGGTGTAGTTATCGGTTAATGCCTTATCGAACTGATTGTCTCTAACATTGGCATGCCCCTGACTTTGGCCAAGCAGAATGGATGCTCTGGAAGGAGCACAAACAGGGGCGGCACAATAATGCTGCGGAAGTGTTGCGCCCGAAGCAGCCATTTCATCCAGATTTGGCGTGAGGGTAAATGGTTTGCTTCTATCCTGGGCGGCTGCCCTCTTATTTTGAAAGAACACACCAACATCGCCATAACCAAGATCATCGGTGAGTATAAAAATAATGTTGGGTGCTTTTTTCTTTTTTTGCTGGGCAAGGCTGTTGCCCGCGGTAAATAAGGAGATGAGTATCAGTGCGTAAACAACAGGTTTCATTCGGTACAATTGTGGTTGATTTTTCTGTAATATATAAATTTAATTTTCTCCCCCAACTGTTCCCTGAACTGGTTTATTGGTTGCGGTAATCTTCGTGGGCAGTGGTGACTTTGTTTTTTCCATCCAGCATAAAAGATCTGCCAAAAGCTCATCCCGCTTTGTGCGGTTGGTGCTGGCCAGATTCAGGTGTTCACCTTCATCAGTTTTGACATTGTATAATTCTACAGCATTATTTTCATTGATTTTAGCTTTTCCACCTTCAAGCATCCATTCCTCGAGATAAAGATGTAGCTTAAAATCTCCTTTCCTGATGACGGCAACCGGCCTGGTGCGGAATACTTTATCGCGCCCTCTGATGACAGGATTATCCAGATAACCTGGAAAATACCAATATATCGATTTTCTAATGGTTTCTGTTTCCTGGCCCAGCAAAAGTGGCATCAAATCTTCTCCATCGCCCTTAAATTTATGATCGCCAGCCAGGGCCATAAAGGTGGGGTAAAAATCGAGATTGATGATCGGAGTAGAATTAACAGTTCCCGGTTTGATGTGGCCAGGCCAATAGCCAATAAATGGTTCTCTGATCCCCCCTTCATAATAAGACCCTTTATTTCCACGTAATGGCTCCTGTGATGATTGTTGGGTGGCACCATTGTCGCTGGTAAAAATTACAAGTGTATTTTTTTCCAATCCTGATTTTTTCAAAAAATCGAGTATTACACCTACGCTCGCATCAAAATCGTATGTGCAGGCGGCGTAAACCGCCATCTGATCACTTAAACCTTTTTTCTTGAATTTGGCGATGGTTTCAGCTTTTGCTTCTAGTTTAGAATGGATCGCATTGTGGGCCAGATAGGCAAAAAAGGGCTTATCTTTGGTTTGCTGCATAAATTTAATGGCGGCTTCGGTAAGGTATGCTACCCCTTTTGGGTCTGCGGCTTCATTGCTGCCCTTTGCTGATTGTTCTTTTTGGCCTTCCCTGTACAGATCGAATCCCTGCGCCTCAGGTTGTGTTTCTTTCGAATCAGCAAGGTGCCATTTACCAAAAATAGCAGTGGCATACCCCTGTCCTTTCAGTCCTTCGGCAATGGTCTTAAATGACGGATTGAGGGAAACGTTATTGCGTACAGGAACAAGTTTCATCAATTCCACCGGACCACGGGTAGTGCTCCCTACGGCATACACGCCGGTTCGTGGCGAATACTTTCCGCTAATCAGTGCTGCACGGCTCGGCGCACAGTTACCGGCGCCAGCATAGGCATTGTTAAATACAATTCCTTTTTTTGAAAGGGCATCAATATTTGGGGTTTCCATGATCTTGCTTCCGGTAAAACCACAGTCCATGTAACCAAGATCATCTGCAAAAACCAGCAGTATATTGGGTTTTGAAATAGAAGGCTGAGTACCTTGTGAATTGGCGTTTAAATAGAATGAAAAGACGAAAACGAATAGTGAAAACTTAAAGAAATATCTCATAAATATTGGCTAAGGTGTTAAGGTGAGGTACTATAGTTGCTAAATAAGGGCAAAGTAATTCATCTGGACAGCAACGAAAATTAGCAAACAAATTTAACAAACCCTAAATACGATAACAATCAGCAATTAACGGATTAAAACAAGATATTAACCCATAGCGGTAATGACTTGTCAGGGCGGTGAAAGGCAATACGATGTTGTTAATGGCACTAAATGAGATGGCTTTTATGGATGCTTTCTTTAAGCAATATAAACTCGTAACTATCCTGAGGAATGATTCTTCGGAGCGACTTCAGTTTTTCGGGCACAAACCTAAACCTGATTTTACCATAAAGATCCTGATAAACACCAATCTGCTGAGTGATTTCGCGCACCATACATTCGTACCTCTGATAGGTTTCGATTAAATCGCCCCTAAGGTCTCTGATCTGTTCGCAACCTTTAGGATCATTACCAATTATCCCTTCCAGTTCTTCCAACTGATCGAGCAGACCAATCATGTTTGCTACCGTTGCTTTGCTTATCCCCTTTAAACTCATATCTATTTTATAAAACCGTATCATACCGGCAGCAAAAATCTACCTCCGGCTTTTATTTTTAATATCTGATAAACAGATCATTACTTAATCCAAAGCTGGCTTAACCAACGTTTTCTTTCCCATTCTGGATACAAAAAGCGCAATCGTAGCAGATAACACACATGCTATTGCGGTTACAATAAAAATATTGTTGCTGTCGCCGGTAATATCGATTACATAACCCAGAAAGGGCTCACCAATGGCTGCAAAAAGATAACCGCACATATTCATAATCCCCACACCAGTACCCGTTAATTTATTTCCCAACATATCCGGACTTAACGGCCAATAACAGGCCTGCGGTCCATAAACAAAAAAACCGGTAAGCAACATCAGCACGCTACTCAAAGCAATCTGTTGTGTAGGCACAATAAAAATAAGCAGTGATAATACCGCGCTTACCGACATGCCAACCACTATGGCTTTTAACCGGTTTCCCTTGAACAAGGTATCGGATAAAACCCCAAAACAGATTGCACCGATAGCCATACCCACCGGAAGCAGAAATGTTACCCAGATATTGCCAGGATTATCTTTCCAGTTTTTACCTAGAAAATGTACCGGAACCCAAAATATAAGACCATAACGGGCCATACTTTCGAAGCCGAAAGACAATGAGGTAAGCAGAAATTTTTTGTTTCTGAAAGCTTCCTTGTAGCGATCCAACCAATCTGACCCATTATCTGTTGAATACTGATTCTCAGCACTTCCATTTTCTTCAGGTTTATCTTTTGCAACAATCAAAAGTATGGTTGCGGTAACCAATAGCAATAATACCGGCAGGCGGAACAACATCCGCCATTCAATGCCCTGTTGCAGTAGTACAATAGAAATGAGGTAGGTAACTGCCGACGACAGCCCTGCGGCCATGGTATAAAAACCAAAGGCCTTGCCCCTTTCGTGTTCATCCCACCAGTTATTGATCAGTTTCGCACCTGGTGCCCAGGCCATCGACTGAAAGAAACCATTGAGGCCCCAGAGCACCATAATCATAGTAGCGGTATTCGAAAAACTGATGGCAATATTGGTCAGGATGGATAAATAAGCTCCAGCTGCAATCATCAGTTTAGGACTTAATTTATCAGCAAGGTTCCCATTAACAAACTGGCCTATTGCATAACCGATCAACATACAGAAGCTGATCCATCCAATGGTGCTATAGGGAATGTTCAGCGAAGCAGCCATACCTTTTACCGCCCAGCCGAAATTATGCCTACCGGTATAAAAGAAGAGGTAACACAGCATGGTTACCAATAACATTCTCCACTTTAATCTGCTGCTACTATTATTGTTGTTCATCATCAGTTTTTTTAGCAACATTTATCCCAACCCGTATAGGTTTATCAGCTACGGCATAATTAAATGCCGATTCGGCATCCCTTAATGAAAATTCTGCTGAAACCAGGTCTTCAAATGGAAATTTTGTATAATTATTTTCGATAAACTGAACTGCTGCTACAAAATCTTCATAATTATAATTGTGTAGCCCCTTAATAGTAATGAGATTGCGTACTACTCGCTCGGCATTCACCCGTACCTCGCGGTTTTTAAATACGGCTCCGATCCAAACCGCTGTTCCGCCAACCGCAAGTGTTGCCAATCCGCTTTCCATGGCATCTGGCGATCCACTCATATCAAAAGCCACATCAATATCATTCGGAAGCAGTGTTTCATCAGTTAACAAATGTTGAACATTGGCACCGAAGGAAGTAGCCAGATTTAAACGTGCTTCGTTTACATCCGCAACGTGTATTTCCTGTGCACCATCGGCACTACACATGGCCGCACACACCACACCTAATAATCCCACACCCGAGATCAATACCTTTTTGCCCTGAAGGCTCCCCGAAAGGCGTATTGCGCCAGCAACGGTAGCCACCGCACAATTGATGGTAGCCGCAACTTTTAAGGGAATTCCTTTACTGATTTTCAATACCGTGGTACCGTTTTTTAATATGCAATGCGTAGAAAGACCGCCATGAAGCGCATCGGTTTCCGTCACCGTGGCGTGGCCATATTTAAAGAGCCCGTCAGATTTTTGGGGCATGCCTGCCCTTGCCTTATCCGAGTTGGCATTGGAAGCAAATATGCTCCAGGTTACCCGGTCACCAATTTCGAGCAGATTCCCTAAATAATCCTTTTTGTTATGCCCGGAATGGAAACTAACAATTTCGCCTACAATTTCGTGACCCAATACCGTAGGTACAGCTTCATTGCGTAATCCGCAAAAAGTATGCAGGTCGCTCCCACAAATTGTAGTGTAAAGATTCTCGATGAGGATTTCGCCAGGCTGTAATTCAGGAATGGGCGTTTCCATTTCCTCAAGGGCTTTCCCCGCTCCATTGAAAACAATGAGGGTTGCATTTTTCATATATAATTTTTCTGTTGATCCAATTTGGTTATTCTGCTTTAGATTTTGGTGCGATCCTAATCGTAAAGCAAAAGTGAGCTTTTAATGTTTAGCAAATGTAAACAAATGTTAACTTAAATGTTAACTATCGCTAAACATTTGTTTAGCAATACTACATGTAGTATCTTTGTGAAAAGAGTTTAAAATTAATTATCTTACTTTAAAAAAAACAGAATGTACCCTGAAATTAAAATGGTCGTATTCGACATGGCTGGTACCACGGTAAACGAGAACAACCTCGTATACAAAACGTTAATGAATGCTATAAACGCTGCTGGTTTTTCTTATAACCTTGATCAGGTGCTTGCTGTCGCAGCCGGAAAAGAAAAAAGAGAAGCCATCAGGTCTGTTCTAAAAACATATGAAGGTACTTTCGACGAAACTACTGTTGGCGAAATTTATGATGAGTTTATCGGAAAATTAAAACTGGCCTACGAAACGGAAGAAATTTTACCGCAGCCTGGTGCAATTGAACTTTTTGGAAAACTCCGTGAAAATGGAATCATTTCTGTACTGAATACAGGTTACGACCGTTTTACAGCACAATCTATACTTGATAGGTTAGGCTGGAAAGCAGGGGTTGATTTTGATACACTGATTACCGCTTCGGATGTTAACCAAAACAGACCTGAACCAGATATGATTTTGTTAGCGATGAAACAGCATGGAATTACTGATGGTAAATCGGTAATGAAGATCGGCGATTCGAGCATCGATATTGAAGAAGGGCAAAATGCGGGTTGTGGACTTAGTATTGGTATTACCACAGGTGCCCATACAAAACAACAGTTATTGGAAGCAAAGCCAGATGCCGTAATCGATGGATTAACAGAAGTTTTTAATATTATTACCGGAACACCCGCAAACGCATAGTGTTCCTTACCCTAACACAAGTCGGACCATGCTGCTTCAGGCCTATGCACCATGGCCCGACTTGTGCTTTCTCCAGATCAATACCAGTAATTACTCATTTCTTTCAAAACCCGATTCCGTGGTTTTATTACTGCCTTAAATAGGAAATAATATAGTTTGGAAGCACACCACTTATAGATCAAGCAGAACTGTTTCAGCTATTAAATTGCACTTTGGATGCTCGTTCAAAACTACACCTCCTGCGTGCCCATTATTTTTTGGCATCCAAACTACAGTAAAAATTTTTCCTTATCTTCACAATACCTGTATCATGATGTTTTATGAGGAAAGATGAAATGGTTCTATATGAAAAAGGGCGCGACTATGGCGGCTGTTCTTGTATGGCGAGTTTGTTCTTGTTCACATTTTTCATCATGATAATCATTTCTTATTTTTCAGAAGACCAGGAATTCTTACGTATCGGTCTTTGGGGTACGGCAATACTCCTATTTATATTACTGGCTATAAATTTATTGGCTTATAAGGCCGAACATGGTGTAAAAACAATGTTATTAACGGTATCAGCAGAAGGGATTCACTATTATGAGCATACAACATTTATCCAATGGAGCGCGGTAACAGATATACAGATTATTAACCATGAGCTCTCCGTTTCTGTTGGTAAATCTCCTTCACTAGATTTTAAACTGAATTTATTGGACACAGACCTAAGAGAAACTTTCGACGATTTTTGCCAGTTGCTTAACCGGTATTATTATCCTAAAAGCATCTATATCTATGAAACTGCAGTTTCATGCGGCTGTTAAAATAAATTCATGATGAAGCCTATATTCACCACCATATTGCCAGACGCGGAATACCAAAATTATAAAGAAAACCCATTATGGCAACGGCTTGATATTTATTCGCCTGACAACGAAGGTTTTGCGATCCCATTTTCCCGAAAACTAGCTGTTACCGAAGATTGGACAAGGCGGTTTACCTTAAAGGCGATTGAAGAGTACAAACGTTTTGTGTATCTCTGTTGCATATCAGAAAACGGCGCATCACCTTCTATCGTGATCGATAAAGTATGGCATATGCACTTGCTTTACACGATGGAGTATTGGAAAAAATTTTGTCCTTTGGTTTTGGGCAGGGAACTGCACCATTATCCAAATGTAGGCGGTATAGTGGAGTATAACAAACATCAGGATTGGTATCTTGAAACACTCAAACTTTACCTGTTGATTTTTAAAGAAAATCCGCCTCAGGATGTTTGGCGGATACCCCAGAATATTGTTCCGTACCTATTGCCACAGGACGAAAACAATGGTGCTTATAATGCGAAACCAGCTGGGAAGAAACCGATACTAGAGAAAATGATCAGCATCATACGTATCTTCAGATAATTGTGTTAACATATTTCTCCAATATTCAATACTGATAGATAACAACCAAAATGAAATACTTAGGCAACTGAGTTGTTCGTGCTCGAACAACCCAATTTCTTTTTTAAATACGATTGAGCAGCTTCAAATTATTCAATACATTCCTTCACTTTACCAGCCATCTTTAATGCAGAAGTAGCGCTTGCTTTAGGAGAAGGAATATCACCAGGTTGGTAATAATTATCAAGCCTTACCGGAAAATCGCCAGCTTTATTCATTTCGTCTTGCCTGGCCATAAATACAGGCACATTCCCCCTGTTGTTTTGAGGATAAGTCATAGATGAGCTGTGGTTATAGCCCAGAACATGTCCCATCTCATGAAATGGCGTACTATAACTATTGGTCATGTAATTTAAAGTAAGCCAATCCGGAATACCAAAAGTGCTTCCACCCCCAAGTCCGGAAACTTTACGGGTATCGGTAAGGCCGCAATTAATCTTGGTACGTGTTTGGGCTTTGATCCAATCGGCTTCTTTTTCGGCAGTGGTAAGCGGCGTTGCCCCATCATTACCAACAATGAGTTCGTTTACCAACCGGCCTTTCATGGCTGCATCTGTATACATGTAGGCAAAATTGATCATGAAGCCAGTTAACATCCTAAACTGTTTTGCTGTTGGCTCATCCAGCCAGTTATTATCCAAATTTTCAGGATCAAAATCATGCATTTTGGGTTGCCATTTTATGATGCTCAATTTTTTAAGCTTCCCAATAAATGCGGTGGTACCAGTAAATTCAAAACTAACATCGGCAGGTTTAATGCCATTGACTTTGTAGGCTGATAAATCTGCCTTGACATTGTTCACATCAAGGTATTCAGACTGCCCGCTAATAAATGGATATGGCATCTTTTTAATCCGGTGTCCTTTAATCGTACCGATATGAAATAGCTGAATTTTTTGTGGCTGTCCGGCAATGGACAGGAGAATTGTGGCATCGGTGATATCCACAGGAGCAAAGTTGGCAACCTCTATGGTGGTATTGTTTACCGCTGTAACGCGTAATACCTTACTGATATCGAATCTCCTGCTTTCGCTGGTCATCACCGACATCGCCTCGCCATCTTCAAACATCAGTTCATCTGCAGAAGTTCCGGTGAAAGAATAAGTTGGTGTAGTTGGCCCCGTTTCCACAGGCTCCTTCTTCGCACATCCGGCAATTAATAATGCAAAACTGAAAACCATCAGTTTCTTTAGTGGGTAAGCTTTTGTTCTCATAAATGTAATATATAGGTAAATAATAGGTGTAGATTTTTGGCAATAACAATCTAAAAAACAGGAGACCTTTAATTGGCACTAACTCCATTAAACTTTACACAGTTCAAATCCGACACTAATGATTAAAGCACCCCAACGCCAAATAAACATAATTTAGTATTAGTAAACAATCAAAAACTAAAGAATCTTCTTTTAATCAAAAAACACTTCGCACCTGAATGCTCAATAAATATCAGTTTAGGGCTTGTTTAAGCGGATTGGCAGGGTATTGTGTTACAAAACCTCTTGTTTATACCGGATGGGATAACAGAGCAAACGTTTGGCTTCATTTACCACAAATGTACTGTTGAGTGCGCCTACATTCTCTAATTTAGAAAGTTTTTCCATGATGAAACGGTTATATTCGGGCATATCGCCTACTACGATTTTGATCAGAAAATCATATTCTCCTGTAGTGTGGTAACATTCGAGTACCTCGGGATATTTAATCACCTGGTTTTGAAAATTGGATAAAGCCTCTGCGCTATGCACGGTGAGTTTGATGTGCGAAAATGCAATCCAGAGATCGGTAAATTTACTTCGGTTGATTACCGTTACCGTTTCTCCTATAAATTCCTCACGCCTCAGCCGGCTCACTCTTTCGAAAATGGTACTGCCAGAACGCTTAAGTTTGGCCGCGATTTCTTTATTGGTCAGCCGTCCGTCTGCCTGAATGATCCGTAATATGTCCAGATCAAGCTGATCCAGTGTGCTGTTGTGCATGCGTGCTTGCCGTTTTTATGATATTGTGTTAATTTCAGGAAAAGTTAACCGCTAATTTATACCGTTTGAGTTAAGGCAAACTTAATGAGTTTCTTCGAAATGTGCCAAATTACAGGCAATAATATTTGGACGGGCACTTCAATCGCGGTTCTGGAGCAAAATTTAATTTTGCCTTTTTGGTCCTATCAGAATAATTTCCGGATTTCGAACACACCTGAGGAATTGTGAACTCCAGCACCGAATTTCGTGGCTATAAATCGCTCTTTGATTGATGAATAAGAGGATAATTAGACATACACGACATGGATCAGGAAAAAATATTAGTGATTGGTGCCTGCGGGCAGATCGGCAGAGAGCTTACTGCTGCGCTACGTTTAAAATTTGGACAAAAACAGGTGCTGGCTTCTGATATACAAGCAACGGATAATTTGTCAGTAGAGGTTTTCCCTTACCATCAACTGGATGTGACTGATGTAGTTGCGCTGGAAAAACTGATTACCGGAGAGCAGGTTACCCAAATCTATCACCTGGCTGCGATGTTGTCGGCCACTGGTGAAAAGCACCCTAAAAAAGCCTGGGACCTGAATATGGACAGTTTGCTTAGTGTGTTGGATCTTTCCGTAAAATATAATGTTAAAAAAGTATTCTGGCCAAGCAGCATTGCCGTTTTCGGACCAGATTCAGAAAAGAAAAATACCCCCCAACAGGGCATAACCGAGCCTTCAACGGTTTACGGAATCAGTAAGGCAGCCGGGGAATACTGGTGTAAATATTATTTTGAGAAATTCGGACTTGATGTCCGCAGTATCCGTTACCCTGGATTGATCAGTTATACCGGAGCCCCGGGTGGTGGCACCACTGACTATGCGGTAGATATTTTTCATCATGCAGTAGAGGACAAACCTTTCACATGCTTTTTGAAAAAAGATACCGTACTGCCGATGATGTATATGGCAGATGCGATCAGGGCTACGCTCGAACTGATGGATGCACCTGTGGATAACATCAAGGTGCGTACTTCTTATAATCTAAGTGGGCTGAGCTTTAGTCCTGAGGAACTTTCTAAAGAGATCGAAAAGTTGGTTGAGGGATTCAAAGTAGATTATATGCCTGACTTCAGACAACAGATTGCAGACAGCTGGCCTGGAAGCATTGATGACCGCACAGCGCAAAAGGACTGGGGCTGGAAACCGGCTTACGACCTGAAAGCAATGGTTAACGATATGCTGTTAAATTTAAGAGAATTGCAGGAGCATTAAGCTTCTCCTGAATTGTTGCAGGAGAGATTGAAATAGTTTAAAATAGCAACAACAGGTGATCCTTTCGGTTCACCTGTTGTTGCTATCACTTATCTTGCCAAGGTGAGTAAACCCCTTAAGGTTTAAGTACCACCTTTACACAGTCTTCCTGTTTTTCATCAAAAATTTTATAGGCATGGGCGGCATCAGCCAATGGTAACGTGTGGGTAATGATATCATCCAAAACTACCTTTCCTTCATCTACCAGGCTAATCAGTTTATCGATATAATTCAGCACAGGTGCCTGTCCCTGTTTAATCGTAATTCCCTTATCGAAAATCCGAAATAGCGGAAAATTATCGTATGGTGAGCCATATACGCCCATAATGGAAACTGTACCCATCCTTCGTACCGATTCGAAACACATTTCAAGTACTTTCATCGAACCTTTTTCAAGGTGGATCGTAGCTTTCAGTTTATCCATCAGACTTCGTTCGGGTTCAAAACCTACGGCATCTACACACACATCAGCACCCCGGCCACCGGTCATTTCCCTGATGGCTTCTACAACATCCACTTTGTGCGGATTCAGCGTTTCAACATTGTTGGCCGCCCGTGCTTTCTCCAAACGGTAATCTAAAGGATCGATAGCGATAACCCTGGCTGCCCCGTTAATCCATGCGGCCTTTTGTGCCATTAAGCCTACCGGACCCGAACCAAAGATGGCTACAGTCTCACCGCCTTTTAACTGTGCCCAGTCAATCGCCGACCATCCTGTTGGGAAGATATCAGTAAGGAAAAGTGCCTGCTCATCGCTCAGGTGTTCGGGTACAACTCTAGGGCTTACATCTGCATAGGGTACCCGTACATATTGTGCCTGCCCGCCAGAGTAACCACCATACAGATCGGTATAACCAAAAAGTGCACCGCCTTTTTGATCGGCTACATTACCCGCTGGACCATAGTTTTTGTAATTGGATTCTTCGCAGGCCGGTGATGCCTCATGGGTACAGAAAAAACATTTTCCGCAGGATATTGGGAAAGGTACCACTACACGGTCGCCAACTTTAAGGTTGGTAATGGCCGATCCAACCTCTTCTACGATCCCCATAAACTCATGGCCCATCACCATCGGATCCTTTTGTGGCACAGCCCCACTCAGGATATGCAGATCACTTCCGCAGATGGCTGTTGAAGTAACTTTAAGGATAATGTCTCTGGGATCTAATATTTCCGGATCCGGAACGGTGTCGAACCGGATATCACCGGGCTTGTGGAATACTGCTGCTTTCATATGGCTTAATTTTTTGGGCCGTAACCCAGGTTGATTGTTGTTTTATATTTTATGTTGAGCCTAACTATCGGCATCGCTGCCTTCAGGGGTATCGCTCTTTTCCGGATCTGCGGCCTGTGGTTCTGGCTTTCCGAAATTCCCGTTTTCATCATAGGCTTTATCGGCATCGCTGCCTTTAATTTCCTCATTGGGAATACTTCCTGTTTTGCCTTTTTCTTCTTCCTTATTGTTTTCCATATTAATACAATCCTCATTTAGGATACATTGTTTTGTCTATTTTCACAACATTTAGGCATCCTCTTATCGATCAAAACATCTCTTTAGCATAACTGTTGTTATTGCTATAATCGAATCTGTATCATGAACAGCACAAAAATCAGGGAAGCCGAACGTTTTGAAATGGGCAGACAGGCAGAGCGCGCCGGGCAGCTTAAGGAGGCTGTTAAACAATATGTTCTGCTACTCAAAAAAAAGCCCGCACATGTGGCGGCCAACAGCAGGCTAATGATGGTTTATCGGAAACTGCACGAATATTCGAAAGAGGTTGCACTCATTAAAAATGCAATTAATGCCCTTGAGCAGGAAACAGAAACCCAACAGCAACACTATGTGGATGAACATCCGGATAAAGCAAGGGATACCAAAGCGCTGGCCATGAGCCTTGGCCTGCTCGGTACAAAAGGTCTTCCTGTCGCGGAGAATGAGACTGTTTTAAAATGGCAAAAAAGACAGACCATTGCGAAAAAGAAGCTTGAACGGCTAAAGCTTAAATGATGTCGTTTACAAAACCTTTAAGGGTTTTCAGATTAGCATAAGCCTCGCCCATGGTATTGTTGAAATAAACATAAACCACTTTTCCATCCTCCAACCATTCCCTAATATAACTGGCATATTCTGCCAGTACATCATCCGGATAACTTCCCCTATAATTGCCGCCAGGCCCATGAAACCGCAGATAGCGGAAATCCGTATCAAGCGCATCGAGTGGACTTGCAGCTGCCCCTTTGTCGTGTATAACCATACCCAACCCATATTCTTCCAAAAGCTCCATCACTTCATCCACATATAATGATGGATGCCGAAACTCCAGTGCGATCTTCCAGGTCTTTTCGGGGTCGTGCTCACGCAAGCTGGCCATTAACCGGCTAAGCTGCGGAAAATTACCAATCCTGATGCTAGGCGGAAACTGGACCAGAAGACAACCTTTCTGATCACCGGCATGGGCAATTACCTCCATAAACCTGGCAATATCTGCAGGATCAAAGCCCAATTGTGGCGCATGGGTAATGCCTTTAAAAAGTTTAAAGGTGAAAAGGAAATCTGCTGGAACCTCTCCAGTCCACTTTTTTACGGTTGAGGCCAGCGGAATTTTATAAAACGAGCTATTGATTTCGATACTGTTCATAAGCGAGCCATAATAGCAGAGCCTGGAGCGCTCCCTGAAGGCCTCGGGATAATGCAGTTTGTTGGGTACAGGCAAAAGCAGGCCACTGGTACCAGAATAATAACCGTTGATTTCTTGTTCCATTACTTTAGGAACAACGGCAGCTGTTAAATTGTTGTGGAGAAACAAATCTAGATCATCACTGCGGTCAGATTTAATATTTCGCAGCACCAAAATAGGCACCACTAACGATTAAACAGGTAAAAATACGGGCGCTGCGGAATCTACGTATTGGGCAATATGCTGAGGGAAATGGAACATGCAGCTGGTACAGGTTTTGTTTTGAGTGCTTATACGCTAAAACAATAAACTTATGACTCAGAAAGAATTCAGTGAAACCATTTGTTTGCACGCGTCGTCTCTTAAATCGCACGCGCTCAATTTTACCCGCGACCCGGAAGATGCCAACGACCTGTTGCAGGAAACCCTGCTAAAGGCCACACGTTTTGTTTCAAAGTTCGAGGATGGCACCAACATCAAAGGATGGCTCTTCGTGATCATGAAGAACACCTTTATCAATAACTACAAAAAAGGCCTTAAAAACCGCGATCGCACTGTACAGGAGGAAGAGATTACCTCTGCCAATCTTCATTATAGCGCCACTACCAATGCTTCAGTTGGAAGTTTCGCCATGCAGGACATCAATCGTGCTTTATCCATGCTACCCGAAAAATATTCGGTTCCTTTTATCCGCTATTTTGAGGGATACAAATACCATGAGATTGCGGAAGAGATGCAACTGCCATTGGGCACGGTAAAAACCTACATCCATGAGGCCAGGATCCACCTGAAAAAATACCTTAAACAGTACCAGTCATAAAGCCAAAAAGAGGAAGGCAGTTTTAAAATCTGCTTTCCTCTTTTTTATACACTACCCTAAAATGGGTCAAAATTTTCATGGCTACGGTTGCGGAAACTACGCATTCTTCGAGTCGAGTACCTGAAATACCAGCTTTTGATCATCAGTTCAGAATGCCATTTGTGTAAGCAAAACGCATCAGCGCAGCGGTATTCCTAGCACCTGTTTTATCGATCAGACTCTGGCGGTGGCCCTCAACGGTACGGCGTGAGATAAACAGTTTATCCGCCATCTCTGCATTGGTAAGTCCCTGACCAATAAGCTGTAAAATTTCGATCTCTCTGGATGAAAAACCCGAGTCTCTAATTCCGCTGCCCGGAATCAGTACTGAATCCATCACCTGATCTACGATTTTAACCGAAAGCGCCGAACAGATATAACGTTCGCCAATGGCGATTCTGGATAGGGCAAAGAAAAGTTCATCTGAATCAACAGATTTGGAAAGAAATCCTTTTGCTCCCGCCCTTATGGCCTGATAAAGATGTGATTCATCATCAAACATCGACATCATCAACACTGGCACCTGAAAATTCCTGTCTGTGAATGCTTTGGTCATCGTAATCCCATCCATAACAGGCATGCCAATGTCTGATACAATAAGATCGGCCTTTAATCCGCCCTCCAATGCATCTAGCACTTCCTGGCCGTTACCGGCATCGAAAACAATTTTGTATTCATTTGTGGATTGAAGGAGCATTTTGAGTCCGTTCCTGATGACCTTGTGATCTTCTGCTAAAATGATATTTTTCATTAGGGTTAGGCGTGATCAGGGCAAGGCTGTAGAATATTGACGATTAATCAGGCACTAAACTAACACCCCACTTTCCATAAAGTTTTAAATCAGCAATGAAAGGTCTGTTAACTGCAATGAAGGCTGATCTCCTGGAGGGCTTAAAAAATAAAAAGAAGCTTAAATTTTAATATCTTTAATAATCAGATCAGTAAACACCTGATAAAGGAACATTTTTAAACCAATCAGACTATTTTCTGGATGACCATCCTCAATTTGGGCCCATGGTGATCAGGTAATGGATAGATCTGATCACTCGTGATTTGACAACTGATCTCTTTTTAAGGTATCATTATTTTATTAACCGCCCTCTATGGAAACCTTTACCCATATCAAAACTGTACTAGGCATCATACTCGGACTGAGTATAACCCACTCCTTAAAAGGGGTAGTTAAAATTATTGAACATCCCGACCGTTTAAAGCCCTATACTACCCATCTGTTATGGGCTTTTTACATGTTTTTAAGTACCGTGTATTTCTGGTGGTTTGAGGTGCATCTGACCGAAATAAAGCATTGGGATTTTTTAAAATACCTCTTTTTGGTAATTTATGTAGTCACCTATTATACTTTAGCCGCCCTGTTATTTCCAGAAGATTTGAGGGATTATAAAGATTACAAATCCTATTTTTTATCTCGAAAAAAGTGGTTTTATTATATCTTGGCCTTACTCTTTGCATTTGATGCCGTCGACACTTATATAAAAGGCCCTGATTATCACGTCGAAATGTTAAAAGTATATCCGGTCAGGGAGCTCATTCATATCATTGCCTGCTTTAACGCTGCCAGATCTGATAATAAATGGGTACACCTGATTACCGTGTCTGCGTTTATAATATTTCAGTTTTACTGGATATTGAGCTTTTATATGAATGGCTAAATTCAATTCTTTAATAAGAGCGTTTTTCACCGTGCCAACCTGTGGTGCGTAAGAATTGTTCCCAGCTGAGCGAATTTGGATTTATTTTGCGGCTCCATAAAAGATCGCGTTCCTGAGCAAAATAGCCATTTTCAACTGCATAGGCTGACATTCCTAAAATTTCGCTCAACAGGAGTTCATTGGAAGCAAAGCCGGGGAAATGATGGAGAAAATCTTCCCTTGTGAAAGCAGAGCTATAGATGGCTGCTTTTCCGGTAACCTTAACAAAAGTATCGACCATTTCCTGTGGCGAGATGATATCTCCAATTACGGGCAGGGATCTACCCGCATATTGGGCTGGATTAGCAAATATTTCCAAAACAGCTGGTCCTGTGGCCGTGAGCGGATCAACAAAAGGCGCGCGAAAATCCTTCGGCAAATAAATTGGGAATACAAGTTGATCATCCTTTAAATACGGCGTGTAAAATTCCATAAAATTGGTATAAAAAAAGGCCATGTATATAAATGAACTGATGAGGGGAAGCGTTCTGATATACTCCTCAACCCGAGCTTTATCGGTAAAATGCGGCGCAATTTTTTTGCCCGCAGTAATCCGGTCTACATTTTCCAGGCTACTGAAAACAATCTGCTTTACTCCCGCTGCAAGCGCGGCATCGGCCAATTCTTTGCCCAACCCCATCTCATGGGTTTGTGGTGGTGCAATGCCCGGCGTGATCATAAAAACGCCATAAGATCCCCGGAATGCTTCTAAAAATTGTGCTTTGTATCCCAGATCGAGCGGAACATTTATCAGTTCGGCTCCTTGTTGTATCAATTGGATTGCTTCCAGCGAATCAACACGACGGGTAATGCCCCGTACCCGGAACATTCCGCTTTCCAGCAAACTTCTTGCAACACTTAGGCCCTGCTTGCCTAAAACCCCTACTACTGTAATGAGCGGCTTTTTCTCTATTTCTGAATTTGATATCATATCTATTCTAGCAAAAATTTAAACTATAATAATTATAGTTGCAAAAATAATTTTAGCTTATTACATTTGCAATAACTATCGATTTTGATAGCCTCAAATAATTCAGACCGTGAAAACAGAATGTATTGGTGATAGTGTAATCATGAATGGAAAAACTTATCCATGTACAGTGAGCCTGGCCATGGATCTGATTGGTGGGAAATGGAAAACCGTAATCTTATACCACCTAAAAACTGATCCAAAACGTTATAGCGAACTCTTAAAAGAAATGCAAACGGTAACCGAAATGACCTTAAGCCTACAACTCAAGAAATTGGAGCAGGATGGCCTGATCTCCAGAAAGGTATACGGCAAGAAACCTCCGGTTAAGGTGATTTACAGTTTAACTGATTTCGGTAAAACCCTAATCCCTACCCTCGAAGCGATTACGGCATGGGGAAACCTGATCAGCGAAGAAAAAGGAACGTTTATAAATCATTCAAAAATTTAAAGCATTTATAAACTGTCCTATAAGATACAGCATTAATGATTAGCTACCGTCACGAAAATTGACTACACTTTTATCGCTCAGCGTTATAGCCGTTACTTTCCCGCTACAATCTGCTCCAACAGGTGCCTGAATACCAAATCCGATCATCACGTTTTTACCCAGGCCCAAACCAAAAGCACGCACAAATCGCCATTTTAGACCATCAGTAGAGTAATGGAGCCCCCAGAAATCATCCTTGCGGGTAATCCTTAACCAACATTTACCCGTAGAAAGCAATTCGCCATTGGCATCATCCGACCATGGAGCGGTTATTACCGATACCACATTATAGTTCCCGTCTACTCCAAGTTCGACAGCCAGTTTAATCCACCGGTCTTCACTTTCACGCACCATCAAAAAGGCAGCATCATAATCTGCGCTTCCGATGGTTTCCACTTCAGCAGACAAGGTAAAATCGCCAAGCTGTTCGGTGTAAAAAAAGGCAGCATCATCTCTTGTGTAATGATGGTATTTACAAATAAAATCTGTCTTTGGATTGGCAGTCAACAGAAAACCCTCATTGAGTTTTTCTATCTTGCCAGGATTTAGGCTATTATCAAACATAGTTCTATTTAATTGAGATTGGTGACAGAACCAAATTTCTGTATTTTCTCTACAGCAATGGTCACACAAAAACAACATTCGCTTTTATGACAAAGCATAAAAAAACAATGCTTAAACAGAATTTTATGGGTAAAATCTAATTATTCTCTTCCTGTAATCCATTTTCTATGCGTTTCTCCCCACTCTGAAAGAATGGCAATGATCGGCTTAACCGAATTTCCATATTCAGTAAGTTCGTAGGTCACACTGAGTGGCAGGCTATTGGAAACAGTGCGTTTAATGAGCATATTGGTTTCCATTTCTTTAAGCTCTCTGCTGAGCATCTTGCCTGAAATACCGTGTACATTCCGCAGAATATCAGAATATCGCTTTGGCCCAAAAAGCAGGCAGGCCACAAGCGTTATCTTCCATTTTCCGCCAAGCACATACATGGCATCGTATACCGACATGATTGCTCTCTTACATTCGTGGGTAGGGGTTTCTGTTATTTCTGCCATGGTTACCTTTTTGTCACCGTTACTTTTTGTCTTATGGTGACAAAAGTAAACTAATATTTACAATTTTTGCAGCATCAATAATTGAAAAAGAACATGAAAGTAATAGAAAATCTTAAATGGCGTTATGCCACCAAAAAATTCAGCGACCGCAAGTTATCATCTGAAGACCTTGAAAAAATACTTGAAGCGACCAATCTTTCCGCATCATCAACAGGCCTACAGCCTTACCGCATCATCGTTGTGGAGGATACGGCACTTCGTGAAAAACTAGGCGAAGGATCTTTCAATGGCCAGATCGCCCAATCGTCGCACTTACTGGTGTTTGCTGCTTTCGAAAAGATTACCCTCGAGCATATTGAGACTTATATCTCCCATATTGCAAACGAAAGGGGGATTCCTGAAGAAGCGTTGGCAGACTTTAAGTCTGCGCTTGTAGGTGGTATCCTGCCAAGACCTGATGAAGAGAATTTCTCATGGGCGGCCCGACAAGCTTATCTTGCGCTGGGAACAGCCCTAATTGCTGCAGCAGAATTACAGGTAGATTCTACACCAATGGAAGGATTTGATACCGAAAAATTTGATTCGCTGCTGAATTTAAAAGAAAAAGGACTCCGATCGGTTGTTTCTTTAGCATTAGGTTACCGTGATATAGAAGGAGATGTATTTGCCAGTTTTAAAAAAGTAAGGCTCTCTCTGTCTGACTTTGTAAGCTTTGTGAAATAAAATCAGTCAACGTATGATCTACAGGAAGTTGAGCTGGACTTTTTGTAGATTATTACAATATAAATTTGCCTGCACAACATGTCGCAAACCCACCGTTAGAAAGTCGTTTTCATCCCTATAATTTTTTATGTTTTTCTTCCATCTTTGTTTAAAGCAACAGTGGAGCAGCAAACACTTAAAAAACGGGCGAACCGAAAAGCCATAAGAGTAGGAACAATAAAGATCTATTTTATGTCTGATAACAAAGTTTCATTACAGAGAATGATAAAGGCATCACCAGAAAAATTATACCGTGCCTTTACCGACAATACTGCGGTTGCAGCGTGGTTACCGCCTTATGGATATGTATGCACTGTTCACGAACGTAGCGTGCAGGAAGGCGTTACTTATAAAATGTCGTTCCAGAATTTTAGTACCGGCAACAGCCAGGGCTGGACCGGAGCGTTTTTGGAAATAAAGCCAAATGAATTTCTAAAGTACACCGACAAATTTGACGACCCGAATCTTCCTGGCGCGATGATCACCTCTGTATGGTTTAACAAAACAATAGTGGGTACGGAATTAAAGGTATTACAGGAAAACATCCCTTCGGTGATACCAGCTGAGATGTGTTATCTGGGTTGGCAGGAATCCATCGAGAAACTGATCAAACTGGTAGAGGTTGAAATACCGGATGCTTAATCAGCTACAGATATATAAATGGTTTCTCACCTCTTTTTGATAATATAAAAGCCATGCATTTTTTTTGTATGGCTTTTTTATGCATGTGAATTTTCTTCCCATGCTAACACCTTGATCATATGCACTAAACAATTTACTTGCCCTAAACGTCTATATAGTGATAACTAAATTATAACGATATGACCACACAAGAAGTTGCTGACCAATTGGTTCAGCTATGCCGTGAAGGCAAAAACGATCAGGCAATTGAGGAACTTTATGCTGATAACGTGGTGAGCAGGGAGCCAAAAGGTTCTGACATGGAGCTCACTGAAGGTAAAGCCGCTGTAAAAAACAAGACTTTACACTGGGAAGAAAGCGTGCAGGAGATCCACAGTGCTTCTCTTTCAGACCCGATTGTTGCCGAGCATCATTTTTCTTTAGTAATGGATATTGATGCTACTTACAAGGAGCATGGCCGGATGAAAATGAGCGAAATATGCGTTTACGAAGTAAAAGATGGTAAGATCGTTGCCGATGATTTTTTTTATCGGATGGGATAAAAAAATAGCGCTCCGGTTGGTCCGAAGCGCTATTGTAATTAAAGCTCCTGTGATGCTTTAATCCTACTTAAAATCAGGTATCGGGAATATATGCCCCCCAAATAAGATATACGACCAAAGTAGTGTCCAGAAAATGTTAAAGATCTGAGCAGTTACAAAGGTAAATGCCGGTCTGCCGCCCTGTAATTTCACCAGTGATGAAAATTTAGCTTCCATACCAATTGAAATAAATGCGATAGCAAACCATACGGTGCGTAAACCGTTCAAAGTTGGCGCCACACTTTTTGCCGTCGCAGGTGATAACAGGAAGGAGAATATTAGCGATGCGGCAACAAAACCCAAAACAAATTTCGGAAAACGCTCCCATACAATTTTAAGCCCGGGACTTTCAGCTTTAACCAAAACCTCACCATCTGCACTTTTTGGTTTTTTGTAAGCCCACCAGATCGCAATAAAAAATGCAGCAACACCAATAAAAACATTCTGTGAGAATTTCGCGATAACGCCAGCTTTAACGGCAATCGGTCCAACCAGATCACCTGCCGCAGTAACGGTAGCGGTGGTATCTAAAGTTCCGCCCAACCATGCGCCACCAATTACCTCGGGAATATGAAAATACCGTACGGCCCAAGGCTGGATAATCATCATCGGTATCGCCATAATTAATACCAACGTGGTTACATACGATAACTTGCGTTTATCGCCATTAATGGCACCCGCTGCAACAATTGCGGCCGATACACCGCAGATGGATACCGCTGAAGCCAATATTACACCAAATTCGTCATCAACTTTTAATTTACGGCTTAGCCATAGCGAGAAAAACCAAACGGCCGTAACCACAATAATGGCCTGCACAATACCGGGTAAACCCGCTTTAATTAAATCGGCCGATAAAATGGTGGTTCCTAAAATCACCAAACCTGTTTTGATATAAAATTCAGATCTTACAGCTTCTTTTAACCAGTTAGGCAATTTTACCAGGTTACCCAACAGGATACCGATCAGCAGCGCAAACACCACATATTCCAAACCGAAATAAGATACGTTTTTGTTGCCACCAATAATAAAAGAGAGGATAGCCAAAAAGTAGATGAGGGTAAAACCTGCAGCAAATCTGGCTACATTGCCACCCGATAGTGCAATCGCAATGGAAGCAAGTACAAGAAAAACCGCACCAGTTTCCACAATCAGCAACAGGTTTTGCCCTGATAATATTTTACCCAATAAATCATCGGTAGTGGCCCATTTAAAAGCTGGCAAACTAATCGTCGTACCATTATTGGTTAAATAAAGTACCGTTGCAATAATAATTGTTCCTAAAATTACCGCCCACCAATCTTCGGTAAGCGATTGTAAAAATGTTTTTTTGTCGGGTGTTATTCCGGCATCTGTTAAAGCTCCCGTAGTTCCTGAAGCATTGTTTTGTGTTGACATAGTGTTTATTTGTGGTTATCTAATTTGATGTTAAAAATATCTTTTAATACTCTTTTACCTGCATGGTAGCCGCACATGCCGTGTACACCGCCACCAGGGGGTGTGGAAGATGAACAGATATACAATCCTTTGGCTGAAGTTTTATAAGGCGACCATCTTAAAGCCGGCCTGGTAAACAATTGACCAAGGTCTAATATCCCACCGTTAATATCGCCACCTATATAATTGCGGTTATGTGCTTCCATCTGTTCGGTATTCATGGTGTGTTTGGCAAGTATCCTGTCTCTAAATCCAGGGGCAAAACGCTCTACCTGATTTTCGATAATGGCAGTCATATCCTGCGTTGATCCATTTGGCACGTGGCAATAAGCCCAGGCCGTCTGTTTTCCTTCAGGTGCACGCGAAGGATCGAAAAGGCTCTGTTGTGCCAGCAGCACAAAAGGTTTTTCAGCTTGCTGCCCTTTACTGGTTTTCAGTTCTCCTTCAGCTATTTCTTCAAAAGTATTGCCCAAATGTATGGTACCTGCGCCTTTACATTCTTGAGCTGTAAATGGAATCGGACCATCCAATGCCCAATCTACCTTGAAAACGCCCATACCATAACGGTAACGTTCGAGCTGCCATTTGTAAATATTGGAAAATTTATGCCCTGCAATCTGCAATAATTGTTTTGGGGTAACATCAAAAAGCACGGCATGGGTAGAGGGCAATTGATCTAAAGATGTAACAAAAGTTCCGGTTTGGATTTTTCCGCCCAGCGATTTAAAATAATCAGCCAGCGCATTTGCAATAGACTTGGAACCGCCTTTGGGTATTGGCCAGCCTTTAAGGTGCCCGGCAGCCATCAATACCAAACCAATGGCGGTGGTACTCAGATTGCTTAAAGGTTGTATGGCATGTGCAGCCATACCGGCAAAAAGTCCACGGGCAGGTTTTGCTGCAAAACGTTTAACAAAAGTTGTGGCGCTGCTTAATGCTTTTAAGCCAAAGCCTGCCATGGCCAATGGGTGTTTGGGAAAATGTAAAGGCCCTAATGCGTCTTCATCAATCAATGGCCAGGTGGCTGTGATGTTTTTCATTAGGGAAGTATAGGTTTTGGCATCCTTTCCTAAATAATCTGCTGTTTTTTGAATACCATGATCCAATATAGCGGCTGTACCCTCATCAAAGGGGTGTGCCGCGGCCAAACCAGGTTGCAGGTACTCCAGTCCGAACCCGGCCAAAGGCAAAGTTCTAAAAAACGGTGAAGCCAGTGCCATAGGATGGACCGCAGAACATACATCGTGTGTAAAGCCGGGCAAAGTAAGTTCGGCAGAGCTGAGCCCACCGCCAATTACATCTTTACCTTCTATAATTAAAACGGAAAGCCCCTGCTGTTGCAAAAGGATAGCCGCAGCCAATCCATTTGGCCCCGATCCTATTACTATTGCATCATAATCCCGCTTTTCTAATTTCATTTGGTTATTTTATTGGTTCCGGTTTAAATAAAACAGTTCCGTCATCTTTAATCTGCCAGGCCGTAATGGGGTTCATATGATAGCCTCCTAAATTTACGCCGCGGGCTTCAGCCAACTGTGTTAAGGTTGGCTGTAAATAGCCGGTTTCGTCGGTAACCCGACTCAATATTTCCGTTGCATCACCGTTCCAGTCCCAAAGGTGCCTAAAATAAGTATGTGCTTTGCTCAGCACAGGTTCTTGCAACCTGGCCGGTTGCCATGTTTTCCCGGCATCGGTGCTTACCTCTACTTTTTCTACCTTTCCCCTACCGCTCCAGGCTATTCCGCGGATTTCTACCCAACCTTTATTTACTTTTTGAGGGTAAGATGGATAGGTGATAATGGAACGGGCATCCACCTCAAAGCTAAACATTCTGATTTTATCTTTTACAGGATAAGTATATTTTGAGGTTTCTTCCCTGGTCATGTAGGGTTCCTCAGAAAGTTCGATACGCCTTAACCATTTGATGTTCATGTTTCCTTCAAAACCGGGTAAAAGTAACCTGATGGGATAACCCTGTTCAGGCCGTATGGCTTCACCGTTCTGTGCATAAACGATCATGGCATCATCCCATGCTTTAGCGATGGGAATGGTGCGCGTCATTACCGCAGCATCCGAACCTTCGGCCAAAAACCATTTGGCTTTATCACTGATGCCCACTTCGTTGAATAAGGTCGAAAGCATTACACCTGTCCACTCACTCTGACTGGTAAGCCCAAGAATATCTTGTGGGGTCATTTCGGCTTTGCCTGTCCTGAAATTACCGGCACATTCAATAAAACAGGTACGGGTAACCGATGGAAATCTTTTAATATCGGCTAGGGTAAATTTCATCGGATTTTCGACCAGTCCATGGATCAGCAGCTCATGTTTAACCGGATCGATTGTTGGAATGCCTGCATGGTGCCGTTCAAAATGAAGATCGGATGGTGTTATCGTGCTGTGCAAATCCTGCAAAGGAGTACGGGAGGAAATGTCAGAAGGTTTGCGTACCGGTCGCTCAAATGGCGAACGTTTACCCAGCGGACTTGGTCCGGGGCCTACGATTTTAGTCGGATCATCGGTAATATCAGGAAGAACAGTTGTTTCGGACGGCATTTCACCAGCAAACAACGACTGTATAGGTAAAACCGCAGCAGCAATTACGCCACCCAGTAAAGTACGCCTGCTCATCTTACCCGTAGCTATTTTCTGATCTTTGCTATCGTTCTTTTCCATTACTTTATTTCAGGCCCTCCTTTACGGTTGTCCATAATAAACAGTTTTTTCGCAGGCATGACCACCTTATATAGATTTTTGGCATCGAGTACCACATCATCTTTAATAATTTTATTTGCACTGAGCAGGTAAGCGGTTAAACTGTATACCTCATTATTACTTAAAGAACCCGGCAGATTATAAGGCATTGCACGCCGCATATAATCGAATAAGGTGGTGGCATAAGGCCAGTAATTGCCGATAGTTTTAGCTTTACTGGTAGCCGAGGTATCGCCAACCAAAGCTGCACCGGGCAGTTTTACACCAGGTTTCTCCCTACCATCATCGCCATGGCACATCGCACATTTTTGAGCATATAACAGCTTGCCTTTTTTCACGTCTCCCTGCCCTACTGGCAATCCTTTTCCATCTGGCCTGACATCGATATCCCAAACTGCGATTTCCTGAGCGGTAGCTGGGCGGCCAAAACCGAATTTAGTCGGGCGCTTTAAGCTGTCAGTTAATGGCTTTTTCACTTGTGACGGTATAAATGCGGCTTTTAACGACATCAATAACAGCATTACAGGGCACACAAGTAGGATTACCGTTTTTTTGTTCATTATCTTAATATTTACCTGCGCTCAAAGTGCTTTTTGGCAGTACATATTTTCGGTTGTAACGATCGAGCACCACATAAATAGAATCTTTACGCTCGTTAATTCCCGAAAGAATTACCCTGGAGCCATCCGTAGTATCATACTTCAGTACCATATGGTGGCGTTTTACTTCCCTTGGTTTTTCCTCAAATTCCCTGTCACGTCTGGTAGACCATGCGGCCTTATCGATCATTTTATTTTCATCACCGATATGTTGCCATGCCGTTTTGCTGATCCACTGATCTTCTTTTCCCTGATCTGGCTTAGCACGGCCGGCATCTTTACGAGCACCCCTTAGGGCCATTACATTTTTATCCTGCAGGTAAAGCACTTTATCTACGGTATCGGCATAATAGTGAAATGCCCTTTGACCACCTGCAACGCCACTGATCTCGAAAGTACGCTGAATATCACGCATCGGGCTACCGCCACCATTTGATGGATCAATCAGTACCGGGCGGTTGATTTTGAAAGTCAGGGTAGTCCAGTTTTCAAACGTGGCTTCCTGCCATCTGGTCGAATCGAGCGGGTTAAAAGGAACAACCTGTCCATTGATTTTAAACTCACTTACATGATAATTCCCCCTTAATTTTTTAACGCCAGCGGTTGCAGGCTGTTTATAAGGATCGTACTTAAAATTGATTACCTCGGTATAGGTGAGCACACCAAAAAAGATCACAAAGATGAGCACTTTTAAGGTAATGCGGCTGTATTTAAGCCATGGTTTTCTAAAATCGGGGTAAATTCTGAACGGAACCGTATAACGTTCGAGAATTAACAGGTTGTATAATTTAGGGAAATCGTCTGCTGCAAGAAATAGCGCAAGTATCACAAAATAAAATGCATATACGTGCACACCACCATCGTAGGCATAATTTACGAAGGTAATATCGCCCAGTGCCGCAGCCAATAGAATTGCGCCGAAAGTGGTTGTTTTGCGGAAGAAAAGCATTACACCTGCGGCAATCTCCACTACCCCGCCAAAAACCTGGTACCAGGGCACTACCCCTACCGAGAGCCAGTATATTTTTTGTGCAGTAAAATCGCCAAAATTACTGTTCAGCAATCCCAATGATGGATAAGGCATCTGCGTTGGGAAAAGTTTGGTAAAACCAAAACCAATAATCCCGATCCCGGCACGGTAACGCACCACCACCCTGATCCAGTAATAGAGGATATGATAAGATTTACTTTTACGGTCTATAACGGTCCAGATTAATGCACCAACTAATGCAAATACAAGGGCTATACCCCAATCTACATAATCGGCAAGAAAACTCCTTTTTGGAGGCAAAACTGCATCATTTTGCGCTTCATTCTCTTTTAATGCACCATTTTCTGCTTTAGTTTTTTTAGGCCCGTTTTTCTTTACATTTTCATCACCCGATGGCGAATCGGTAATATCACGTGAGCGTTGGCCGCCAAAAAGTGATAAAAAGCTGGGCTGGAAACGGGCGATATCGTACAAATCGCGGTAATGCGGCCGCGACCAATCGAGGGTAAAAACATTTTTATACCAATTGGCCGAAAATGGGATAGACATGGCCAGGAAAAAGATAAACAGCACCCGGAAGCCAAACTTCTTTTGCCACGACCAGGGCTTTTTAGCCCAGATTTGCTGATATGTTAATCCCTTTTCTATCTCCTGTTGTTTTATTTCAGACATAACATTAAGCTTTTTTATAGTTTAAGTGCTTTGCGGCGGCTAAGCTTTAATGGATATTTTTTATCGATTTTATTCAGTACCACATGAACAGAATCGAGGTGCTGATCGGTACCTGAAAGGATCACCGTAACACTATCAGGCCGTTCGTATTTTAACCGCAACCGCTCACCTTTATAGTGGGGGCTTTTGTTGTTTAAAAACAGTACATGGTTAACTGAATCGATCGTATAACTGTAATAATGTCTTCCCGCTGTACCAGCCAGTTCATAATCGCGGTCTTTATCGTTTTTGAATACCTGTTCGTAATTTGCCGAATCCACAATTACCGGGCGATCTGAACGGATACTGATGGTAGCCCATTTTTCAAACACCACATCTTTCCAGCGCAGCGTATTTACTGCCGCATAAGGCAATACATGCCCATTGATCCGGAATTCGCTTACATTGTAAATTCCTGCAGCCTTTGGCAGACCTTTGGCATGGGGAAATTGGTAAGGATCGTGATGAAAGCCCGAATAGGTTTTAAATCCATATAGGAAAACAAAAAAGAAAATGATTAGTGACTTAAGCGCCAGGCGCAGCGATTTGCCTTTACCTGTAAAGCTTGGCTTAAACCTATTGGGCTCTGTCGGCCGCTCAAGCGATACTAAGTTGTAGATCCGCTGTGCGTCGAACCAGATCACGAAAAGAGCAAAAATGATTAGGTAGGTAGCATATACATATTCACCACCTTCATACGCCAGGTTGGATATAAATACGTTTCCGGTAAATACCAGGATAATTGCAGCACCTATAGTGGCTGTTTTCCGGATGAACAACAATAAGCCTGCAAGGATTTCTATCGCTCCCAAAAATGCTTCGTATGATGGCACGATACCCAGACTCATCGAAAATATTTTCCAGTCGGTAAAATCGCCATAACTGGTATTTAAATTACTGATGGATGGAAAGGGTGCCTGCAAGGGAAAAAATTTAATGAACCCGTATCCGATAATGCCAATGGCCAAACGGTAACGCACCACAACCCTTAACCAGTAATAAAAACGGTCGTAATCTATATTTTTATATTTCGATCGTTCCCAGGCAACGGCACCGATTAATGCAATTATGGCAACAATGATCCAATTCACCAAACTATCTGGACCTGGAATAAACTTGGCTGAAAGGCGGCTAAGGTTAAAAATATCGCCGTAACTGATGTGCAGCCAGTTAAAGCCAAAAACCGTTTTAAAAAAATCAACACTCAAGGGAATGGCCTGAAGGATAAAAAAGAGGAAAAAGAACCTGAATATCAGCTTTTCCCGATCAGTCCATACAGGTGGAGATGGTATGTTCGTGTTACTCATTGCTTTATTTTTTAAGATTAGTGATCGTCATCGGCCTTGGCAGCAGCATTTGCGGGTTTGTGAACTTCTTTGATCACCTGCCTTTTTGCGAGGTCATATTTCTGACCTGCACTCAAAAAGAAAAATGGCCCGTTCGATGCTGTAAAATCCTCCCGGTTATTCACCACGTGTTTTTCGCCACTATTGGTGATGGTATTATAATCGTAAATGGCCACAAAAGAATGTCCGAGCACCTGCAACGTATCACGCTGTACCAGAATGGCTGTTGCTTCATTCAAACCAATGCCAATTAAATCGGGCGCTTTACGGATAAAATCGACCAGATCGAACTGGCGGTTACGCACCAATAAATGCTGATCGATGGCCGAATTTTTAAGAAAACCCAACCCTTGTGTATGATCGCCGACCAAAATCTGTGCTCCTTTGGTATCGCCCCGCCATAAAAAGGAACCGATAATACTTGCCCCGGCCGAACTGCCTGCAATTACCCCACCCCTGTTCAGCACATCAATAAAAGCCTGATGGGTAAGGGTGTTGAGGTAAGAATCGGCAATGCGCCATTGACGGCCTCCTTCAAAATAAACTGCAGTCGCATTTTTTAAGGGTGCGATAAATTTTTCGCTATTGGCTTCCTTAAAATCGCTGGTATGGAAAAGTGTTACGTTTTTAATTCCGGTTTGACGTTTCACCTCTTCAACTCCTTTTTTATCAAATGCAGCTGAATCGCCTGATGCAGTGGTAACCACTACCAGTACGGCTTTATCCTTACCACCTGCCAGTTCGGTAAATTTCTCCCAGATATCGCGTTGCGAACCCACATTCCCACCGATAATCAACAGACTGCCTTTTTCGGGGCCATGCCTGGTATCAGATTTTTTTACGGTAATGGGTGATGATTGGGCAAAGGCCGAATAACCGAGTGCAGTTAAGGCCAAAAGAAAAATATTTAGTTTTTTCATGATCAATATTTTAATAACCAGGGTTACGGTTAGCTCCTGCCAGTTGCGGATCAACCAGTGTTTCGTTATAAGGAATCGGGAATAAATAAAGGTGTTTATCGGGCAATGCCAGCACAGTCTGCGCACGGTCTGTGCGCACAAGGTTAAACCAACGGTCGGCTTCGAAAGGGAATTCTACCTGACGTTCTTTTTCGAGTGCCAATAAAATATCACTTAAAGTAGCTGCGGTAGTTGCATCAAGACCTGCACGGCTACGCACCGCGTTTAAATCACTTTGTGCACTGTTTGCACCGGTTAGGTTGCCCTGTTGTGCCCGGGCTTCTGAACGGATAAGGTATAACTCAGCGATGCGGATTACATAAGCCGGATCTGTACCCAACGGATTGCGGTAATATAATTTGCCATACCATAAGTTACCCGGGGGCGCGGTTCGTGCTATCAGGCTATTGCGATTACCGCCAATAGCAGGATTATTCAATAGGCTTACCAAGGCATCATTTGGCGACCATTCTCTTCGGCCACCCAAAGCAGGCGGCAACCACCAGTTGCTGTGTCCGTTGGTATTCGATGTAGTATAAGCCAGTTCCAATACCGACTCGTTGGTAGCGACAGCATTATTTACAAAAAAAGCACTATATGGCGCCACAAGCGAATAATTGCCATTATCACCAATCACTGATGTGGCGAATTGCTCAGCCAGTGCCCAGTTTTTTTGATACAGGTAAAACCTGGCTTTAAGTGCCTGTACTGTCCTTAAGCTTACCCTGTTGCGGCTTACCGCAGTAGGAACCAAAGTTTCAGCTAAGTTTAAATCTTTTAATACCTGCGCATAAGTATCCGCCAGGCTACTACGTGGAATATCACTGTTATCTGATGAAGTGTAGGTCGGTTTTAAGATCAACTGTACACCTCCCCAACCACGGGCAAGATCGAAGTAAGCCAATGCACGTACAAAATAAGCTTCACCCAGGTATTGGTTTTTTAGTGCTGTGGTTAACAGCGGATCACTCACAGTTGGTACCTTATCAATAATATAATTCGATTGAGATATGGTTTTGTAGATGGCGGTCCATGCCGATTGTACATAACCGTTAGTCGCAGAAGTAAGGTGTTTGGTAATCTCGTTTGGATCAGACTGCGAGCCCGACCATTGGATATCTCCGGCAGATAAATAGGAAAGTGCCGGAAAATTCGACCCATAATAACTATTAGCCGCCAAAAGGTTAAATAAACCATTTACGGCGGTAGTTGCCGTGCCTGCATTGATGATCGCCTGATCCTGGTCTACCTGCAACTGGGGCTCTACCTCCAGAAATTTTTTGCAGGAAGTGAACAGGATTATGACTGCGAATATGTAAATAACTTTTTTCATGATTGATTATTCGGTTTAAAAAGTAATGTTTGCACCTATCTGGAAGGTACGTGGCACTGGTGGTGTACCTAAATCGTAACCCAATACGGTGGCCGACGAAGACACATTGATCTCTGGATCCGGACCTTTATATTTCGTCCACAACCAAAGGTTTGAGCCACTTGCATATATCCTTACCGAAGCCATTCTTGCTTTTTTAATAAATTCTTTTGGCAGGTTATAACCCAGGGTTACATTGCTGAGGCGAAGGAAAGATCCGTCTTCAATGTTGCGACTGGTGGGGCTTAACGTGTAGTTCTGTCCGTAAGCGGTAAGTCTTGGCATATTGGTGATATCGCCGGGTTTCTGCCAACGGTCTAACTGGTAAACATCCATTGCCCTGTTGGCATCGCGGGTACCGCCACCTTCAAGGAAATAGTTGTTGTTGTTATACACCTTGTTGCCATACACAAAATTGAAGAATACCGATAAATCGAAACCTTTATAACTCAGGTTATTGGTTAAACCACCGTTAAATTTCGGTAATGCATTTCCTACCGGCACAATATCGTTTGCATTGATTACGCCATTATGATCCGCATCTTCGTAAACTGCATTTCCAGTCTGCGGATCAACATAAAGTTGATTATACACATAAAACGTATACATCGATAAGCCCTGCACCATACGTTCAGCAGCATAAGCTGCCACAACTGGTGTAGGCAGTTTCTCTATTTTATTGATATTGCGCGAAATATTGAAATTGCTGCTCCATTTAAAAGCACCATCCAAGTTGATACTGCTGATATTAAGCTCCAATCCTTTGTTGCTCATTTCGCCTGCATTGGTTAAGATGGATGAAAAACCTTTGCTCGAAGCCAATGGCAGGTTGAGCAACAGGTTGCTGGTGTATTTATCGTAGATATCACCACTTAAAGTCAACCGGTCTTTAAAGAAACTTAAATCGAAACCAATGTTCGCCTGGCGGGTACTTTCCCATTTCAGATCAGGGTTGGCCAATTGTGAAGGTATGGTTCCAGGATTGTTCTGATAATTAGCCCCAGCGCCCCATAATCCACGCGAGGCAAAATCGTTGATCCCGTTCTGGTTTCCCGTTACGCCGATACTTCCACGGAGTTTTAAGTCTGAAATCACAGCAACATCTTTCAGGAAATTTTCCTGTTTAACACGCCATGCCAAACCTGCTGAAGGGAAATATCCCCATTGGTGGTTGGCACCGAAACGTGAAGAACCATCGGCCCTTACACTAAAAACAGCATAATATTTTCCACCATAGTTATAATTTACACGGGCAAAAAATGAAGACAGTGTATATTTTGATTCAGTTGCGGATGAAGTTGTGTTAGCCGCAGAGGCAATCTGCTGGAACGAATCGTTCGGGAAATTGGTACCCTGCGCCAGTGTTTGATTGGACACTGATCCCTGTAATGAATTACCTACCAAAGCACCAAAAGTATGCTTGCCAGTAACATGATTATAGTTTAAAGTCTGCTCATTGGTCCAGATGGTATTATTGCTTACACTTGAGCTACCGAGGTTTTTGTTTGCAATGCCCAGGTTGGTTAAACTGTTCCAATACTGGAATTCGTTGTATTGGTTATAATCAACACTCCAACTGGTTTTAAAAGTCAAATCTTTTGTAATATTTACTTCACCATATAAATTGCTGATCAGCCTGTTGCTGGTACTGTTCATATTGGTATTGTTCAGTAGTACATCAAGGTTATCAAAACCTGCCCACTTGCCCGGTGTTCCATCGGCATTTACCTCTGGCAGATAAGTTGGCGTATGTAGGGCCGATTGCAGTATTCCTCCCTGTGGCCCATCGCCTACCCGCGCATTGGTACGGTAGGTTTGGGTAAGGATATTGCTGGTTCCTATTTTTACATAATCATTGATTTTCTGGTCGAGGTTGAGTTTAAAACTTCCTCTTCTAAAGTCGTTCGTTTTAAGGGTAGCTTCCTGTTTGTTTAAACCACCACCGATATAATAGGTCGTTTTATCGTTACCTCCTGAAACAGAAAGATCGTAGTTTTGCAGCAGTCCGGTACGAAAAGCCTTATTCAACCGATCATAGGTATTCTGATCTTGAGGTAAACCCCGCGCGGCAGGAGTGGCGGTTGGATTATCCGAAAGTGCGCGGAATGGTTGAAATTGATAGGTGGTAGCAGGAGCTGTTCCATTTGCTGCGGCAATTGCAATGGCATCAGCATTGGAGTTTCTATAAAATTCATTAACAAGTTCGGCATGTTGTGGCCCTGTTACCAGATCCCATAATTTAGGTGCTTTTGCCACACCGACATAAGCACTTAAACTAACTTTTGGTGCTGTATTGTATTTACCGCGTTTGGTGGTGATCAAAATTACCCCGTTGGCTGCACGTGCACCGTAAATGGCCGTTGCATCGGCATCTTTTAGAACGGTTACGCTTTCAATATCATCAGGACTGATATCAGACAAGGGGTTATTGGCCTGTCCCTGCGTGGTCAGTTTTTGTAGCGAGCCGCTGTTTACATAAACACCATCAATCACATATAAAGGATCGTTACTTGCATTGATTGATGTTGTACCACGGATCCGGATAAACATCCCATCACCCGGAACGCCTGTAGAAGTGCTTACCTGCAAGCCTGGGGCTTTACCCTGCAGCTGTTCTGCAAAGGTAGCGGTTGGCTTAGCCCTAACTTCATCTACCGCTATGGTAGAAACCGAACCTGTTAACGATTTTCTGGTCTGGGTACCATAACCTACAACAACCACATCGTTTAACTGACTATTGAGTTCTTTTAACCTGATGGTAGTGGGACTTGTGCTCACCACGATTTCTTTAGTCTCGTAACCTACTGAAGAAAGGATTAAGGTATAAGGTAATTTCTGGCCAGTTACAAAAACAAATTTCCCATCACCATCGGTAGAAACAACGTGGGTAACACCTTTAATGCGGACTACCACTCCGGGCAATGGCTGTTTGGTTAGGGAGTCGATTACTACACCTGCCAATTTCGAATTAATCAATGGCGGCGGCTCAACCTGGGCAAAAATTTTAAGGGGCACGGTTAGCACGCTGAGGAGCAAAACGAGGCTGACCAATAAGAACGGTTTTTTCTTATGGAGAAATATTTCCATATTTAACGGGTTTTATATTAATGATTCAATTCATTTGATAAGACTGGAGTGGGTATCAGTGCGTGATTGGCGTTACAGAACTGATATTCCATGATAACCGGCGAGGCTTCCTTGCCGGTTCTTTTTTATATAAGGATTTCAATACATATTGTAGGGAATTGGTGGTTAGTTTTTAATACGCAATAGGTTTTGGCCTATGGTTACGGGGGAAATCAAAATCAACAACAGCACATATTCCCGTAGATATAAATTTTCAAAACAATGCGTTTATGATTAATATCAGAGATAGAAGAGGTTCTGGGAGTTATTGTTGCATTCATGATCAGCAAACATATCGATAAATATTTAATCTACAAAATCCATAGACTAACTATTAATATTGTTACATCCGCGCTGAATCAGGGCTTTAGCAGCGATGGAATTATATTTTGAAAGAAAATAAAAGTTCATTTGCTCAGACTTGACTAGGATTGAACCTCCTATTGATACTATAAATTAACTATCGACAATTTCATTAAGTTGCCTTTTTCCCTTTAAGAACTGATCCGAAAGTACACCATCGCTTCTAAAATAATCCGATGCTTTATCATAACCAATATCAGCCTGCTTTTGATAAAACAAAGAAAATATACCATCCCTAACCATGGCATACAGATGACCGGAAAGATCCTGGATATCCACCTCACCCCGCAAATGCCAGAGTTTAATAAAAACATCCTGTATCACCCCGTTCGCCTCTTCCTTATTTCGAAGCTTGTTATAAGCATGGTTAAGCAGCAAATGATGGTAACGGTCAAAAATTTCCGCAAAACCGGCATAATCACTTCTACCCAGTAAAACAACAAGCTCGTGATCAGTAAATGATGATAAATTGTTCAAAATGTTTTATATTATATTAATCAGTTGTGGCATCACCCCATGCTTATTAAAGATTGCTTAGCTTCAAATTACTAGCGCAATCATGAGCTCTTATTGCAATTTACACCACCACAGCCATGAGTATAAGTATTCTGAAAGCAAATATATACAAAATCTATAGATTATATAGATTACAAATAAAAACAGATAAAATGATGAACTATTTTAGTCCCATCCTCCCCCTGCTGTCGCATTAAAATAGAAACCGCTTTTGGTGTTTAAGCCAAAAGCGGTTTATTGCACTATACCCATATAAGATCAAGGGGAAATTTTGATCAATATGATCCGATTGTCTAACCTCCAGTGCTCGAAATGTTTACGTTCGACATATCTACGGCATAATAAGGCGCACTGCTTGTTGGCATTGGCGGGCCAGAAACCCACTTGATCACTACATAACCTGAAGCGGTAATTCCGGTCTCCATCACACGGCCATCTAACTGTGTTCTTCTGCCATAAATATAGGTGGATGGATGACAGCTGATCGAACCGATTACCACACCTACCTCCCATTGCCCTTGAGAATATGGATTGCTTGAATAGTTTGCCGCGTAATTTACATTCGTTAAACTAAAAGAAGTTGGGCCATAGGTAAGTGAGAGATTAAAATTGTTTTGGGTTAAAGTACAACTGTAAAAAGAGTTCTTTGGTTTCAGTGTTCCGTCCTTTGCATTTAGCGCTACCGAAACATTAATAAGCAATAACAATAAGAGTAGTGATTTTTTTAACATGGTTTGGTTGTTTAAGGGTTAATTAATATATATTCAGATCTATATAGGTTTATCGATAATCTGATGATACAGCATCCAACTCATTGAATATCAAAGAAGCAGCACTCATCACAGTTGGTTTATAATTTGGTGATATAAAGCTATCATCTATAGGCTATAAGAGAAATGCATAAACCGATCATAATGATGGATAATTACACCATACAGGTAATTACTAACACAAAAAGCATCAAAAACACGAATACAGTTTTGTAATATTTAAATTACAAACGCATCTCTTTTATTTTAAAGCATTAACTTAATATATAAATCCATCACCGAATGGATATATTTTTAGCACAATTACTAAAACGTTTTATTTATATCAGAAACAGAACTTTATCACAACAACGGCCGAAAAGATGAAAAGGGGGACAGCCAAAGCATATCTGAGCAATCAACTCAACCTAAATATAAAAACCCATTATGAAAAACAGATTAATCCTCATTCCAGGCCTCTTAATCTTCCTCAGCCTTTCTTGCAAAAAGGCTGCACCGGAAGATGCCGAGCAACTTTCTAAAAGTCCTGTTTCCGTTACAAACAACACTTTACTCGCAGAGCCTCCCCTCACCTGGCAGGAACATTGGTTCGATCATGTACAGGTATTACAGCGTTTTTATCACGACACCAGTATTGTGGTTTATCATGATAATGATGTAAGCAGCACCGTAACCTGGCCAAATACCTACCTGGCGCAGGTTTGGAACTATACCAAAAACAAATATGGATCTTTTGGCTCCGACTCCCGCTTATGGGCAATATTCCACACCGGAAAATATAGCGGCGGCCACCCCAGTACCTATATGGATGCCAGCCACGATTATAGAAACGTAATCGACGTAGGTTCTTCCAGCTCGACTGCCTGGTTATCGGGCACTGGAAACGATCTCGATCTCACCACGCACGAGGTTGGCCATATTGTTGAAGGTGCATCAAGAAATGTACTCAATTCGCCTGCATTTGGTATCTGGCACGACAGTAAATGGATGGAAATATACATCTATGATGTTTACATTGGTCTTAACCGCCCTGCTGATGTTCAGCGCTGGTATAACCTGGTGGCCAATGGCGCAGAAAGTTATCCGCGCGCCCAAACTTATTGGTTTAGAGATTGGTTCTTCCCTATTTACAGCCAACAAGGCGATGCCAGTTCCTTAAACAAATATTTTAGTTTATTGGCTCAATATTTCCCAAAAGAAACTGTAAACAATGGCCAGGGTAATATCGTACGCTTTTCAAGATCGATGAACTATGGCGAATTTATACACTTCTGGAGTGGTGCAACCGGCATCGACCTTAAACCGCTTGCTTTAAGCGCTTTTGGAACCCTGGATGAACAGGGCAATAATTGGACTACCCAACTGAACACAGCCAAAACAGCTTTTCCAAATGTAAGCTATCTGAAAGATATTACTGCTCAGGCTGCCCTAAGTGTGAGCAATGAAAACGCTGGTGGCGCTTCAGCTGCCGAGGGCTCTTCGAAACTTACCGACAGTTATTACAATACCAAATTCTTTTTAGGAAGTTATCCGACCACTTTTTGGACACAGCTCACTTTCCCAACCAGTCAGGTTGTTAAAGGATACACCATTACCGCAGGTAACGATGCCCCTGACCGCGATCCAAAAGGGTGGAAACTGATGGGATCAAACGATAATGTAAACTTTACCCAACTGGATATCCGCAGCAACCAAACTTTCGATCTCAGAAGACAGACCAAGAAAATACTGATCAGCAATACCACTGCTTATAAATATTATAAACTGTTTATCACCTCGAACAATGGAAGTACAGATCTTCAATTTAGCGAATGGAGATTATTGCAGTAAAATATGAATGATCATGACCGGGAATTTAAGAGTTGAGCAATTCCCGGTCATTGTTTATTCCCCTTTTCCAGAAGGCTGTCCGAAGGGCGGGGTGTATCTACACTAAATCAAAGACAGCTTTACATTTCATTACAGGTTAGTTTGATGCTTCAAGCCCAGGCTTTTCTTAAAAACCTGATCCAGTTGCCATGCATTAAATTTTCGATATCCGTTTTACTGTAACCACGTTTTTCGAAAAGATGAGGAACTTTATCCAGGTCGGCAATGCTTTCCAGATCATAAGGACACTGCTCCCTTCCAAATGCGCCATCCAGATCAGAACCGATACCAACGTGGTTGGCATTGCCCGCAAGCTGGCAGATGTGATCGATATGGTCGATCATCACTTCCAGGTTACAGTTCATTTCTTTGGGAGTAGAAATTCCCCTCTTCCAGTTGGGAACCATCATCCAGGCATCCAATGCAGCACCAATTACAGCACCACGCGCAATTAATGCCTTAATCTGCTCATCACTAAACTGCCGGTTATGGTTCACCAATGCCCTGCAATTATTATGCGATGCCCATATATGGCCATTAAAATGACCGAGCGCATCCCAAAAACTATCGTCACATAAATGCGTGGCATCAAGGATAATATTAAGTCTTTCTATTTCGGCAAGCAGCTCGTAGGCTCCAGGGCGTAATTTACCAGTCGCGTCTGTTCCCTGAGCGTATCGGCCCGGACCATAGTGTGCTGGCCCTATAGCCCTCAAACCACTTTCATAAGCTTGTTGCAAATAATCAACATGTACGATAGAATCGGCCCCCTCTAAACTTAAAATATAGCCGATCCGTTTCTTTTCATTTGGAGAATCATCTTTCCACAAAGTGAGGTGTTGTTCTAAACTTGCCAGATCGTTAACCTGAGTCATTTCGCCGCGATCCTCCATTGCTTTATACCAGGCCAATTGACCCTGCGTTTGTGCCCAGGCCTGCTCGGGAGAGTGCCATCCAGGTAATGGATTTTCTGGTGCTACAAAGCGGGCAATTTGCGTAGCCACCACCAGGCCAATATTACTCTTACGCAGTTCGGGCAGAGAAACCGTTGCTCTGCCACGGTCAGGTTTGTCTGACAATCCCTGTTCACGCCCGTTTATTTCAGCTAGCGGCCGTGTTAAATCACGGTTCCATTCCAGCGCATTCATACTTAAATCGAGATGGGCATCTATCGTAAACATATCAATTATATCGTTATTTTTCTTTTTCTTGAACTGATCTTCCAGATCTGATCAGCACGGGCTGAAGAAACGGAAATGGCATATTCGTGTAAGGCTACGGTTGGACAAATGTGATAAGGTAGGCCATAAAGCAGATCGCCAATTTGATAAGGGTGATTTTCTCCGGCATCCAATACCAGATGTTCTTCGCTTTGACTAACCGCAATAAGTTCCGGAGCATTTAAAAATACCACCCTTTTATCAAGTGGTTTTTCTGCGGCTACCGCTTTATGTCCCAGATCGCAACAGATCAGATTGCTTTTGGGTAGAGAAACGACCCGCGATACCACCAATGCAGCGGTAAGAAATTTCTGTTCCTCAAAAGCATCCTGATAGCCTTTATCCCAAAGTGCAAAAGTGCCCGGACTGCAATCGAAATCAGTCTGAGTGTTGTAAACCGTAAAAGTTGGCGTTCCGCCAGCCACAATGATGGGTACATGATTAAACCGGGTCTGGATTTCAGCACCCAGGTAATTTAGCACATCAATAATGACATTAGCTTTTTCAATACGGACCGCAAAAGCGTGATCGTGGATATGACCATCATAGGCATGCAGTCCTTTAAGCATTACGCCATCCATTTCAACAACCTTACAGTACAGATCCAAAACATTTTCAGGAAGAATCCCGGTACGGTCCATCCCCACATTTACATCAATAAACACATCGCTTTTTATTCCACTGTTTCTAGAAAGTTTAGCCAACAACTGCGCGGTGTTTTCATTATCGATCAAACAGCTATACCTGCTCAATGGATATTTTTGCTGAAGTGTGATCAAACGATATAAATTTGGGCCAATGGGTTGATAAGCAAGTAAAATATCAGCCGCTCCGCACTCGCCAAGCATTTCTGCTTCGGCAATGGTGGCACATTTAAATTTCGAGATACCTATATCCATCATGAGTTTGGTTAGCTCAGTAGATTTATGCGTTTTAACATGCGGACGCAAACGGCTTTTATCATCGATCATCGAGATCAATAGCTGAATGTTCGCCTTGATCCGGTCTTCGTAAAAGATTAAACCAGGCGATTCAATTGAACCGGGATTGTCTAAATGGTACCATTGCTTTTCTATCATGGCCAAAAGTTTTAATACAGCTCAAATAAGGCTTCAATTTCTACAGGGATATTATCGGGTAGTGATCCAAATCCTACGGCACTTCTCACGCCGATCCCGTTTTCGCTGCCCCAAACTTCGGCAAAAAGTTCGCTGCATCCATTAATGATGAATGGATGTTTTTCAAAATCTGGCGTACAGTTCACCATTCCCAAAACCTTAATTACCCTTTTAATTTTATCCAGGCTTCCTAAATTGGTTTTGATGGTCGATAACATGGTTAACCCTACCTGCCGCGCAGCAAGTTTGCCTTCTTCCTGATCCATATCAGCGCCTATACGACCGATAATCAATAATTTATTATCTCTCACCGGACCGTGTCCGCTCAGGTAAAGGTATTTTCCGTCAATAAGGTAAGGTTTATAAACACCCAGCGGTGCTGGTGCCGGTGGTAAGTTTAAACCAAGTTTCTCAAAGCGTGCATCTGCAGATAAATTTTCCATATTATGATATTATTATTTTAAGTAAAAGTACGCCGGCAAGGCCTGCTGTACCAACAATCGATTCCATTAATGCCCAGGAACGAAAAGTATCTTTAAGGCTTAAATTGAAATACTCTTTAAACATCCAAAATCCGGCATCGTTTACATGCGAAAACATTAAACTCCCGGCCCCAACAGCCAAAACCATCAGGTTTGGGTCGGTGTGGGTGGCCACCATGAGCGGCGCAATAATGCCTGCGGTGGTTAAACCTGCCACAGTTGCCGAACCTACACAAAAACGGATCAGGGCGGCAATCAACCAGGCCAAAAATAAGGGTTCAACGGCCAATCCTTGTAAATAGATGGCAATTTCTTTACTCACACCGCTTTCGGTCAAAATCTGCTTTAATGCGCCAGATCCTGCAATAATGAATAAAATCAGCGCGATATCTTTTAAGGCATCACTAAAAATACCCGAAAGATAATCCATTTTTTTGCCTCTCGAGAGGCCGAGAAAATAACTGGCCAATATTAAAACAATCAGCATCACGATAGAAGGATGCCCCAAAAATGTAACTACCTGAATAATGGAAGATTCGGGATCTAAAAATAAAGGAAGAAAAGAAGCCAGTCCTAACAAAATTACCGGCAAAAGCGCGGTAAAAAGACTGATAAATGTTCCAGGCAACTCATTTTCTGGTAATTCATTTGCAACAAAGGAAGCCATAGGCGTAGAAGGGATCTTTTTTAAAGTTTTGCCAAAAAGTGGCCCTCCAATTACGATTGCCGGTATGGCTACAAGCATTCCGTAGAACAGGGTAAGCCCCATATTGGCCTTAAACTGTACCACTAAAGCGGATGGCGATGGATGCGGAGGTAAAAATCCATGGGTAACCGACAGCGCTGCAAGCATAGGCAAACCAATATACAGAGCGGGTAATTTATAGCGGTACACCACAGAAAAAATTAGCGGCACCATGAGTACAAAACCAATTCCATAGTACAGGGGAATCCCAATCACAAAACCAGTGATCACCATGGCCCATTGGATATGTTTAGCACCAAAAATATGCATCATTACTTGGGCAATTTTTTGTGCAGCGCCGCTCTCTGCAACCAGTTTACCCAGCATGGCGCCTGTGGTAATGATAATGACCAGTGATCCCAAAACATCACCGATCCCTTTTTCAACCGCTCCGGCAATTTTTGGAAACGGAAGGCCCAGGGCCACACCTGTAAGTACCGAAACGATCAAAAAAGCCAGAAATGCATTGACCTTAAAAACAGAGATCATCACAATCAATAGCGCAATACAAATTAAAACAATTACTATAGTCATTAATTTTTTAGGTATTTCATGATTTACAAGATGCAAAATAGGAATTATTTTGTTTGCAGCTTCGATAGCGCATTGCTTCTATGCTGGCCAAGCAGCAGAATACCTAACCGGCATTTTAGGGAATTTTAGATAAATATATTTAAACAGGCTGAATTAAAAAATTCCAGCTTAAAAGTATATACCTAAACTAACATGAGTTGTGAAATTATTTGCATTGAAAAATGTAAATTTTAAACTTCAACTTTAAATCCTAAATCAACATCATATCCTGATTGTCCTCCTTGAACACCCCAACTTTCTTTTTGACTGTCTCTAACCACAATTAAAATATGATCTTTGGGGATTCCAAATTCATACAAATTTTTAGCGATTTCACTAAATAACTTTCTTTTTGCATCAATTGAACGTCCCGAAAATGCGTCAATACTTATTAAAGTGTATAATTCAGGTTTAGCTTTAGTTGGTGAAACTGCAAATCTATGCGGTGGGTGAACTAAAAGTATAATGGTTCTATCCTCAGGTGGAATTTGAAATGCTGTTACCATTGCTGAATGAACGGAGTCGATAATTTTCAGCCCCTCTTCTTCGTTATAGTCTTTTCTAACTTCAATTAAAATTGCTGGCATAATATTTTTGTTTTTAACATGCTTTTTGTATTCACTTACAGATTAGTTTTATAAACGAAAATTAAATAATTGAATACGGGGGCATTCAGGGAAATTAAAAATTGCAAGTTCTCCAGGCTTACCATAGTTTTGATGTAATTTCTTCATAAGCAGTCAAAATTTCATCTGATTTAGAGACAAATTGTTATCCCATACCCTGCAAAAACAGATTCAAATCCTCACCCTTACCCAAACCTAATTTTTGTTTAATGCGATAGCGGCTCATGCGCACACTTTTGGCTTCGATGTGCATAATCTGAGCAATTTTTTTTGTGTCCATTTTTAAATGCAGGTAGGCACAAAGTTTCAGATCGAGCGCCGTGAGTTTCTGTTGCGCCCTTTGGTTTAACAAGGAGAAAAACTCAGGATGCACTTGCTGGATCTGAAATTTAGCTTCTTCAAAATCATTGTCCAGAAGCAATTCTTCATTCCAGATCTTATTAATATTGAGCTGATGGTTATCGCTAAGCTTTTCTTTGATCTGGAAAAGCATCTCTTTTTTATGCTCCAACTGCAATTGGCTGGCCATTACTTCTTTCTGCAGTTGTTGCTGTTGGCTCTCCAATAACAGTTGTTCTGCTTTTAATCTGGCCTGCTCCTCTTTCTCCAGCTTCATTTGCAGTTCAGCGTCCTGTTTTTCCAGGTGTAGTTGCTTTTCGCGCTGCAGTGAATACCGTAACCTGAAATGGTAAGAACGGAACATAAAGATCAGTCCTAAAATTGAGGCGATAGCAATACCAATGTATAAATACTTCTGCTGTTGTGCGTATTGTTCGCTCTGCTTTAACAGCTTCACTTCATTGTTTTTTTTTTCAGCTTCGTATTGCACCTCTAGTTTTTGGGCATTTAGCGTGCGCTTTTCATCAAAATATTTACTATTAAACTCCGTTGCCTTTTTCTGGAACTCGAGGGCCTTTTCGTAATTGCCGCGCTGCTCGTAAAAGTTCGATAGCGCGGTTACAACATTGATTAATGTATAATAATAAGGTACCTTTTTGCTGATCAATACACTATAAGCTTCCTGTAAATATCCTTCAGCCATTACAAAGTTCTTGTCGCGCTTGGCATACTCACTTAAAATACCCAAACTGCTTGCCCTTACTTCTTCGCCATTAATTGCACCTTTCATTACCTCATTCGCCATACCCGCATAACGGATGGCATTGGCCTTTGCCGTTTGATCGGTATCAGAGAAATACCTTAAATAATAATCGGCACTGTTGATACAGGAAATCGCATAAGTTTTTTTAGCTACAGAAGTTGGGTATTGCCGATAAAGATTTTGTGCTTTATTTAAATAATAGATGATGCTGTCGCGCAGCACATCACTTTTAGTACTGGCATAGTTATAATCGGCAGCCACGGATAAGGCAATATAACAATTGCTCAACAGGTTATAATCAGTAGTTTTTAATGCATTTTCGGTAGCCGCCTTTGCATAAGTATTCACATTTTTCACGTCATCCCTGCGCGAGCTTAACATATATAACTGGTAATAGATTTTCGCACTGAGATAGGGATCATCTTTTTTTCCTAACGATTTAAGCGCCAACTGACAGTATTTGGTAATCTCCTCTGCATTGTCGATGGCACTATAAAACAAGGCCTGCGCATAATAGGCATAGGCTAATGCGATGGGCTGGCGCGACCGCTGGGCAATAGATAAACTGGTATCACTTGCTTTTTTCGACAATGCAAATTGTTTGGTGGTCGAATATACACTCGTCATTGCAGCGTAGGCTTTTGTGGCCTCAGTAGGGTTTTTTACCTTTAAGGCCAGGTCTGCACCCTGTTGCGCTCTTGCAATGGCGGCTTTATAATCGCCATTAATCCGGCTTCGCTCTGCCAATTGCGAAAGGAGGGCTGGTTTATCTTTTTCACTGATTTTATCGAGCGCTGTACTATCCAATAAGGTTTGCGCATTGGCGGCACAGAAACATAAGCTAACGCCTATTAAGAATATTATCTTTTTAAAAACCTGAAGCTTCATATCGTAAAATTAACATAAAGATTGGAGCCTGGATAAAATTGTAGACGAAAATCGAAAACAATCTAAACACATAAATATCTGTATATCAAAAACTTAAATAAACCTGTAGATATATTGTAGACGTTTTATTAAAATGTAGTAGATGTTCTGTAGGCGGCAAAATCTTTTAAAGCGCAATGTTTAGTCCCAACTTTGACCTAAATAATTTTTAAACCTAAAAACAGAAATCATGGACAACAAAACCCTTTCAATCATTTCTTACATCACCATTATTGGTTGGTTAGTAGCTTATTTCAGTGGAAAAGACAAAGCCGATGCTTTACTAAAATATCATTTAAGACAATCGTTAGGTCTTGCCATAGTCAGTATTGTTTTTAATATCGCATTTACCATCATTGCCAGTATAGTACCTAGTTTATCGTTCTTAGGCCTTGTGGGTTATGCCTTTATTATCCTGTGGATATTGGGCATCATCAATGCAGCCAATGGTGCATTAAAACCTGTTCCACTAATTGGTAAAATGTTCGAAGACAAATCTTCATTTGTTGGTAAGTATTAAAAAGAAGATTATGCGCCTCAATATCAAAAATGGCATGTTAATGGTGATGGTTTTAACCATCACCGCATGCAACTTTACGTTAAATACACCGGAAGAATATTTCGACAGGGCAGCCTTAAACTCCAATGATATATCCCGTTTTGGCACCTATTATTTCGAAGGTTACCAGATATACACCAAAAGTACATCTGGCCCCGGTAAAGCAAGCAGCTGCGAAGAATACTTGAAAAATTCGATCGCCAGCGCCGAAAAGAATTTGGAAAAAGTAAAGAAATTGCATCCAACTACAGCAACAAAACCGATGTTAGATGCGTCTATTGCCTTACACGATTATGTTTTAAAGCACTACAAAACAGAACATCTTAAGGTAGCCCAAATGATCGATCAGCATCAACCAGAGGAAAATATCAACGAAATTTTAACCAAACTGGATAAGAAGCCCTATGATACATTTATTGAGTTATATAATAAGCTTTGGCAACTTGCAGATGTATATGCAAAGGATAATAAAATTGAAGTAAAGAAGATGCCTTTTTAGCTAATCTCAATTAAATTCAATCATTCAACATCCAATCATTCTATCATTCATTCACTCTATCACTCAATCATTAAATTTTATGATAAACATAACAGATTTTAAAGAAAATCTAGGCCTAAGCCAGGTTCCCAGCGAACTGGAAAAACTGATTTATTTCCAAAACAATATCTCTTCGTTCGGAAATTATAGTAAAGGATTTGGCGTTTTGATCGACGAGAAATGGGGACTGAAAAGCTGGAGTGAAGATGAAGATTTTTTAAACCGTCTGATACCTTTTGCCCAGGCCAATGATACCGGCTCATTTTACGCCATCTGGAACGATGGAACAAACAAGCCGCTAAACCAAATGCCGATCGTAGTTTTTGGCGATGAAGGCGGTGTACATCTTATTGCGGAAAATATTTTGCAATTGCTCCATTTACTCACATACGATACCGAAATATGGGTCGATTTTGATCAGGCCTATTTTTATAAGGATAAAAACAACTACGAAGAAAGTGAGGATTTGGGTGATTATTTAAAATGGATGAAAGGCGACTATGGCCTCGGCCAGATTGAAGCACCAGATGAATTGATTAAAACTGCCCAAGAAAAACACAAGGAAGATTTCGATCAATGGTTTGGGCAATATTTTAAGCAGGAATAAATACCCTATATTATTATGAAACAAGGACTCTCGATATTCTGGATTATTTACATGCTGTTTTTCGCCATCCCCTTCCCTATGTTGATGTATTACAACACCAAGGAGGATATACCCAATCTGGTGGGCAGCAATGCATGGTATTCGCTTACTGTGCTTGTAATCTCTATTTTGTTCTGGGCCATATTGCTGATTGGTTATTACCGAAAATGGGTAATCCGTACCTTTTCAATTAAACGGAATATAGAAAAACTTAAAATCACTGGAGAGCCACGCGAAGCTAAAATATTAGCATCAGCAAAAATTTCGAAATCCGGCGCAGCTTATGATACTTACGAACTTACCCTGCAATTTAAAAATCTGGTAGGCAGCACAGTCACGCAACAAACCACCGTGAACGATGCTAAACCTTATGAGCGTCGTTACGAAGTGGGTAAAACCGTGGGCATTCTGTTGGATAAAGAGGTAAACAAAAACCCTTATTTTATTTTCGCCACCACCGAGGTTAGCCTTAATAAAACAGTCATTTTCCTTACCAATCTAGCCTGGCTGGCCTTTGCCGCCCTAGTTGTTGGTTATTATATTTATTCCTACAATTTAGAAAGCAGAGGTACAGGCTGGCGTTTTATGGGGCTTGGCCATCCTTTAATCACCTGTCCATTTATGTTGCTTCTTTACCGCGCATTTGCAACTTTTATCGTCGGCAAGTTTGTCGGCAAACCTGACCGATTGTTTCCAATTAAATTTAAAGGTACCCAGACCACTGCCCGATTGATTAAAGCCAGTCAGACTGGAACCTATATCAACGAACAACCCCAAATTAATTTTGAACTGGAATTTACCGATCAGTTTAATCAAAAACACAGGGCAAACATCAAAAAGATTGTAGACCTGCTTGATTTGGATAGTACGAGGCAGGAATATGTTTCTATTTTTTATCTCAAAGAAAATCCCAGTCAAATTGCCTTTGAAAAAGACTTAAACGAAATTAACGGAGAAATCTGATGAAAAACCTGAACAACATTCCCCACCTCATCTTATTGTGCTGCTTCCTTTGCATGGGTTGCAAACAGATCACAAAAAGTGTAGATGAAACCTTTAATCCTAATGATTCTTTGGTTAAAAAATATGAGAAGGAAAACCAGTTTGGTACCAATCGCGAATACACAGGAACAAGCAAAACCACCACCACTACGCAGTATCAAGATAAAACCATCATCATTAATGGCGACACCGTTAAAACAGACGAAATGCAGGATAAGGCCAAAGCACTTTTTCACGACATTGAATTATTGAAACAGAAGCAAACACCTGCAGATGGTAAGGAAATACAGAAAAGAGTAAATGAGTTTTTAAAAGAAATGAAGCTTCCACAAGGATCCACAACAAATATGGAAGTAGAAAAACCAGCAATAAAAGTTAAAAAAGGAATATTAAGTGTTACAGAACTAGAAAAGGCAGAAGATAAACTACGAAATTTGCCCCGGTACAAAAATAAAGAGATTGTATTGTATGAATCGGTTCATTTTTATGACGATGGCTCGATCAACCTGGCATTACAACATCCCGACAACCCTAAATATGTAGATGCTTACCAATATAAAGACGGAGCATGGTCTTCGCCAAAGCCGGTACTGGCCAGAAATATCGAACGCCGGACATTCCCTTTAAATAAGATGCATTTTGCAGACGCGCACAAAATATTAAAAATCTACAATGAAAAAGCCGCTGGGATTGAAGGGGCAGCGCCTACATCAGATGCTTATATCACCATTTGGGATAACGGGATGCGCTGGAATCCCCGTTCAATAAACGGTAGCAGAGACCGCTACGATATCCAGTTTAATACTAACGGAACGCTAAAGAGTTTTAGGCAGGAGTGAGAAATATCACGCTCATGTTTTACCTTTTTTAGAAATATCGTCATTATAAGGTACGAAGCAATCTTAATGCGATCGCTAGGTATAAGATTGAGGTATTGTTTCTAATACCCACCCACAGTTGTAGGATTGCTTCGTACCTCGCAATGACGATCTAAAAACCAATCTTCAAAGCCGATTCAGCCTTAGCCCGTTAAACCCAACTCAGTGCCCTCTGCGCCTTTCTCTCTACGACCTGTGCGGTTAAAAGCTGTAAACTACAACAAATCCTTCAACACCACCCAAACATTCTCCGCCAAAATTTTATCGCCCTCAGCAGTTGGATGTATCCCATCGGCCTGGTTTAATTTAGCAATACCGCCAACCTTATCCAATAAAAACGGGATCAATGCCATTTGATTCTTTTTGGCCAGATCAGGAAAGATTTTTTTAAAATCAGACGCATATTTAGCACCCATATTTGGTGGCACCTGCATACCTGCAATCACCAATTTTACATCCGGATATTTAGCCTTTACCCGATCAATAATGTCTTGTAGGTTTTTAATGGTCTGCGCAACCGGTAAACCACGTAAACCATCATTTGCACCGAGTTCGAGTACGAATACATCTACCTTTTGCTTAAGCAACCAATCTATCCTACCCTTTCCACCAGCGGATGTTTCGCCACTTAAACCACCGTTTATCACTTTGTACGGCATCTTCAACGAATCAATCCTATTTTGGATCAATGCCGGGTAAGCTTCCGTTGGATCGAGTCCGTAACCTGCTGTTAAACTTGTTCCAAAAAAGAGAATAGTTTTCTGTTCTTTAGCTATCGCAGTCGTCTTTTGGTCAGCCGAATCTAAAGTTTTATCGTTATTACGCTTACTTTGTTGATTTCCACAGCTGAGCAGCGCAAGGCTCAAAACAAATAAGCCCATTAATCGTTTTCGTAACATATCCTATCAATCTATATCTAATTATCGTTTAATCCATTATCTTAACAGGCAATACGCCGTTATGTTTGGCAAATATCGATACACAAACCCTAAAAAAATCAGCTATTGGAAAGCATATTGAACATCCGAAATGTAAGCAAAATTTACCAAAGTGCCGGGCGCGAACTCACCGTTCTGGATAATATCAACTTTTCGATCGCCGCTGGTTCAACCGTAGCCATTACCGGTCCTTCGGGAAGCGGAAAAACAACCCTGCTTGGTTTATGTGCCGGCCTCGACCGCGCTAGCAGTGGAACGGTTGAACTGAATGGAATTGCCTTAGAAAAGCTAAATGAAGACGAACGTGCCGCGGTTAGAAACCAGTATGTAGGTTTTATCTTTCAGAATTTCCAACTCCTGCCTACCTTAACTGCTCTCGAAAATGTAATGGTTCCTTTAGAATTAAGGGGAGCAAAAAATATCCGAGCACATGCTTTAGAATTGCTGGACAAAGTTGGTCTGGCCGACCGCTCGCACCATTATCCTGTTCAGTTATCGGGCGGAGAACAGCAACGGGTTTCGTTGGCCAGGGCATTCTCTAACCAGCCAGCCATTCTTTTTGCTGATGAACCAACCGGAAACCTCGACGCAGAAACCAGCGAAAAAGTTATCAAATTACTTTTTGACCTGAATAAAGATGCCGGAACCACACTCGTAATCGTCACTCACGATTTAGAACTGGCCGCAAAAACAGCAAGAAGTATCAAAATTAAAGGTGGCGTAATCATTTCAGACGAAAACCCTAGTTATGCCTAATACCCTCCCAAAGCAAAACATCAAATTTTCGTGGCTGTTTAAAATGGCCTGGCGCGATAGCCGGAAAAACCGTGCACGTTTATTTCTTTTCATATCGTCTATTGTATTGGGTATTGCGGCTCTTGTTGCCGTGTATTCGTTTAAAGATAACCTGCAGAGGGATATCGATGCGCAGGCGAAAGAACTTACAGGGGCAGATCTGGTTTTGGATAGCCGTAAAGGCGTGAGCAAAGCCATGCAAAAAATGCTCGATACCCTTGGCGATGAACGCTCGCAGGAGAAAACATTTGCCTCGATGATCTATTTTCAGAAAGGCGGTGGCAGCCGTTTGGTACAGATGAAAGCACTGGAAGGCAATTATCCCTATTATGGCACGATAGAAACCATTCCACTGGCCGCCGCAAAAAACTTTCAAACCGGTAGAAATGCACTGGTAGATCAAACCCTGATGTTGCAGTTTAATGCAAAAGTTGGCGATTCGGTAAAAATTGGCGACTTAAATTTCAATATTCTCGGCACCTTGACCAAGGCTCCTGGTCAAACCGGAATCGGATCAAGTATTGCACCTACCGTTTATATCCCTCTGCAAACATTAGACAAAACAAATCTCATCAAAACCGGAAGCCGGATCAACAATAAATTTTATTTCAAGTACAACGATCCATCAGGTATTGATGAATGGGTTAAAAAACAAGATAGCCGACTAGAAAAGGAAGGTTTCGATGCCGATACAGTAGAATCGAGAAAAGAACAGACCGGAAGATCTTTTAAAGATGTAAACCGTTTTCTGGCCCTTTCAGGATTTATTGCCCTATTGCTGGGTTGCGTGGGCGTAGGTAGTGCCATCCATGTATACATACAGGAGAAATTAAGCGCCATTGCCACTTTAAGGTGCCTGGGCTTAAAATCGCGGCACGCCTTTATCATCTACCTCATTCAGGTCTTTTTTATCGGTTTAATTGCTTCGATATTAGGCGCAGTTTTAGGTACAGGCATACAGTTCCTGCTTCCCCTGGTGCTAAAAGATTTTCTGCCGGTAGAAATTACCATGCAGGTTTCGTGGTTTGCTGTTGGTCAGGGGATTTTACTGGGCCTTATCATTTCAATTCTCTTTGCGCTTCCATCCCTCTTATCCGTAAGACGGATTTCGCCACTAAATGCCATCAGGTTATCTTTCGAAAAAACAGGTGGCAAAAGAGATCCCCTAACCTGGTTGGTATATCTGCTCATGGCGGCATTTATCACAGGTTTTACTCATTTACAGATGAAAACATGGGTACAAACCTTAGCTTTTACTTTAAGCATAGCCATCGCTTTCCTGTTGTTGATCGTACTGTCTAAATTATTGATGTTCCTGGTGCGCAAACTATTGCCAAATTCATCAAGCTATTTATGGCGGCAAGGTTTTGCCAATCTTTACAGGCCGAATAACCAGACGCTAATGTTGACCGTTTCTATCGGCTTATCTACTGCATTTATCTGCACCTTATTTTTCGTACAGGGTATTTTGATGAGCCGAGTAACACTTTCATCGGGGGCCAATCAGCCCAATATGGTGATGTTCGACATCCAGAATACACAAAAAGAAGGCTTAGACAGTTTAACCAAAGCTTTTAAATTGCCATTGATGAACCAGGTTCCGGTAATTACGATGCGTATTGAAGAAATTAATGGCAAAAAAGCCAATGCCGATACCAATAACAGAAGGGCCTATCGCAATGAGATCAGGGCTACTTATCAGGATACTTTAACCGCAGCTGAGAAAATTACTTCAGGTAAATGGATCGGGAAGATAAAACCCAATGAAACCATTTATATATCATTGGATCAGCGTTATGCCCAATCGATTAATGTGGAGCTAAACGATAAAATATTGTTTAATGTTCAGGGCATGATGATCCCAACGGTTGTTGGAAGTTTGCGGGAGGTAAACTGGAGCAGAATGCAGACCAATTTCAGAGTGGTTTTCCCGGCCGGAGTGCTGGAAGAAGCACCACAATTCCATGTATTAATGACCAGGGTGCCATCGGGTGATGTTTCTGCCCGTTTTCAGGGCGAAGTGGTACAAAAATTCCCGAATGTTTCGGTAATCGATCTAGACCTGGTGTTAAAATTATTGGACGAACTATTGAGCAAAATCGGTTTTGTAATTCAGTTTATGGCGGGCTTTAGTATGGTTACCGGATGGATTGTTTTGGTATCATCGGTACTCACGAGTAAAAATCAACGGATAAAAGAAAGTATTTTATTGCGCACCATGGGGGCCAGCAGAAAACAGATTTTAGCGATTAATGCCATCGAATATTTCTTTTTAGGTGCATTTGCCGCAGCTGCAGGATTGATTTTAGCGATTGGCGGAAGCTGGGCACTGGCGAAGTTTACTTTTGATGCGGCATTTGTACCACCACTAGTACCAACTGTATTATTATTCGGTTCGATTGTATTTTTGGTGGTAGTTACAGGCGTATTGAGTACAAGAAGTATCCTGAACCAGCCCCCTTTAAAGATTTTAAGAACGGAAAGTTAGGCGATGGGCGAATAGCGTTAGGCGCTTGGCACGATGCAATAACCACAAGGAAACAGAGAAAGGCACAGAGAGAACAGAGGATACATTGATGCCGTGGTTCGTGTCTCCACGAACAACCTTCTTAAAGGTTTGCCATTTTCTCTTTAGTGAATGCCGCCCTCGTTTTGTCAGTCTGAGCGTAGTCGAAGACCCTTTTTTCGCTAAGTATGATTTCTTAACCATATAAAATCATTTAAGCCGATATGTAATTAAAAATATCCTTCGACTCCGTTACCAATCACAGGTTCTTATAAAAGGTCGTCATTGCGAGGAGGAACGACAAAGCAATCTTTCATGCTAGTGTTTCTTGCTAAAGGTTGCCTCCCCGAAAATTCGGGATAGGCTGTTAGCTGAAAAAGCCTTTTCGCAATGACGATACCTTTAAGGGTCAATGTTTTATGCAGCATCAATTGCCTCACGCAGTGCTTTTGCTGCAGCTGCAGGATCTTCGGCACCATAAATTGCAGCACCTGCAACAGCCACAATAGCACCAGCTTGTATAACCGCAGCAACGTTATCGATATTTACACCACCCGCGATAGAAACTGGAACACCTGCCCTTGCCGCCTCATCAATTAATACCTGAATAGAATAGCCGGCAGTCCACTGTTCATCAAGACCCGCATGAAGTTCTACAAACTCAACACCAAGGGCGGTAACTTCCTGTGCCCTTTTAACACGGTCAGGATAACCGATCGTATCTACAACCACTCCTTTACCATGTGCTTTTGCAGCCTTTACCGCGCCAATAATTGTTGCATTTCCTGCTGCTCCCATCACCGTAACCAAATCAGCTCCTGCTTTAAAAGCGATATCCGCTTCCAATTCGCCGGCATCTGCTGTTTTCAAATCTGCAAAAACCAATTTATCCGGATGTGCAGCCTTCATTGCGGTAATTACTGTTGATCCCATATTTTTAATCAGGGGCGTACCCAATTCTATGATATCGACATATGGAGCCACTTTTGCGGCCAACGCCAGGGCTTCTTCTGTTGTTAATAAATCTATTGCTACTTGTAATTTTGCCATGATGTGTTGTTATATAATTAAATTAATGTTTATTCTAAATTGGCGTGTCGCTCCCAAAGCGTTTCTGCGGCTTCACCGCTTAATTTCCAAAGGGATTGAAAAACGGCATCATTAAGCAGGAGCAGAAATTGCTCGAAAAGGCTGCCCGCATATTGGTTTGATATTTTTTTGCTGTGGTCTTCTTTTTCTGCTGCCGGCACCAAAACCACATGACTGGCCAATTTTGCCAATGGCGATTCGGCATTGGTGGTAATCGCAACTACGCTCGCACCTACTGAAATCGATTTTTCAGCGGCCTTTACAACAGACCCTGTTGTTCCGGAGCCCGATGCCGTGATTAATAAATCGCCCTTGGCAATTGCGGGGCTAGTGGTTTCGCCCACATAATACACGGTTAAACCCAGGTGCATCAAACGCATAGCTGCCGATTGCATTGCGAAACCTGAACGGCCTGCTGCAGTAATAAAAATACGTTTCGCCTGCTGAATCTGATATACGAAAGGAATCAGCTGATCGAACTCCATTTGTTTAACCAAACGGGTATTTTCCTCCATAATCTTATTCAGGTTCATTTGCAGGTCCCAAACCAATTGCTGATTATCAAGTGTATCCATTACGGATTGATGGTTTGCAAATTTTGCTGATACTTTTAAATCCATTTTCCTCTGTCGCTTTAATGGCTCAAAGGTATGCCCGATGCTGATCAAGAGGGTTATACATTTAGCCCCTTATATTGGACAATCAGGAAATATACCGGCGAAAAAGTCATCAATCCGCCATATTAAATGCACTGTTTCCGAATAGTCCACCATAATTGTCATTTCGTCCAAGCGCTAAAAAATTAAGTGTTTAACTTTAACGATCATGAGTTTATCAACAGAAACCACGCATCTGGAAAAATCCATTATCTACATTCGCGATCTGAGTAATTGCCCGCCAAGCTACCTTAACGATCCCGGCAGGAAAGAATTTTTCGAAATTGTTTGGCTTAAAAACGAGGAACCGTTGCATGCGCTGCAAGAATCCGAATTCGAAAGTAAAGGCGACTGGATTTACCTCATCCCGCCTTACCGGGTACACCAGCTGAACAAAGCAGGCAAAAACGGCGTGCTCATCTCTTTTAAAAGATCTGTTCTGGAAGGGGAAGAAAAGGAATTCCTGCTTGATCTCTTTAAGATTTTTAATGTTCAGGGCGAGTTTTCATGCTTAAGGCTAAATCAGGAAACTGCAACCGAGCTGGGCAATATTTATAAATTGATAGAAGATGAATACCAGAAAACAGGCAATACTTTTATCATTACAAAAGCACTGTTAAAGGTATTCCTGTTAAAACTGATACAGGTTAAAGAACACGAATTTACCAGTCATGACGTACAGCAGAAAAGGGTTTACGAATTTCTGATGTTACTCGAAAGTAATTACCAACAGGTTAGGAACACCGATTTCTATGCCGGTAAAATCGGGATCAGTTCTAAAAGGCTTAATCAGATTTTGAAAGAAAAACTCAATAAAACCGGCATGCAGATCATCCACGACCGCATTATCCTGGAGGCCAAAAGAAAAATCATCCATAGTGAGCATACCCTAAAAGAAATTGCCTACGAACTGGGCTTTTCAGACCGGCCCTACTTTAGCCGTTTCTTTAAAAAACAAACCCGGCAAACACCAGAGGAGTTTCAAAAACAGGCCAGAAACCATATCGAATCAAAATTTAATACATTGGTTTAAGTACAATCTGTGGAGATTTTATTAATAATCGATACTTTTACGATTATGATCAGATTAAACAACGATACCCCCAGCGATATTCTTCAGGATGTAAAAATCGGCGATATGGTAACCGATACCTTCAGCAAAACTGGCCTGGTAGAAACCATTGAAATCAGTGATGATGGTTTGTACCGGATTTACGAGTTTAATCTCGTTACCGGCAGAACCATCACCGTAAAAAAATAGACCAAACTCAACATTAACCAAATGAAAAATTAACCACAGTTAAAAAGGATCGGTACAGATTAAAATCTATGTTTATCCGTGTGCATCTGTGGCAAAATCACATTGCCTAAACCCTAACCAAATGTCATTACTCATTTTACTTTTCGGCATCCTGCTTCTTTTCATTATGATTTTGAAAAAGATTAACCCGATGATTGCTTTAATTGCCGTGGCCATTATTACCGGTTTATTATTGGGCATGCCCGCTACCAAAGTGATGGGTTCCATCAGCAACGGGATCGGCAGTACACTCGGCAGTATGGTAATGGTACTGGCACTTGGCGCCATGATGGGTAAGTTGATTGAAGATAGTGGCTCGGCAAAAAAGATCGTTTTCATCCTTATTAGCGCATTTGGCAAAAAGAACATCCAATGGGCAGTATTGCTGACGGGTTTACTCGTGGGAATTCCTTTATTTTACAACGCAGGTTTTGTAGTCTTGATCCCTTTGGTATTTGCCATTTCGGCGGCAACAGGTCTCTCTAAATTATACATTGGCCTTCCGATGGCAACTGCCCTATCGGTAACACATGGTTTTTTACCACCACACCCCGGCCCCGTGGCGCTTGCCGGAATTTTCCATGCCGATATTGGCAAGACATTAATTTACGGCTTAACCTTAAGTGTACCTATTGCCATTATTGCCGGCATTTATTTCCCAAGACTGATTATTAAACGTGATCAATCGGCCAGCATTCAGGATTTCAAGATCAGCGAAGAAGAAAACCTGCCTTCAGCTACCAGGAGTTTTATCACGGCCTTATTGCCTGTATTTTTAATCATCGCCGGAACAATTGGGAGCAGTTTTAAGATCGATTATATCGGTAAACCGTTATTTGTGTTTTTGGCCGATCCTACTGCCGCATTACTCATTTCGGTGATCATTGCTTTGGCCGTTCAAAAAACAAGCCTTGTAAAGGCGATGGAATCTTGTGCAGAAGGTGTAAAAAGCATTGCCATGATTATCCTCATTATTGCCGCAGGAGGTGCTTTTAAGCAGATTTTAATCGATAGCGGTATGGGCGAAACCGTAAAACAGCTCACCGGAGGTTTAAACTTATCGCCATTGTTACTCGCCTGGTTAATCACCGCCTCGTTACGGGTAACCCTGGGTTCGGCAACGGTAGCAGCGCTCACGGCCTCGGGCATGGTATTGCCACTAATCGGTCAGGGCGCACCGCCAGAGCTAATGGTGTTATCGGTTGGCGCGGGGAGTTTGATGTTCTCACACGTAAACGATACCGGTTTCTGGATGTTTAAAGAATACTTTAACATTAGCCTCAAAGAAACTTTCCGCACCTGGACGGTAATGGAAAGTCTGGTTTCCGTTTTAGGACTTGTTGGGGTGCTGGTATTGAATCAGTTTGTATAAAGAAAGCGTTGTCAACTTTTAATAACCAAGTAGCTAGGAAGTTGACAACTCTGATCAAGAACCTACAAACACTACAATATATTGCAAGCCAAAGCAGATGATGCGCCCTTATGAGTATCATTTTTTTGGAAAGCAATTGCCGCAGCTTTTAGGTTAAAGCAGTCCCGCTCCCGCTTCTGCCAATTGAAAAAAATTGGCATCCCGCTTTGATTGCCTACCTGCTGCAGGCAGGGGTTTAAGGGGCATAGATTTGCTACTATCCAGAGTAAAATAAACGCCTGTCCGTTACAGGCGGGCGACCGACAGCGTTATCCCATCCTTCACGGGATTAAGCAAAGAGCGGGACTGGATGACCCAAAGCAACATGGGTATTGCTTTCCAAAAAATGCAGAGCAATTCTAGAGGCTAAATCTTTTTAAACTTGTAGTTATTTAGAGAGTCTTCTTTAATTTCTCGGAAAGACGAAGCAATCTTAATGCAATAGCGATAACCCATAGTAGTAAGATTGCTTCGCCGGCTGAAAAAGCCTTCTCGCAATGACGAACCTTCTTCAGAATCAGTCATTTGGAACTCTATTCGTAAGCCGATTGACCCACCAAGGGTGATCATAACGCTTTAGTTGGCTTATATTTTGCATTAAGATTCCCGCCGGCGAGAGAATGACGATGAAGTAAGATCTATTTCTTCAACATCAAATAACCATAAGCTTGCAAAGTAACGCTGGTGGTCAGATTAACAACATCTCCTGTCAACCCATTTTCCCAAACCGTATTTTGCAAAGCAGTAGGCAAACTGTAATTCACCGTAGTATTCCTGGCATTTACCAGCACTACTACATCATCTGTACCGGATTTTTTTTCATACGCCATTACATCCGGATGGTTAAATACCGTAAGTGCTCCTATTTTTAAGGCAGCGCTACTTTTTCTAAAGGCAATGATCTTTTTATATTCCTCCAGCATCTCGGGATTGGTTGTCCAGTCGATTGCGTCCCTGTTAAAAAAATCAATTTTATTAGGGCAACCTACCTCCTGCCCATTGTACAACAGCGGAACACCGTCCATTGTGGCCACCAGAACAAATGCAGCCAGGGCACCTTGCTTGCCTTTGTAAATGCTAATGGCGCTTCCATCCGATGAAGTTACATCGTGGTTTGTGATGTAACGGAGCTTGTAGGTTCCGTTAATCAGCATATTGTTTTCATTGGTGTTGGTGGTAAACAATGCACTTGGTGCCTGGGTATCGGCAAAAATACTTTTTAAGGCATTGTAATAATCAAATGCGTAGTTCAGCTGAAAACCAGCGGTAAGCTGTTCTTTTTTACTTCCTTCGCCCAATAAAATCAATTTCCGGGTATCAAACTTCTTCAAAGTATCAAGAGCCTGTTTCCAAAAATCAGTGGGCACAAAATCTGCGGCATCAAAACGGTAACCATCAACATTCGCGGTCAGCACCCAAAATTTCATCGCCCTGATCATCGCTTTACGCAGATCCGCATTGTCGTAATTTAAAGCCGCTACATCTGCCCAGTTTGTTCCTGGAGGAATAATGATATTTCCATTTGCATCCTGTTTGTACCAGGATTTATTTGCAATCCAGGCATTGTCCCATGACGTATGGTTGGCAACCCAGTCTAAAATAACCGACATATCCCGCTTGTGGGCCTCTTCCACTACGAGCCGCAGGTCGTCCAAGGTTCCAAACTCCGGATTAACCGCATTGTAATCCTTTACGGCATAAGGCGAGCCTAGGCCACCAGCCGATTTTAACTGCCCTACGGGATATATTGGCATCAACCAGATCACGTTTATACCCAGACTTTTTAAATTATCCAGTCTACCCTGTAAGCCCTTTAAATTGGCCTGAGCACTAAACGAACGTAGGTTCACTTCATAAATTACCGCATCGGTGGTATTTGGCACTTTAGAAAAAGGCGTTCCATAAGCCACGGGATCTTTATAATCATCACCCGGCGTAACCACTACCGGTGGACTAACTATCGGACTATCGGAACCCGATTTTTTACATTCGGCAGTGGTAATGCCCACCAAAAGGAGTAGCGATACTATTTTCATGCTATTATTCTTTAAACTCAGTTTCATGTTGTGCGGATTAATATTTTAAAGTGATGGCACCATCCTCATTTTTGATCAGGATGGATTTGATGGTACAGCTTTCCGGAGCATTGGGATTGGCCTGCAGATCAGGATTGTTCGAAACGCCCATCCAGGCAAACTTATCATCAATAAGATTTTTCTGCTGTTGATTCACAGAAATGGAAGATGTTGCACCAAAACCATGTAAAGCGATTTTTAAGAAACGGAAGTTGCTTTTATAACTGCCTTCTATCTGGTGGAAAACAATCTCTTTGAGAACCGGATCGAAACTGATCTGTCTTTTATAAAAAACACCCTTTTCGTAAGCATAACTTTTTCCATCATCCTCATAATACACAAAACTGTTGCTTACCTCTCCTTTATAAACATGAACAGTTAAGGTATCACCCGGCTTTTGGCTGGTCGACTGAACGAGAGATTGTTGTGGGATAATGCTGCCCCCCTTTACAAAAACAGGCAGTTTATTTATAGCCAGCTGAATAATCTTTTCTTCATTTCCGCGCTGCAACCCGTCGCTATATAGATCGTACCAGGTACCAGCGGGAAAATATACCTTACCGAACTCTTTTGCACTCTCAAAGGGAGCCACCATAAAAGCGTTTCCAAACTCGTATTGGTTTTGGAATTGGGTATCGAGAATTTTCGGGTCGTGGGTATAATTGATCGCTAATGAGCGCATTACAGGAAGTCCGCTTTGTGCAGCCTCGTAAAAACCAGCATATATATAGGGCATCAGCTGGTAACGGAGACTGATGTAGTTTCGGGCAATATCGAGCACATCTTCTCCAAAACTCCATGGTTCTGCCGCTTTTGTATTTAATGCGGTATGGTTCCTGAAATAAGGTGTAAAGGCACCCAGTGCTATCCACCGGGTGTATAAAGCTGTAGTTGGATTTCCGGTAAAACCACCAATATCCATTCCGGCGAAAGCCACGCCACTTAAACCCAGGCTGTTAATTAAACGCACACCAGCAAGCATGTGGTCGTCTTCACCGCGGTTATCTCCTGTCCATAAGGCTGTATAACGCTGTAAACCTGCATATCCGGAGCGGGTTAAGATAAAGGGCCTTTCCTTAAACTGTTCCCGCGCTCCTTCATAACTCGATCTGGCCATCTGTAAGCCATAAACATTGTGTGCCTGCAAATGAGAGGTTGGTTTACCATCATAATCGAAAAGTACATTGTCGGGCATTTTTTGTCCCCAGGTAGCAATCTCATTCATATCGTTCCAGATCCCGCTCACGCCAGATTCAGAAAAAAACTTCACCTCATTCCGCCACCAGGCTCTTCCTTTGATACTGGTGAAATCGGGAAAGTTACACCAGCCCGGCCAAACCTGCCCGGTGTAAGGTTCTCCATCAGGATATTTGATATACACATTATCCCGTATACCGCGTTCGTATGCACCGGCTCCCTTTTCTACCTTAATGCCGGGATCTACGATCACCGTTGTTTTGAAACCCAGTTTATTCAGCTCGGTATTCATTTTTAACGGATTGGGAAAACGGTCTTTATTCCAGGTAAAAAGTTTATAGGCATCCATGTAGTGAATATCGAGCGTAATGCCATCAGCAGGAATTTTCTTTTCGCGTAAGGTATTGGCAATGCGCATCACCTCTGTTTCGGGATAATAACTGTACCTGTTCTGTTGGTAACCCAGCGACCACAATGGCGGCATTGGCATCCTTCCGGTAAGATCAGTATAAGAACGGATGATGTCGGCTACCCTTTTATGGTAAATGAAGTAATAGTTCAATATCCCGCCGCGTGCCCCAAATGAAGAAAAACGGTTGTTACTCGCCCCAAAATTGAAATCAGACTGGTAAGTATTGTCCAGAAAAATACCATAGTTTAAATCGTGGTGAAGCCCCATGTAAAAAGGAATAGTAGAATACAATGGGTCGGCTGATACCGCATAACCATACACATCGCTGTTCCAGTTGGTGTAACCGCTTCCTTTACGATCGAGGTTACCCGTTTTTTCGCCAAGACCAATAAAATGTTCGTCATCCTGCATTTTTTTGTAACTGGTAACCGCATCTCCTGCCCATGAGGTAGAAAGCCCCTTATCATCTTCGTTGATCAGTTTTCCGTCAACAGTATAAAAAGAGATGAGAAAAGGTTTTTTTCGGACGATCGCCTTTAACGAATCGGTGCTGATACTGATCGAGCTGTCGCTCTGGGTAATGATTGTTTTCACCTTTTGAGCTTTGCCTGTTACGGCATAAGAAAAATCATCGCCAAGTTTTTTCCGGTCAACCCTCACCCGTATGATATTGGCAGAATACACGATAATTTGTGCCTCTGCATTGTTCAGGCTTAAGTTTATTTGTTGCCCGTCTACTTTAACGGCAGTAACATTGCCAATTTGGTTTACCGGAGTTTGTGCAAGCGCACCGTAGGAAAAAGCAACGCAAAGCAGTAAAATACCGCACAGGGTTTTAAATTTCATCGCTATAGAATATAATCGGAACGGCCATTTAGGGATGACCGTTCCGGTAAGGAATTTAATTTTTGGTTACCGTATACAGGTATTTAGTGGCTGTGGCTTGCTTAAAATCAATGGTTACGGTATAAGATCCGTTCTGGGAAATGGTTACCGCATCATTGGTTTGAATAAGCGTCCCCGTTAAGGCATTCACATCTGCAGGCCCATAATTTATATCCCAACTGTTGTTCGCCCTGAATTTTAACGCACCCGGCACCAAGGTAGCCGTTGCTTTCCATACGCCATTTACAGGATCGTAAAGCATCGGCGTAGAATTATCCCAACCGCCGGCAGTTGATGAACCAATGAGTCCGAAAGATTGAATGGCCGCAACAGAATAGCTGAGGTTTTTGATGTCGGCATTTAATTTATAGTAGCCTGGAGTAGTAGCGGTTAAGCCAGCAGCAGCACCATTAGTGCTTAATTTACCGGCACCGCCATCACCGTAGGTAATGGTTGTACCTGCTGTAGACACGAATTTGAATTTACCTCCAACATTCATGTACACATATCCTTCATATTTACCATCGCCCAAAAAACGGATCGCTGGTGCTACATCTGTAATCCAGCCCTGGTAGTCGCCGGGTATGAAAAGTTTCTCTGGTACAATTTCTTTGTAGGTGGTTACCGATAATTTGATAGGTGATGAGGTAATTTTATTTTTCTCACTCAACACTGCCGTTATCCTCAACGCTACATCCGATTTTACATTTGGAGGCAGATTGAGGTTGTTCAGCAAAATATCGTTCAATTTACCAATGGTGATGCTTAAAGAATCGTTAGTGGTGCTGCCAATGCCATAAGCGGTAGCGAAATTTTTACCCGCAGCATCGATCTGAACCGTATAATTCACAACGGCCTGAACCCCAAAATCTGCCTTGTTCCATTTGATGTGGAATGTTTTAGCGGTATCGGCAACAGCCACTACCATCGCCGATGCAGCAATAGGTGAAGTGAATGTTGGTGCACCAACATCACTTTTAATATTTGCCAGCATATTGTTGTCTTTTTTACAGGCAGAAAATGCAGTGGCAAAAAGTATGATGATATAAATTAATCTTTTCATAATGACTATCGAAT
>NZ_JAVTSN010000003.1:0-250306 GCF_032678585.1 Pedobacter psychrodurus | reverse complement strand
AAAACGGTAGGTTTTGCGTTAGGGATTGGAAGGGTTTAGTACCATCGGTACCGAAGCGAAGCGCAGCCCTGAAAAGCCCGACCCTTTCCCGTATTTCTCGGGATTGGGGAACGCCCATATTATTTCTCAGTTGAGCGTTTCCAGTTCTGAGTTGACAATTTTCAGTTTAGGTTTTAGAAACCAGCGATGTCTGTAATTGCAACACTATGGCACCTGCCGAAATGAACCCGCTATGACGAACCATAATTGTTAATCGCCTAGCTTTGCCAAAATTTAATATAATATGATAGCTGCAAAAGGATACGCTGTTCACAGCCAAACCGATAAATTGGCTCCATGGAATTTCGAAAGAAGGAATGTTGGGCCGAAAGATGTGTTGATTGAGATTTTATTTAGTGGCATTTGCCATTCTGATATCCACCAGGTAAGAAGCGAATGGGGACCTGCACGGTATCCAATGGTTCCAGGGCATGAGATTGTTGGCCGGATTACAGAAGTAGGGTCTGCTGTATCTAAATTTAAGGTAGGCGATCTTGCTGGGATTGGCTGTATGGTTGATAGCTGTAAGGAATGCCCAACCTGTAAAGGTGGTCAGCAACAATTTTGCGAAAAAGGAGAAACCGTTTGGACATACAACAGTGTAGAACGTGATAAAACTACCCCAACCTATGGCGGTTATTCGAATAAAATTGTTTGTACCGAAGAGTTTGTAGTGCATGTTTCTGATAAACTACCACTAGCAGGTGTTGCTCCTTTATTATGTGCAGGTATAACCACTTACTCGCCAATTAAAAGATGGGGAATTACCAAAGGACATAAAGTAGCAGTTTTAGGTTTAGGCGGTTTAGGCCATATGGCGGTTAAATTTGCTGTTGCTTTTGGTGCAGAAGTGACGGTTTTAAGTACCTCGCCATCAAAAGAGGCCGATGCCAGAAAATTAGGTGCACATAATTTTGTGATCACCAAAGATCCCGAACAATTGAAGCAATACGCCAAACATTTCGATTTTATTATCGATTCGGTATCTGCACCACACGATTATGAAATGTATTTCAAGTTATTGAATGTAAACGGAGTACATATCTGCGTAGGTATACCTGCAGAACCTATCAAATTTCCAGGATCAGGTTTAATGCATGGCAATAGGGTTTTAACGGCTTCGAGTATTGGTGGGATAGAAGAAACACAGGAAATGCTTGATTTCTGTGCCACACACGATATTGTTTCGGAAGTGGAAGTCATTAACATCAACTACGTAAACCAGGCATATGAGCGTGTGTTAGACAGCGATGTAAAATACCGTTTCGTTATCGATATGGATACGATATAATTAGAGAAGTCAAGTTTTTTTTAATGGGCAATATGCCTATCAAACTTGACTTCTCTGAATGCTATACAAAAAAGCGTCCTGATTTTTACATCAGGACGCTTTTTTGTTTTATTAAAATAATGGTTTGAAGATTCTTCGACTGCGCTCAGAATGATAAAGGGAGATAAGATACTCCGTGTTTCTGTGATTCCCTGCCTGAATAGCTAGGCGGGCGTGGCAAAAAGTCAAATTACTTTGCAGTTGCTTTACCTGAGTAAGTTGCCGCTAATTTTAACGCATTATAAGTGTTTACAATACCACCACTGATACAAAGATCAGAGAAAGGAACAGAAACCTTTTCCGCGCCAGGCTCTTCACCTTTTGCATATTCTACGTTGTGGTTAACTTTAGTAACCGATTTAACGATGATTTCTTTTACCTGAGCTGCAGTTAACTTTGGATAATAAGAGCGGATTAATCCTGCCAATCCAGCCACAACAGGAGAGGCCATACTGGTTCCATCCAGGTTTTTGTATTTAGAGCCAGGTACGGTAGAATAAATCTGAACCCCCGGAGCGAATACATCTACCTGCGTCTTACCGAAATTAGAAAAGCTTGCTTTAAGTGTTTCATCATCCTTAGGACCAGAAGCACCCACGGTAATCCACGAGGCAATGGTTTTTTCGTCTAAATCTTTGTGGTTAGGGAAATTGGTTTCCGTATCGATGTTTTTGTTTTCATTACCTGCTGCCTGAACGATTAATACATCTTTAGAAGCTGCATATTTCATCGCCTCGTTTACAATTTCCTTATTCCAGCTGTATGCCTTACCAAAACTCATGTTGATTACTTTTGCACCATTATCAACCGCATAGCGGATGCCATTGGCAACATCTTTATCTCTTTCATCACCATTTGGCGTACAACGAACGCCCATAATGGCAACGTTATCAGCCACACCCATAATACCTAATTTATTGGTTCTGTCGGCAGCAATAATACCGGCTACGTGTGTCCCGTGCATGGCATCCGGACCAGCAACATCGTTATTGCCGTAAAATTTCTCCTTAACATTGTTCGGGTCATCACCAACGATTGAACGCGGATCATAATCAAGATTTAAGTTATAGTTGGCTTGACGGGTGTAATAATCCAAACCTTCTACAATCTGATCTTCGTAAAAATCTTTAAAGCTACCTTTTTCCAATTGCTGGGTTAATACACCCTGTATTCTACCTTCAATCTCGGTAGCAGGTTTAAAGTTTTTGAAATCTTCTACAGTTGGGTTTTCCTTGCCGATTTTCTTTACCACAGCGTCTAATGCTGCCTTAAAACCAGTAATACCAGCAAGATTTTCTTTGGCTTCTGCCAGTTGTTTCTCTAAATCGGCTCTTTCTGCTTTAAAAACTTCGAAATCCTTTTTATCTTTTTCTGCAACATTGGCATCGGTAGTATTGGCAAAACGCACCTGATCGCGACGTACCAAACGGGTTAATTCTAAGGTTTCAAAGTTTATGGATTCTTTAGGTCCGCCGATAAAATTCCAGCCATTGATATCGTCGATATAACCATTTTTGTCGTCGTCTTTGCCATTACCAGCAATCTCCTTGGTATTTACCCACATAATCCGTTTTAAGTCTTCGTGTGTGGCTTCTACACCGCCATCGTTAACCGCAACGATAACTTTAACCGATTTTTTGCCTTTTAACAGTTCTTTATATGCTTTTTCGGTACTGATCCCGAAAGTAGTATCACTTTTAAGATCAAGGTTTTGCCAGTTGGCTTTTTGCGCATTGGCTAAAGTTGGCACTGCACTTATGAAGGCCACACTTAAAAGCGCGCTAAAAATTCTACTCTTATTCATTTATGTATTTTTGTATTAAACGGCGAAAGTTAATTTTAATTTTTTTATTCAAAGAAATTGTATTAAAAATGATGTTTTTGACACATTTTAATAACGAAAAAAATCCTGGAATGATCTATCCAGGATTTTAAATTAAAGAAAGTTTTTTATCTCCTCTACTTCATATTGGACACAATCTTTTTTGCCATTTCATCATGAGATTCGATTACTGTTAAGGTATTGCTTGCCCATGTTTTGACGGCCTGATCGCGGTTTTGCATGCCCAATTTAAACAAGGCCACAGTTTTATCATGATCGGTAACCATCATATCCATATAATGTTTGTCGAAGGCCGCTCCGGTCATTTTTTTCATCGCATCCAGATGGATCTGATCATCGGCGGGTAATGCATCCGGTGTAATTACTTTTTTACTTACTGCCAAATCTTTCAATTCTGTATTGGCTTTGGTATGATCGGCCAGCATTTTAACAGCGAAATCTTTCACTTCTGCACTTTTTGCATTTTTCTGTGCAATTTTGGCCGCTTCAACTTCCATAATGCCACCAACAGCAGCTTTTCTTAAAAAGGTTGCCCCAGCCTCATCAAGTCCAGATTCGGTACTTTCGGCACCTGTAACGTGGTTACCGTTTACCATGGTGGTATCTCCTGCAACACTGTCTTTTGTAGTTGCCGATTTTTTATCTGCAGTTTGGCAAGCCTGGAACGAAAGTGTTAAGGCAAAAGCTGTGGATAATAAAAATATCTTTTTCATGTTTTCTCTTGTTTTGATGTATGGAAAACAAGAGAACTTAGAAAAGGTTTTTATGATCTATTCTGCCACTTTGGTATAGATGTCTGGGATCACGATGCCCATTTGCCTTTCTGGGTTCTGAATCTGTGAGAAACCAAACTGTTCATATAAACCATGTGCATCTAAAGTGGCCAGTTGGTAGCGTCGCAAACCCTGTAAATCAGGGTGAAAGATCATAATCGACATGAGTTTTTTTGATAACCCCAAACCACGGTAACTATCTTTGATATATACATCACAAAGCCATGCAAAAGTAGCTTTGTCGGTTACCCATCGGGCAAAACCAACCAACTCAGGACCTTTGTAAATACCAAAGCAAAGCGAATTTTCTATAGAACGTTTAACGGTTTCGAAAGGAATACCTTTAGCCCAGTAAGATTCTTTACTTAAATACTGGTGTATGGCTTCGATATCCAAAAGTGATTTATTATCCGAAAATATAAATCCGTTTTCGCTGATTTCCATTTTGATTAATGATTGAATTTTGAATAATTAAAATGAGTGAATGCTTTCCACACGCCACAGTTAACCAATTAACCAGTTAACCTAAATAGCAGTTAACCCTAATTACGCATATTAATAAACTGTAGCGGCTGACCAAAATCTTCATTTCTACAAAGGTTCATTACGGCCTGAAGATCATCGATTTTTTTTGCGGTTACCCGAACCTGGTCATCCATAATAGCAGGTTGCACTTTTAAGCCACTGGCTTTGATTTTTGCCACAACCTTTTTGGCAGCTTCTTTATCCAGTCCTTCTTTAATGCTGATTTCTTTTCTGATCATGTTGCCAGAAGCTTGTTGTTCATCACCAAAATCCAGACTTTTCGGATCTAAATTCTGTTTCATCATCCTCGAGATGATAGAACCTTCGATCGCTTTTAACCGCATATCGTCTTCAGTAACGATGGTGACCACATTTGTTTTTTTATCCAGATCGATGGTGCTTTTCGATCCGTTAAAGTCGAATCGGTTGAGGATTTCTTTTTTAGCATTGTTAATCGCGTTGTCTAGTGTCTGCGCATCAACTTTACTTACAATATCAAAAGAAGGCATGGTTTTAGCTTTAAAGTAAAAAAATAAGTAGATTTAATAGAAATTAATCCATCCTCACAAAAAAACGAAAAATAATATGAAAACCACTAAGCCGAAGTCTCAAAAAAAGATCACCAAAAAAGAAGTGAAGAAACAATTGGAACAATCGATCACCGATAAGTTCCTGGATGTGATCAAAAGTTTAGGTCATGATGTATCTGAAATCAGCACAGAGGTGGGAAAAGCAAGTAAGCGTGTGGCTAAAAAATTAACCAAAAAATTTACCATAGTAAAGGCTGATGTAGGGCAGAAAATTGATGACTTGTTACATGCCTCTAAAGAAAAGGCCAAATCAGCAAAAAAAACGGCTACCAAAGCGCCAAGTAAGGCTGAAAAATCTGCCGCAAAAGTGGTGAAAAAAGCAGTTGCTAAAGCCAAACCCGTAGTGCAGAGCATTAAGGTTGCTGCTATTGAAACCGAAGAAAAAGCTGAAAAAGTATTGGCAAAACCAGTTGCTGCAGTTAAAGAGGTTGTAAAAGAATCAACAGCTGTTGCTAAAAAAGCCGTAACTACTGTAGCCAAAGCGCCTGCTAAAGCAACAACAACCGTTAAAAAAGCAGTAACTCCGGCAACTACAACAGAAAAAGCAACCCCTGTTGTTAAAAAAACTGTAGCTAAAGCAGCACCAGTGGTTAAGAAAGAGGTGAAAACACCCGTTAAAAAATAGATTTGTTAACATTAACGCGTAGATGAATTAACATCGATTTAACAAATTAATGTGCAGTTTTGAACATCCCTGTTTTGGCAGGGATTTTTTATTTTTTTAAATGAGCAATAAGAAGATCCCATTTTTTAACCGAGAGATTAGTTGGCTTTACTTTAACGATCGCGTATTGCAGGAGGCAGCGGATGAAACCGTGCCGCTAATCGAAAGGATTAAATTTCTATCTATATTTTCTTCTAACTTAGAAGAGTTTTATCGCGTTCGGGTAGCTACAATAACCAGGCTAACCAATCTTAACGATAAGGCAAAAGCACTTTTGGGCTTTAACCCAAAGAAAATCCTAAACGAGATCAAGAACATCGTAGTCAAACAGGAAAAGAAATTCGATCAGCTTTTTCAGGCTACCTTGATTAATGAATTGGCCCAGAACCGGATTTTTATTTTAAACGATACCCAGCTGAACGTAAGCCGGGGAGAATTTGTTAAAAATCATTTCAGGGACAAAATTTTATCCAATGTGGTTCCGATCATGCTGGATATGGACAAACCTTTCCCTGAACTGAAAGACCGGTACCTATATTTTTTTGTTAAACTTTCTAAAAAGGATCCGAAACTTAGGGAAAAGTATGCCTTAATTGAAATTCCGCCCAATTTACCTCGGTTTTTGGTGCTGCCGGAAACAAACGATCTGAAATTTATTATTCTTGCTGAAGACATCATCAGGTATTGTTTAGACGATATTTTTTATGTTTTTTCTTACGATAATTTAGAGGCATATTCCATCCAGTTAACACGAGATGCGGAATTGGATATCGATAAAAATATCAACGATAAGTTTATCGAAGATTTAAAAAGCAGTTTGGAGAAACGCAAAAAGGGAAAACCCATGCGTTTGCTTTACGACTCGGCGATGCCACTAAATATGCTTACTGTTTTAGTAAACAAACTTAAACTCGAAGCCGAAAGTTTAATCCCGGGTAACCGTTATCATAAATTTGGTGATTTCATCGCCTTCCCAAATGTGGGTAAAAAGGAACTGGAATATGCACCAAACGTACCGCTAAAGGTTCATGATTTGCACCGTACGCAGAGCATGTTCAATAAAGTGGCCCAACGCGATTATCTGGTCAATTTACCCTATCAATCGTACGATTATATCATTCTGTTCTTACGTGAGGCGGCACTTGATCCAAAGGTTACTGAGATCCAGATTACGTTATACCGTTTGGCAGAAAATTCGAAAGTAATCAATGCTTTAATCAACGCCGCTAAAAATGGTAAAGCTGTTTCGGTTTTATTGGAGCTGAAAGCCCGTTTTGATGAACAGGCCAACATTTTTTGGACTACCCGTTTGATGGAAGAAGGCGTGAAGGTAAACTATGGTTTAACGGATTATAAAGTACACTCTAAAATCTGCCTGGTTAAACGGATGGAAAAAGATAAACCTGTTTATTATGCAAATTTAGCAACAGGTAACTTTAACGAGAAAACAGCAGGTTTATACTGCGATCACAGTATTTTTACGGCCAAAAAGGAAATCACCAACGACCTGGTAAAACTGTTCGATGCCTTAAGCAAAAGAACGGTTACCAAAGGTTTCAAACACCTGATTGTTTCGCCTTTAGAGAGCCGTTCGAAGCTGGTTAATTTTATCAACCGCGAAATCAGAAATGCCAAACAGGGCAAGCTGGCCTACATCATGTTAAAGGTGAATAGCCTGGCCGATGAAGGGATTATTGCCAAACTTTACGACGCCAGTAATGCGGGGGTTAAAATTCAACTCATTATCCGCGGTATCTGTTGTTTGGTGCCAGGTGTTAAGGGATTTAGTGAAAATATCACGGCCATCAGCATCATCGATAAGTTTTTAGAACATGCCCGTGTGTACATTTTTGGCAATAACGGTAAAAACGATATGTATTTGTCATCTGCCGATTTAATGAGCCGGAATTTCGAACACCGTGTAGAAGTAGGATTCCCGGTTTTAGACCATGATGTGAAACAGGAGATCCAGGACATCATCGATCTGCAACTGCAGGACAATACCAAATCGCGACAGATTAATGCCTTGAACAACAACAAATACCATAAAAACAGATTAAGTAAGAAGATAAGGGCACAAGTAGATATTTATAACTATTTAAAAACCAAGCATCAATCATAATGTTAAGATACGCAGCTATAGATATCGGTTCGAACGCCGTGAGGTTACTCATTGCCGATATCAGCAAACAGGACGGAAAATACAAATACAAAAAAAACACCTTAATCCGTGTACCACTCCGCCTTGGAGATGATGCATTCCTGGATCAGCATATTTCAGAGAAAAAATCTGCAGACCTGGTAAAAACCATGACTGCCTTTAAAAACCTGATGGATGTTTATCATGTTTCCGAATATTTAGCCTGTGCAACATCAGCGATGCGCGAAGCCAATAACGGTCAGGACATTGTTAAACTGATTAAAGAACAAACTGATGTTACCTTAGAGATTATTGAAGGACAACGCGAAGCAAATATTATTTATGCCAACCACATTGAAGAAGAGTTAGATGAGAATAAAACTTATTTATACATTGATGTTGGCGGTGGCAGTACCGAATTATCTGTTTTTGTAAAGGGTTCGCCAGAAGCCTCGAGATCGTTTAATATTGGTACGATTAGAATGCTCGATAACCAGGATAAGGAAGAAACCTGGGAAGAGATGAAAGAATGGGTAAAAGAACATACTAAGGCTTACAAACACCTTGCAGGTATTGGTACTGGTGGAAACATCAACAAGCTTTTCCGGATGTCTGACGAAAAGGAAAATGCGCCTTTATCTTTACAGAAGTTAAATTCGATGTATAATAAGTTAACCAGTTATTCATTGAAAGAAAGGATCAATACCCTGGGCTTAAATCCCGACCGCGCAGATGTAATTATCCCGGCCTGCGAGATTTACTTAACCTTAATGAAATGGACGGGCATTAAACAGATTTATGTACCAAAAGTAGGTATGGCCGATGGGATTATTAAACTGTTGATTGAAGAGAAATTGGATTAAATTTACTTATGAGATCATCATTTAGACCGAAGTGGAGAAATCTATAGCGCTAGATTTCTCCGTTCGCTGCTGATGAAGAATCGGTTCTCGTGGTGTCAGATGTTACCATCTGACACTGATATTAATTTGTTTTAAACTAGTAGGATGGTAGCATCCGAAAGCACAAGCGAAATAATCCCCCTTGAATCGTCATCCTAAACTTGTTTCAGGATCCTTTCGGACTGGAAAACATGGAAAATGCATTATCGACACTGAAACTCTCATGGTGTCAGATGTTATTATCTGACACTTATATTAATTTCTTTTTAATTGTCGGATGGTAACATCCGACAGCACATGCGAAATAATCCCCCTCCAATCGTCATCCTGAACTTGTTTCAGGGTCTTTTCTTATTGCCATTTTCAAAAAGCTTCTTACTTCTTCATTGATATCTTCCTTAAAGAAAACCCTTAAATGGTGGTTAAATTGGTTTGTTCCTGGTACCTGGGCAATTTTGGTAAAGCAAAGGTTATCCTCGTAAGCCCGATCGAAAGGAATAACTACATGGATAAAGTTTTTGCCCAGTTGTGTAATATACGCAAAACTGGATTTTGATTCGATGGCAATCATTGATTTAGTAGGCTGAAGTTTAATTTCGCCAAGTTCGGCCAGCTGGTCAATAAAAAAACGGAACAACTCAAGAGTATATTCCGTTTTTCCGTTTAAAAAGTCTGATAAATGTTTTTCTTCAGACATCATCATTTTTAATCTTCTAATAATTTTGTTGCAGCTTCATCGGTAAACCAGGTTAATTTTCCATCAATAGGATCAATTAACTGAGAAGGATATAAGTCTACATTTTTTTCTGTATCGCCAATCACATGTTTCAATGCTTCGGCTTTGTTCTCTCCAAAAACCAGGAATGCAACGTTATCGGCTTTGTTGATTAAAGGTGCAGTAAAACTGATGCGGTAAGTATCTAACTTTTCGACATAAACCGAAGCTATATTTACTTCTTCATCTTTAACTAAAGTGGTATGTGGGAAAATAGAAGCGGTGTGTGCATCATCTCCCATGCCCAAAAGAATCAGGTCGAAAACCAAATCCTCTCCGTTAAAATGTTTGTCGATTGCTTTTTTATATTCAATAGCGGCCTTTTCTGGAGCCAAAGTGGTATCAACATAAAAAATATGATCTTCTTTAATACCCAGTGGATCAAGAATCGCTTTTTTAGCCATTAATCCATTGTAGTTATCGTCGTTAGCTGGAACGTTACGTTCATCACCAAAGAAGAAGTACACCTTTTCCCAATCAATTCTATGTTGACCTTCTGTAGCCAACAAATGGTAAAGCGCTTTAGGAGAACTGCCGCCGGTTAATACGAAATTAAAACGGTCGTTTTCTTCGATAGACATTTCTGCAATTTTAATTACATAATCTGCCAGATCCTGATTCAGTTCTTCTAATGTTTTATATATGAGTAGATTCATTTTTTTAGTATAATCGTCATTGCGAGGTACGAAGCAATCCTACAACACTTGCTATACAAAACCCATAGCATTAAGATTGCTTCGTACCTCGCAATGACGGTAAGCGTTTTATTCTTTATTCTTCAATGGCAAATTAAACCAGTGAAAACCATCTCTTGCAATAAGGGCTTCAGCTTCTTCTGGTCCCCAGCTATCGGCAGGGTAGTTCGGGAAATTGATCGATTTTTTACTTTCCCAGGTATTTAAAATCGGCATTACCAATTCCCATGCAGCTTCTACCTGATCGCCACGCATAAACAAGGTTTGGTCGCCCATCATGGCATCTAATAGTAATGTTTCGTAAGCTTCAGGAGTATCGCCTTCGTAGGTTCCTTTGTAATCGAAAACCATATCAACCGGATTTAATACCATATCCAAACCAGGTCTTTTGGCCTGAACCTGCATACGGATACTCATTTCTGGTTGTATACTGATTACCAATCTATTTTGTTGCCAGTTTTCAGTTACGCCTGATGAGAAAATCTGATGTGGCACATCTCTGAACTGGATGGTAATCAAAGATGAAGTCTGGTTCAAACGTTTTCCTGTTCTTAGGTAGAAAGGAATGCCTTGCCATCTCCAGTTATCGATATGAAATTTAACTGCAGCAAAAGTTTCGGTATTGGAATGAGGATCTACACCTTTTTCCTGCCGATAGCCTGGAACTTCCTTACCTTCAACCCAGCCTTTGCTATATTGACCTCTAACCGTGTGGAAACGGATATCTTCGGCAGAAAACGGGCGCATGGCTTTCAACACCTCAACCTTACGGTTTCTGATTTCATCGGCATCAAAGTTGATTGGCGCTTCCATTCCGATTAAACAAAGCAATTGCAAAAGGTGATTCTGAATCATATCTCTTAGTGCACCAGAACCTTCGTAGTAGCCACCACGATCGCCTACGCCCAATTGTTCTGTAACCGAAATCTGAACGTGATCGATATACGACCGGTTCCATAAAGGCTCGAACAAAGCATTGGCAAAACGGAAAGCCATCATATTTTGAACAGTTTCCTTACCTAAATAATGATCGATACGGTAAATCTGTTTTTCGGTAAAAATGGTAGCCAGTAAGGTGTTTAACTCTTTTGCTGATTCTAAATCATGTCCGAATGGCTTCTCGATCACGATACGGCTATTGTCTTCATCTTGGGTGAGTTTATATTTCTGTAAACACTCCGCAATAATAGGGAAGAAGTTAGGCGCAACGGCCAGGTAGAAAATTACCTGTGTACCAGGACCATATTCTTTTTGATATTTTTCTACTGCTGCTTTTAGGTTTTCGAAAGTTTTTGGCTGGGCAAAATCGGTAGGGCAGTAATGCATGGTTTTTGCGAAATCTTCCCATTTATCTTTTTTTACCTTTCCGCTACGTGAAAACTGATTTACGGCATCTTCTAAAGCAGCTTTATAACTATCGTCGGTAAATTCGGTTCTACCCGTACCAATTACGGCAAACTTATTTGGCATGTAACCCTCTATAAATAAGTTATATAGGGCAGGTGCTAATTTTCTTTTGTTTAAATCACCTGTTCCACCAAATATTACAAAAATGGTAGGGTTTAATGCGGTTTTGCTTTTCATTTTATATTGTTGTTCGTGAATCTAATAGGTTATGATAATTTATTCCAATCTGCATGGAAAACACCATCTTTATCAATACGTTCGAAAGTGTGTGCACCAAAGAAATCTCTTTGCGCCTGGATTAAATTAGAAGGCATCCTTGCCGTAGTAATTGTATCGAAATAGGTTAGGGTAGATGCAAATGCAGGTATACCTAAGCCAGAGCTGAGACATTCAGCAATTGTTTTGCGTGTACCCGCTAAAGTACCTTTAATGATATTTTGTATACCAGCATCACCAAATAAATGTTCTAAAGCATTGTTTTTATCGTAAGCCTGATAAATATCTTCTAAGAATTTAGCCCTTATGATACAGCCACCACGCCAGATTTTAGCAATTTCCTGTAACTGCAGATCGTATTGATACTCTTTTGAAGCCTGAACCAATAAATGCATGCCTTGCGCATAAGCACTGATCATGGAGAAGTAGAATGCATCTTCCAGTTCTTCAATGGTAACGGCTATTTTGGTGTCTTTTTTACCAAAAGCTTCTTCTAAAGAAACCCTTAAGGCTTTAAATTTGGATAAGTCGCGGTTAGATACAGCTTCGTTAATGGTTGGGATTGGCAATTGAAGTTCCATTGAAACCTCTGATGTCCATTTTCCTGTCCCTTTTGAGCGTGCCTCATCTTTGATCTGATCTAGAAGGTCATTTTGTGTTTCAGTATCTTTAAAAAGGAAGATTTCAGCAGTAATCTCCAATAAGAAAGATTGTAGTCTGCCTTCATTCCATTTTTTAAATACTTTATATATTTCTTCGTTGCTATAACCTAAGCCGTTTTTAAGGATTCCGTAAACTTCGGCGATAAGTTCCATAATGGCATATTCGATTCCATTATGAACCATTTTAACAAAGTGGCCAGATGCCCCAGGACCAATATAAGTTACGCAAGGATCGGTACCCACTTTTGCAGCTACGGCATCAAAAACATCTTTTACAACATTGTAGGCTTGTTTATCGCCACCTGGCATCATACTTGGCCCAAAACGCGCACCTTCTTCACCACCAGAAATACCCATGCCGAAGAAATGTAAACCATCTTTTTCCAATTCATCAACACGGCGGTTGGTATCGGTAAAATGTGAGTTACCACTATCGATAATAATATCGCCCTTGCTTAAAAGTGGCTTTAATTCTGCAATAACGCTATCTACAATTGGTCCGGCTGGTACTAACAAGATCAGTGTACGTGGTGTTTGTAAGCTTGCAATAAAACTTTCAATGTCGTCAAATCCTTCTAAATTGTGCGTTTTGCCTTCTTCTTCAAGTTTCGAGATCATTTTTCTGTCTTTATCGTAACCTGTTACAGAGAAGCCTTTATCAGCCATGTTCAACAATAGGTTGCGGCCCATTGTGCCCAAACCGATCATTCCCAATTTATATTTTTTTGAATCGTTATTTGCCATTTTTTATTTTTTAGGATGCACCCAAAATTAGGGTTTACAAATTAATAATGTAGATTTTGTTGTTAAAAGATTGTAATAAAGATCAATTATTTTTTAGGCTCAACAGTGAAAATGTTGTACTTATCGGCCAGTTTCCAAAGCTTGGCGCCACCTTTAATCCCATCTTTATTGGTTACAATTTTGATATTGCTTTCCAGTTTAAAATCAATCTGTTTGGAATTGCCGCCACCAATATATAAAGTGTCGTAATTAAAAACTGTTTTATAGATCTCGATCACTTTTTTTAGCCTTTTATTCCAGCGTTCGGTGCCTATTTTTTCGAAAGCCCTGTTCCCAATATAATCATCGTAATCTTCTTCTTTATTGATGGGGAAGTGTGCAAGTTCTAAGTGCGGAAGTAATTCTCCATCGAATAATAAAGCGGTACCAAAACCTGTACCCACGGTAAAAACAATTTCGAAGCCTTTGCCATCAACAACGCCTAAGCCCTGCTGATCGGCATCGTTTACCAGGCGGACTGATTTACCCAGCTCGTTGGCTACACGTTGCGCCAGATCAACATCTGCCCATTTATTTTTGGCAAGATTAGGGGCTGTTTTAACGATTCCGTTTTTAACATACCCCGGAAATCCGATCGATACGCGGTTATAACTAATTGGAAAAGGCTTAATCAACTCTACAATGCCCGAAACAATATCTTTTGGCGTAGCTTCTGTTGGGGTTTTACTTTTTAAATATTCGGTAAGCATATTCCCGCTTTCATCTAAAAGGACCGTTTTTATACTCGTACCGCCAATATCAATGGATAATATATTGTTGTTTTCAGCTTTTTTCGTTGTAGCCATAATTGTGTATTTATAAATCCGAAGTTCTACAAATAAATTAAAACGACAAACAATAAATCGCTATCGAGGTAATTTATGTGTAATAATATATTCTATAAAATCTATGTATTTAATAGAATATATTTAAGTTTGTTCCGTTAAACTTAAAAAAGACCACTACAGTTATGACGGTAAACTACCTAGCATTTGCAATTCCAGCTTTTTTTATTTTTGTATTTATTGAATTTAAGATCGCCCAGCAACAAAAAAAGGCGAAAATATTTAAATATGAAAGTACTGTTGCAAATTTTAGTGTGGGTATTGCCGAAAGGTTGTTGAACTTATTTATCGCTGCCAGTTTTTATCAGGTTTACGATTGGATATATGTAAACTACGCAATATTCGATATCTCTATAAAATGGTACGTATGGATATTGCTGTTGCTTTCAACAGATTTAGTTTGGTATTGGTACCATAGATTGGGGCATGAAATTAATTTTTTGTGGGCAGCGCATATTGTGCATCACCAGAGCGAGGAATTTAACTTGTCTGCAGCGGCAAGAATAACCACCATTCAAGCGGTATTCCGTAATGTGTTTTGGTGTATGCTCCCATTGGTCGGTTTTCATCCAAATATGATCATCACCATTCTTTTGGCTCATGGTGCATACTCTTTTTTTACGCACACACAATTAATCGGTAAGTTGGGCTGGTTAGAATACGTACTGATTACGCCTTCTTTACATGGCGTCCATCATGCTTCAGATGAGAAATATCTGGATAAAAACTATGGCGATGTTTTCGTTTTTTGGGATAAGCTGTTCGGAACTTTTCAAACCGAAGAAGAAGCGCCGAAATATGGCTTAACACATCCCATTAAAAGTTATAGTTTTCTTTGGCAGCATTTTCATTATTATTTAGAGATAGGGGAAGCGTATAAGCGTGCGAATGGTTTTAAGGCCAAATGGAATGCCGTATTTGGCAGTCCGGCATTGATGGATCAAAATATCAGGCCTGTTTTAGAAGAACGTTATCATCAGAACAAGATCCAGCATGAGGCGAAGCCCAAACCCAAGTTTAAAATTTATTTAAATATCCAGCTGGTGATGGTGGTAGCCATGCTTACGGGCACTACGGCATTTTATGGGTCGTTAACCTTGGTGCATAAAGTAGCAATTGCCGTTTTTATTTTGGTTACGCTGATTAATATTGGTGCATTGCTGGAGCAACGCAGGTGGATTTACTACCTGGAGTGTTTTAGGTTGATTCTGCTATTCGGCTATTTTTTCTATACTTTTAACATCATCGAACTTTTAATATTCCCGGTTGTAGGATTGATTATTCTTGAACGTAATTTTTCTTTGAATAGCTTGTATAAAAAGCACTTACTCAACTACCAATCCAACACAATTAATACATAGATAACCTAAAGGCAAAGTTTGCTTAACATTACCGTAATGTTGCCCAGCTACTTTTGTTGGCAAGATGAAGGATGTATATTTAAGTAAAAGTGATGAAGATTTAATGTCTTTGTTAGCAAATCAGGACAGCCTTGCATTAGAAACCCTTTTTAACAGGTATTATCCGGCTTTATGCAAATTTACCTCTATTTACATTAAGGATTATAATAAGGCTGAAGAACTTATTGCAGATCTTTTTATGAAGCTTTGGGACAAACGGAACGAGCTTCAGATCAAATCGATCAAAAAATACCTGTTTACAGCAGCCAAAAATTTAGCCTTTAACGAAATCCAGCGCGTAAAACTCCATATTTTGAGCATAAACGACCACGCTGATACGCTTGATTACCCGGATACTTATTTAAACCCGCACGAACAGCTTACCAGCAGGGAATCTTATTCGGAAATTATCGGTTTGATTAATTTATTGCCCGACCGGCAGCGCGAGGTTCTGCTGATGAGTCGCATCGATCTGCTTGAAAAAAATATCATCGCCGATTTACTGGGCATTACAGTAAGAACGGTAGAAACACTGCTTTACCAGGCCGTAAAAAATTTTAGGTTGCTCACTATCGACCGATCAGCTATTTAATTTAATTCCCTTTTACCAGCAAAGAATCCTAATCCTTTTAAACATATCATTTATTGTAATATTACGTGTATTAGTTTTTGGAAAGGCAGGTTCGGTTTTTCATAGGAATTTCAGTCCCGCTTTTGGTGCGAGTTCCGATGAAGGATCGGAAGCTCTTCCCGCAATCGGGTTTATTTAATTTAATTTGGTGCTTGTCAAATAAACCGATTTTGCACAAACAGGAGAGTTAAGAATGGTTTTTTAACTGGCCTTTGTGCCTAAATCCGATAGGAGCGGATCCCCGATTTTTTCTGTCGGGATGTAGCGTAGAGCAGGATTAAAGTATCTATGAAACACTGACTTTTCATTTCCAAATCACAAGAATTCATATTTTCCATAATGAAATAATCCTTTAACCTTTAGGTAAGAAGCAATTCTTTACACTTAACAATTTGTTAACAATAACTTGATGTTTTTCGCTACGTATCCGCTCCATTTAATCTGTCTTAGACTCAGAACAGCATTACTAAATGGACGAACGTTATTACAAACTAATAGAAGATTACAGCAAAAAAACCATTAGCAGTGAAGATTTAACTGATTTACTGATTTGGGTGGGGAGCAGCCAGCAGAATCAGCAGATTTTCAGGGAAACGCTACAGGCTTTCGAGGCGGCAGATTATACGCTAAACAAACCTGTAAACCAACAGAAAAGTTGGACAGCCCTTCAGCAGCACATTGCAAACAGTGCGGCCGATCAATCGCCGGTTGTGCGGAAAATCAATTACCTTAAATATTTTACCATCGCAGCTGCAATATTGGTTATTGCGCTGTTGCCTTTATTATATTTTAATACGCTGCCAGCTAAAAAAACCGAAGCTGTTGTTTACAACGAAATTTATAACCCAAGGGGACAAAAAAGATTGGTTACGATGCCTGATGGTTCTAATATTTATCTTAACGGAGACAGTAAAATACGTTATGCTCAAAATTTTAATGTAGGAAAACGAATCGTTTATCTGGTTGGCGAAGCGTTTTTTGATGTTCAGCACCGTAACAAACAACCCTTTGTTGTTTATACCGGAAAAGTAAGTACTTCTGTTTTAGGAACATCATTTAATATCAATGCCTACCCATCATTAAAAAATATCACCATAAGCATTCAGACCGGGAAAGTAGGTGTGCTGTTTAAAAATAAGGGCAAAACAGAGCCTGTACATTTCCTCCTGCCAGATGAACAGCTCATTATCAATAAGAATAATGGAAAAAGTACCAAACGAGCGGTAAATGCCATCGATTATAACAGCTGGCGCGAATACAAACTCTTTTTTTATGATGAACCCTTAAGAGAGATAGCTGAGGTTATTGCCCGAGAGTACGACCTTGATGTTGAAATAAAAACGGAAGCTTTAAAAGAAGTAAAGCTCACCGCAAAATTTGATAAATGTCCGGCGAAGCAGATTATGGATATGATTGCAAAATTGTCAGGCTCAAAATACAAAATCTATGAAAATAAAGTAATCATTTATTAACGATAAACTACAAAATAGATATGAACTAAAAAATTACTAAAACCGAAAAATGGCTCGAAATGCTCGACACATTTCAAGCCCTAAAAACTGTTTAAACTCATTTGAAAAAGTAAAACTTAGTAAAGATATGAAAATTAATACCCGATGGATGAAAAACGTCTGTCAGTATCCCTCAAAAATTATGGTTGTTATGGCCGTAATAATTTTGAATCTGCTCTCATTCTCACCATACGCTAATGCACAAACGGATAAGAAAATTTTATTTGAGGCCGATGGCATCACACTTAAAAAGGCTTTCGAATCATTAGAAAAGCTTAGCGGCAATAATATTGCATACAACAATACACAACTAGACGATCAGAAAAAAGTTTATGTTTCCCGCGGACTAAGATCGGTAAACGAAATACTCGATCTGCTTTTGAAAGGTATGCCCTTTACATATAAAGCAGGCGTTGCAGGTAATATCCTAATTATTTCAAAAAGCACTTCTACCGGTACCCTTAGCGGTAAAGTTGTTGATGAAAACAACGAACCTATACCTGCGGCAACGATTAAGATTGTAGAACTTAACGTTCTTGGGCAAACCAATAATAAAGGTGAGTTTAACCTCAACTTAGCGCCAGGAACGTATACTGTTGAAGCCCGGTTTATTTCGTATGAAATTGTGCGGAAACAATTGATAAAAGTAAGCAATGGGGTAACTACAAAGATTAATTTTACGCTTAAAGCGGCAGATAATTCACTTAACGAGGTTGTGGTTACGGCTTTAGGGATTAAAAGGGAAGAAAGAGCATTGGGTTACGCCAATACAACTGTTAAAGGCGAAGCATTAACCAATGCCATTTCAGGTAACTGGCTGGATGCCCTTTCGGGAAAAGTAGCCGGTTTAAATTTAATACGCTCAAATGGAGGCCCTACAGGATCAATTAAGGTAGTTTTACGCGGCGAGAGCGATTTAAGCGGAAGCAGTGAAGCATTAATCGTAGTGGATGGAGTTGCAATTAGCGGTGGTAGTGGTCGTTCTACAGCAATTTCTGGCGAATCTGTGTATGGAACGAGTAGCGATAATATGCCTGCCGATTATGGTAGTGGCTTAAACGATATCAACCCGGAAGATATAGAATCGGTTTCTGTTTTAAAAGGCCCGGGTGCAGCTGCACTTTATGGCGAGCGTGGTAGAAATGGTGCCATTTTGATTACCACAAAATCGGGTAATCCAAAACATAAAGGATTGGGAATTACGGTTAATTCGAATGCTTCCTTCGAGAGTATGAACCGCTCACCGGATTTACAATATGAATACGGACAGGGTTTAGCAGGTGCAGATTATTATTCGTACGGTGCAGGTGCAGACGGAGCAAGTACGAGTGGTACGAGTTCGGCATATGGACCTAAATTTGATGGCCAAATGTTTTACCAATACGATCCGGTTACGCAAAAAGTGGGTACCGAAAGAACCCCATGGGTTCCATATGTAAACGGAGTAAACGACTTTTTTAAAACTGGCCAAACGTATACCAATTCGGTGAGTGTGGATGGTGGTACTGATAAAACCACGGCACGTTTCTCATTTACCAACGTAGATAATAAATGGATTACACCAAATACGGGTTACGGACGTAATTCTGTAGCCTTATCGGTTAATTCGAAAGTAAACGATAAGTTAACTATCTCATCTAAAATTAATTATACCAACAAGTTTAGCGATAACTTACCAGGTGCAGGTTATGGTAACCAATCGTTAATGTACTGGTACATTTTCTGGCAACCAAATGCCGATCCAAATGGCTTAAGAAATTATTGGAAAACTGGTCAGGAAGGTAGAGCTATTCAATATCCGTTTAGTTCATTTCCTGAAAATCCATATGCCATTTCGTACGAATTTATAAATAAATCGATACGAAACGGAATGACCGGAAATGTTCAGGCTACCTATAGTTTTACCAAAGAATTAAGCTTGCAAGTAAGAACATCGCTCGATTTTAGTTACGAGCAACGCGAACAAGATCGTCCGTACGATGCAGGTACTAAATTACCAAAAGGATCGTACCGTACACAAGATATTTATTCGCAGGAAGCCAGTACCGATTTCTTATTAAGATATAACAAAAAAGTATCAAAAGATTTCGAATTAACAGCAACAGCGGGTGGTAGCATGCTTAAGAATAAATACATTAGAGACGAAATCAGAGCCGATTCGTTAATTTATCCAGGCTTGTATTCTTTTTCGAATGCAGCAGGTGCATTGGTAACCTTACCACTTCGGAACAAATACGCTACCAATAGTTTTTATGGATTACTTTCATTAACGTATAAAAATTTCTTGTATTTAGATTTAACGGGTAGACAGGATTGGTCGAGTATTTTGGCAACGCCTTCAAGAACAGACAATGTTGGATTCTTCTACCCATCAGCAAGTTTAAGTTTTATTTTATCCGAAGTAGTTAAGTTACCGAAAGTTATTAATTATGCTAAACTAAGAGCTTCGTATTCGCAAGTGGGTGGTACCACAAATACACCTTACATTACTTCATATACTTATCCATCAGCTGCTGGTGGTCTGTATTCGGGCGGTGCATTGCAAAACCCAACCATATTGCCTAATCCGGATTTGCTACCATTAACCACCAGTACCTACGAAGTGGGTGCCGATATACGTTTGTTTAATAATCGGTTGAATTTTGATTTTGCGATGTATTCTGGTAATTCAAAAAATCAAATTTTATACCGTATTCTAGATCGTTCAACGGGATATAATCAAATGGTTATCAATGCTGGCCGGGTAGATAATAGGGGTATTGAGCTTGCGGTTAACGGAACAATAATAAAAGGGAAAGATTTTAGCTGGAATGCAAATTTTACCTATGCTGCTAACAGAAATAAGATTGTAGATATAAATGGCGATAGCTCGGTAGTATTAAGAACCGGGCCTGTTGCTGGCGGACAAGTTGTAGCGAAGGTTGGCGGAAGCATGGGCGATTTATATGGTCGTGGATTTGTACGTTCTCCTGATGGACAAATTGTGTACGATGCAACTACCGGAACTGCAAAAATTACTGATGATGTTGTTTATTTAGGTAATACATCACCAAGAATTAAAACAAGTTTTGGCTCAGAATTTAGATACAAACAATTTCGATTAAACGTATTGTTCGATGCACAGGTTGGTGCAGTAGCACACTCCTTAACCAACTACAAATTGGTAGAGCAAGGAAAAACAACCAATACCCTTCCGGGAAGATACAATGGTATAATTGGTACTGGTGTTATTCAAAATCCTAACGGAACCTATCGCCCTAATGATGTAGTAGCCTATGATGTAGATGCTTACTACAGAGCACAAATGGGAGCAGATAACGCTGAAGGAAGTACGTTTAGTACCGATTTCTTGAAATTCCGAGAGGCACGTCTCGATTATACGCTAACGCCTAAATTAACCAAAAAATTAGGTTTACAAAGAGCTACGCTTGGTGTATACGGTCGCGATTTATTTATCTGGTCGCCATGGCCAATTTTCGATCCGGAGTTTGGTACGCTTTCAGGAACCGACATTGTACAAGGTTTCGAAACAGCACAATTTCCATCAACCAGAACATTTGGGGTAACATTAACGGTTGGTTTTTAATTTTAATAACATGAAAAAGAGATTATATACATTTATCGGTCTGGTAGCCATTAGCATGATGGTATTGCCTTCTTGTAAAAAAGATTTCACCGAAATCAATACAGACCCAAACAATTCGCCAACAAGTACACCGGCACAATTGTTAGCACCTGCTTTAGTAAGCACGGTAACGGCGAATATGGTTCGTAATCGTAACTTTAATAACGAATTAATGCAGGTTACGGTATCGCTAAGCGATGCAGATGCACAGGTATTTCGGTACGAGTACAGAAGAACCTATGCCGATTATTTGTGGAATAGCTGGTATGTTCAATTAACCAATTTTAAAGATATTTATACAAAAGCAGGTGAGCCATTAACGGCAAATAAATCATATCAGGGTATTGCTTTAATCTGCCAGGCATGGATTTATTCAATGATAACCGATGCCTATGGCGATGCACCTTACTCGGAATCGAATCAGGCAAAAAACGGTATTACTGAACCGAAATTTGATACACAAAAGGAGATTTATCTTGATCTGTTTAAAAAACTGGAAGAAGCCAATACTTTATTGTCAACAGGTCCGGCTGTTTTAGCATCAAGTGATCCTATTTATGCCGGAAACGTATCTAAATGGAGAAAATTTGGTAATTCGTTGTATTTAAGGATGTTGTTGCGTTTGTCGGGTAAGGCAGAAGTGTCGTCGGATATGATTGCAAAGATTAAAGAAATGGTCGACACTAAAGCCTCTACGTATCCTAAAATGACGAGCAATGACGATTCGGCAATTTTAAGATGGGTAGGAACAGGCCCTTATACCAATCCATATGTAACCAACGTACGTACGCAAGATTTTACCGCTCCTTCCATTGGTTCGTTCTTTATCGATCACTTAAGAGATTGGCAACATCCGTGTTTAGACATTACCAAATATGGTAAAGGTGGTGTAAACAGATGGGGGATAGCACAAGGTTCGAATGGTTTTGTAGGTGTACCTGGTGGTTACCTTCCAGGTGCAGGTGTAGCGAAGCAAGCCTATTTTTATTCAAGTGCATCTACTGTAAGCAGTGCATTGGTTACTAATCTTCAGGTAGAGCCTTTAGATGGTTTGATTCTGACTTATGGAGAGTTAAACTTTATTCTATCAGAAGCAGCATTGAAAGGTTTCATTACCACCGGGACGGCTGAGAATTATTATAAAACAGGTATTTTAAGCACAATTACTACCTGGTTACCAATTTGGCCTAACCTAACGTCTACTACCACGCCAACTACGCCTGCAACCATTACCGATGCCGCATTTTTAACCTATTTAACCAATGCCGATATCATTTGGTCGCCAGCAGGTTCGGTTGATGATCATATGGAGGAAATTCACCTGCAAAAATACTACACATTGTTTTTGGAAGATTTGCAACAATGGATTGAATTCCGTCGTACAGGTCATCCGGTTTTACCGAAAGGGGCAGGCTTAAAAAATGGAGGTGTTATGCCAGCCCGTTTAACCTATCCGGTATACGTTCAATCGGCTAACCCTACAAATTATAAAAAAGCAGTAGAAGTTCAGGGAGCGGATGAGATTTATACACAAGTTTGGTGGCAAAAACCTTAATGTGTGTTTCTAACGATTTTAATTTAAATAACATGAAAAGAATTTTAAGCTATAGTTTTATTTTGTTTGCAGTGCTTTCATTTGCTGCTTGCAAAAAGACTAAATATCCGGAAGGAACGGTAGGTCCTTATGTTCCAATGTTGGATTTACGAAGTTTATACAAAGGAAGTGATCTTACCTTATCTGCTGATAATATGTTTGGTTCTACCAAAATTAGCGGAGTGGTTGTTTCTGATCATTCTGGAGGAAATATGCCTGTTGGTTATTTGGTACTTCAAGATAAAAAGAGGTTATCGAAATTACGCGGTATTACGATTAATATAGGCGCTGATGCGGCAAAATATGTACCTGGCGATTCGATTGCCATTGATATTAACGGCTGTATTTTAACACGCGAAAGCGGCGTGCTACAGGTTAAAAATGTAATGCCTACGAATATTACTAAATTAGCCAGTGGAGTAACCATTGCTCCAAACCGCGTACCAAGTAGTTATATTTTGGCCAATCCTGAAGCATATGAAAGTACTTTGGTTGCCATTGTAAAAGGAGGTTTTGATCCTGTACCAGCACCTACAGATACTTTTTCGGGTGATAGATTGGTAAACGACGGTTTTGATAACATCACACTTCACACTGAGCCAACAGCAGCTTTTGCAGGTAAAACCTTGCCATTTTTAGCCAATTTTTACGGTATTATCTTTAACAAAGCAGGTGCCGACGGGAAATTAGTTCCACAACAGAGATTACGTACCGCAACTGATGTCGTTGTTTTAAGCAGTACAGTTAGTATTCCTTCAATGATAATAAGTGGCTGGATTGCCGATCCTAAAGGCACAGATGCGAATAACGAATATATTCAATTTCTGGCTACCCGCGATATCGACTTTTCTGTAACGCCGTTTTCTGTGGTAACAACGAACAATGCAGGTGCATCTACTCCCGCAATTAATCCAACAAATGGATGGGCTTTGGGTGATTTAAGAACATATAAGTTTAACTTAACTTCAGGTAAGGCAGCAAAGGGAACCTATTTTTATGTTGGAGGAGCTAAGAAATTGATTAATTCGGCAGTTGGTAATGTTAATTCTACCAGTATAGCTTCTTCAAACTGGATTAGGTCATTTGATTATTCAACTATTGCAGGCGATGGATTTGGAACCAAAACCACCAATCTGCTCGCAAACAGTGGTAATGCTTATGGTGTGGCAGTATTCGAAGGAACAACGGTAACAGAAGCAAGTACGCCAATTGATGCTTTATTTGTAGGATCGGGCGGTTTGCTTTATTCTGCAGGTCCGCCGGCAATAGGCTATCGCATTGCCAATAACGATATTTACGATGTTGTAAATCCGATCACGCTGGCCGCTCAGCCTTTCTATCGTCAAGGAACAAATACCATCAACTTTACCTATACCACGCCTTCAGACGCAGGTTATTACTATAAGTTTGGCGGTGTGTATAGCGTAACTTTAGGGAAATGGGTTAAAGCCAGAACACAAACGAATATTTTGTTAACGCTTACATCAACACTTGCCGAAATAGAAGGTGTTTTTCCAGCTCCAACTGCTGATAATCCATTAGGTACCCCGGCAACACAGATAAAATAAGAATAAACTGAATTTGAACAAGGCTAAGGAGTAATTGCCCTTAGCCTTGTTTTTTGCATAATTTTTTAGATAAGACAATGAACAGAAGATCATTTATACAAAAATCAACCTTATTAACTTCAACAGTTTTCATTAGCTTAAAATCCTTTCCATCATCTTTGTTTTCGGTTGATGGGTTGGTGAGTGGAACTGTAACCAGTAAAGGTAAGGCGGTTGCCGGAGTTGTCATTTCAGATGGTTACAGTGTGGTACAAACCGATAAAACGGGTAATTATCAAATCCAGCTTCATGAACTTGCCCGTTTTGTTTGGATCAGTACACCATCAGGTTATGAGTTTAAAACAGAAAGCAGTATTGCCCGTCACTATTACAAACCAGATACTGCTGGAAAATTAAATTTCGACCTCAAGCCATTAAAACAAAACGATAACAAACACAATTTTATCATTTGGGCCGATCCGCAGGTAAAAAATAAAAAAGATGTTCAACAGATGATGGACACCTCCGTGCCTGATACCAGAGAGGTGGTGAAAAGCATGGGTAAAACACTGGTTCATGGCATTGGTGTTGGCGATCTGGTTTGGGATAATTTCGATCTTTTCCCAGCCTATGATGAAGCCATTGCTAAAATTGGTATTCCATTTTTTCAGGCCTTAGGTAATCATGATCAGGATTACAGGCAGGGAGGAGACGATACATCAGACCGTACTTTTCAGGCACATTATGGACCAACATACTATTCGTTCAACAGGGGGAAAGCCCATTACATTGTTTTAGATGATGTACGTTATTTGGGGGTAGAAAGGACTTACGATGGTTACATTACACCAACACAGTTAGAATGGCTGACTAAAGATCTTCAATTGGTGCCAAAAGATGCTTTGCTGATTGTTTGTCTGCATATTCCGGTGCACAACTCCGTTAAAAATAACGACGATTTCTATGCCGTGTTGAAAGATTTCAAAAACGTCCACATCATGTCGGGCCATACGCATTTTAATAAAAATGTAATCAAAAATGGCATTTACGAACATAACCATGGCACCGTTTGCGGTGGCTGGTGGACAGGTCCCATCTGTGGCGATGGAACACCCCGCGGTTATGGTGTTTATGAAGTAAACGGAACGGATTTAAAATGGTACTACAAGTCAACAGGCGAAGACCGTAAAAAACAGGTAAGCATTTATGTGAATACCTTAACCAACCAAAAGCGATTAATTGCAAATGTTTGGAATTACGATCCTCAATGGAAAGTAGAATACTTTTTAGATGGTAAAGCAATGGGCAATTTGGCACAGCAGGATGGATTTGATCCTTTATCGGTTAAATTGTATAAAGGAGATAAATTACCAAACCCAAGGCCATTTGTTGAACCAATTTCTACCGATCATTTATTTATGGCACATTTCGGACCAGAAGTTAAAAAAGTAAAAGTTGTGGCTACCGATCGCTTCGGAGAAAAGTTTGAGGCAGAAATTGATGCCTAATATCGCTGTCGGATATTACCATCCGACAGTTTCGTGAAAAAATTAATGTAAATTTAATTAATCTCGTCAGTTGATCACATTTAGCACTACTATATTGCAACTTAATTGCCAGGGTGGAATAGTAAGATCTTATGCCGCTAAAAATTAATGAATATCCGTGCTGTTAGATATTGCCATTTGACAGACTGCTAATTTCAAAAAATCGTCGTGCTGTTGGATGTTACCATCCGATAGGTGCTTCAAAAAATAAAACTTTGAATAGATTAATGGCGTCAGATGGAAACACATGACGCCAAAATAAAGCCACATTTCAATATGAAACTTACAAAAACAGCAATTGTTGTTCTTTTATCTGCATTCGCAGTTAAATCTAATGGTCAGGAAGTTAAATTTCCAGCATTTAGTGCCGAAGCACATCGTGGTGGAAGGGGGTTGATGCCTGAAAATACCATTTTGGCTATGTTAAACGCCATGAAGATTGATGGAATTACAACTTTAGAGATGGATACACATATTTCTAAAGACGCTAAAGTAGTGGTTACACATGATGATTATCTGAGTCCTGCATTTATGCTTACGCCTGATGGAAAAGATATTCCTGTAACTGACGCCAAGAAATATCCGATATATGGAATGAACTATACTGAAATTAAACAATTTGATCTGGGTACCAAGTATTATGATCTGTTTCCTCAGCAGAAAAAAGAAAAAACACAGCTTTCTTTATTGTCTGATTTAATCGATGCCGTTCAACACGATATTAAGGCCAATAAACGCAAGCAGTTTTTCTATAACATCGAAACTAAGTGTAGCGAGAGTGGAGATGGCATTACCAATCCTAAACCTGAAGAATTTGTTGAACTTTTAATGGCGGTGATCATGAAGAAAAAGGTTACTGATTTTGTTGTGATCCAATCTTTCGATAAAAGGACAATTCAGATCATACATGAAAAATACCCAAAAATGAAAACCTCTTTTTTGGTTGCCAATAAAAAAACATATGAAGAGAATATTGCCGATTTAGGCTATAAACCCTTTATTTTAAGTCCGGTTTGGCAGATGGTGAATGAAGAATTGGTTAAAAAGGCACACGCAGACGATGTGAAGATTATCCCCTGGACAGCCAATACTTTAGCCGACATTCAAAAATTGAAGGCTTTAAATGTTGATGGTATTATTTCTGATTATCCTGATATTTTAGTACAGGCAAAATAGTACGCTAAGTCCTAATAATTTAATGCCGGCTTATTTAGTATATATAATTGGATAAAACTGATTTTTCGAAACGCATTAAATAAATAGGTTCTGGCCAGCAGTTATCACATTTTCTTTATCGATATTTTTTAAGCTAGGCACATCACCTAGCTTTTTTATTTGGGTATACTGAAGGATATATCTTTCCGTTTCCAAATTCTCTTCCCCATTAAAAATGATGCCTTTAATTGGGATTTCATATTGTTTAAGAAGACTAACTGATAAAAGCGTGTGGTTAATGCTGCCAAGGTAATTTTGCGAAACCAATATTACTTCTGCATCCAGTTTTTTAATCAGGTCAACAATCAGTTCGTTTTCATTTAATGGAACCATTAAACCGCCTGCTCCCTCAATAATTAAATTGTTATCGGTTTTAGGGGTATTGATTTGGTGAAGATCAATTGCAATTCCGTCTAATTTAGCCGATAAATGAGGCGATAGCGGTTGTGTTAGCCTATAATTTTCGGGATGGATAACCGTTTTTGTATTGCTGATTAAACTTTTAATAGTTAAACTATCACTGGTTTCTAAATCTCCGGATTGGATTGGTTTCCAGTAATCTGCCTTTAATTTTTCTGTTAAGATGGCACTGATTAAAGTTTTCCCAATTCCAGTTCCAATTCCTGTTATAAAATATGTAGCCATTTAAATTAATTCTTTAAGATGATTAACCAACGAAATAATTTCTTCATCGGTATTAAAAGTGTGCAGGCAAATCCTCAATCTTTCTTTGCCTAAAGCCACCGTTGGACTTAATATCGCCCTCACATCAAAACCTTTGCTTTGCAGTGTGGTAGCGGCCAGTTTAGTTGCTTCATTTGATGAAAACAAAACCCCCTGAATAGTGCTTTCGCTATCGAGCGCTTTGATGTTTTGTTCTTTTAAGGTTTTTCTGAACAATGCAATTTTTTGATGAATGAGCGGATGATCTAAATCATTTAACAATTGATATGCTGATCTAATGGCTACAATATTATGAATTGGCGCCGCGGTGGTGTAAATAAACGATCTGGCAAAATTAATCAGGTAATGGCGTAAGGTATTGCTTCCCAAAACAATAGCACCGTGTGTACCCATGGCTTTCCCAAACGTAACAATGCGTGCAAATACCCGGTCGGTTAGATATAGCTGATTGATTAAACCACTTCCTTTATTGCCAAAAGTACCTGTAGCATGTGCTTCATCTACGATTAAGTTGGCTTCATACCTTTGGCAAAGATGAGCGATTGCTGTTAATGGAGCCATGTCGCCATCCATCGAATATATACTTTCTACTACAACAAATATGTTTCCTTTAGCGAGTTTAAGTTTGGCTTCAAGATCATTTATGTCGTTATGAAGAAATTTATAACGGGTAGCATAACTTAATCTGCAACCATCTATAATACTGGCATGGATCAACTCATCGGTAATAATTGTATCGCCACGTTGTGGAATGCTTGATAAAAGCCCCACATTGGCATCATAACCAGAATTAAAGATTAAACCACTTTCTGCATGATGAAAATTAGCTATAAATCGTTCGGTTTCTTCGGTAAATGCTGTATTACCACTTAACAAACGAGAGCCGCCAGCGCCGTTTAGGTAATGGGGCAGTGTAGCTACAGTATCTTCGATCAGCTTTTTTAATGCAGCAGATCTTGCAAAACCCAGATAATCATTAGAACAAAAATCGAAAGGAGGGATGTTGGTCGATAAATTTCTAATCGAAAGATTATCTTTTCGCTCCTGAAGTTTACCGTTAAGAAACTGTTCAATTTTGCTCATTGGTCAAAAGTAAAAAAAGCGTCCCGAATAATCGGAACGCTTTCAAAAATATAATTAATTACTTATTACTTCATTTATCCTTGTGCTGGAGGATTAGAAACTACTGGTGCTTTATCTTTTTTGCCTCTGCCACCCATTCCTTTTCTCATTTTCTCACCTTTTTCTTTGGCCTCTGCACGGAAGGCATCCATTTTTGTTTTCTGATCTGCGGTTAAAACAGCATCAATTTTAGTTTTTTGCTCATCCATGGCTGCTTTGCGCTCTTTCATCTTGCCTTTCATGTCGCCTTGATCAGCAGATCTCCAGGTTTCCATTTTTTTTGCATTGTCTAATTGAATGGCATAGATTTTCGTTTTCTGATCAGCTGTTAAGCTTAACTCTTTCTCTAATCTCGAGGTTACCTTTTCAGCCCTTTGTTCTGCGGTCATTTTAGGCATTGCCCGTCTCGCGCGCTTGGTGGTGTCTTGAGCAAATGCAGCGGTTAAACCCATTACTGCAATTGCTATTGTTAAAATTGCCTTTTTCATGTTATGTTTTTTTATGTGTTTGTTAAATTAATAGATACATAAAAAGGCAAACGGTTTAATCGGCTGTTGTTAAAAAGTGTTAATTTTTATTTAATTGCGAAATTGATTTCTGCATTTGCGCCATCATTTGAGTTAATGTTTCCATCGTTGGATCTGGTGCAGGCTCTGGTAATGAGGTAGATATATAAGCCTTAGCCCTCCAGATTTCCAGGATATCTTCAGCAGCGATGGTATAAGCATCGTACACCTTATTATCTGACACTAATTTTAAATCTTTATTTTCTCTGAAACGGTTACCGGCCCTTTTATATACTACACCTTCATTTTTACTAATCACGATGTAGGTTTCTCCTGTTTTCACTTCATTCCAGTTGTCTAAATACTCACCAATAATTACGCTACCTGGTTGAACGGGCAACATACTATCGCCCATAATTTCAAATGCTCTAAAGGTGCCTTGTCTTAGTGCAGCTAAAGGAAGTTGAAATTTTGGAAGATCGCTGATGTATTGTGGATCAGAAAAACCATTCAAATAACCGGCACTTGCCTTAACCGGAACCAATTCGATGTTCTCCCGATCGTTCTGATCTACAGAAATACTAAGTACCCTTAAGTTAGATCCCTGGCTTTTTGGCTTCGGTTTCCAGCTGTCGGATATTTTCTCGTTGATGAATTCATCGATGGTTAAATCAAAGTATTCAGCTATTTTTTTTAGTAAATCATATTTAGGTTCCGCCCGGTCTTCCTCATAAGCACCGATAAGCGATCTCTTGATTTCCATAATATCAGCGAAATTCTGCTGTGTATGGCCTTTTTTCTTCCTGAGGTACTTTAAATTATTTGAAATATTTGACATAAAAATAAATTTTAAAATAAATTTGGAATTACTAAAATAGTTAGTAATTTTATGCTCATAAAGTTAGTAATATTATTTTGATTTGCAAGAGGGTATACTAAATAGTTTAGTTTTAATTTTTAAATACAAGATCATGAAAAAGTTTGTTTATATCGTTACCGACAGAAATCGTACAAGTATGCACGTGGGCATGAGCTCAGATTTGATTAAAACACTGGATTTCTACAAACAGATGCCAAACTTATTTTTTGATAGCGGACAGCAATTAACACGTTTGGTTTATTTTGAAGAGTTTAAAACAGAAGCGCAAGCTTTGCTCCGTTTTAAATCAATTAGCAGGTTTACCCGTATGCAGAAAGAACGTTTAGTAAGGTCTTGTAATCCAGATTGGATTGATTTAACTATAGGTCTTGATTTCGAGAATATTCTTTTGGAAAGAAACATCACCAATCAGGTTAAACTTTCGTTCTCGAGCTTATCTTAATCAAATGTTGAGTTATAAATATCTTAATTAATAAAATAGGAATGAAGAAATATGCTTATAAAAAGAATGCTTGAATGATCGGGAGTATTTTTCCAATCATTCAAGCATCTCATTTAATTTAACGGTTGATTTAGTCATTCAACCAGTCAGTCATTCTCTCATTCAATCAGTCAGTCAGTCTCTCATTCAATCAATCCTTCATTCTCTCATTCAATCATTTCAATTTACCACCCAGGTGCGAATGTTAAACCAAATACTCCGGTTTTAACATCTTTACGTTGGAAAGGAATCGCGTAATAAGGTTCTAATACAAAATAACCAAAAACGTTTACCCGTACCGAGATACCAACACTCATCGCTGGCACACGCTCTGTCGTAGCCTGATAAGTAACTGGATTTCCATTATCGTCTTTAACCGGCACACCATTGTTGTCTAATACTGGCTGAGATGTATAAGTGGGTTCACTCTTAAATTTAACCTTGGTATCGTTTGTCCAGGCCAAACCAGCATCAAAGAATAAATTCAAATCTGAAAATAAAAATTTAGAGGGTATTGCGGCTAATTTCTTAGGCCCTGTAAAAGGTAAACGGACTTCAAAATTAAAAACCGCTATTTTACTTCCCGTTAACTGGTTAATATCAAACGATTCTGACGATTGGGCTGAGGTACTCTTGTAAATTGAGTTCGATTCGTAGCCTCTAATTAAATAAGGATAACCCACATACATCGGATAAAGCCTGTCGGCATCTTTACCAATCCTTAAAGTATTGTAACTTCTTACGGCAAAAGTTACCGGTTTCGCTCTCCAATATTTACGAAGATCGGCTGTTACTCCTGCAAAATTATAGGTACCAAAATATTTTTCTCCACTCACACGGTATCTAAAACCATCAAGTGGACCAGTTAAGCCAAAAATAGAATTGTCGCCAACAAAACCAGCATTTAACTGATAAAGGGTAAATGAATTAAATGGAATGCCATAATCCTGAGAAGCCACATCGTTAGAAATCCTGCTTTTGTCTGATCCTCTGTAAAATCCAGCATCATCATAGTAATTGCTATAACGGTCTATCCTGTAACTATAATGTGAAAATGCACCACCTAATTCAAATCTGTGAATTTTACTAAATGGATAAGCCCCAAAAACCTGAATCTGATCTTCAAATGTTCTGATGATATCTGTACGGTCTGAAAGCACATTAATGGTTTGATCCTTTCCCGCCTGATCTTTGCCTGTAGTGATATTCTCGTAGCCGTACGATCTAAACCCGGATACATAAGGAATGTGAGAAACAGCAGCACCCCAATTTATCCTGCTTTTTTGGTTGATGTAACCCACTAAGCCACCAAAATCGTAAATTTCGCCATTTACGGATAAGTTGGCAATGATTTGATTGGTACCTAAAATATCGCTGAACATGCCAACAATACCTCCTGAAACGCCAGTTCCGAAACGGCTTGTTGAAACACCAACACCACTGTTTGCCAGATAATCCAATCTAAATTTAGGTTTGTAAGGAACCGTTTTCATGGAATCCGCAATGATTTTTTCGAAACGGTCGAAATTATTTAGGTTCGAGTTGATGATGTTTACCCCAATGTTTTCCAAAGGAGGGAGAATTGCCGCATCAAAATTTTCTTCCTGATTACCAATTCGCTTTGCTTTAAAACTACTCAATTTAGCATTGTACAAAGTATAACGTTGGTAGCGGTAATAGCTATATACGATATCATCAGTTGTTGAAACTGAAATGGCTGGCGAAAACTCGGTGATTCCACTGATACCTGTAAAGTAGTCGGTTAGCTGATCAACTGTATTGTCGGCGAAATTATATTTATATAAATTTCTGAAACCATCTCTGTTAGATAGGAAATAGATATTTTGACTATTAGCAGAGAACTGTGCATTTAAGTTATTCGCTCCTGGAAAAACAGCTAAATTGCTTACTGTTTTAGTCGAAATATCATAAACAGCTAAATTGATCGGCAATACAGCATTAACTACATTGGCCTGAATGGCAGCGCGATCTGATGAAAATACCAGTTTTTTGCCGTCAGGAGAATAGCTTGGTGCATAATCTGAATATACATCGTTCGTAATCTGCGTTACTACTTTGGTATCCAGGTTGTAAGAGAAGATATCACTTTGTCCTTCAACCATACCCGAAAAAGCAACATCTTTTCCATTCGGCGACCAGGTTAAATTGCCAAACTGTTGCACCTGATCCATTGCTGTTTGCGAAACAGTAGTTCCGTTTGCCACATTGATAATCATCATCTGGTTTTTACCCTGACTAAAAATACTAAAAGCAAACTGTTTACTATCCGGCGACCAAGCTCCTGCCGATTCGATAAAGTTAAAATCATCAATATGGCCATTAGAAATCTGGCTGCTCAGTTTCCTGATAATTTGCCCGGTTTTCGCGTCAGCGAGAAATAGATCGATCCCAAAAAGATCTTTTTCAGACATAAAAGCCAAATATTTGCCATCGGGACTAAGGGCAGGGGCAACGTTCATATTTCCCGCATTCTTGTTATCAATGATTTTTGTACCGGTGATTTTAATCTGCGAACTATCGGCCTTTAGCATGGGTTTGTAATGCGCATCTATCGAATTTTTCCAGAGGCCTGACAATGTTTTATCATCGTAACCAAAAGTATATCTGATGGCATTTTCGTAACCATATTTTGCCGTATTCTTAAATAAGGGAACAATGGTTGTATCACCATATTGAGAACCAATATAAGTCCAAAATGCCTGTCCGTAACGGTAAGGGAAATATTTATTAGAGTTGGTTAAGTCTTTTAACGAAGGGATATCACGGTTTAACATGGCATCACGCATCCACATGGAAGTAAATGCGTCTTTTTTTCCAATTGATAGATATTCTGCCATACCCTCAACCATCCACAATGGTGTTTGGCCAACATTTTCTAAACTGATTGAATCTTTTTCTAGTAATAAGTGATATTGAAAAGCGTGAACAAGCTCGTGACCCAATACATGTCTGGTTTGGCTATTAAGCTCCATCACCGGCATAATAACCCTGTTTTTTAGTGCTTCAGTAACACCGCCGGTACCGATACCAATCTCTCCGTTGAGGACGGTTGTTTGTTGGAAATCGGGGTGATTATTGTATAGGATTATTGGGTTCTTCTTTAAGAAAGTATCTCTAAAAACTTCCTGGTGCATTTTGTACCAGGTTTCGGCATCCTGAGAAAAACGTTTTAAAAGTTTTTCATTCTTGATGTAATAGTAAATTTCGAAATGCGGTGTCTGTAAAACTTTAAAATCGAGTTTTTTATACCGCACTTTATTTTGTCCGAAATATTGGGCTTTAACAGAAAAAGAAAGAATAAGCAGGAGCAATAGGGGAAAGTACCGCTTTAATAAAGTAGAGCCTATTTTCATATGTGTGGTTTTAGTTTGATGTTCAATAATTTACGAAAATAAAATAGTGTAAGATTTGGAAAATAAAAATAGCAATAGTTTAAAACAGTATTAAAATTTTAACACTTTTTTAAAGTTTATCTGTGTTTATCGCTCAAATAGCTTGTATCTGACCGATTATTCCCAAAATGAGGCCTAAGTCTAGTTACCTTCGTTCTTTTTCTTTTCTTTTTCTTCCTGACGCTGTTTTCTTCTCAATTCTCGTTCTTCCTTTCTCGTTAAAGGAACAGTAGCTGCAGGTGGTGTTTGAGCTGGATCAGCTTTCTTTTCTTCCTTTTTAACCTCCGGTTCAACAGTTACTGGAACTTCAGTTACCGGCAATTCAGGAACTGTAAAATCTGTAGAATCTACTGCAGCGCTATCTGTTGAGGTTGTATCTCTAACAATTTGAGGGCTAGGACAATTGTAACTTCTCGTAATATCAACCGTTGCTTTTGGAAATGCACCATAGGTGTATCCTGATTTGGGATCCAGATAAACTTTCTCCATAAATTTAGCGAAAATTGGCAATGCCGTTCTCGAACCTTCGCCTTGTTCGCCATTTTTAAAGTGCGCTGTTCTTTCATCGCAGCCTACCCAAATACCGGTTACCAGATCTTTGGTTAAGCCCATATACCAGGCATCAACATAATCGGAAGATGTTCCTGTTTTACCACCAATCTGGTTATTTTTCTTGAATAGGTTTGGCCATTCCCACAGGGCTTGTGAGGTTCCACCTGGCTCTTCCATACCACCACGGAACATGTAGGTCATTAACCAGGCAATTTCTTCTGTTAAAACCCTTTTGGTTTTAGGCTTAAATTCATCAATAACTTTATTGTCTTGATCGGTAATTTTTTCGACCAAAATCGGATCGGTTTTAATACCCTTGTTCATAAAGGTAGCATAAGCCTTTACCATTTCGTAAACGCTAACATCGTTAGAACCCAAACTTACTGATGGAACCGACTCTAAATGACTATCAATACCACATTCGTGTGCATATTTAACCACATTATCCCAACCTACTTTTTCGGTAAGCTGAGCGGTAATGGTGTTCACCGATTTTGCCATGGCCCAACGCAAACTCATTTCGCGGTAGGAAACACTGTAATCGGCATTTTTTGGCTCCCAGTATTTGGTTTGGCCTTTATCTTGATACGCTATTTTAACCGGTTTGTCGGTAAATTTATCGCAAGGGCTCATCCCTTGCTCTAGCGCTGTTAAGTAGGCAAAAGGTTTGAAAGTAGATCCAGCCTGACGTTTAGACTGATTGACGTGATCGTATTTGAAAAATTTATGATCAATGCCACCTACCCAAACTTTGATTTTTCCACTGGCTGGTTCCATGGTCATCATCCCTGTATTCATGATTTTTCCGTAATAACGGATAGAATCTAAAGTAGAGAAAGAGGTATCACGGTCACCTTTGTAGGTGAAAATTTGCATCCGTTTCTTTTTATTGAAATAAGCCTTAACAGAATCCGGGTTATTTGGGAATTTCTTTTGTAAAAGCGCATAAATAGGCAGGTTTTTCATCGCCCTATCCGGATAATCGACTTTCTGCTTTTCCGAATCATACCATGGATCTTCATTGCCCCAAACGCTGTAAAACCTGCGTTGCAAAATTCTCATCTGATCTGCTACGGCTTCCTCGGCATATCCCTGAAGTCTGGAATCAATGGTGGTATATATTTTCAAACCGTCTTCGTAAAGGTCGTAACCATTATCGGTACACCATTTTTCAAGGTATTTCGCTACAGCGGCCCTTAAATAAGAATCACCATCGCTACCATCCTGTATTTTACCTTCTTTTAATTTGACTGGCTCTTTTGATAAGGCTGCTAAGCTATCTTTACTCAGGTATTTGTACTTATTCATCTGTGCAAGTACCACATTTCTTCTTTCCAATGCTTTTACCGGGTTTTTGGTTGGATTGTATAGCGTGGTACCTTTGAGCATCCCTACAAGCATGGCTGCGTCAGTGGTGGATAAATCTTTTGCTTCTTTATCAAAGTAAATACGGCTTGCGGTTTTTATCCCATAGGTATTGTTACCAAAAGAAACCGTATTCAGGTACATGGTAATGATTTCGTTTTTAGAATAGTTAGCTTCCAGTTTTACAGCAGTTTGCCACTCTTTTAATTTTACGATCAACGTTCTCACTAAAGGGATTTTGATTAACAAACCCTGCGATTTATTATAACGTGTACGGTACAGGTTTTTTGCCAGTTGTTGTGTAATGGTACTGGCTCCGCCATCTTTTCCAAAACCTACTACCGCACGGCCAACAGCCTGTACATCAATACCCCAATGTTTATAAAAACGTACATCTTCTGTAGCTACCAAAGCTTGTATTACACTAGGGGCAATCTCTTCGTAGTTTACAGGTGTTCTATTCTCTTTGAAATACCTTCCGATCAGTTTTCCGTCGGCAGTATAGAGTTCTGAACCTACACGAAGGGTAGGTGCTTTGATGTCGTGAACACTTGGTGAGTAACCAAATAACCACAAAAAGTTTAATTGCAGTGCTGAAAAGAAAATTATTATAAAAAATAAAACTATTGTAGAATAACGTAAGTACTTGTTTTTTATCTCTTTAAACATATTGGATAAGATGATCTTTAGGTAAAAGCTGTGGCGTTAAATATAAAAAACTCTAAATGCAAATTAACGTATTTAATTTACTTATTTTTTAGTTCTATATTTAAATTATTGACACATGGATTTATCTAAATAGTGCATAAGTATGAAAAACGAATTTAAAGGATTAATTGTACAGGGAGATAAGAAATTCTCATTAAAAAACCATAAAACCGACTTCACCGGTGGTTACAACAAAGAAAAAGCAAAAGATGCATTGGTGAATTCGAAAATAGAGCTGAGTCATTTACAGGAAAAACTGTACGCATCCGGAAAACATTCTGTTCTGATTATTTTTCAGGCGATGGATGCTGCTGGGAAAGACAGCGCAATAGAGCATGTAATGAGTGGGCTGAATCCACAAGGATGCCAGGTGTATAGTTTTAAAGTGCCGACATCAGAAGAATATGAACATGATTTCTTATGGAGACATTATAAGGCTTTACCGGAGCGTGGACGCATTGGGATCCATAACCGTTCGCACTATGAAAACGTGTTGGTTTGCAAGGTGCATTCGGAATATATTTTAAGCGAAAATATCCCAGGTTTTGCGGAGGTAAAAAAGATCAACAAAAACTTTTGGCAACAGCGCTATAAGAGTATCAAAAATTTTGAAGAGCATTTAACCGCAAATGGAACTGTAATTCTAAAGTTCTTTTTAAATGTAAGTAAGGATGAACAGAAACAGCGTTTTTTGGATAGGATAGAAGACCCCACCAAAAACTGGAAATTTTCTTCAGGTGATATTAAAGAAAGGGCTTTGTGGGATAAATATATGGACGCTTATGAAGATGCTATCAATGAAACAAGCACGGAAGATTCGCCCTGGCACATTATACCTGCGGATAAAAAGTGGTTTGCGCGTTTGGCCATTAGCGAAATTATCGAAGACAAATTGAAAAGTTTAGACCTTAAATTCCCTGTATTGGGAGAAGAAGAAGTGGCAAAGCTTGGCGAAACAAAAACCATCTTATTGAGTGAATAAAAAAAATGCAGGTCTATAAGCCGGGTTCTGTTTCCTGATTGCTCAGGATTTCTATCATTTATCCACTATAAACGTTGCCGTTTATCTCTAACGACCTACCCACTAACATCGGACGGGCAGCCCTTTATCCCGACGTAAAGTCGGGATGCTAGCCTATTTGGTCTTTCAACTCCCGGGGTTTACAAACCACTACAGTCGCCTGTAATGCTCGTGCGCTCTTACCGCACGTTTTCACCCTTATCCCGATATAAAATCGGGACGGTATATTTTCTGTTGCACTAATCCGTAATTCAGGTTTTCATTCCTGAACCCCTTTCCGTTAGAAAGCGGGATGCCCTGCGTTGCCCGGACTTTCCTCTCTCCCGATAAATCGGAACAGCGATAGAACAACCTGCATTTTGCGCAAAGATGGGTTTTTTTAAGTAGAAAATGACAAGGAGAATCAAATTTTTAGGAAGCTTATCAAGCTAAAATTAATTTTAGTTTAATAATAAATTGAAAAAATATCGTCATTGCGAGGAGGAACGACAAAGCCTGCCTGCAGCAGGCAGGCTTCGTCGGCTGAAAAAGCCTTCTCGCAATGACGACCGTTTTTCTTACAAATCGAATTGTAAGAAAATAAGTTCAATATTTATTTACAATTCTGCAAATCTTTTGAAACCTGCGAATAAGGTACAAAACCTTGTTTATTGCCAAACGAATTGGTAATGAAAACCATTACCTGTGCCACATCAATATCGGCAAGCTCGGGGAATGCTGGCATTTTTTCTTTGTACTCTTTACCGTGGATCATTAAAGATTCATTCGCGCCGTTTTTTATAAAACAAGCCAAACCGGTTTTTTTGGCCTTTAAGAAAACCGAATCGGTAAGTGGTGGCGCAAGCTGACCTAATCCCTCACCATTTTCGCCATGGCAGTTCTGACATTTGGCCTTATAAATATCTTTCCCGTTCGACATGTAATTTTGCAGATCGATAGTTTCCTGGTTTTGGCAAGAAACGATAATGGCAATAAGGGAAAGCAGAAAGATAGCGTTGATGATGTACTTGCGCATAATGTATTTTTATAATTAACCACAGATAAGGAAAGATAAACACAGATTTTGTTGCTTATCCGTGTTCATCCTATATATCTGTGGTAAAAAGGAAATAGCTAATTTTGTCGTGAAGACACTTAATTTGCTAAAATAAGGATTTTTTATTCCGTGTAAATCCGTGTTTCCGTGGCTAATAATTTTACTTTTTGTATTCAGCCAATAAAACAGGAATATCCTTTTTCAATTGTTCTACCTGTTCTTCTTTAGTCCCATCATAAGCACCGCGGATTCTCCTGTCTTTATCGATTAAAACCAGATAACCCTGATGGATATAACCGTCTTTAGCGGTACTATCTTCGCCAACGGCTACCAGATAGTTCTTCTCGGCTAAAGTATACACACTGTCTTTAGTGCCATAAAGAAATTGCCAATTGGATCCGTCTACACCTAATTTCTTGGCGTATTTTTTTAATACAGATGGCTTGTCGTATTTAAAATCAATCGTATGCGAAACAAACATCACATCAGGATTGGTTTTGAAATCGTTGTAAACCGTCATTAAATTGCGGTGCATGGTAGGGCAGATGGTGGTGCAGGAAGTAAAGAAAAAATCTGCAACATAAATCTTACCGTCAGTGGCTTTATTGGTGGTAATTACACTATCTTGATTCAAGAAAGACCAATCTGGAATGGTTTGATAAACGGTATCAACTTTCTCCACGCCAGTTGCATCTTTAACCGTTTCGGCATGGCGCTCACCATAAAATGGAAGTTTTCTTTCTTGTTTACAAGCGGTAAATATGGAAATGGCTAACAGGGATGTTGCCAGGTAAGCAATAGCTTTATTCATGATTTTATTTTAAAAATGTAAATATACAATGTAATTTGTTTGAGGTATCGTCATGCTGAATTTATTTCAGCATCAATCTAGAATTAAAGACCCTGAAATAAATCCGATAGCTATCTGATCAGGGTTACGAAAATTAGGTCTCCAACTTATTACTTTTTAATGTATTTAGCTGGCTCCGCTACAAACTTTTGTTTGCAACTTTCTGAACAGAAACTATAGGTAACTTTATTATAAACTGTCGTTTTAGCTGTTTCAGCTTTAATTTTCATTTTGCAAACTGGATCTACCACCACTTTTTTTGCTGAATCGATCAAATTTGTTTTAGGTCCATCCATCACGGAGTTTGCATTTGATTTTAATGCTATTGTTGTTAATCCAATTAGGGTTAGTGCTAAAATTGATTTTTTCATTCTGAATTTATTTTAAGTTTGAGGCCGGCAGTTCGAAGACCGAGGTTTGGGGGCTTAACGGCCAAGCTTCATATCTTCCGACTTCGGTCTTCGGACCTCCGACTATTTATTTATCTTATATACTTTAATTAACGAATCTGACGCTCTCGTCACCTTAATATAACCGTCTTCAACGGCCCTGATTTTAACCATTTCAGATTTGTAATAATCGAGATCTTCCTGTGCTGTTTTTCCTTTAAAATCATCTTTAAAGAAATGCATCCAATCCATCATTTTTTCATCAGCAGCATTTAAGCGGGTAATTAAATCATTGATTTTTTGTTTTTGTAAGGCTGAATCTGGCGAGAGTTTAATCTGATCAGAAACCAATAAAGCATCTAACTTCATTTTATTTTTGATTACTTTTTCACCATCAATCATCAGCTTATCATGGATGTTTAATACTTCCTGACGTATTGCTTTCGAATCCGGCTCGGTTTTGCATGAAATGAAGAAAATGGTTATTAAGCATAACAAGGCAACATTTAATCTGTTCATAATATTTAATTTAAAAATTATAAGTTATTCCAACATAGGCCTTTCCGGCACTCATGGGGTGATCGGTTTCCGCTTCCCAAATGTTCTTTTGGACACCAACGTTTAAGGCTATATTTTTATAAAAAACATCTACACCAACGCCACCCATCAGGTTGTTCATTACGTGTTCTCCGGTTTTTTGGCCTTTGTATTTTTCTCCTCCGGAATATTCATAAAAGAATTGCGCTGATGGCATGATCTTTACGTCTTTACCTACACTTTGCGTATAAAAAATATTCAGAAAACTGGTCGTACTGTTGGCAATGCCTTCGTCGCGGCTGTTGGTTCCATTAACCTTATAAGAGGTATTTAAACTCGCCCCAAACTTACCCAAACCAACCATATAGTTGAGATAAACAAAACCATCGGTACTTCCGGTACCAGCCTGCATTAATGAAGAATAACGGATACCTGCAGTATTTTTGAAATCATTTTTACCGGTAGGTAATTTTATCCCTGCTCCGGCAATCAACTGTTGTTTAAAATTATCTTCCAGTTTCTGAACGAGGTGATAACCCGCGTATAAATTGATGTCGCCCATGCTCGAAATTGATGAAGTATAGCCATTGTAGCGCTCGCTATTGGAAACATATGGCAAAATCGCATTAATTTCAAGTCTGCTGTTGATGAAATATTTACCTCTGATTTCTAAGGATCGGTAAAGTTCATAGTCATCAGGATTACCAGCATGATTGGTGATTGGTGAATCCTGACTTCGGGCTGGAATAAAGAAATTCCCTCCACCAGGAAATAGTGAATGTGATTGTCCTTCGTAACCGTTGAAAGAACGGTAACGGTATAAAAGACTGATGCTATTGCGGTTGTAATATGGAGTAATCCCCATAAAACAGCCGCAGATATCGCAAGCGAAAGCCTGACTGCTTATGAGTGCGAAAATTAAAATCAATAATTTACGACTCGCTGTATAATGTATTTTTGATAAATTCATTGTCTGTTAATGTTTTTAAAAAAGCTTTAATCTGCTCTTTTTCTGTTGTGTTTAAAGGAATACCATTTTTAAGTTGGACATCCAGATTTGTTGAAGCTTTAACGCCAGAATTGTAATGTTCCAAAACCTCATCTAAACTGTAAAATCGGCCATCATGCATATATGGGCTGGTATATTCAATATTACGTAATGTAGGTACACGGAACTTTCCAAAGTCTGAGGCTACTCCAGTGATGTGCGAACGCCCTTCATCTGTACTTACTAAATCCAATCCATTACTGCGGTAAGTGAAATCAGTAAAAAAAGGCTCGGCATGGCAAGAACTACATTTTTCTTTGAACAGTTGATAACCAGCCAGCTCAGTAGGTGTAAAAGCTGCGCCACTCTCTTTGCGTATTACCTTGTCATATTTCGAATTGCCCGAAACCAATACCGCTGTAAATTGGGTAATCGACTTTAAAATCAATTGCGAATTGATTTCTGTTGAACCAAAAGCCTGTTTAAATAAATCGGGATAAGGTGGGGTATTTTTCAGAAATGCAACGATGGTTTGTATATCCGTTCCCATTTCGCAGGCATCGGTAATGGCATTTAATGGCGAAGTTTCGATGTTTTTTACGCCACCATCCCAGAAAAAAGCCTTTTGCCAGGCCAGGTTAACAAGTGGAGGGGTATTCCTTTTTCCCTGACAGTTGTTAACCCCATGGCTAACCTTATGATCGAGCTGGGTAAAGGCAGCAAATTGCTGGTGACAACTTCCGCATGAAACACTTTTATCGGCCGATAACCGGGCTTCATAAAACAACTTCTTGCCAAGGGCAAAACCTGCATTGGTTAACTTATTGTCTTCGAAATTATATGCGGGAGCAGGGAAGTTGGCTGGAATCGAAAAAGTGATTTTCTTTTCTTCTTGAGCAATTTCATCTTCATTCTTACTACAGGCATACATCAACGCAATGCTTAAAAAAAGCATTGCGAAGACGGTTATTTTCCTTAACATTTAGTTATGGATATGATCTAAACGGAATAAACCATTTGCATAATTGTTGGCTACAAGTACCGAATTTGCACCACCCATGGTGAAGTTTAGCGTAGCAAAACTTACATCGGTTTTACCGGTAAATAATGCCGCTGCGTTTACGATAAAGTGCATATTCGGTTTGCCATCAGTTCTCACACGAAGTGGATTTGCAGCATTAATTTCAGCAGCAAATGTCCTGATCGTATTATTTGGGTCGGTAACACCGCCAATATGAAAAGTGAGCGCATTTCCTGCTGCTGCAGATTGTGGAGAAGTCCCTTCCAGTTTAACAAAGATGTAACCACTGTTCCACGTCCAGAACATGCCATTAATTGGATCTAAAGCACCTGTTTGCGCACCTGCGAAATTACGTGCATAATCTACACCGATAGTATATTCTATTTTGGTATAATCGCCGGTTGGTACATCTTTAAGCGTAATATTGGTCGATTCTGATTTCGAGGCATCAATTAAGAAATAACTTTCAGGGATCAGATAAGTTGTTCCATCAGCTTTGCTTAATTTGATATTGCTTACATAATATTTAAATATATTGATTTTAAAATCTTCGCCTTTGGCGTTTTTATAGGTAGTGCTATTTAAAACCAACGGACTTCCATTTACCTGATTTTCGAATTCAATAGAGAAAGTGGATTTGGTAGCTGCAGTAACTTCTTCTGCGTCTTTTTTGCAAGATGATAATAAGATAATAGGGCATAACAATGCCAAAAAGTATGTTGAAATTTTCATTTTAAGGAAATTGAATAAGTAAAAAATATTTAGAGGGATTCTAATACGGTCGTCCTGCTGATCCGATAGCTATCGGATTCAATTCAGCATCTTATTTACAATATATACATGATAGACCCTGATCCCGATTTATCGAGGCAGGGTGACGATCGCAAAAAAAAGGATTTACTTAAACCGTTTTCGGTGGATGAAAAATAGAAATGGAAAGATCTTTCACCGGTTTTTCGATGTAAAGATTTTCAGAAGTGATAATGAAATAGGGAAGATGGTGATTGAGTACAACTGTCTGAAATCTGGGTTCAGCCTCTGCAACTCTTTTCAGGTTTTCCTGGGCCTGTTTGTTTTTACCATCAAGGTCTTTTAATTTTTTGGCTAAGAAACACTGTCCATCGCAATGCAATTCGGGATGTTCTTTGTTTATACAGAATACACTTGTAATGTATTCTTTGTTCATTTTATAACCAGAATAAATAACCAATTGCATGGCACCGTTAGAAACGGTACAGGTAATGATCAGATATATTAAGATTTTTTTGAACATGGTATTGCGCTGCAAAAGTATTAAAGAAATTGGTTGCAGCAAAGAAAAAATAAAAAGGGGGTATAGATTTCTTAAACTTTAGATCTTTTTAGAATTGTATAATGTAATATTCTCTAAAAATTTGAAGTCCTTAATGTTCAAAGTGTAAAGTTCAATTTCGTAAAACATCGCGGTAGATGCAATCAAAGCATCTGGTAGATTAAGGTTATGCGATAAGGAAAAGTGCTCTACCAGTTTTACGGCTTGTGCTGAAATTGGCGAAGAAATGGGTAGAACAACTAATTTAGTTATGTCCTTTCTGATCAGATTCAACTCTCTTTTATTTCTAGCACCGTAAAGTAATTCTGCGCAGGTAACATCTGAAATCGCAACATTATTTTGACCTATGTTCTTAAAAGTTTCAATTAATAAGTCATTTCCTTTATAAATTTCGATTAAAATATTTGTATCACACAGAACCATTACCTCTTCCAGGCTTTTTGGCGAAGCTCAGCCGAATCAATGTTATAATCGCTCCAAATACCTTTAGCAAGAGAGAACACTACTGCTTCAGTTGATTTCTGCTCTTCAGTAGTCCTTAATTCGGCATCAATATCCAACGACTTTAAAAAGGTTAATAACGCATCAATTTTGCCTTGCTCTATCTTGTCTTTTAAAATTATCTCCGTCATGGTATCAACTTTTGTAATGGTAAATATAAGCAATCTATTTATAACGGAATATGTAAAATCAAATTTCTACATGGTTTGCATTTTCATTGTTTAAATTATTTAACCAAAGATTTTCACACCCGCCCGGCTGTTTAAATTGGGAAACACAGATTAAAGGGGAGGGAATTTTGATTGTATTTTTCTTCACAGAAGATATTATTTACATTTTTCCAGGACACAATGCATTTTACAATGAAACCTTCCTGCAGTGCGCAGCGGCAAATCATGAGGGTCATGAAACCTTCCTGCAGTGTGCAGCGGCAAATCATGAGGGGCATGAAACCTTCCTGCAGTGTGCAGCGACAAATCATGAGGGGCATGAAAGCTTCCCGCCATGGGTGGCAACAAATCATGAGTAATTCGTTAATTTATCCTGAAATTACAATCTCTATAAACTGAGGTAACTGTTTTAACATAGAATCTCAGTTCGCTAATCGACTTTTTGCCGTTTCAACTAACTCACCTGTATTATTAGTTAATTAAAATTTTATCTATCTTGCATTACACAAATAATGAAACCTATGAAATTACTTAAAACTATTGCCGTGATGATGGTATTGTCATCATGCGCAAAAAAAGAGGTACCAGATGTACCGCCAACATTTAACGACCCGAATTGGATCAGGATCGAAATTGCAAATGGGAGAGAAGCCCATGCTGTTTACGGGAATATTGACGATACTTTAATGGTATCAACACTTACCGAGATTTATCAAACTACTGATAAAGGCAAAACCTGGCGAAAAACGAAAGTAAATCATCAGCCTATATATGGTTTTCTGTCGGTTAAGGATACTGTGTTTGCACTACAATCCAATAGTCTGCTGAAAAATAATCTAAGAATGGCAACCTTTAGTCAATATTTTAGCCTAGACAAAGGTTTTACCTGGGATTGGTGTATCAAATATGGCATTTCGGAACAAAGAATCCAGGAGTTTGCAACCCTTAATTTAGATAACCAGTTTAAAATTAAGCTAAAAGAAAATATTGAGCCTTATAATAAGGATTCAGATCCTTGGTCTGGCTATGTATTAAAAAGCGATATTCAAATTTTTAAAAAGGGGACGTCAAAAATAATCCAGGTTCCGTTTGATAATCAGATCAACAATATACATGTAGATAAATCTGGAAAACTCTATGTTTCAGCCGGAAGAGCCATTCACGATAAAAAAACAGGGAAGTATTTATCTGCTGAGAAAAGTGAAGCCGCTATTATTTATATTTCTAAGAAAAATGTATCGCAACTGATTGATTAATCGTTAGCAGATTTCTCCGTGTCAATCTGTGTTTCCGTGGCTGAAAAGAGATGCTCCAGTCAAGACAACACTAAATAAAAAACACAGATGAATCACCTTCATCTGTGTTTATCCTTTTTATCTGTGGTATCTGTACTGAAAAACTATGCCTGTAAATCAGTCATTACTGCTTTGATTTTTTCAGCAAGTTGCGCATTAACCGATTCAAAGTCTTTTCTGTCAGCTAATGGTGCGTTTACACTGCAATAGAATTTAATTTTAGGTTCTGTACCACTCGGGCGGGCAGAAACGATGCTTCCATCTTCGGTAATAAACTGTAAAACATCCGAAGTTGGATAATCCAGTTTGCTTACTTTTCCGGTTGCTAAATCCGTTTCCTGACTCAATTCGTAATCTTTTAGTATCGAAACTTTAGATCCGCCCAATGTGGCAGGAGGGTTTTCCCTGAATTTAACCATCATGGCTTTAATTTCTTCAGCACCTGATTTGCCTTTTTTAGTAAGCGAAACTAAATCTTCTTTATACAGACCATATTCTACATACATATCCAACAAGGCATTATATAAACTTGCACCTTTATCTTTGTAGTAGGCAGTCATTTCAGAGATGAAAGCCGCAGATACAACCGCATCTTTATCGCGTACCAAATCGCCAATTAAGTAGCCATAACTCTCTTCACCACCACCAATAAAGTATTTTTTGCCTTCTAACTCGGTCATTAACTGACCAATGTATTTAAAGCCTGTTAAAGTATTGTAATAGGTTACATTTTTCTTTTTGGCAATCGCTTCAATTAAATTAGATGTAACAATGGTTTTTACGATAAACTGATTGCCATCTAATTTTCCACTCTCTTCCCAGGCCGATAAAAGGTAGTTGATTAATAAACTACCGGTTTGATTGCCGTTAAGCAATACCCATTCGCCATTGTTATCTTTTACGGCAATACCTACGCGGTCGGCATCAGGATCGGTTGCCAATACTAAATCAGCATCAATTTCCTTCGCTTTGTTCATCGCTAAGGTTAATGCATCTTTTTCCTCCGGGTTAGGGTAAACTACCGTTGGGAAATTACCGTCAGGTGTACTTTGCTCTTCAACCAAAGTTACATTGGTAAATCCAAACTGTGCCAAAGCTTTAGGTACCAGGGTAATTCCTGTACCATGTATGGGCGAGTATACAATTTTTAAATCGTGCTGTCTTTTAATCGCTTCCGGAGAGATCGAAAGTGCTGTAATACCGTCTAAATAAAGTTTATCTACATCTTCGCCGATCAGTTCGATATTCGCCTCAACACGTTCGAATTTTACTTCGTCGATGCTTTTGATCTTATTTACTTCATCAATCACCAATTTGTCATCAGGAGAAGTAAACTGACCTCCATCGGCACCATAAGCTTTATAACCGTTATATTCTTTTGGATTATGCGATGCGGTTAACATTACACCGCTTTTGCAACCAAAATGGCGAACAGCGAAAGAAAGTTCTGGTGTTGGTCTTAGTGCAGAGAAGAAATAAACATGGATGCCATTTGCAGAGAATACATCTGCGGTAATTTTAGCAAAATAATCAGAGTTGTTACGGCTATCGTGTGCAATGGCCACTTTGATTTTTTCGTTCGGGTATTTGTTGTTTAAGTAGTTGGCCAACCCCTGTGTTGCTGTTCCAATAGTATATTTATTGATGCGGTTAGAACCTGCACCCATAATACCACGTAAACCACCGGTTCCAAACTCTAAACTTCTATAAAATGCATCTGTTAATTCGGTAGTTGCATTTTTATCTACAAGGGCCTGAATTTCTGCCTTGGTATTTTCATCGTAATTTCCACTTAACCACTGATTAATTGTGGCTTGCGTTGATTGGTCAATTGCCTGCATTGAGCTGTTTTTTAATTTAATATCTGGTGTTGAACAAATTTTATTGAATGATGTTTGGTTGAAACGCATTTATTTCAGCACATCCAAATTTTATTTTGTTGAGGGTGTTGCTTTTAAGCTGCTTTTGTTTAATTTCACGCCCCGATACAATAATAAAGAAAATCCATTATTAATGTGGCACCAATGTAACTTTTTTAAAATAGTTGCAAAACTATAATGTTACAGTCAGTTGATCGTGGCTAATAAACAATTTAGAAACAGATGAAAGCATCATGATTTTAAAACCACCCGTGGGATAAAAATCTGATTGCTTCATTACCGTTAAAAACAAAGGCATTAAATGAAAATATTAAAATTTGGGGGTACTTCCGTAGGTAGTCCTGAGCGCATGACGAAGTTGTTGGATATCGTTAATCCAAATGAAGAACAGATTGTAGTTTTATCAGCCGTGTCTGGTACTACAAATAGTTTAGTAGAAATTGCAAATTATTTTTTAGCTGGAGATAAGAAGAAGGGAAGTGAGTGCGTAGATAATTTATATCAAAAATATAAAACTTTTGTTGTTGAATTGTTGCCTGCTGCCGAATTTCAGGAGCAGGGAAATGAAGTGATCGATTACCACTTCGGTTTCTTAGCTGGGCTGGCAAACGATATTTTCACTTCAATCGAAGAGAAAGTAGTGTTGGCACAAGGTGAGTTATTGTCTACAACCTTATACCATATTTATTTAAAGTCGATCGGTGTACCATCGGTATTGCTGCCAGCTTTAGATTTTATGAAAACAGATGAGGATAATGAACCCGATATTCCTTTTACCACAAAACATTTAACGCCGCTTTTGGAGCAGCATAAAGACAATAAATTATTCATTACGCAAGGATACATCTGCCGCAATAGTTTTGGTGAAGTTGATAACCTGCGCCGTGGTGGAAGCGATTATACGGCATCTTTACTGGGTGCTGCAATATTGGCCGAAGAAGTTCAGATCTGGACAGATATCGACGGCATGCACAACAACGATCCACGTATTGTTAAAGGAACCAAACCAATTGCCCAGTTATCTTTTGATGAAGCAGCGGAGCTGGCCTATTTTGGTGCAAAGATTTTACACCCACAATCTGTTTTTCCAGCACAGAAATATAAAATTCCGGTTCGTTTGTTAAACACAATGGAACCTTCTGCAGCAGGTACTTTAATCACTCATGATAGCGAAAAAGGTAAGATCAAATCAATAGCGGCTAAAGATGGTATCACGGCAATCCGTATCCAATCGAGCCGTATGTTACTGGCTTATGGGTTCTTACGCAGGGTTTTTGAAGTTTTTGAACGTTATAAAACGCCAATCGATATGATTACAACCTCTGAGGTTGCCGTGTCGTTAACAATTGATGAAACGGCCCATTTGCCACAGATCATCGAAGAGCTGGAGAGTTTCGGAACGGTAGAAGTAGATACCGATCACAGTATTGTGTGTGTAGTTGGCGATTTCGGTTCGGAGAAACACGGTTTTGCCAGCAGGGTTTTAGAAGGATTAAAACACATTCCAATCCGCATGATTTCTTACGGAGGAAGTAACTATAATGTTTCGCTTTTAATCTTAAGCGAATATAAAACCGAGGCCTTAAGAAGCCTGCACAATAGGTTATTCGAATAAGAGGAAAAAAGCGCCGACTACCACCATTAATCCGATCAGGAAGTGAAAAGCCAGAAAGCTTGATGGCAATAATCCGTTTTTATATTTTTTGTAAGAGTTATATAATCCTGCAGAAAGAATAAGAACAATAAATATGGCGGCTACTATCTTCATTTTTTAATAAATAAAAGAAACAATACGATGAGGAGCAACACGATAAAAAATCGGATTTTTCCATTGTATTGTTTCTGGGTAATTCTTCCATGCTTTAAATCCAGGTAGTTACCCAAATAAATTAGCCCAAAGAATAAAATTAAAATTATAATAAGGAATTTGAACATGTTCGCCGATAAAGATATATCAAAGTTTAACAATATTGAAACACCTTTTTACTATTACGATACTGATCTGTTGCAAAAAACATTGCACACCTGTGCAGACGCAGCAGCACCGTATCGTTTTCACATCCATTATGCATTAAAAGCAAATTTCAATACGGTGCTGCTTAACCAGATCAAAGAAATTGGTTTTGGTGCAGATTGTGTAAGTGCTGGAGAGGTAAGAAGAGCCGTAGAAGTTGGTTTCGAAAACAAAAAAATCGTTTTTGCCGGAGTTGGTAAATCTGATAAGGAAATTAACGAAGCTTTAGATCTTGATATTTTCTGCTTTAATGTAGAATCTATTCAGGAATTAGAAGTGCTGAATGAACTTGCTGCCAGGAAAGGTAAAACAGCTCAGGTAGCAATTCGTATCAATCCTAATGTTGATGCGCATACACACCACAACATCACCACTGGTTTAGATGAGAATAAATTCGGTATCAATTCATGGGATTTGCCAGAATGTGCCGAAACCCTAAAAGTATCACCAAACCTGAAGTTTATCGGAATACACTTTCATATCGGTTCTCAGATTACCAATCTGGATGTATATAAAAACCTGTGCGTTCGCGTAAACGAATTTGCTGCCTGGTTTGAAGATAAAGGATTTAACCTTCAGGTATTGAATGTTGGTGGTGGTTTAGGTATCGATTATTACAATCCTGATCATCAAATTCCGGATTTTGAATCTTATTTTAAGATTTTTAATGAATTTTTAACCGTTAAACCTGGTCAGGAAGTACATTTCGAATTGGGCAGGGCTTTGGTTGGACAATCGGCCTCGTTAATTACAAGGGTATTGTACATTAAAAACGGAAAGAAGAAAAATTTTGTGGTATTAGATGCAGGCATGACCGAATTGATGCGCCCGGCATTGTATCAGGCCTATCATAAGATCGAAAATTTGTCTCAGATCTCAAATCTAAAATCTCAAACCCCGGTTAAATACGATATCGTCGGGCCGATCTGCGAAAGTACTGATTGCTTTGGGAAAGAGGTAGAACAGCCAGAATCTTTTAGAGGTGATATCTTCGCCATCCGTAGTGCGGGTGCTTATGGAGAAGTAATGGCTTCTAAATATAATTTGAGAGATGCGATAAGATCAGTTTATAGTTACGAGATATAAGGAACCTGGATGTAATGAAGGAACTTCAGTTGATGGAATACTTCTTTCGTCAGCATCACATAAAGAACTAAAAAGAAAATCTGTTTGCAATTGGTAAATTAATCAATCGCAAACAGATTTTTTATTTTAGAACCTCACTTCTTAAATAAAGCAGATTTCATTGCTTTACTTTTCCATCATCTATCTTTAAATGAACTTATTTCCAAATCTGGATTTAACCTCCGCTACAAACTCCTTAACTTTCTGCTCTTCATCCCTTGGGCAGATCATCAGCATATTGTTGTTTTCTACAACAATATAATCGTGCAGTCCCTGTAAAATAACCAGTTTATCTTTCGGAACATTCACCATGCAATTTGATGAATCGAACATAATTACCTGTTCTGACGGAATAACCGCATTACCAACATAGTCTTTGTCGGCCATTTCATAAATAGAAGCCCAGGTACCTAAATCAGACCAGCCAAAATCGGATGGAAGCACGTAAACATTTTCTGCTTTTTCCATTATACCAAAATCGATCGAGATATTGGTGCATTGGAAATAGGCATTATTGATAAAAGCTTTTTCTCCATCGGTATTTAGTTCAGATCTGCCGATGGTAAATATTTCATACATATCAGGCAAATGTTTTTCAAAGGCATTTAATATTGCTTTGGCCGACCAGATGAATATTCCGGCGTTCCATAAAAAATCACCACTTTGTAAAAAGGATTTAGCCAATTCTAAATTCGGCTTTTCGGTAAATGTTTTAACCTTGTGCAGATCAGTATCGGTGTTGAGCACATAATCCGTATGTTGAATATAACCATAACCTGTATCCGGGCGGTTTGGTTTAATACCCAGGGTGATTAAACAATCGTTTTTTGAAGCAGCCTTCAGCGATTGTTCTATTGAATCTACAAAGCCATCAATATCGGCAATGGTATGATCGGAGGGGGCTACAACAATTGTTGCGTCAGGATTTAATTCAGAAATTTTCAAACTCCCATAAGCAATGCATGGTGCTGTATTTCTTAGTAGTGGCTCTGCTAAAATTTGGTTGGGACTCAGTTGTGGCAACTGTTCTTTTACTAAATCTGAATAAATTTCGTTGGTAACTATAAAAATATTTTCAGGAAGGCAAATCTTTAAAAAGCGATCGTAAGTACTTTGTATTAGCGTTTTACCAACACCGAAAAAATCGATAAACTGTTTTGGATATTCTGTTCTGCTTACTGGCCAAAAGCGACTTCCGACGCCACCGGCCATAATTAATGCATAATAATCTTTATTCATTTTTTATTTTAAAAATTACACTATGCCTTCGTTGAGGAGATCGTGTAAATGGATGATGCCAAAGTAAGTATTTTGTTCCAGAACTAGTAACTGTGTGATGTTATTTTGCTTAATAATGTCTAATGCATCAACAGCTAAAGCATCATATTGTATACTTTTTGGCGCTCTGCCCATAATATCTTCGGCTTTTAAACCTGCAATAGAATTGTTGTTTTCGAGCATTCTCCTAATGTCGCCGTCGGTAATTATACCCAACACCTTATTGTCGCTATTAACAACAGCAACAGCACCCAAACGGTTTTTACTAATTTCGATCAGTACATCCTTAACCGAAGCAGATGGATGTATTGCAGGTTTCTCGTTTGATAAAGCTAAATCGCGGGCTTTTAAATAGAGTTTTTTGCCTAATGATCCTCCAGGATGGTATTTTGCAAAGTCTGATTCGTTAAAATCCCTGCATTCGAGTAAACAGATGGCCAGGGCATCGCCCAGTGCCAATTGTGCTGTGGTGCTGGTGGTGGGTGCTAAATTATGCGGACAGGCCTCTTTTTCGAAAGAAGTATTTAAAATCAGATCGGCCTGTTCTGCTAAAAAAGAATTTAATTCGCCAACCATCCCGATCAAGAGATTGTTGGACGTTTTCAGTAAAGGAACCAATACTTTAATTTCCGGCGTATTTCCACTTTTCGAGAGGCAGATTACGATATCATCAACCTGGATCATGCCTAAATCACCGTGGATCGCATCAGCAGCATGCATAAAAATGGCTGGTGTACCGGTAGAGTTGAATGTAGCTACCATTTTTTGTGCAATAATGGCGCTTTTTCCTATACCTGTTACAATTACCCGGCCTTTGCCATGTAAAATGCTGGAAACGATTTTTTCAAAATCATCATTTAAATTCTTCGCAACATTTAATATTGCCGCTGCCTCAAGCTCTAATGTGCTTACAGCCGATTGGATAATTGATTTTTTACTTTTCAAAGAGAAAATAATTGTCTGTTAATACTTGAAATTCTTGTAAAATTATGTTATTTTGGATACAAAAATAGCATCGCATATTTTATTACACAAAATGGACGTGAAAAAGTCGTTATTTGATAACCTACAAAATTTCTTCGGGTTTGATAATTTCAAGGGTGATCAGGAGTCGATCATTACAAATATTTTAGAAGGCAATAACACTTTTGTTATTATGCCAACAGGCGGAGGGAAGTCTATTTGCTATCAGTTGCCCGCTTTAATGAGCGAAGGAACAGCAATTGTAATTTCTCCGTTAATTGCATTGATGAAAAACCAGGTAGACCAGTTAAGGGCTTTTGGTGGAAATGACAGTATTGCCCATTTTCTAAATTCGTCCTTAAACAAATCTGAAATTACTCAAGTTAAATCTGATCTCTTAAGTGGGCAGACTAAATTATTGTATGTTGCGCCCGAATCCCTGGCGAAACAGGACAATATTGAATTTTTAAATCTGATTAAGATCTCTTTCGTTGCGGTTGATGAAGCACATTGTATCTCTGAATGGGGGCATGATTTCAGACCGGAATACCGTAAGATTAAACAAGTTATTGCGGGTTTGGGCGATAATATTCCAATTATTGCGCTCACGGCTACTGCAACACCAAAAGTGCAGCAGGATATTATGAAGAACCTCGGAATGACGGAAGCAACGTTATTCAAGTCTTCATTTAACAGGCCAAACCTGTTTTATGAAATCCGGCCTAAAAGAGATATTACGAAGGAAATCATTAAATATATCAAGTCTAATCCGGGTAAATCGGGCATTATTTATTGTTTGAGCCGTAAAAAGGTAGAGGAGGTTGCTGAAGCACTAAATCTGAATGGAATTAGCGCTTTACCATACCATGCCGGTTTGGATCCAAAAGTGAGGGCCGATACTCAGGATCGGTTTTTGATGGAAGATGCCGAGGTGATTGTAGCCACCATTGCCTTTGGTATGGGGATAGATAAACCAGATGTTCGCTTCGTGATTCACCATGATGTACCCAAGAGTATGGAGGGTTATTACCAGGAAACAGGTAGGGCCGGCCGCGATGGTGGTGAAGGGGTATGCATTGCTTTCTACGCCCAAAAGGATGTAGATAAACTGGCCAAATTTATGAAAGACAAGCCGGTTTCAGAAAGGGAAATTGGTACGCAAATATTGAAGGAAGTGATTGATTATGCCGAATCTGGCGTTTGCCGACGTAAGCAGATCCTTCATTATTTCGGCGAGAATTTTAATGAAACTGGCTGTAATTGCATGTGCGACAATTGTAAAAAGCCTAAAAAACAATTTGATGCTGAAAGTCAATTGTCAACCGTTTTAAAATTTATAGAAAAATCGGGTGAAAAATTTGACGACGCACATTTATTAAACGTGTTTTTGGGTTTAGAAACCGCTCAAACCATTGCTTATGAACACAGCAAGATTCCTGAATTCGGAATTGGTAAAGAAGAAGGCGAGCTGATGTGGAAATCGATTATCCGCCAGGCTGTTTTAAATAATTACCTGTTCAAGGATATCGATAACTACGGTTTATTGAAATTAACCAAACAAGGAAGAGATTTTATCATCAATCCCTATAGCCTTAAATTCATACTAAACGAACCTATTGAAAGCGGTACCGACGACGATGATGATGATGTAAAACAAGGTACAGGTGCTTTGGATACACATCTTTTATCCTTACTTAAAGATCAGCGCAAGAAAATTGCAAAACAGAAAAATGTTCCGCCATTTGTTGTTTTTCAGGATCCATCATTAGAGGAGATGTGCACACATTACCCGATTACGATGGAAGAGCTTCGCCAAATTTCGGGTGTAGGTTCGGGTAAGGCAATGAAATTCGGAACACCGTTTATCGAACTGATTAAAAAATATGTTGAGGATAACGATATCGAACGCCCAATTGATCTGATTATAAAAACCCAGGCCAATAAATCACAGATGAAGGTATCTATCATCCAAAATATTGATAGACAAATCGGTTTAGAAGACATTGCCGATTCAAAAGGCATTACATATGAAGAAATTCTGAAAGAAGTAGAGTCAATAGTTAATTCGGGCACTAAACTAAATCTGAATTATTTCATTGATGAAGTAATTGATGACGATCGCCAGGATGAAGTTTTTGATTACTTCAGGGCGGCTGAAAGCGATTCGATAGATGAAGCCCTAAATGAATTGGGCGAAACTGATTATACCCGAGAAGAAATTCAATTGATGCGGATTAAATTCATGTCAGAACTAGGAAACTAAAAATTAGATGTGAGACAGGAGAAGTTAGATTTGAGACCAACTCATTTCTCACATCTCATCTCTCACATCTCATATTTCAAAAATGATAAACTATTTAGATAAAATAAAAAATACAGATTCAGGTAATTTCTTTTTAATGGCTGGTCCATGCGCTATTGAGGGCGAGGATATTGCCATGAGGATTGCTGAAAAAATTATTACGATTACCGATAAACTGAAGATTCCATACATCTTTAAAGGTTCTTACCGTAAAGCAAACAGAAGTAAGGGCAGTTCTTTTACAGGAATTGGCGATGAAAAGGCTTTACGCATTTTAGAACGTATTGGTAGAGAATTTGGCGTACCTACGGTTACCGACATCCACGAGAGTGGTGAAGCTGCGATGGCAGCTGCTTATGTAGATGTATTGCAGATTCCTGCATTTTTATGTCGCCAAACTGATTTATTGATTGCTGCTGCCGAAACCGGAAAAGTAGTGAACGTTAAAAAAGGCCAGTTTCTTTCTGCAGGTTCAATGAAATTTGCGGTTGAGAAAGTAAAAGAAGCAGGTAATGAAAAGGTGATCCTGACGGATAGGGGCAACACTTTCGGTTATCAGGATTTAATTGTTGATTATCGCGGTCTGCCCGAAATGCAGAGTTTTGGCGTTCCTGTAGTGATGGACTGTACGCATTCCTTACAACAACCCAATCAGAGCAGCGGTGTTACCGGAGGTAAGCCTGAACTCATTCTAACGATTGCTAAGGCAGCAATTGCTGTAGGTGCTGATGGTTTATTTATCGAAACCCATCCAGATCCTGCAAATGCAAAATCAGATGGCGCCAATATGTTACATTTGGATCTGTTGGAAGAAACTTTAACGAAACTGATCAGAATCAGGCAAGCCATTTTATAATCTTGAATAACCCGAAAGTATTTCTTACCGCAGAATGGCGAAAATTGTCGCTGGCACAATATGCTGTGGATAAAGAAATACTTTCGAAATACTTGCCTCCGCATACCGAACTAGACGATTGGGAGGGTAAATATTATGTGAGTTTAGTGGGCTTTATGTTTGTTGATGTGAAACTGCTTGGCTTTAATATTCCATTTCATACCAACTTTGAAGAAGTTAACTTAAGGTTTTACGTCAAATTCAAGGATGGTGATACATGGAAAAGAGGAGTGGTGTTTATTAAAGAATTTGTACCTAAACCTGCCATCACCTTTGTAGCCAATACCATTTATAAAGAAAACTACCAAACATTTCCGATGAAACACGTTTGGATAGCGCAAGAAAATCAGCTTGAGGTAGATTATTCATGGAAGAATAGGAGTTGGCATAATTTCTCTGTAACCGCTTCCTCGCAAGCAGAAGAAATACAGATGGGCAGTGAAGAAGAATTTATTACCGAACATTATTGGGGTTACACCAAAATAGGAAATAATAAAACTTCTGAATATGGTGTGGAACATCCCCGTTGGAAAGCTTATCCTTTAAAAGATTATAAAATCAACGTTGATTTTGGGATAAATTATGGCGATGATTTCGCTTTCCTCAACAATGTTACTCCCGATTCTGTAATGCTGGCAGAAGGATCAGAAATTAGGGTGTTAAAAGGCAAGAAGTTTTAATTCTAAAAATAAAGAATATATATTATTTAGATCTCTCCGCTACGGTCGAGAAGACGATTTAGTTTCCCTTCATCCAATAGCTATCGGATACAATGAAGAATCCTTATCAATTGCAGTCGCATTAATATTCCCGCATGCATGGGAATGACGGCCGTCAAATTCGTAACAGCATAACGAGCGCCGAGTTACATTCTATGATAATCTCCACGCCAATTTTTAATCGCTTTTTTAATCTCGTCAGGAGATAATTTTTCTAAAAGTGCGCTATCCGCTAGAGCCAAATATTCTTCGTCACTAGCAAAACGTAATGCCAAAATCTGGCCCATTTGAAGATCGGGTGGCAGTGCTTTGCCCACAAGAATGTAATAGCGTAGTTTCTCTTCGGCCCTTGCTGCTCTATCCTGTGCTTTAAGGGCAAACATCCTTGCCATTACAGCTATAATGGCAATCAGGAAAAATGCAAGCACAAGTAAACCCGTAATGATTGTTGGGATTGCAACACATGAATAAATGGCAAAAGCCAAACCTAAAACCGCTAATGGTATGGTGAAAAAATGGAAGGGCGGATAAAATCTTTTATGGTTTCCGTAATGTTGAGACATGTTGACATTTTTTAAGTAATACTTATCTGTTAAATTTTTGTAATCACGAATGAGGTCCTTCGGTTGTTTTTTCTACCCGATTCAGTTTTATTATCAGCAATAGGTTTACTGGCTCCAAAGCCTTTAAAGGTAAGCCTTTTGGTATCAATACTGTTTTTGATCAGGTATTCGTAAACGGCATTTGCACGGTTAAAAGATAATTTTTCATTCAGCTTGTCATCGCCAACATTATCGGTGTGGCCTTGAATCTCGATCTGTACAGTTTGATTTTGATGCAAAAAATCAATGAGCAGATCCAGTTCGCGGATAGAAGCTGGTAAAAGATTAAATTTATTGGTGTCAAAAAATATATTCCTTAACGTAACATTACCGCCCTCTTTTATTTTTTCGATGTAAACCTCAATCTGATAAGGTTTATTAATATCACCGGCTTTGAGTTCGAAGTTTTCTGAATAAAACATGTAACCTTCGGCATTTACATTAAACAGGTAATTGCTTCCAACAGGCATTACCGCTAAAAATTGCCCGGTTTCTGGATCGGTGTAATCATCAAATAACGTTTTATTGGTTTTAAGATCAACTACCTGAACATTGCTTTCTATCGTTTTTTTAGTATCCTTATCTTTTACAATACCCTTTACGTAGCTTATTTTTAGAGGTTTAGCTTGCTCAGGGATACCAAAGCTATAAAGATCCTGTAAGCCAAAACCGCCCTTTAAGTTGGAAGAGAACAGACCGAAATTTCCATCTGCACTGACTACCAAACCACTTTCATCTTCGAAAGAATTAATCGGATAACCTATATTAATCGGCTTTTGCCACTTGCCATCATTTTCTTGTCTGCTATAATAAATATCTTTGTTTCCAAAACCAGGCCAGCCATCGGAAGAGAAATACAATGTTTTGCCATCTGCATGCAAAAACGGGGTATTCTCGTCAAAGGCGGTATTGATTTCAGGTCCAAGGTTAATGGCAGGTCCCCATTTGGCATCATCGGTAATGCTGCTCTTCCATATATCATAACCTCCGGATCCGCCGGGTCTGTTACTGATAAAATACAAAGTTCTTCCATCAGGACTGATGGCCGGTTGCGATTCCCAATATTCAGAATTAACGGGTTTGCCAACATTATAAGGTTCGCCCCAATCTTTCCCCTCACGATGTGAAACATAGATATCACACCTTCCCAATCCATCAGGACGGTTACAACCTGTAAAAAACAGATATTTTCCATCTGGAGAGATCGTTTGTGCACCTTCATTATATTGGGTGGTATTGATTTTGCTTGATAAGGGTGTTGCAGGAGCCCATAAATTATTTTTGAACTGTGAAGTCCAGAAATCTTCATTGCCATTAACCTGACGGGTAAAAACCAAGGTCTCGCCATCAGCAGTTAGCGCAGGGAAATATTCTGCATCAGTAGTATTTACGCCTCCACCCAAGTTTGTTGGACTATATTTTACAGGTTTCTTAATTGCGATTGAAGCGAAATCGCAATCTAAAAGGTATTTTTTTGCTTTTTTAGCCCGATCTGAGGAAGCATCTAAACTCAGAAATTCACCGAAATGTTGTTTCGCCTTTAGATAGTCTTGTGTAGCAAATTCAGTTTCGGCCAGGCCATAAATTACTTCCGGAGTTACGGATTTGTTGATCAGGATCGCTTTCTCATAAGCTGCTTTAGCGTCAGGGTATTTCTTTAGCGCTTTTTGAACGGCAGCAAGCGTAACATAAGCATTTTGAAACAATGGATCGGCCTCTACAGCGCTTTTTAAAGTCTGTTCGGCAGAAACGTAATCTAGCTTCTGGATCAAAGGTGCTGCTCTTTCGAAAAAGGTCTGCGCTTTTTTGTTCGATGAGCTTTGCCCAAAACAATAAATGCCCAGTATGCTAAAGATGAGGACGAGAAGGGATTTCATTACATTAACATTTGGTTATAAAGCTAATGTATTGTTTTTAAGGAATATTTAAAAATTTGTGCGTTTGTAAAGAAATTTCCCATTTAGGATTGGCCATTACATATTCGATAATTAACGGCGTAATTTCTTTTGATTTAGACCATTCAGGTTGAAGATATAATTTACAGGTAGGAGATACCATTGAGGCATACTCTTCTGCCCACTTAAAATCGCTCTTGTTAAAAACAATCACTTTTAATTCGTGCGCAAAAGGCGTGATATCTGGCCTTGGTGCCTTAAATTTCTTTGGAGATAAACAGATCCAATCCCAGTTTCCCGAAAGTGGATAAGCTCCAGAGGTTTCGATAAAGGTTAAAATACCTCTTTCTTTTAATTTATTGGTCAGATAATCGAGGTTGTAAATCAAGGGCTCACCACCAGTAATTACAACGGCTTTCCCCGGAAATTTATCAGCATTTTCTACAATAACATCCGATGCTGTAAGCGGGTGCATTTCCGCATCCCAGCTTTCTTTCACATCGCACCAGTGGCAACCCACGTCGCAGCCCCCTAAACGGATAAAATAAGCTGCTTTACCCGTATTAAATCCTTCGCCCTGTATAGTATAAAATTCTTCCATCAAGGGAAGTAATGTGCCGTCTTCTGGTATGTCTTGTTTCATTTTTGAGGATGCAAATATCCTAAAAAAATATGGTGAAGCGGCTCCTCTTCTGAAATTTAATATAAAGATGAAATAAGAGTGATATTTATTTGCTGTATTTTAGCAGAATGAAGTGGTTTAAGGCACTAAATAACAATCAGATTCCCCGCCCTGATACAATTAAAACCATTGAGGTTGCCGGGAAACAGATTTGTCTGATCAATAATGAGGATAAAATTATTGCAACACAGTCGCATTGTCCGCATGCTGGTGGTCATTTTAGTGGTGGTTGGTGCAAAAACGGACAGCTGGTTTGCCCAATCCATCGCTACGAATACAGTTTAAGCACTGGACGAGGTGCAGAAGGACAAGGTGATTATATCGATATCTACCCAACCGAATTACGGGAGGATGGATTATATATTGGTTTTGAAGAAAGCTGGTGGAGTAAGTTGTGGGGGTAGTGGTTCATTCGTCTATTGGGTTAACTGGTTAATTGTTTAAATCGGTTAATTGTGAACCGCCAACTGCTTATTAATTCCCACTAAACAAAAAAAGCGATTCAATTTATTGAACCGCTTTTTCGTATTTTTATAGGCTATGGGTTTTACCTTCAGCCCTCCACCTTTCAGCCTTCAACCTTTAAGAATATATCTCTTTCCTTGCCGATGCCAATGTGTTTTTCAATAAACCAACAATGGTCATCAAACCTACACCACCTGGAACAGGCGTGATGTAAGAGGCTTTAGGAGCTACGTTTTCAAAATCTACATCACCATATAACTTAAAGCCCGATTTGGTTTCGGTAGAAGTTTCGCGGTTAATGCCCACATCAATAATAATGGCACCAGGTTTCACCATATCGGCAGTAACAAAATTCTTTTTACCGATTGCTGCAATCACAATATCGGCCTGAAGAATCTGCTCTTTTAAATCCTTTGTACGGGAGTGTGTAAGCGTTACCGTGCAATTACCCGGATTGGCATTGCGTGCCATTAAGATACTCATCGGGCTGCCTACAATATTACTACGGCCAACCACAACACAGTGCATTCCTGTGGTATCAATACCGTATTCTTGCAGCATCAACAAAATGCCATAAGGAGTAGCCGGAATAAAACAAGGTAGGTTACGCATCATCCTGCCTAAGTTTACAGGGTGAAAACCATCTACATCTTTACGGTGATCGATCTTTTCTGTCACTTTCTCCGGATCGATGTGTTTAGGCAATGGCAATTGAACAATTAATCCATCTACATCATCATCCTGATTAATCTCTTCAATTTTCGCTAATAATTCTGCTTCGGTTACCGAGTTATTGTAACGGTGAAGTGAAGATTTGAAACCCACTTTTTCGCAGTTTTTCATCTTACTGGCCACATAAGTTTCGCTACCGCCATCATTACCCACCAAAATGGCAACTAAGTGTGGTTTGCGGCCACTTTTATTCAAAAATTCGGCAGCTTCTTCTGCAATTTGAACTTTAACTTTTTCTGATACGTATTTACCGTCTAATAATACCCCTAAATCCCCTGAAGGGGACTTTGAATTTCCATTGCTCATATAACTTGCTCGGTTATAATTTATAATTTAAGATTTCAATTATTAAAGTTCGCTAGTAATTCCCCCTTTAGGGGGCAGGGGGTTAATCTAATTTCAAAACCGCCATAAATGCACTTTGTGGAATCTCTACGTTTCCAACCTGGCGCATACGTTTTTTACCTTTTTTCTGTTTCTCCAATAATTTACGCTTACGGGAAATATCACCACCATAACACTTAGCGGTTACATCCTTACGTAAGGCACTCAAGGTTTCACGGGCAATCACTTTAGCGCCAATAGAAGCCTGTATTTTAATCTCGAACTGTTGACGAGGGATTAATTCTCTTAATTTCTCGCAGATTTTCTTTCCAAAATCATAAGCATTACTACGATGGATTAAAGATGATAGTGCATCAACCGGCTCATCATTGATTAACATATCTAAACGAACCAAATCCGATTTACGATAACCAATCTGATGATAATCAAAAGATGCGTAGCCTTTTGAAATCGTTTTCAATTTATCATAAAAATCAAATACAATTTCGCCCATTGGCATTTCAAAAACCAACTCAACTCTGTCAGATGTTAAGTAGGATTGATTTACAATTGTTCCTCTTTTCTGAATACAAAGTGACATTACAGGACCAACAAAATCGGCTTTGGTAATAATGTTCGCTTTAATAAATGGTTCTTCAACAGAATCCAGTTTACTTGGGTCAGGCAAATCAGATGGGTTATTTACAAAAATTTCATCGCCTTTGGTCGTATGTGCAATGTAAGACACGTTGGGAACGGTAGTGATTACCGTCATGTCGAATTCACGCTCTAAACGTTCCTGGATAATCTCCATGTGCAACATCCCTAAGAAACCGCAACGGAAACCAAAGCCTAATGCTGCAGAGCTTTCGGGTTCGAAAACGATAGAAGCATCATTTAGTTGCAACTTGTGCATGGCTTCTCTCAATTCTTCAAATTCATCCGTATCAACCGGGTAAATACCAGCGAAAACCATTGGTTTAACCTCTTCAAATCCCTGAATTGAGTCTAACGATGGTCTTGCAGTAGTTGTAATGGTATCACCAACTTTTACTTCCCTGGCTTCTTTAATTCCGGAAATAATGTAACCCACATCCCCGGTTTTAACCACATTGCGTGGCGACATATCCAGTTTCAAAATACCAACCTCATCAGCCAGATATTCTTTTCCGGTATTGATGAATTTTACTTTATCACCTTTTTTAATTTCGCCGTTTACTACTTTATAATAAGCAATAATTCCGCGGAATGAGTTAAAAACAGAATCGAAAATCAAAGCCTGTAAAGGTGCTTCCGGATCGCCAACCGGAGCTGGAACACGGTCAACAATGGCCTGGATAATATCTGGGATCCCCAATCCGGTTTTACCCGATGCAGGAATAATATCCTCTCTTTTACATCCGATCAAATCGATAATCTGGTCTTTCACTTCCTCAGGCATTGCCCCAGGTAAATCCATTTTATTTAAAATCGGTATAATTTCAAGGTCGTGCTCTAATGCTAAATATAAGTTTGAAATCGTTTGTGCCTGAATACCTTGCGAAGCATCTACAATAAGTAGTGCACCCTCACAGGCTGCAATAGAACGCGAAACTTCATAAGAAAAATCGACGTGACCAGGTGTATCAATCAGGTTGAAATTGTATTCAATATCACCCACTTTATAGTTCATTTGTATGGCATGACTTTTAATTGTAATGCCTCTCTCACGCTCTAAATCCATGTTATCGAGCAATTGTGCCTGCGCTTCACGCTTAGAAATTGTCTCGGTGTATTCTAATAACCTATCAGCCAAAGTACTTTTACCATGGTCGATATGTGCAATAATGCAAAAATTACGTATATGCTTCATCTTTGCGCAAAGATATGCTTTTTAAGGTAATTTTTAATCTAGAAAATATCGCTGCCAAACACATTAATTTGAAAAGCAATCGCAGTGGCTTTTCGGTTATTGCAGTCCTGCTTTCCGCTTTACCCCATTGCATTCCGTGTACGTTTCAATCATGTTTATTTATCAGTGACAGTGGTGCTTTTGATAATTTCCTGGCAAGGTGCATTAGGAAGTAACAATTCGTATTTAACGAGATCTAAATCAGAATTAAACTCAAACACCTTGCTAAGCTTAACTAATATCAATAAGAAATACGGAAGTCACGAAGTGTTAAACTTTAACGAATGGAAAATCGAAAACGGAATCCATTGGTTAAAAGGAGGGAACGGAACGGGTAAATCGACCTTATTCAGGATTATTTCAGGCCAGATCCCTTTTAAAGGCGAAGTGGAGCTCAATAGAATAAATCTTAAAAAAGAACCTATAACATTCAGGTCTAAAATTAGTTTTGCTGAAGCGGAACCACAATATCCCTCATTTGTAACCGGTAGGGAGTTGATCGATTTTTATCTGGAAACACGAAAAGCAGAAAGGAAACAAGCGGAAGAACTAGCAGCTTATTTCGGAATGACGGTCTTCCTTGATCAGAAAGTTGGCGGGTACTCGAGCGGAATGCTCAAAAAACTTTCTTTGATCTGTGCATTTATGGGCAATCCTGATTTATATATTTTAGATGAGCCACTGATTACCATCGATGTGGCCTCGGCAGATAAATTATATCAATTGATCAAGGAAAAAGAAGCAGAAGGTAGGAGCTTTCTTTTATCGTCGCACCAGGAAGTAAATGCGGATAAACTAAAGTTAGATAGCGTATTTCATATCGTTGATAAACAAATCATTCAGCCATAATGCTCAAATTACTGATCAATAGTTTAGCAAAAGAATTTTACCAGCAACATGCAGGCTTTTTTCTGGTAGGGATTTATATTTTATTCGGCGTGGTAGAGCCTTCACAATTAATTGGCTATCAGAAGGCCTTATTATTGGCAGGTATTTCATCGCCAGTTGGAATGGCTATAGTATTTTCATCATGGCTTTTATACACCATGAAAGTTCATTTCTTTATCGAACAAAAATTATCGTTAGCAAAGTATTTTTTTATTAAAGAATCAGCAGCTTTAGAAAAGAATTTACAGTTAAAATTGTGGATAAGGTTATATTTTATCCTGCTCTTTCCAATAGTCGTTTATGTTTTTCTACTTATCGCTTTAAGCCTCAACTACCACTTTTTTATTAGTATCATTGGTATCTTAACTGTTTTTTCGGTACTGATTTTAGGTTTATCCTGGATAACTTATCAATCGATAACGTTTGGCTTTTTAAAACAAGAAAAACAATCCGTCAATTTTGGAGTAAAAGTTAAGAAGCCCTTCTTCAGCTGGCCGCTATTTCATTTAGCTAAAGAACAACCGCTAATGTTGTTCATGTGTAAGCTGTTATCTTTTGTTTTCTTTAAAGGAATGATGTGGATGTTTGCTGATATTGGCTATGATGTCCGGATAATACTGGTTGCTTTATTGGCATCTATTTTATGCCATGCAGTTTTGGTTTTTACACTATTAAAATTCGAAACAGATTACCTCAGTTTCAGCAAAAGCCTTCACATATCCGTCTATAAAAGAATATTTAATTGGTTATTGGTTTTAGCCATCGTATTCATCCCCGAATGGATACTTTTGATTTCAGTGGCTCAGTTCGAATTATTTTCGATAGTAAATGGATTCATGTTCGGCTTAACAGGATTATTTTTTCTTTTGACTTTACTATATATGGTTCGGTTAAATATGGATAACTATCTGAAGTGGCTGCTGTTTTTCTTTTTCATAACCATGTGGTCTATTCTCGCAAATCATTATCTTTTATTCAGCGTGGTGTTGTTGGGCATTTGTATTTTATATTATGTGTTAATGTTTTATAAAACCGATTTGAAAGGAGTGGAGGAATAAGAATTTAACCACAGATGTTAATAGAGGATGCAGCTATAAATTTCATCGGTATTCATCTTTTTATCTGTGGTTAAACGCTATATAGATTTAATTTAAACCATTGTTTTCTTCCATTTACCTTTCTTAAACAAGATATAGGCTGCTACCGCAATTCCTGCCTCTGCAGTTGGGATGGCAATAAAAACACCGGTTGGCCCCATTTCTAAAAACTTAGCTAAAAAATACGCTAATGGAATCTGAAATAACCAAAAGGCAAAAACATTAATTTTTGTGGGTGTCCAGGTATCGCCTGCACCATTAAATGCACTGCTAAAAACCATCGCGGCGCCATAAATCACAAAACCGATACTCATAATTTTCAGTGCCTTACTGGCAATGGCTATTACCTTCTCATCTGCAGTAAAAAATGCAGCGAACAAATGCCCACAGGTAAGGAAGAGCACACTTACGATGGCCATGAAAATCAATATGTATTTTAAGGTTTGGAAAACGGACTTTTCAGCACGGTCTACATGTCCTGCACCTAAATTCTGACCCACCAAAGTAGCTGCGGCATTGCTCAATCCCCATGCGGGTAACATGAAAAACATCATCAACCGTAATGCCGTCTGGTAACCTGCAGATCCTGTATCTCCACCGGTGGTAGCAACTAGCTCCGCCAAAAACACCCAGCTACAGCTCGCAATTACGAACTGGAAAATGGCTGGAGCTGCAATTTTTATAATCGCTTTTATCTGGGTAAAATCTGGCATGAAATGACTGATACGTATTTTTAGCGCATTTTTACCACTAAAGAGATTATAAACCTGGTAGATAACACCCAAGCCTCGTCCGATGGTGGTGGCAATTGCAGCTCCTGTTAAACCAAATGCGGGTATAGGGCCAAAGCCGTTAATAAAAATAGGGCAGAGGATGATGTTCGCGATATTGGCGATCCACAAACTTCGCATCGCGATTGCTGCGTTGCCCGCACCTCTAAAAATTCCGTTAATTAAGAATAAAAGTACAATAATGATACTTCCGCCCATCATAATACACACAAAGGTAACCCCTTGGTCAGCCGTTTCTTTCGAAGCACCCATTAATAATAAAATATCCCTGGCATAAATCAAACCCAGGATACTGATTAAAATATTAATGAAAACAGCAATCACAATGGTTTGCATACCTGCTTTTGATGCTGCTTCAGGGTTTTTCTCGCCAATTCTACGGGCAACTACGGCGGTTGCCGCCATACTTAATCCAATGGCCAATGAATAAATAATTGTTAAAACAGATTCCGTTAAACCAACGGTTTGTATGGCATGACTACTGTTTTCTAAATGACCTACAAAATATAGATCGACTAATGCAAATACCGATTCCATAGCCATTTCCAACATCATCGGAATAGCCAATAAAATAATTGCGCGTTTAATACTAATTGAAGTTAAATCAACTTCGTGACCTTTTAAAGACTGGATGAGGATATCGAAAAAAGACGATAATTTGCCCTGTGCCTTTGTAGACTGTGACATATAATATAGATAAAATGTGATGTATAAACCAGTACTACGCTGTTAAGCGTACATACCTAAAATTGAAGCGGAGGGAATCCTCGGTTGTTTAAAACCTCAAACGGATTGCAGATACTATCATGGCTCTGGTCTTTTTGATGGGACAAAGATAGCTAAAATATTGAATTGTCAAATTTTGATGACTAATTTTTAGTCATTTGATTCACTTATTTGCCACGGAAACACGGAATTAAATGCTCTTGTTAGAATAGTTATGAAGACGCTAACTGAGGTGTGTCGTATGTTTTTGAAACAATATGTCTTCGGATCTCGGTCTCCCTGACTCCTGACTATATACTATATGCTTTAATCATTTCTTCCGAAACTTTTGTTCCACGGCTGGTAGTTAAATCGATTAATACGTAATCAAAAATGCCATCCGATGCTACTTTACCCGTTTTTTGATTAATAATTTCAAACTGAACGGAACAGCCTTTATTATTCATAGTCAAAATTCCAGTTCTGATGCGCATTAAGTCATTCATCAACAGGGGGCGTTTGAAATTAATGTCTACATGGCTCACTACCCAGCCCAAACCTTTTTTTGTGAAGTGTTCCCAGGGCATGCCATAGAACTTATCCATTTGTTCGTAACGTGCTGCCAATACATAATCTAAATATTTGCTATTATGTACATGGTTAAACATGTCGATATCATCCGGACGCACACGTAATTCGCTTTCGAAAATGCTATATTGATTTTTCTCCAAGGGTATTTTTTTTTACAAAAGTATTAATTTACCAATTTGCTAGGCAATAAAAGTATACGATTGTATGTTTTTATTGCTCTTTTTTTGTATTTTTGATAAATGGGTAGTTTAAAGCTATATGACACAAATATTCCACGCGAAACAATAATTGAAGAGCGTGCAAATATCTATTTAAGCCTTACCCCGGAGCAACGCTTTTTTGGAGTTTTGCAGCTCAACCACATTTCGGTTACCATGAATGGTGGCAAACCATTAAAATCTCCCCAAGGTAAAGGTCTCATTATCCGTAAGCCAAACATATAATCTCTATATGTCGTTTGATAAAGAAAATCCAGAAATGCTTTTGTTATTGGAAACGTTTCAGCAGTTTGATGTGCATTATCTTATTGTTGGAGGCTTTGCTGTAAACCGTTATGGTTATAACCGCACTACTGGAGATTTAGATATCTATTTAAAGGACACAAAAGAAAACAGGCAAAATCTTATTTATGCTTTAGATAGGATGGGATATGGTAAATATGATATGCTTTTGGATGTTCCAATTATAGCAGGTTATTGTGAAGTTTTAATGGATGATGGCATGTATGCCGATTTAATGACCGATATCCCTGGATTGGATAGAGAGAAGTTTAATGAGTATTTTGAGATGGCCACAGTTGATGAAATTAAAGGAATTAAAGCCAGGTTTCTCCATTACAACCATCTCTTAGACAATAAAAGGGCAACAAACAGACCTAAAGATCAGTTGGATGTTTTAGAATTAGAGCGTATTAATAAACGAAACTAGTTCTCTGCATTGCCTGACGTTCTCTAAACCCGGCTTAGTGGAAATCCTTTTAAAATATGCCGCAACCTTGCATAGGTTGTCATTTTTAGGTACGAAGAATCTGCAACCGATGAAACAGATTCTTCGTGCCTCAGAATGACAGGTGCTTTTAAAAGATTGCAGCGAGGACAGGAGTGAGGCAACCGATAAGAACGGAACCTTGTTTTCCAAACCCCGAAAATCGGATAAACAAGGCTTTAATTTATCGTTTATTAAACACTTGTTTATAATTAAAAATAGCCTTATCTTTGCGCCACAATTAATTAATTTTTTATTGCTTTAATATTATTCAAGAATGTATTTAAGTCCAGAAAAGAAAGCCGTAATCTTTAAACAACACGGAGAAGTAGAAACCAACACGGGTTCTGCAGAAGGTCAGGTAGCGTTATTTACATACCGTATTGCGCACTTAACAGAACACTTAAAGAAAAACCGTAAAGATTTTTCAACTCAGTTGTCACTTCAAAAATTGGTAGGTAAACGCCGCGGTATTTTGGCTTACCTATACAAAAAAGATATTGAGCGCTATCGTGCTATCATCAAAGCTTTATCGCTTCGTGATATCATCAAACAAAAATAAGCGCAAGTTTATCATTGAAAGCCATTCTTTAGGGAATGGCTTTTTAATTCCCTGTTAATTTTTTAACGGGATTTATTATAGATAGGCTATTTTAATCCTATCTTCGTTTGCAAAAACAAATACATATATAAACAACGGTGTGTAGAAAGAGGAAAACACACCATAATTCTAATTAAATGAATGTAATAAAAAAATCGTTCGATTTGGGCGATGGCAGAATTGTAGAAATTGAAACGGGTAAATTGGCTAAACAAGCTGATGGTTCGGTCGTGGTAAAAATGGGCGATACGATGTTGTTAGCAACTGTAGTATCAACTGTTGGTGCTAAACCAGGCACTGATTTTTTACCTTTATCGGTTGATTATCAGGAAAAATATGCGGCTACCGGCCGTATTCCAGGAGGCTTTTTACGTCGTGAGGCAAGATTATCTGATTACGAGGTTTTAATCTCTCGTTTAGTAGATAGAGCTTTACGCCCAATGTTCCCAAGTGATTATCACTCTGATACACAAGTGATGATTTCTTTAATCTCTGCTGATAAAGATATCATGCCAGATTGTTTGGCAGGTTTAGCAGCATCTGCTGCATTATCAGTTTCTGATATTCCTTTCAATGGTCCAATTTCTGAAGTGCGTGTGGCTAAAATTGATGGTAAATTAATTATCAATCCAAAAGCTAGCGAATTAGAGCGTGCTACTTTAGAGTTTATGGTTGCTGGTTCAGCTAACGACATAGGCATGGTTGAAGGGGAGTGTGATGAGATTCAAGAAGATGAAATGGTTGAAGCTTTAAAATTTGCACACGCTGCAATTAAAGTTCAATGCGCTATTCAGGTTGAATTAACTGAGGCTACCGGCAAAACTGTAAAACGTGAATATAACCACGAAGACCATGATGCTGATTTAAAAGCTAAAGTTTATGCTGATACTTACGATAAAGTTTATGCAGTAGCGAAAGCTGGCGGCAATAAAGATGTTCGTAAAGAAGGTTTCACTGCAATTATTAACGAATTCTTCGAAGCAATGCCAGAAGATACTGCAGATTTAACTAAAGCAATGGCTAAACATTATTACCATGATGTTCAGTACGATGCCATCAGAAACTTATTGTTAGATGAAGGTATCCGTTTAGATGGCCGTAAAACTACTGAAATCCGTCCAATCTGGAGTGAAGTTGGTTATTTACCTGCTGCTCACGGTTCGGCTGTGTTTACACGTGGCGAAACGCAATCGTTGACATCAGTTACTTTAGGTAGCAAAGATGATGAGCAAATGATTGATGGTGCTTTCTTTAATGGTTATAACAAATTCTTATTGCACTATAATTTCCCTGGTTTCTCAACCGGAGAGGTTAGACCAAACAGAGGCGCTGGCCGTCGCGAAATTGGTCACGGTGCTTTAGCACAACGTTCGTTGAAAAAAGTATTGCCTCAAGGTGAAGCAAATCCTTATACAATCCGTATCGTTTCTGATATTTTAGAATCTAACGGTTCATCATCAATGGCAACTGTTTGTGCTGGTACATTGGCACTTATGGATGCAGGTATTAAAATCAAATCGCCGGTTTCTGGTATTGCAATGGGTTTAATCACTGATGAGAAAACTGGTAAATATGCAATTCTTTCTGATATTTTAGGTGATGAAGATCATTTAGGTGATATGGATTTTAAAGTAACGGGTACCGAACATGGTATTGTTGCTTGCCAGATGGACTTAAAAATCAATGGTCTATCTTACGAAGTTTTAACTAAAGCTTTGTTACAGGCTAAAGATGGTCGTTTACACATCTTAAACGAGATGAAAAAAACCATCAGTTCACCTAACGAAGATTACAAACCACATGCTCCACGTATTGTTTCTCTTACTATCGAGAAAGAATTTATTGGTGCAATTATCGGCCCTGGAGGTAAAATCATTCAGGAAATGCAACGCGAAACCGGAGCTTCAATCTCTATCGAAGAAGTTGATGGTAAAGGTATCGTAGAAGTATTTGCGGATAACAAAGCAGCAATTGATGCAGCAGTTACCCGTATCCGTAACATCGTGGCTAAACCAGAAATTGGTGAAGTTTACCAGGGTAAAGTAAAATCAATTATGCCATTTGGTGCATTTGTTGAGGTTATGCCAGGTAAAGATGGTTTATTGCACATTTCTGAAATTTCATGGGAGCGTTTAGAAACTATGGATGGTGTATTAAAAGAAGGTGATAAAATCGAGGTTAAATTATTAGATATCGATAAACAAGGTAAAATGAAACTTTCTCGTAAAGTTTTATTGCCAAGACCAGAAAAACCAGCTGCGCCACAAGCGTAGAAAAAGTCCGAAGTCCGCAGTCCGGAGTCGGAAGATATTTATAGACCCTTTCAGTTTTTACTGTAAGGGTTTTTTGTTGATATAAAAATTAACATCGGTATTTCTAACTAAAAACTTTCGCACTTCTTTTGTAACTTGCAGTGTTGCTATGAAAAAAGAAAATCATATTGTTGAAGAACCAGCTGCTAATTATCTAAAAGCCGAAGAAGATCTCTTAAAAAAAGCGTTATCCAGTTCATATACGGAGCGTTTCCACACCATGGCGAGATTAATGAAATTAAACATGATTTTAAAATCAGCAACTATTGTCCATAAAAAAATTGATTAATACATGGATGTTTTTGATGATGAAATACTAAAACTATGGCGCTCACTTTTGAAAAACAAGGTCATGTTTATCATGATAGGTGGGGTGGCAACCAATCTGCATGGATTTCATCGGACAACTGATGATATTGATATCTGGATAAAAGATAACCTGGAAAACAGAAAAAACTTGAGAAGTGCTTTCAAAGACTATGGACTTGGAGATCTTAAAGCCTTGGAAACTATTCAGTTTATTCCAGGCTGGACAGATTTCTATCTTGATAACAGCTTGCGAATGGATATCATGACCTCAGTAAAAGGATTAGAGGATTTTGGTTTTGATAAATGTCTGGAATATGCCTCTATTGCAACAATTTACGAATTAGAAATCCCATTCCTACATATTAACCAACTAATCGATTCAAAAAAGGCAGCGAATCGACCGAAGGATCAAATTGATATCATTGAACTTGAAAATATTAAAAAACTTAGAGATAATTAAATGAAATACATCATTGCCCCATCCATACTTTCTGCCGATTTCGGCAACTTACAACGCGATATCGAGATGATTAATCAAAGTGAGGCCGATTGGTTTCATGTTGATGTGATGGATGGCGTTTTTGTGCCAAATATTTCTTTTGGTTTTCCGATAATGGCCGCAGTTAAAAAGCATGCAACTAAACCATTAGATGTGCACTTAATGATTGTTGAACCTGATAAATATATTGAAGATTTTGCTAAAGCTGGAGCAGACCGGATTACAGTACATTATGAAGCCTGCACACATTTACATAGAACCATTCAACTCATTAAAGCATCTGGTTGCAAGGCTGGTGTGGCTTTAAATCCCCATACTCCTGTAACCTTATTGCAGGATGTGATTGAGGATTTAGATCTGGTATTAATCATGTCGGTTAATCCAGGCTTTGGCGGACAACAGTTTATCCATAATACCTACAAGAAGATTAAAGATTTAAAAGCGCTGATCCAAGGCAAAAATGAAGATTTGATTATTGAGGTAGATGGTGGCGTTGGTTTACAAAATATCACTACATTAGTATCTGCTGGTGCCAATGCTTTTGTGGCCGGAAATGCAATCTTTGCAACAGATAATCCATCGGAAACCATTTCCAAAATGAAAAGCTTGACTGCCACAAGCATAAACATTTAAGGGTTTTAACCACAGATAAATAGGATTAGACACAGATCTTGGATCACTATTTTTAGATTCAAAGCCTAGTACCTAAACCATATTTTGTGAAAAGAAAGTATCCGTGTTTATCTGTGTGCATCTGTGGCTAATTTAACCAAATCATAACGCGAAAAATGCTCAAATTTCGGCTAATCCTTTTTCTTTTAATTGCTGGCTGCGGTTTCGCTGTTGCACAGCCATTGGTTAGGGTTTCGGGAATAGTTTACAGTGATGAAAAGTTGCCATTATCGCAGGTTACAGTAATTGTTTTAGGTCAGGCGCAGTCTACCATAACCGATGAATTTGGGGTTTACACCATTTATTCAAAATCGAAAACTTTCAGCATTAAATATTCGCTATTAGGTTACCAGCCGCAAACCATAAAATTCAATGAGCGTTCAGGAGCCCGGATTATTAAACAAATCAACTTAATTGCCAATATTAATGAGTTGGAACAGGTTAATATCACGAACAAACAGAATCAGTTAAGTAATACAACCACCATTAATATTGCTGACGTTTCATCTATGCCACTGGTTTCGGGTAATTTCGAAACCATGCTTAAAACCCTGCCAGGTGTATCTACAAACAACGAATTAAGCGCTCAGTATAGTGTTAGAGGAGGCAATTTCGATGAAAATTTAATTTATATCAATGATGTAGAAATCAACCGGCCAGTGTTGATCCGCAACGGACAGCAGGAGGGGCTGAGTTTTATCAATTCGGATCTGGTGAGTAAGGCTAAGTTCTCTGCAGGTGGTTTCGAAGCAAAATATGGCGACAAACTTTCTTCCATTTTGGACATTAAATATGATAAGCCGGACAGCAATCAGACCATTTTTAGTACCAGTCTTTTAAACACTTCATTAAGTACAAAAAAAATATTCAAAAACAGCTTTCTACTGGCAGGTTTACGGTACAAAAATAATTCGAGTGTATTAATCAAACAAGATGAGAAGGGAAGTTATAATCCAAATTTTGCTGATGCCCAATTGCTGTATCAATATGATTTTTCATCTAAATTCAATGTCAGTTTCCTGGGCAGCTTTAATCTCGGTCAGTTTAAATTGGTACCTACTAGTAGGGAAACCCAATTTGGAACTTTAAGTACCACCTTAAGACTTAATGTGGATTATACCGGACAGGAAATCGACGATTACCAAACCTTAGGAAGCGCCGTTACCGCCACTTATTCGCCTAAACCGAACCTGGTGATCAAGTTTATCAACAGCTACTTCAATACTATTGAAAGGGAGCGTTTCGATATCAACGGCAGCTATATTTTTGATGAGGTGGACAATACTTTTTCGGGTGAAAATTTTGGTGTAATCAATAAAAATAGGGGCATTGGCAGTTATTATAACTATGGAAGAAATAGCCTCAATACACAGATTTTTGCTTCTGAAATTAAGGTAGATCAAAACTTCGATAACCATGTTTTCTCGTGGGGGCTAAAATTCGATAAATCTAAATATAACGATCAGTTGAGTGAATATAATTATACCGATTCAGCTGGATTTATTTTGCCAAATAACTCCAAAAATATCGTTTTGCAAAATGTAATCAATGTTCAGAACAATATTGATATCAAAAACTATAGTGCTTATATACAGGATAGTTATTCGCTTTCCAATTCTGCAGAATTACAATTAGGAGCACGCGCTACATACAGTTCGTTAAGCAAACAATTATTGATCAGTCCGAGGATGTTAATTGCTTACCGGCCAAACTCGAACAATAAAATTTTAAGGTTTTCAGCCGGTGTTTATAAACAGCCACCTTCATACCGCACGATCCGTGATTTTTCAGGAATATTAAATATTGATCAAAAAGCCCAAAGTTCTTATAACACTTCGCTTGGTTATGAATATGCCTTTGATGCTTTCGGAACACGTTTAAAGTTTACATCAGAGGCCTATTTTAAATATTCAGATCGGTTGATTCCTTATAAAATTGATAACCTTAGAATTAAGTATCTGGCTAATGAGGTGTCCAGAGGTTATGCTTATGGTGCCGATTTTAGCATTGGTGGTGAGTTTGTTAAGGATTTGGTGTCTTATTTCAGGATGTCGGTAATGCATGCTAATGAAGACATTATCGGTGATAGTTATGTTCAAAATGGAATCACAATTTATCCTGGTTATTTAAAACGGCCAACCGATCAGCGTTTAAATTTTTCCATATTTTTTCAGGATAAGTTGTTAAACAGCCCTACATATAAAGTACACTTAAATGCGCTTTATGGCTCACGTTTGCCAATAGGCCCCTCGCAAACTCCAAGATACCTGGATAAGTTTTTTATCCCATCATACAAACGTGTTGATATTGGTTTTTCCAAAGACTTTCTTGATGACGCAGCATTGCACAAGCCCAAATTTTTAGACCGGAATTTTAGCTCTGTTATCTTGTTTTTTGAAATTTTCAATATGCTGAATATAGACAACACTGTTTCATATCTCTGGTTAAAAGACGTAGATAATGTGCAATACGCCATTCCTAATTATTTAACGGGCAGGCAGTTTAATCTGAAACTGATTGTAAAGCTGAAGAATAAGCTGTGATTAAAGGAATGCAGGATTTTAAGATCCCTTTTACAATCTAGTGAAGTTTATCACATTAACAGAAAATATTCACATTGTCTATTCAAAAAACAAAAGAATTTCATCTTTTCCAGTTAAACGTTTTAATTGCAAAAACTGCAATAAATGGATCGATTTTCAGCATTTTTTTAACAAAATTTAATTTTTTATGATACGATTTTATAGGCATAACTGCTTTAAAAATTTTACATTTACCGCCATAAAACATTATATAATAAGATGAAGCATAATTTTGGCGCAGGCCCTTGTATTTTACCTCAAGAAGTGTTTAAACAAGCAGCTCAGGCTGTTTTAGATTTTAACGATGGATTATCAATTTTAGAAATTTCGCACAGAACAACCGAATTTGAGGCAGTTGTTGCTGAAGCTGACAAGTTGGTAAAGGAATTATTAAATGTGCCGTCGGGTTATTCCGTTTTATTTTTACAAGGTGGTGCAAGTTTACAGTTTGCAATGGTTCCGATGAATTTATTAGGTGATGGACAAACAGCAAGTTATTTAGATACTGGTGTTTGGGCAACTAAAGCATTAAAGGAAGCTAAATTTATTGGTAATGTGAATGTGGTGGCTTCTTCAAAGGATGCAAACTATACTTTCATTCCAAAGGATTTCGAAATTCCTGCTGACAGTGCTTATTTCCATTATACCTCGAACAACACCATTTATGGTACTGAACTTTTCGAAGTGCCTAAAACTGATGTTCCTGTAGTTTGTGATATGTCTTCTGATATTATGAGCCGTGTAATTGATGTTGCTCAGTTCGATTTAATTTATGCCGGAGCGCAAAAAAATGTGGGTCCTGCTGGTTTAACTATCGCCATTGTAAAAAATGAGGTTTTAGGTAAAATTGACCGTAAAATTCCATCAATGTTGAACTATCAATCACATATTGATAATGATTCGATGTACAATACACCTCCGGTTTTCTCGATTTATGTAGCATTATTAAATCTTCGCTGGTTAAAATCAAAAGGTGGAGTTGCTGAAATCGAAAAAGAGAACAAACAAAAAGCTGAAGCACTTTATAGGGAAATCGATCGCAATCCTTTGTTTAAAGGAACCTGCGCAGTGGAAGACCGTTCTAGAATGAATATCTGTTTCGTAATGGAAAATGCGGAATTGGAAAAACCATTCTTGAAATATGCTGAAGAGCAAGGTATTGTTGGTATTAAAGGACACAGAAGTGTTGGCGGTTTCCGTGCATCAATGTATAATGCATTACCGATAACTAGTGTACATGCTTTAATTGATGCCATGCAACTATTTGAAGAACAACAAGCAAAAGCAAATTAACTTAAATTTTAACCACAGATAATTACTGCGATTATTCAATCGGTGTAATCAACTCAATCTGTGCAATCATAAATATAATGATTAAGATATTAGCAAACGATGGGATTGATCCGATCGGAAAAGAATTATTAGAAAAAGCAGGTTTCCAGGTTGATACTGAAACTATTCCCCAGGATAAATTAGCCGAAGCTTTAAAAAACTATGACGCCATTACTGTTCGTAGTGCAACAAAAGTTAGAAAAGAGTTGATCGATGCTGTTCCAAATATCAAACTAATTGGTAGAGGTGGAGTAGGCATGGATAATATTGATGTTGAATATGCACGTAGTCAAGGTGTTAATGTAGTAAATACGCCGGCTGCCTCTTCATTATCTGTAGCGGAGTTGGTATTCTCTCACTTATTTACGGGTATTAGATTTTTACAGGATGCCAACCGTAAAATGCCAGTTGAAGGTTCAACACAATTCAATAACCTTAAAAAAGCGTATGCTAAAGGAACTGAATTAAGTGGGAAAACCATTGGTATTATCGGCTTTGGCCGTATTGGCCGTGCTACAGCAAAAGTGGCTTTAGGTTTAGGTATGAATGTTTTAGCTTATGATCTATACCCTTCAGAATCTGAAATTACATTAGAATTTCAAGGTGGAAAATCGGTAAGTATTCCAATCAAAACGGTTTCATTGGATGAAGTGATTGCAGGAAGTGATTTCTTTAGTTTGCACACACCATTTGCAGATAAACCGATTTTAGGTGCGGAAGAATTTGCTAAAATGAAAAACGGAGTGGGTATTGTAAACTGTTCTCGTGGCGGAACCATTGATGAGCCAGCTTTAATCGAAGCACTAAATTCGGGTAAAGTTGCCTTTGCCGGATTAGATGTTTTCGATAACGAGCCTACACCATTGGCAGAAATTTTAACACATCCTAAAATCTCTTTAACACCACACATTGGTGCATCAACCAACGAAGCACAAGAACGTATCGGTACGGAACTGGCTACTTTGATTATTGAGCATTTTAAGAAATAATATATTTTAAACCTCGCAGGTTTTGTAAACCTGCGAGGTTTTTCTAAACTAGTCTAACGCATTCGTTGTAACCCAATAGCGGTACCCCAATACCGCTTTCTGAAAAGTAGTTAACTTATTCGGATCCTTTTTATATAAACTTGGCAAAACTATCTTATTTATCTTCGCCAGGATTTTAAATAGTCCTTTTTTCATAATTTATTGATTGCTTTTATTGGTAATGCTGCTGCTAAATTCGAATTGTAATTTTAGGAGTTGATTTTAACGGTTTCATATTTCTTCAGTTTTTTATTAAAGAAGTAAAATCCACCTGCCATTATTAAAATCAAAAATGCGATGATGTAATTTGATAAACCTCCTTTGTTCTTCTTGTCTAAATCTTCTTTAAGCTGCGCATTTTGGTCCTGAAGTTTTTTTATGGTTTGCATATAACGTTCTATCCGTTCCTGAGAATTATCCGCAACAGCCACTTTCTGCTGGTTCTGTAAATCTTTATAATCCATTAATATCTTTAGTTCTTTAAAGATATTATTATCGGTTAATACCACCTGGCGGAGAATCTCATTAGAATTTTTGATATCACGTTTTGTTTGCCAACCGAAAATGCCTGTCCGTTGATTTAAACTTTCATCATACTGACCAAATCTGGTACTTCTTTCCGTTAGTAATGAATTTACCTTAGCACGTTGAGCGGCATAAGCTACGGTATCTTGCTGCGCAAAAGCAGGCACGTTAAGCAATACCATAGAGAGCAGATAAAAATATTTCTTCATGCGATATAAACGCGAAAAGGGTAGAAGTTGTTTTAGCTGGTTTAAGGGTTAATTTGTTATTAGTTATTGGTTTGCAAAGGGCTATTTCTGCTTTCCCTCATTGTGAAGTGCTAGAGTTAGCTGCAAACGGCGCCACGCCAAATGAACTATTGAACGATTGAACTCAATTTAAGGATGAAATTCGACCCGTACGATGTCTCCCAAATGCAAACCCAATAAACCACTCGCTTTACCTTTATTGATGGCAATTTCCAGGTGGTTACTGATGCCGAACAAACAAAGTTTTTCGCCTTCCTGCACTTCATTGTAATGCCAGCTCAACTGCGTAATGGTTTCGCTTTTTCTGAAGTATAAAGTAAAATCTCTGTTCTTTTGGATCTTTGTAAAAAGATCTTTGGTGATATTGGTGATTACGTTGCAAAACGTATCAATATAAACCACACTTCCACGGATCACATCACGCTCAATTACAGGGTGTAAAAGCATCTTTTGTTCAATCTCCGCTACAGGTAAACCGATCTCTTTTAGCTTACCACCTTTAGCCAGATGCGTTGCCGCTTTCACAAAAATATCAACCAATGGAAAATGGAGATATTTTAGATCCTGCATAATATTCAGCTCCACTACATCTTCCGGAACATCGTCAAAAAGAAGGGAAAAAATACCATTGTCGGCGCCTACAAAATAGTGATCACGATGTTTTACAGCAATATATTTAGTGTTTTCACTGTAAACAGAATCAATACCAATCAAGTGTACCGTATTCTTCGGGAAGTAGGGATAAGCGTTTTTTAAAACAAAGGCCGCATACGAAATATTGAACGATGGAACTTCGTGGGTAATATCAACTAAATTAACATTAGGCATCAGACTGAACAGACTACCTTTAAGGGCACTCTGGTAAAAATCTTTTGAACCTAAATCTGTTGTTAAAGTAATTATCCCCATTAAAAATTCATTATTATTGCTTATTCTTGTGTACAGGCCTAAGCGTCTGCAAATATTCAAATTTTAATTAATATACCCCGATAACTTTTTAAAATACTACAGTTTGAACGAATTAAAATTAACCCTGGACACCGTAAATCCTGCTCACTTTTGGGGGCCGAATAACGAGAATTACGAATTGATTAAAGGTTCTTTTGCTAAACTAAAAATTGTAGCGAGAGGGAGTGGAGTTACCGTTCTTGGTGATGAACAGGAACTTAAGACTTTTGAAGATAAGTTTAATCAGCTGGTTGCTCATATGGAGAAATATAGTTCTTTGAGTAATAATGATGTTGAATCTATTTTAGGTGCCAAAGCAATTGGTGTGGAGAAAAAATCTGTTGCAGACCCTGCTAGTGGAGGCGGAGAAGTAATTGTGTTCGGTACAAACGGCTTGTTGGTTAAGGCCAGAACGGCAAACCAACGGAGAATGGTAACCAGTATTACAAAAAATGACATTCTGTTTGCCATCGGCCCTGCCGGAACAGGGAAAACATATACCGCTGTAGCTTTAGCCGTTAGGGCGTTAAAGAATAAGGAAATCAAACGGATTATTTTAACCCGTCCGGCGGTTGAAGCAGGGGAGAACCTTGGCTTTTTACCTGGAGATTTAAAAGAAAAAATAGATCCATATTTGCGCCCGCTTTACGATGCGTTGGATGATATGATTCCTGCGGAAAAGTTGAAATTCTACATCGAAAACCGTACAATTGAAATTGCGCCTTTGGCATTTATGCGCGGCCGTACCTTAGACAATTGTTTTGTAATTTTGGATGAGGCCCAAAATGCAACCGATATGCAGTTAAAAATGTTTTTAACACGTATGGGACCAACAGCTAAGTTTATCGTAACTGGAGATGTAACCCAGATCGATTTACCTAAAAAACAGATGTCGGGCTTATTTAATGGCTTGCGGATTTTGGAAGACATTAAAGGAATCGATATTATTTATCTAAGTGGTGAAGATGTGGTAAGACATAAATTGGTAAAAGATATCTTGAAAGCTTACGGAGATATTCAGTAATAGAGTCCAGAGTCGGCAGTCTATAGTCTTGAGTCTAAATCGACTATGGACTATGGACTAAAGACTTTCCGACTTCCCAAATTTTTCCTATTTTTACCCCCTCATGAAAGCACTAAAAGAAACCCATTTCAATTTCCCAAATCAAAGTAATTTTTACAAAGGTAAAGTTCGCGATGTTTATACTATAGCTGATCAATCGATGGTAATGGTGGTATCCGATCGTATATCTGCATTTGATGTAGTATTGCCTGAAGCTATTCCATTTAAAGGACAGGTATTGAATCAGATTGCGGCTAAGTTTTTAGCAGCTACGCAAGATATTGTTCCTAACTGGGTATTGGCTGTTCCGGATCCGATGGTTACCATCGGCCGTATCTGTGAGCCATTTAAAGTAGAAATGGTAATCAGAGGTTATCTGGCTGGGCATGCCTGGCGTGAGTACAGTGCCGGTAAACGTTCTGTATGTGGCGTTGATTTACCTGAAGGTTTGAAAGAAAATGATAAACTGCCTCAGCCTATTATTACTCCAACTACAAAAGCTTCTGTAGGCCATGATGAGGATATCTCGAAAGAAGATATTTTAGCTAAAGGCATTGTTTCGATAACAGATTACGAAAAATTAGAAGAATATACTTATGCACTATATCAACGTGGAACTGAGATTGCTGCAAAAAGTGGATTGATTTTAGTGGATACGAAATATGAATTTGGTACTGCAGATGGAGTGATTTATCTCATCGACGAGATTCATACACCTGATTCGTCACGCTATTTTTATGCTGAAGGATATCAGGATCGCCAGGATAACAATGAGCCACAAAAACAACTCTCGAAAGAGTTTGTAAGAAAATGGCTGATCGAAAATGGTTTCCAAGGAAAGGATGGTCAGGTTGTTCCGGAAATGAAACCTGAAATTGTAAAGTCCATTTCAGAACGATACATCGAACTTTACGAACAGATTGTTGGAGAAACCTTTATAAAAGCTGATGCTGATGCAATTTCTAGCCGTATTGAAACCAATGTTTTAAAGGCTTTAGAAACACTTTAAATTCGAAAGAAATTTATACATTAGTAAAATAAAGATTAGAGAGATGAAATTTTCAGTAGATAAACACGATAAATACGTAAGCTTAAAGTTGGAAGAAACTAAGTTTACAAATGATAATGCTCCAGGTTTGAAATCCGAATTCTATTTACTTAATGCAGAGGGATTTCAGAATATAATTGTTGATTTAAGTCATGTTACTGAATGCAATGATGCGCAGGATTTAAGCTGTTTATTGGTTGGCGATCGACTTTGTAAATCGGCAGGTGGATTGTTTATCGTAACCGGCATTAACGACGAGCTGGCATCAATTATCGAATTATCAAACATATTTCAATCTGTAACGTTTGTTAATACATTAGACGAAGCAACAGATTTCATCTTTATGGATGAATTGGAGAAAGAGTTTAGAGGCGCTAAATAATATATTTTTTACATAAAATTCTGGCCTCGTAGTTCCTAAAAACCTACGAGGCTTTTTATATCTTAATATGATGAAATTTGAAGTTACCATTTTAGGAAGCAGTTCTGCTACGCCTGTATTTAACAGGAATCCATCGGCACAGCTTTTAAATTGTAACGAAAAATATTACCTGATCGACTGTGGCGAAGGCACTCAACAACAATTAACCAAATATAACCTCAAAGCAGCCCGTATCGATTATATTTTCATCAGTCATTTACATGGCGATCATTATTTTGGTTTAATCGGATTGTTATCCAGCCTGCATTTAAACGGCAGGATTAAACCCATGCAGATATTTGGACCAAAACCACTATTGGAAATCCTGGAGATCCAGTTCAAATATTCTGATACTGTATTAAGATACCCAATCGAGTTTTTTCCAATTGAGGCTGATCAATCTACGCAGATTTTTGAGAATAGCGATTTAACGGTTCAAACTATTGTTTTAAATCACCGTATACCCACCACTGGTTTTATTTTTAAGCAAAAGAAACGGCAACGCAAGTTGATCAAGGATAAGACTGAGGATGTGCCCATGGCCTATTACACCATCTTAAAAAAGGGGATGGATGCAGAACTTCCAAATGGTGATATTTTACGTAGCACAGATTACACCACAGAAGCCGACCCGCCAAGATGTTACGCATATTGCTCTGATACCTTATTTGATGAAAGTTACTTTTCTACCATAAAAGATTGCGATACCCTTTACCACGAAGCCACGTTTATGCACGAGCTTTTGGATCGGGCAAATGAAACGCACCATACTACCGCTTTACAAGCAGGAGAGGTAGCCAAAATTAATGGCGCAAAGAAATTGCTCATCGGGCATTTTTCATCACGCTACAAAACCTTACAGATGCTTTTAGAAGAAGCGCAATCTGTTTTCGAAAACACAGAGCTGGCCATTGAGGGGAGAACTTTTCAGCTGTAGATTTTTTGCGTTTTTACCGTAAAGCACGCATGGGCAGGGCACGGAGGACGCAGAGTTGGTTGCAATTAATAATTAAAAACAATCTGCGTTTATCTTTTCAAATCTGCGGGAAACCTATGCTTAAAGTTTTTTCCCGCAAATATCGCAGATCGCCGCAGAGATAATTCAGTTATCCATCTTTAGAGCCCCTTCAACTACGCTACCATTGATGTTATTTGTTAATTACTTGCTAATGAGGGTTTTAGTTTTTAGGCATTTCGACCCAACTAGGCCATAGCACCATATCTTCGTTCTACTTAAATCCGGCCTAACAAATTTTTCGGGCTCCACTGAACCAGCCACTCCACTTGCTTCGAAAGAAAAATTTTCAGCCGGTGTTTTTTGTTTCTTTTTGACAGCAAAAAGAAAGAGCCAATCGGCGGCGGCGAGCCGAGGCAAGGTTGAGCCAAGGGGTGAAAAAATCAATTATATATGTCATTAATATTGATTTTTATAAAATAAATTACCCTTCAGGATGATAGATTGAATAGGAATTCCGTGTTTCTGTGGCAGAAAAATTGAGGCCTCACAACTCTAAACAAAAAAGCCTTGCAATTTGAAACTGCAAGGCTCTCGTTTATATAAAAATTAATTACTTATCTTTTTTGTTCCCACCACCAAATACGGAGAAGTGTACGTAACGTTTAGGATTAGCTTTTAAATCGATCATCAACTCGTCAAGATTTTTTGAAGCGTTATTTAAATTCTGATACATTTTATCATCATTTAACAGCAAACCTAAACTTCCTTTCCCGTCTTTGATTCCAGAAATAACGGTTTGCAAATCAGCGATAGCACTATTGGCTTTATCTAAAGTTTCTTTAAAATTAGCGGCAGCAAACTTATCGGTAACCGTATTGATATTGGTTAAAATATCACTGATTTTTTGATTGTTGTTATTCAAGTTAGCGGTAATGCCTTCAACGTTTTTAAAGATCGCTTCGATACGGGCACTTTCCGAACCTACCAAACCATCTACTTTTTTAGAGGTGGTTTCTAATGATGCAAGCGTTCCGGCAATACTGTTAAAACTTTTATCCACGTTTTTCTGGAAGTTAGGATTCAGGATAGAATTTACACTACTTAAGATTGAATCCATTTTACCAATAATCAATTCAGCTTTCTTTTGAACCGGTTGAACCTGTTCCATCAATCCTTTTTCTACATTGGCATTTAAAGTATAACCATCTTCTGCCATTTTCTTCGAGTCGCCCAACGACATTACAATCGCTTTGCTACCCAAAAGATCGGTACCTTCTAAACGTGCGATACTATTTTCAGGAATTTCGTATTTACTATTTACGCTTAATGTAGCGATAACAGTACCATCATGTTGCAATTCTAATTTGGCAACACGTCCAATCTGATAACCATTAATAAGGATCGGTTTAGATACACTTAAACCATCAACTCTGGTATATTTTGCATATAATGTTGTTTCGCTTGAGAAAATGGAATTACCTTTTAAAAAATTATATCCAATTATTAATAAAGCAATAGCAAATGCAGCTAAAATACCTACTTTGGTTTCGTTCTTAATCTTCATGAGTGTTTTTTATTTTATGGCTGCAAGTTTTAAAGCGTTTATAACCTGCTAGAGCGTAATTTCTTTTTTTAATGTTAAACTTTATAAATACACAAAGCTTACATCAATTGTTTGGTATCTGTTTTATATTTTCTGTAAAGGTAAAATAACTATCATTTATAATGCCACTTATTTAACCTCAATATTTTTTTTATAGGTTTTTATTGCTTCAAAAATAGAATTCGCAATCTCACTTTGGCCTTTTTGCGAATTAATATATTTTTCTTCAGCTGTATTTGATATAAAGCCTACCTCTGTTAGTACCGCTGGCATACCACATCGCTGTAATACTAAAACACCTTGTTCTTTAACTCCACGGCTAAATCTTTCATCTCTGTTGATATAACTGTTCTGAATTAATTTTGCGAATTTAATGCTTTTATCGCGAAAGGTGTTTTTTAACAGCGATAAAAGAATAAAACTACTGGGATTACTAGGGTCGTAGCCATCGTACTTACTTTTGTAATTCTTTTCCAGTTTAATATCTGCATTCTCACGAATGGCTGCATCCTGTTCTTTTAAGCGATGTGAACCGGCTACCAGGGTTTCTACGCCTTTGATGTGTTTATTACCGGGAGGCATAGAATTGCAATGTACAGATATAAAGAGATCGGCATTGGCTTCATTTGCGATTTCTGCCCGTCTGTATAAATCAACATCTATATCTGTTTTGCGGGTATAGATTACTTTGATATCTGGTAATTCTTCTTTTATAATTTCACCGAGTTTTAACGCAACCTTTAACGAAATATCCTTTTCTTTTGAATAACTGCCCGATGCGCCAGGTTTTCTACCACCATGTCCAGGATCAATTACAATGGTTTTAATTCTGTATCCCTGGGCCGACGTTTTTTGAGCAACGATTAACGAAAAGAAAATTAGTGTTATCAGAAGTTTAATCTTCATTTATAAAATTTTAAAATGAGGTTTCGGCTATGCGCCTATAGTTTTTAATTGCCCTGATGATGCCGTTCACAATTTCATTTTGTCCTTCCTGCGAGTTCATATAATCTTCGTCTTCCGGATTACTCACAAAACCAATCTCAGTTAACACCGCGGGCATAGCTGCACGTGCCAATACTGCAAGACTTTTTTCCTGAACCCCACGATTGGTACGGCCGGCATTAACATACTCTTGTTGCAACATCGAAGCAAACTTTAAACTCCTATCCCTATTGGTTTGTTTCATTAACGATAACATAATATCGCTTTCGGGAGTATTGGCTATAAAACCTTCATAATTTTTCTGATAGTTTTCTTCCAAAAACATCGAAGCATTTTCCCTTTTAATTACCTCATCTTGCTCACCTAAACGACCAGTTCCGGATACAAAAGTTTCGGTTCCCCTTGTTGAGGTGCTTTTTGAAGTAACTGTTCTATAAACAGGAACTTTCCGGCCCCGAACTTTTTTGTAATAATCAACCACTCTCGAAACGCGCACTGGCATATCGTTTAAGTGGATAGAGATAAACAAATCTGCTTTTGCGTTATTGGCAATATTAATGCGTTCGTATAAAGGAATAAAAACATCCGACTCTCTGGTGTAGATTACTTTTATATCTTTCAAGCTATCCTGAAGCGCACGGCCGAGATTTAGTGCAGTTTTTAACGCTACATCTTTTTCTTTGGAATAGACCCCGTGGGTTGCGCCATCTTTACCACCATGACCAGCATCGATCACAATTGTTTTAATTTTATATTCTTGCGCAAACACCTGATTATCAAACGTATTTGACAATACTAAACAAATAATAAATGTTAAAATGGATTTAAGATACATCAATGGTATATTTTTCACTAATTTTGAACGTTTTTGATTAAACATTTGTGCAAAAATAACATTCAAATACGAATTTGAAACTTCTTAAGAGCTCTATTTTACTAATTTCTGTCATTTTATTAACACTTGCTGTTGGTAAAGCTAACGCATTTTCTCATTTTTCATTGCAACAAATCATTCAGCAAGACACAACCAAAAAGGATACGACTAAAAAAACAGGCAAAAATAATAGTAGTATCGATCAGAAAGTTGAGTACAAAGCGGAAGATTCTGTAAAAATGAGTGCCGACAAAAACATCGTTTATTTATATGGTAACGCAAGGGTTATCTATGGTGATTTTGAGTTGGATGCAAGCTACATCAAGTACGACAAAAAGAAAAACACGATTTTTGCCAGTGGTGTTAAGGATCCAAAAACAGGCAGATATACGGGCAGACCGATTTTTAAATCTGGTACTGATGGAACCGCCATTGCCGATTCTATTTTTTACAATTCAGAAACAACGCGTGCTAAGGTATATGGCGTTTTTTCCGAACAGGAGGGAGGATTCTTTTCAGGCGGACAGAGTAAAAAACAGATAGATGATGAACTGCACATCAAAAATGTGATGTACAGTACCTGTAATCTTCCGCATCCACACTTTGGACTCATGATTTCCAAGGGCGTGGTAACCGAAAAACAGATCATTACAGGACCTGTGTATATGATTATTGAAGATGTGCCTACTTTTTTAGGTTTGCCATTTGCATTTTTTCCAAAACCGAATAAACGAACGTCGGGGGTAATTTTACCAACTCCGGGTGAAGATGCCACCAGGGGATTTTTTCTTCAAAATGGTGGTTATTACCTTGGATTAAACGATTATTGGGATGCCAAATTAATGGGATCAATTTATACCAATGGCTCTTACGAAACCAGTGTATTAAGCAATTATACCAAGAGATATAAATATAATGGCAACATTAATTTAGCCTACTCTAGTTTTAAAGATGGATTGGAAGGCACAGAGGCTTTTGCAAATCCAACAAAAAACTTTAGTATCAACTGGAGCCATAGCCAAAATGCGAATGCAAACCCAGGAACTACATTTAGCGCGAGTGTTCGATTGGTATCGACTGGTAGATCAGGCTATTATAAAAACACGGCTGCAGGTACTACTTATGATATCAATACCATCGCAACCAACTCCACAAGTAGTAGTATAAGTTACGCTAAATCTTACGCCAATGGGATGAATTTCTCTTTGGCCGCATCGAGTGATCAGACTTTGAGCACCAGGGCAATATCGCTTAGGTTGCCAGAAGTGACCTTTAACGTACCTACCTTTAATCCGTTTAAGGCAAAGGATGCTGTCGGTGACGAGAAATGGTATCAAAAAATAACCGTGGGTTACAGTTTACAAGGAACCAATAGAATTGATACTTTTGATAGTCTACTGTTCCAAAACGACGGCTTAAAACGTTTAAGAAGTGGTTTTTCGCATAGTATCCCTATTAATATGTCGTTTACAGCGTTAAAATACTTAAACTTTAGCGTCGGTGGAACCTACAACGAAGTTTGGAATTTCCAGAGTGTAAACAGAAGATATACCGAGTATGCGGATAATACTTATAGCTTTAGAGAAGACACTGTGAGTGGTTTCAAAAGGGCTGGAAGTTATAGCTTGTCGACCAGCTTATCGACAAAAATATACGGCAGAAGAGATTTTAATCCGCAGGCAAAAATCCAGGCATTAAGACATGTAATGACGCCGAATGTTTCATTCTCATACTCACCTGATTTTACCAAAGCTGGTGCCGGGCCTTACAGACCGGCTATAAATCAAAATGGCCTTCCGATTTTAACTAATGGATTACCGCTAAAATATTCGATTTTTGACGGGATGGCACAACCTGGTTCATTTGGAGGGCCAAACGCCTCAATTGGTTTTGGGTTGGATAATACCGTCGAGTTGAAAGTGCGGAATAAAAACGATACAACGGGAACAGGCTCAAAGAAGATTCCGATTATTCAGGGGTTGAGTTTTAGCGGATCTTACAATTTTCTGGCTACATCCTATAAATTATCAACCATTGGCTTTAGTGGGCGTTCTCAATTTACCGATAAACTGGGTATCAATTATAATGGAACATTGGATCCTTACTCGCTGGGGGCAGATACTATACCAGGTTCTACACGAAGGATCAGGCAAGATCGTTATTTCTGGCAGAGTGGTAAATTTTTACCACGCTTAGCTAATTTTGGTTTCTCTTTCGATTATAGCTTAAATCCGGAAGCTTTAAAACGTAAAAATGAAGCCAACGATAAATTAGGCGAAGCTGCAAATAAAAAAGGCTTAACCGATATACAATCAGAACAATTGGCAGCAATCAGTCGCGATCCAAATGCTTTTGTTGATTTTAATATTCCCTGGAATTTTTCGTTCTCCTATAGTTTCCAATATACAAATGATGGAAACACTACTACAACTTCAAATACGTTAAACTTTAATGGAGATGTTAATTTAACGCCTAAATGGAAAGTTACTTTTAATTCAGGTTACGATTTCAAGAACAATGGTTTAACGCCGATGAACCTGGCGATTTATCGCGATTTGCATTGTTGGGATATGAGTGTAAACTGGGTGCCATATGGTGCTTATAAAAGTTATTCTGTTACCATTAAAGTTAAAGCATCAATATTACAGGATTTGAAATTGAGTAAAAGACAAGGTTTTTACAGCACATACCAATAAATTTATGCTAGCCGAAATTATTACTATTGGCGATGAGATTCTTATCGGCCAGATCGTGGATACCAATTCAGCCTGGATGGCTAATCAGTTAAATCTAATCGGCGTTTCTGTTAAACAGATTACCTCCGTTTCGGATGATGAACAACATATCATCGAAGCTTTAGCCCAGGCAGAAAAACGCGCTGATATTATATTAATTACAGGCGGTTTAGGGCCAACAAAAGACGATATCACCAAAAAAACTCTGGCGAAATATTTTAATATGGGTTTCCGGAATGATGCCGGTGCACTGGAAATGGTCCGTCAGATTTTCGAAAAGTACAAACGCCCTTTACTAGATATTAATATTCAACAGGCCGATGTTCCTGATGGCTGTGAGGTTATTGTAAACAAAAACGGTACCGCTCCATGCATGTGGTTTGAGCAAAACGACAAAATTTTTGTTTCTATGCCGGGTGTTCCTTACGAAATGATGTACCTGATGGACGACGAAATTTTGCCAAGGATAAGCAGTAGGTTTAAACTTCCATCAATCGTTCATAAAACCATCCTCACCGCAAATATCGGTGAATCGTTTTTAGCGAAAGAGATCGAGGAGATCGAAGATAGTTTGCCAGCTCACATCAAATTGGCTTATTTACCAAAATTAGGTCAGGTACGTTTGCGCTTATCAGCTAAGGGAGATAACGAAACCAGTTTAAAAGCTGAAGTTGAAGGTTACGCAAAACAGATCATTTCGAAAGTAAATAAATTCGTGGTGATTGATGAAGATATTCCATTGGAAAAAGCCATTCTGAATATCATGAAAGAGAGGGGCTTAACTTTATCAACTGCCGAAAGTTGCACAGGCGGGTATATTGCGCATTTAATCACACAGCATCCGGGCTGTTCTTCAGTTTATTGGGGTGGAGCTGTGGCCTATGCCTATGAGCTAAAAGAATCAATCCTCGGCGTAAAAGAAAATACATTAAGCACATTTGGTGCCGTGAGCGAACAAACCGTGACCGAAATGGCCGAAGGTGCTGTAAAACACTTTAAAACAGATTATGCCATAGCGGTTAGCGGTATAGCTGGTCCTGATGGTGGAACGGAAGATAAACCTGTTGGTACGGTATGGATAGCAATTTCTTCAAAAGACAAAACTGTAGCTAAGGTGTTTAATTTCAGCAACAAACGTATTCAAAACATCGAACGTTCTGCGGCATCAGCACTAACGATGCTATTAAATCTGCTTAAAGAAACAGTTTAGAACGAATAAAAACTGTATTTTTGTCGAGTTACCAATATAAAATACTGTAATTTAATATGGCTCAATACGAACTATTGTTACCAAAAATGGGTGAAAGTGTTGCGGAAGCAACGGTGATTAAATGGGTAAAACAACCAGGCGATGTTATCGAATTAGATGATACCATTCTGGAAATCGCAACTGATAAGGTGGATTCTGAGGTTCCTTCTCCAGTTGCCGGTAAATTGGTAAAACAGTTATTTAAGGAAGATGAAGTTGCCCAGGTGGGGGATGTAATCGCCATTATCGAAACTGGCGGTGCTGAGTCACCAAAAGCTGAAACCCCTGCTGTTGAAACTCCAGTGGTAGCGGAAAAAACAGAACCTATTCCAGGCATAGCTCAATTACCTGTAGAAAACACAACTGTAAAGAGCGATTTTAGTACTTCTGAGCGCTTTTATTCTCCTTTGGTTAAAAGTATTGCGGCACAAGAAAATATTCCATTGGCCGAACTTGATTCGATTAAAGGTTCTGGTGCCGATGGCCGGTTAAATAAAGATGACCTGTTGGATTATATCACTAAGAAAAATGATGGTTCGCTGCAAACAACCACAGTTATATTAACACCGCCAGTTCCACTAGTTAATGAAACAGCAGAGCATAAAATAACTACCGCTGCTCAGGCACCAACTGCAAATAAACCATCTACAACCAGTATTAGTGGTGGCGACGAAATTATCGAAATGGATAGGATGCGTAAATTGATTGCCGATCATATGGTAATGAGTAAAACAACCTCTCCGCACGTAACTTCATTTGTAGAAGCCGATGTAACCAATATGGTTTTATGGCGAAACAAAGTAAAAAACAGCTTCGAAAAACGTGAAAACGAAAAAATAACCTTTACACCAATCTTTGTAGAAGCCGTTGCAAAAGCGATAAAAGATTTCCCAATGATCAATGTATCGGTTAACGGAACTCAGATTATTAAAAAGAATAATATCAATATTGGTATGGCCGCGGCTTTACCAAGTGGAAACTTAATCGTTCCCGTAATCAGAAACGCTGATCAGTTAAATCTGGTAGGTTTAACAAAAGCAGTTAATGATTTAGCCGGCAGAGCAAGAAACTCCAAGTTAAAACCTGACGAAACCCAGGGTGGAACTTTTACCTTAACCAACGTAGGTAGTTTTGGTAACGTAATGGGCACACCAATCATTAATCAGCCACAGGTAGCTATTTTGGCGGTTGGTGCCATTAAAAAGAAACCAGCGGTTTTAGAAACCGAACATGGCGATGTAATCGCGATCAGACACATGATGTTCCTTTCTTTATCATACGACCATAGGGTAGTTGATGGTTCATTAGGCGGAATGTTTGTGCGTAGGGTGGCAGATTATTTAGAGGGCTGGGATTTAAACAGAGAAATTTAGTCAGTTTACTATTAAAAGTTTTCAGTTGGATTAATGCCAACAATCAAACAATCAAGAATGTTAGCTTCAAATTTAAAATCGATAGTTTCAGATAACGTATTGCATGCCAAATGGTTAAATACATTGTCGTATATGGAAAATGCAGGCGCAAAGAAGATTTCAGCTTCTGAGCATAAAGAAAATGTAAACCTGATCATTCTTAAACATGCAGCCGAGGAGCACCGTCATGCTTATTATTTAAAAAAGCAGATTTCGAAAATTGATGCGGCACTTTGTAAAACCTATACCAATGCTGAGTTACTTTCTCCAAACCATACCAAATATTATTTGCATGCTTTAGATATTGCGGTTTGCCGTTACTTAAAAGCTGTATTCAATCTTTCTGGCTACGATTTAAAATTCGCTGCATATTTATTTGTTACCTATGCTATCGAAGTGCGTGCTGACGAACTGTATCCAATTTACCAAACGGTTTTAGATGAAGCAAAAAGTAAAGTAAATGTAAAATCGATTATTTTGGAAGAGGAAGGGCATTTAGAAGAAATGATGAACCAATTGATCAGTTTTTCTGATGACTGGGAAAATCATGCCGCGGAAGTCATTAAAATCGAGAAAGCGCTGTTCGAAGATTGGGTTACAGCCTTAGCAGCAGAGTTGCCGGTAAGTGCTTATAAACAATTATAAGTCGTCAACAAGTATCGTCATTTCGACTGTAGCGGAGCGAAATGGAGAAATCTACGTGTGGTATATAAAACCAATCTTATTTCTCTTTGTTTTCTACATAAACACAAATATCATGGCCAAATTTTCAGAGTTAATCAACGGCGATAAACCAGTTCTGGTAGATTTTTTTGCCGAATGGTGTGGTCCCTGTAAAATGATGAAACCGATTTTGGAGCAACTAAAATCACAGGTGGGCGATTCAGTTTCGATCATTAAGGTAGATATCGATAAGAATCAACCAGCCGCTGCTTCCTTCAATGTTCAGAGCGTTCCTACCTTAATTCTTTTTAAAAATGGGAAACAGGTATGGAGACAAAGTGGTGTTTTACAGGCTTCTCAGCTCAAACAGGTAATAGATAACCACGCTTAAACTTCCACCACGCTTTTGGGGGTAACCGCAAAGATACGCTCACTTGTTTTTGGGTAAATATTGTAAAGTCCTGTAAATAAACTAAAAGCAGGTAATACAGCGTATTCCTTGCCGAAATAAAAACAGGGAAATTTTAATCTTTGCTTCGCTTTACCTACAATAGTAACCCCTGGATGGATATGGCCACTAATGGGGTACAATTCTTCCTCAGTACAATTTGGCGCATCGTGAATAAAACAAAAGGGCCCTAAACAAAAACTTGGTTCATGTATTTCGATGTCCATCTCAGCATAATTGGCATCCGAAAGCCTGTCGTGGTTACCTTTTACCAATAAAAAATTAAGTTCCTGATATTGTTTTCTCCATGATGCAAATTCATCTATATCAGCATTTAAGCCGTGGTGAAACATATCGCCATTGATCAATAATGTTGTAGGATGATATTGTTTAATCAATATACTTAAGCGTTGCAGGTCTGTTTGTGCAATAGTAGCGGGTACTTGCAAACCTGCCTGACGGAAGTGTGCCGACTTGCCTAAATGTAAATCGCTGATAGCTAAAAGCTGATGTTTGGGTAAAAATAAAGCCCTCTCTTTGTCTAAAATCAATTCTTCACCCTGGCTTGTAATGGTCATTTATTTCTTGTTATTGTCATCCTGAGCCTGTCGAAGGATATTTTAAGTTCCGACAGGTTCAGTAAGATATCTCTATTTAATTTTTTCCGATTCGGCCTTCATTCTGGCAATTCTTTGCTCTAATTCTTCCGAACTCATATTCTCACGTAAACTATCCACTTTAATCGGAAAAGACAGTGGCGTAAAACTTTTCGGATGGGTGATGATAATCGCTCCATTCTGAATCCGTTCTAATGCTGCTGCCAACCTTGGTTCCTCCAGTTGCTGATAAAAAACCTCATCGTAAGCCTGGCGCAAAAGTAAATTATGTTTGTCGTAATCGCTAAAAACATTAAAAAACAAACCAGCAGATGACTGGAGATGTTTATTGGCTACATATTTTCCAGGATAGCCTTGAAATACAAGGCCTGATATACAGGCTATATCCCTAAATTTCCGCCTGGCCATTTCTGTCGAATTGATACTTAGCGTAATATCCTCCGTTAAATTTTTAGGCGAAAAAACTTCATAAGCAATCGATTCATCCATCGGGATTTCCGTTTCACTTAAAAGCTCAAAACCATAATCGTTCATCGCAATAGAAAAACTGATTGGTAAAAGTTTACTTAAACGATAAGCAACCAATGCCGCTAAAACTTCATGTACCAAACGGCCTTCAAAAGGGTAGGCAAATAAATGAAAACCTTCTTTATTGTTGATCAGTTCGATTAATAATTCATCATTTCTGGGCACATGTGAGCGTTTCTCTTGCAATAGAAACAAAGGATAAACAACATCGAGTTCTTCATCCTGATGGGTTTTATCCAATGCTTCGTTGTATTTTTTGCGCAGTACCGAACCCAAATTAGAGGATAGGGGCAAACGTCCTCCATTCCAGCTGGGTGAAATTGCATTTTTCTGCTTGCTTACCCTTACCACAACCGTCATATCTTTCACCTGGATAAACTCTAAAACCCTGCCTGCCAAGCGAAAATTATCACCGGCTTTCAAACGCGTAACAAAATATTCTTCCACCATGCCAATGTAGCCACCAGAAATAAATTTAACCTTTAGCATGGCATCACTCACGATCGTTCCAATATGTAACCGGTGCCGCATCGCCAGTTGTCGGCTTTTTACCTTCCAAAGTCCGTCTTCATCCTTCACCACCTTTTTAAATTCGGTATAAGCGCTCAAACTATCGCCACCTGAGGTAATAAATTGCATCACCCAGGTCCATTCCTCAGGTAGAATAAGTTTAAAAGCATGGGTATTTTTAATTTCTTCGTAAATAATTTTATCATCAAATCCGTCGCCTATAGCCAGTGTAACCAGATACTGAACCAAGGTATCAAAAACCATAATAAAGGGTTCACGGCTCTCTATATTGTTTGTTTTGGCTGCTTCTTTTATCGCTGCAGCTTCTACAAGTTCTAGTGCATGCGTTGGCAGGAAATATATTTTGGAAGTTTCATTGGGGGAGTGACCAGAACGACCGGCCCTTTGCAAAAAGCGGGCAACACCTTTTGGCGATCCCACCTGTACAACGGTATCAACAGGTTTAAAATCTACACCCAAATCTAAGGACGAAGTGGCAATTACTGCTTTGAGTTGTCCGGTATGTAGCGCATCTTCAATCCAGTTCCTAAGTTCAAAATCAATCGATCCATGGTGTATGGCTATACGCCCTGCCAGTTCAGGTTCGATATTAAGCAAGTGCTGATACCACATTTCTGATTGTCCGCGGGTATTGATAAAGATTAAAGTGGTTTTACTTTTTTCGATGATCGGCAAAAGTTTGTATGCGAGCTTTAAGCCTAAATGGCCAGCCCAGGGCAATGTTTCAATATCATCAGGCAAAATCGACTTGATGATAATTTTCTTTTCTAAATCGGCCTTAACAATGATGCGTTTTGCCTCCAAATTGGGTTCTAATACATCTAAAGCCTCGTCAATATTGCCAATCGTAGCCGAAATTCCCCAAATTCTTAAAAATTGATTTTTTTCCAGCTTTTGCAAACCTTTGATCCGCGATACCGCCAACTCAACCAAAACGCCACGCTTGCTTCCTAACAGCTCGTGCCATTCATCAGCAACAATACATTTAAGGTTTCTGAACAATGTTGAAGAGCCCTTTTGTGCCAACAACAAATGCAGGCTCTCTGGGGTAATCAACAAAATTTCGGGCATCGATTTTTTCTGTTGTAATTTTTCTGACTGGGAGGTATCGCCATTGCGCACACCAACATGCCAATCCAGTTCGAGTTCCAATAAGGTTTCGCGCATGGCCCTTGCAATATCTTTAGCCAAGGAGCGGAGCGGGGTGATCCAGATTAATTGTAAACGGTCTTTTGCTTTTTTGTTGTTCGATTCTGATGCATTTAAAGCTTCAATAACCACCGCCAAAAATAAGGAAAAGGTTTTTCCGAAACCCGTAGGGGCATTAACCAAACCGCTATAGCCATTAAGATAATACTGCCAGGCATCTTCCTGAAACTGAAAAGGCTTACGTTTATTGGCTTTTAACCAGGATTTTATCTTTTTATAACCTTTGGTTTTGGTTTGATCCATGTTTAAATATCGTTCTTAAATGGTTTTGATGGTTTAAGTTTTTAATTCTTTTTTGAAAATCAACAACACGAGTACTTCGGTTACAGCAGTCCCGCCATACGCTTTACCTTTTTTGTAATGCTTCTTGTAACGTTAATCATATCCAGCAAAAAAGGGTATCGCTGCTGTCGGGTTTAAAATCCTGAGGCAAACCTTCAAAACCTCGCAGGTTTCAAAAACCTGCGAGGTTTAAGCAAACTCTAATCCTCACATTTACAAAGTAGATTGCAGCAACTGCCGCAAATCTTCCAAAGTATTAATTTCATCTGCCTTTTTATCTTTTCGCCACCGCAATATACGTGGAAAACGTAAAGCCAAACCTGCTTTATGCCGTTTGCTTTCGGCAATCCCTTCAAATGCGATTTCGAAAACCAGTTCGGGTTTTACCGTACGTACCGGACCAAATTTTTCAATTGCATTTCGGGTTACAAAAGAATTTACTTCTTTAATTTCTTTATCTGTTAAACCCGAATAGGCTTTTGCAATCGTGACTAAATTTTCGCCATCACGAACAGCGAATGTATAATCGGTAAAGAAATTTGCCCTTCTGCCACTTCCTTTTTGCGCATAAATCATTACCGCGTCAACCGTATAAGGATTGACTTTCCATTTCCACCAATCGCCGCGTTTTCTGCCGCTATGATAATGAGAACTCAGCTTTTTAAGCATAATCCCTTCACTATTAATCGATCTCGAAGTTTGTCTTAACTCGGCTAATTCTTCCCATGAGTGGCAATTAATTACGGGAGATATGAGCACAGGACTTTCTTCCAGATCACCAATCAACTGTTCAAGTATTTTCCTTCTTACGCTTAAGGGCTCTTCTCTGAAATCTTTTGCTTCATATTCTAAAATATCGTAAACGAAAAATCCGATAGGCGCATCCTCGAGTTGCTTTTTACTGATCGTTTTACGGTTTAAACGTTGCTGCAGCGTACTAAACGATAAAACCTGTTTATCCTGTACGGCCAATATTTCTCCGTCCAAAACCACACCATCAGGCAAAACATCGAGCATAAAATGCAGTTCCGGAAACTGCTCCGTAACCAGTTCTTCACCACGGCTCCAGATAAACAGCTCTCCGTTCCGTTTTACGATCTGCCCCCTGATACCGTCCCATTTCCATTCGGCCTGCCATTCAGAAATATCACCCAATTTCTCTGGTTCTTGTTCTAAAGCATAGGCCAGGCAAAAGGGGTAAGGCCAGGAGTTATCCGTATTTACATGTACACCATTGATCAGTTCGTTGAAGGTAATTTCGTAAGGATTCCATTTTCCCATAATGCTATGCATAATTTGGGCACTATCCAGACTACTTTGTTTAGCCAATGCATTCACCAGCATTTTATTGGAAACACCGATCCTGAAATTGCCAGAAATTAACTTATTGAAAATAAAACGTTCCTGGTTTTCGAGTTTATTCCATGCATTTAAAATAAATTCTTTTTTGGTTTCGTCATCCTTGCCTTCCAGATCGTGTAAATCTTCTATCCATTGATGCAATTGAAAATCTGAGGTATTCTCGGCGGGTGGCAATAACAGCGCAATGGTTTCACTTAAATCACCAACATTCGAATAACTCTCCGCAAATAACCACTCCGGAGTTTCTGTAATATCTATCGCCCAGTATTTGAGCAGTGCTGATTTAATCGGTCTTTTAGGTTTTTTACCTGTAAATAAGGCGATCACCCATACTTTGTCCTTATCATCGGCATAATTGAAATAATCAACCAAAGCCGCGATTTTATCGTTGGTTTTATTGCTCAGTTCGAGCTGCTGGATCAATTGAGCAAAACGTTTCATATTTTATTTATTTTCGTTTTGATCAGCCAAATCCACTTCGTTTTCTTCATCATCCTCTTGCCCAAACCTGGTTAAAACTTCAGCGGCCTCTATGCCTTCATCATTTAAAAACCGACTAAAAGCCGCTGTAAAACCATGGGTAACGTATACTTTTTCAGCACCGGTTGCCTTAATCGCCTCCATTAAACCCGGCCAATCGGCATGGTCGCTTAAAGCAAAGCCAGCATCGGCACTTTGCCAGCGGCGGTGTGCCCTAACCTGCATCCAACCCGAACAGATCCCCGTAACGGGATGGGATAAATTTTTGATCCATCGGCTATCGCGCATGGCTGGCGGTACAATTACAATACCTTTCTGCAGTTCATCTTTAGTGGTTTCGGGGGTAATCCTAATGGTTTCAGGGAGATTTACACCAGCAGCGATAATTACTTCATTTAAATTAGCAATACTATTATGTACATAAATAGGAATATCGCCAGCCAGGTTTTTAATTAAGCGTTGCGCCTTACCTAAACTATAAGCAATTAATACGCTCGTTTTCTGTTGATTGATATTATTGTTTACCCAGCTCTTGATACCATTAAAAACAACTTCTTGCTTTTGCCATTTGTAAACGGGTAATCCAAAAGTACTTTCGGATACAAAAGAATGGCATTTAACCGGTTCAAAAGGTGTGGTAATGCCATCATCTTCAATTTTATAATCGCCTGAGATCACACAAATTTCTCCTTTATATGCTAAACGTACCTGCGCTGATCCAATAATATGTCCGGCAGGGAAAAAGGAAATATTCACCCCATTTCTGGTTATGCTTTCGCCATATTCCAATGTTTCTACATTTAAATCCTCACTGATCCTTCGTTTTATAATGGGTTTGGTGAGGGTATGGCAGAGGTAGTACTTATTTCCAAAACGTACGTGATCGCTATGCCCATGGGTAGTAACAGCATAATCTACAGGCCACCAGGGGTCTACGTAAAAATCGCCCTGTTTACAATAAATGCCTCTTTTGGTAAATTCGATTAATGCCATAGTTAGTAAACAATAAAATTATTGATTAGTTTTAAATCAATATCGGCTAAATACCCGATAATTTAAAATATCGGCTAATTACCCGATAAAACGAAATATCGGCTAATTAGCCGATATTAAATTTGAAATATGAATAATAAGCCCGATATTGTATTATGATTTGTATTATAACAGGTGATATTGTAGGCTCGAGAAAGATTAAAGACAGCTGGTTATTAAGTTTGAAAACGGCTTTAAAAACAGTTTCAAATCAGAATAGCAAGGGAGAGATCTATCGTGGAGATAGTTTTCAGGTAGAGGTTGAACCAGAAAATGCAATGAGAGCAGCTGCCTATTTAAAAGCCTGTATTAGGGTAAATAAACCTGCAGATGTAAGGATGGGCATTGGTATCGGAGATCTGAAAAACAAACGCAAAAAGCTTTCTGAATCCAGTGGAGATGCTTTTGTAAACTCAGGTGCTGCTTTCGACAGTTTAAAACAGGCTAAAGTTAACCTGGCAATTAAAACCGATAACCCTGATTTTGATGAAGAAATGAATGTGTTGATTAAACTTTCTTTAATATCAATGGACAGCTGGGGAGAGGTAGCTGCAGAAATGGTAAAACTGGCCCTGGAAAATGAAAATCTGTTACAAAGTGAACTAGCCGCAATTTCGGGCAGAACACAATCGTCTGTAAGTGAGGCGCTAAAACGCGCACATTATACCGAAATTATGGAAATGGACAAACTCTACCGTAAAAAATTGAACCAAATGATCTTAAAATAATGGATATCTATCTAATCAAACTTCTTATTGCCCATTTAATTGGAGACTTCTTTTTACAACCAACAGCATGGGTAAAAGATAAGGAGCGGAGAAAGTTAAAATCAACAAAACTGTACCTCCATGTAGCCATTCATGTGGCTTTGATATTCCTTATTTTTTTAAGCTTTGATGTTTGGAAAACCGCCTTATTGATCGGCATTCTCCATCTGTTTATCGATGCATTAAAATCTGTTTTTCAGACGAATAAAAATGCGCGTATACTATTTTTCGTTGATCAGGTTTTACATTTTGCCTCAATAGCGGCGGTATGGCATATATTTTATAAGGGAAGTTTTGACTTCAGTTTTTTAAATGAAACCAGAACATGGGCTTTAATCTCAGGAGTTTTATTTTTAACGATGCCTACATCGATCATCATGAAGGTAATTATCGACAAATGGATCCCGGATAATCAGCCAGATAGTCCAAAATCACTACAAAATGCAGGGAAGTACATCGGGATATTGGAGCGGGTATTGATTTTTCTTTTTATCCTAACCAATCATTTTGAGGCTGTTGGTTTTTTACTGGCGGCAAAATCGATATTTCGGTTTGGTGATTTAAAAGAAGCGCATGACCTCAAACTAACCGAATATGTATTAATTGGAACCTTGTTGAGCTTCGGCATAGCCATTGCAACCGCCATGTTTGCCCAAATGTTTATCGCATAAAAAAAGCAGCCCGAAAGCTGCTTTTAAAATTTTTATCTTGCTCCCGGAGGGCAATTTTCTTTTAAAAACTTGGTATAAGTTAACGATAAATGTTCGCTTGTTCCTTCACCTTCAGAGATACTGTGGGTACGGTTTGGATAACTCATTAATTGAAAAACCTTTCTGTTTTTGATGAGCTCATTGATCAGCATTTCGGCATTTTGGTAATGAACGTTATCATCTCCGGTACCATGGATATACAATAAGTTACCCTTCAAGTTTTTAGCATAAGTAACAGGAGAGCCCTTTACATAAGCTTCTTTACTTGGGAAAGGTGTACCCATGTAACGCTCCTGATAAATATTATCGTAGGTTAGTTGGTTACCAACCGCTGCAATTGCAATACCCGTTTTATAAATTTCAGGATATTGGAACATCAGGTTTAAAGTAGATGAACCACCACCGCTCCAGCCCCAAACGGCAACGCGGTCTTTATCCATGAAAGCATTGGTAGCCAACAGTTTTTTAGCGGCCATGGCCTGATCGCGGATATTGATTAAACCAATATTTTTGTAAATGCTTTTACGCCATGCGCTTCCTTTTGGAACAGGTGCTCCTCTGTTATCCATTGAGATATAGATATAACCATCTTTAGCCATATCGCCAGCATACAAAAAGTTTCTTCCTGCGCCATAAGTATCTGATGCCGTTGGCGAAGCGGGCTCTCCATACACATAAAATACTACCGGATATTTTTTATCCGGATTAAAATTATCAGGTTTTTTCATCCAACCATCCATTTCAATACCATCTTCGGTAGTTACTTTAAAAAACTCAACTTTGTTTTTACCCGCTTCTTGTTTAGACAATTGCGTAGTAATGCTTCCGTCCATAGTAAATGGATTGCCAGTTGTAAAGTTCATCCATTCAGTAATTGGCCTAACAATCGAACTGTTGTAAGTGTGACGGGCAAAAGCTGCATTTGGAGAAATATCGTAACTGTGCGTACCCGGTAAAATAGAAGGGGTAACCTGTTCTAATTTTCCTTTTCCATCTAACTTGGTTTTAAAAAGATATTTCTGCGTAGCGTTTGTAGGCGATGCCAAGAGATAAACGGTATTGTTTTTTACATCAATCAGTTTTACATCAATTACATCATAGTTGCCTTTTGTAACCAGTGTTTCTTTTTTTCCGTCAAGGCTGATTCTGTATAAGTGGTTCCAGCCATCTTTATCAGATACGATTGTAAATTCTTTATTGTCATTTAACCATTTCCATTCGTCCTGTGGGTCGATCCAGGCTTTGGCCTTTTCGGTATAAATTGCTTTTGCAGCTCCGGTAGCAGCATTGCAGATAAATACTGTACTTTCATTCTGCTCGCGGTTAAGTTGTTGCAAAATAATATTGTTACTATTTGGTACCCACTGCATACGCGGGATATAGTGCTGGATATTATCGCCAGGAACACCTAACCAGTTTGTTTTAGCAGTTGTTACATCAACCACACCTACCTTACAGGCTGATGGATTTTCGCCAACTTTTGGATACTCTACCGGGATAGTGTAAGGATAAATAGAATCCGTATTGTTGATCATTAAAAAGTTTTTGATCTTCGTCGCATCAATTTGCCAAAAGGCAATTGATTTGCCATCAGGACTCCATCTAAAACCATCACGGCAATCAAACTCTTCTTCATAAACCCAATCGAAAGTACCGTTGATCATGCGGTCGGTGCCATCTGTTGTTAAAGCTTTAGCGCCAGATCCATCAATGTTTTCTACATATAGGTTATGTTTGCTTACGTAAGCTACTTTACTGCCATCAGGCGATAACTTGGCAAACATCAAAGAGGATGATGGTTTATCTTTTCCAATCTGGGTAATTTTATTTGCTGTTAAATCAGCCAGCCAATAATCTCCACGGGTATCATAACGCCAAACCTTTTTGCTATTGGTGTAAATCAATGCTTTAGTACCATCATCAGATAACTGGAAACTTCTTACCGCAATAGCATCACTTTTTCCGGTAGGCGTTAATAGTGCTCTTGATATAATAGTTTTTCGGTCGCTTTTAGGGAGTGTTACCGAGATAATTTCTCCGCTTGCAATCTGATAGTAAGAGTTGCCATCCTTCGCCCAGTTGATACCTTGAGCATTTGCCTCAGTTAATGCGCATAAAACTATGCAAACGACTGATAGTTTGAGTAATAATTTTTTAATCATATATAAGTTTTGGACATAAAAAAAGCTTTTCAACTTTCGGCTAATTTAAATAAAAAGCCGGCAGTTAAAAAGCTATTAATTAACAGAGATTGGTTAATTATTCACCACCACCCTGCATTTTTGCTAAATCTTCCATGGTTACTACTTCGTAGCCAGTTGGTACTTCTTTAGAGATCGCACCAATTTTACCTTCAACAACAGATTTTAATGTTGTAGTAGTTTCTACACCTCTCTGAACCAAAGTATATTTTACCGGAAAAGCACCTAAGCCTGGAAAATAATTTTGAGAACCTACGTTTGGCAATTCAATATCTTTTGTAGCCCAAAGTTCGAGTGCAGTACCTTTTTCGTCTTTGAAAGTATATTTTTCTGCGCTAAAGCCACCGATAGTCTGTTTCTCGCCAGTAGCTTTGAAATCAGAATATTTAGGAATGGCACCCATTGCTTTTTCAATATCCGCTTTGGTTTGTTTTACCGCAAATTGTTTTTGAGCAACTGGCACGTCAATTAAAAGCAAACCAGTTCTTTCATTGTTATCAGAAACAATCCCGATTAAAGCCGGACCTTGTTCCATTTCGATTTTAGTTAAACCATTGTTGAATTTAACTTTAAGCTCTGCAGGTGGCTCTTGTCCGCCCATCGCAGATTTTTGTTCTTCTGTTAATTTATATTCCAGGCCATAGGTAATTGTACCTTCGGTCATTTTCTTTTGTGCGTGAGCGATGATTGCGCCACTTACCAGGATTAAAGCGACAACGCTTGTTTTGATTGATTTTAACATGTTTTTTATTTCAGTTTAGTTTTTTACCAATTAATTTTTTCTTTGTTTAAAAATGAAGAAATTCCTTTTTTAAAATCTTCACTTTCCCTTACACGGGCATTTATCTGTACCGCAGTTTCCAAGCATTTTTCCAATAGGGGATTGGTTGTTTGCGTAATCAATTGTTTAGTAATCATTAACGAATTACCAGAACTTCCGCTACACAAACTTAGTGCAAATTCTCTTACTTTTTGATGAATTTCGGATGAATTTGTTACAAAATTGATCAAATTATATTTTAGTGCCTGTTCTGCCGGAAAGGTTTTTCCGGTAAGCAATATTTCTTTGGCAACAGATTCGCTCACTTTCTGTTTTAAGAAACATGAAACAATGGCTGGAACAAAACCAATTTTAACTTCTGTGTAGCCAAAGTTACTTTCAGGAGTAGCAAAAACAAGATCGCATATTGTGGCTAAACCACAGCCACCAGCGATGGCATGGCCTTCCACCTGCGCAATAACCACCTTAGGTAAATAATAAATGGTTGTAAAGAGTTTTTTCAAACGATTAGAATCAGCAACATTTTCTTCGAAGGTATTCTGTTGTAACTGTTGCAAATAACCTAAATCGGCACCGGCGCTAAAAGAATCTCCATTTGCATTTAAAACCACTACTTTAACGAGGTCATCTTCCGATGCACTGATAAAAGCAGCCGTTAATGCAACTATGAGTTCTGGATTTAAGGCGTTTCTTTTTTCAGGTCTATTAATGGTTATTGTTGCAATTCTATCTGCAACTTGATATAAAACCAGATTTTCCATGTTATTGGGTTAGTTGCACCAAATATGCTTTATTTTTCTTTAAAATATGAGCATCCAAATGATTATTCTTCACAACTTTTTTAAACATCTCAATCTTATAATCTTTGTTGGTGGCATCGATTAATACATTTTTGTATTTAATGTGTGAACTTAGTCTCCCTAGATTAAACTTTGTATTTTCACTGATCCAAAGGCTTGAAAAAATGCCGTTTCCTTTTAATGTTTTATCATTTAACCGATCATCAATCAGCAATATTTTATAATTACGGAATACAATCTGATTGTTTTTTAAAACAAAATCTCCTACAATAGTATCTTTCTTTAAACTGATAAAAGAAATCTGATCTATCTGCAATTGCATTAATGCAGGTTTTACAAAGTAGTTATAGTTTTTATCTGTAGCTTTTAAATCGGTAACCAAAACAGTTTCCTTTCCACGAATAAAAGCAGCGGCATAATTTTTTCTTAGTGAAAAAAAAATAATCTTTTGTTGATGATAGGCATTCAGGTCACCGTGTACAACCAAAATTTGATAAGAAATAAAAACTGCCAAGGATGAAAATATAAAACGTTTATTAAAATTTGCCAATCCGTAGATAAATAAGCCTAAGGCTAAACTTAATAATATAAATTCGGGCAGATTAATCCATATGGATGAAAAAGTAGCATAGGGTAGACCGGCAATCCATCTGAGTGCCTGATTGGTAAAGGTGATTATCCATTCGAAAATTGGCGCTAAAAAACTCAGCCACGGAACCAGAACGGCAATTCCCAAATACATCATTAACACCAACGGGATGGTGATAAAAAGATTTCCAAAAAGAAAATAAATTGGGAATTGGTGGAAATAATAAATGCTCAAAGGAAATGTAACCACTTGAGCAGCTAACGACATGGCCGTGAAATTCCATAATTTATCCGTCCAGGAATTTTTAATGTACATCAGATGATAAATTTTGGGCTGGAGGTAAATTAATCCAAAAACAGCAAGATAGGAGAGCTGAAATCCAACATCCCATATTAAAAATGGATCATAAAGCAATTGGCAGAAAGCTGAAAAGGCTAAAACGTTATAACTGTTGGTATTTTTAGATAAAACTTTAGCCGTGATTAAAATGCTGATCATGATTGCGGAACGCACAACCGAAGGGGATAACCCCGTAATTAGGGCATATCCCCAAATTAAAGCGCAGATTAATATCAGCTTCATGATTTTTAATCCAGGTTTCTTATTCATGAAGAGTAACAGGAAATCTAAAACCACATAAATAATAGCTACGTGAGCGCCTGAAACAGATAAAGCATGTATGGTTCCCGTTTTGGAATATGCGGATAAGGTCTCTTGGCTTAAATCTGTGCGATACCCCAATATTAAGGTTGATGCCACTGCAAAAGCTTCGTTGCCCTTAATCAATTTGCGGTATTTTCCGATTTGCTTTTCTCTTAAGTTTAAGGCTAGTTTAATAATCGGATTACCATTGTTTTTACCTGTTTTAATTAAATGATCCTGATCTATAAAAGCTTGATGATAAATGTTTTGATTGGCTAACCAGGCTTTAAAATCAAACTCTGCCGGGTTATAGGGAGGCTCAACTTCTACACATTTGGCTGAGATCATGATTTCGTCGCCATATCTTATCTTAACAGGACTTAAGCTATCTAATCTCACTGCTAAAAGCAGTTGCCCAGATAATTTGATCTGCTGATCTTTTTGATATCCAGAAATTACTGCTGCTTTAAATCTTAATATATGGTTGCTTTCTTCGGGCTCATCTTTCACCCATACTTTTAAATAGTCATATTGTTTATTTGCGAAATAATTTTCCCTTAGCGTTGCATTATTTATTAAGCAAAGCCATCCACCCAAATTGAAAAAAAGTATAAAAATCAGCGTCCCTATTGTTCCTTTATATCGGTATAGTTTTAATTTTTTATAGGCAATATTTGTGATGATTATACTCAATATACATAATACCATCGTTATTGCTAAAAATTGTAAACAAGTTTTTGTTGGAAAGAAATAAAAAATACCAATACCAGTAAGAAATGGAAATAAAATCCTGACAAAAACATATTCGGCCTTAAACATGCTTAAAACTGATAACGTACCTGAATTTTCGATTCCGACTTTTTATTACCTTTAATTTCATCCAGATAAGTACCAACTGTTTCTACGTCTTTATAGATAAACAAGCCGTATCGCAACCAAATATTTAACTTTTTAGCTAAATTGTATTTCAAATTTAAATACGTTCTAAAACCTTTCCCACTATACATCCCAAAGCTAAAACTGTATAGAACATCGTCTTCATAAGCGTAAATTCTGCTGTTATAACTTGGTGTATTGAAATAGGCAAACCTTATGTTGGCAGTGATTTTAGAAAACATGGGCGAGTAATCTACGTCCTGATAAACCAGATACCCAAATTCCCGATCAGCGCCACCTTTTTTAAACTGTGAAATCTCTGCACGATTTTGGAAACTCCAGCTCTTGTTCAGCTGCCAGTTTATTTCGGCCCGATAACCTGTTTTATTTACATCATCTAAAAAGTTTACAGGCACATCCAGATCGGTATTCTGCTGCTTCCGCTCGGTTTTAAATCTAAGCAAAGCCTTAAAACCTTTGCTTGGCATATAAACGGCCTGACTTAATATTTCATAGCCTTTTGATGGCTCATCTACCCGGTATTTCAACCACGGAAACCGAAAATAATCACCATAAAAAGAAAAGGCCCAATGTTTATTAGGATTAACATTTAAACCAGCATACAATCCTTTTTCATTTACCGCTTCACTGGATTCGGATACCCCCTGATTAAAGAAATTATGATAATCTTTTGCGTAATTACGATAGGTTAGTGCTGCAGAAACAGTGCGTGATAAGCTGATTAACAATCCATTAATATATGCGAAACCTCCACCCAAACCCTTGGCACCTTCGCCATACAGGTACATGTTCTTATAGGTATAGTTATAAAACAACCCCAGATTTGTTAACGATTTCCCGGTAAAACTATATTGATCATAAGCAGCAGTTTGCGTAATAAAACTATTCCCGTAATGACTACGGTAAGCAATTGCACCTAGCGTAAATTCGTTCTGAGCATATTGTATGGCAGCACCAAATAATCTCTGCGATAGCACCCTTTTATTTTTAATCTCTGAGGGCGTTCTATGTAGTCCGGTTTGATTAATAGTCGACTGAACTAAATCACCATTCGGATCCAATTTTTGGCTGGCATCAAGATTTCTGAATGAAACAAAAGGGGTAATGTCTACATTTTTAAGTAAGGTAACTGTTGCTGAAACTCCCCTGAAAAAAGAATATTCATTGGTAGAGTTATAAGGGCGTAACCCTAAATCTTTTTTAGCTACGCTGGTTACATCAGGACCTTTTCCAAAGGAAAATCCAGACCATAGCGTCAAGCCCTGTCCAAATTGCAACGTATAATCGCCGAGTACCAGTTTTTTCAATTTGCCTAATTTGAAAAATGCCACATTACCAGCATAAAAATCAAAAGGTTTGCCTCCGAATTTTTCACCGGCATCTTTATCTAAAGTAATGGCTGCAGATAGGATAGTGCTATAATTATATCTGTATCGGGTTTGGAATTTTTCAGGCGATCCCAGGTACCGGTTTCCTGGTAAATCAGTAAATCCTTTTTGCTTTTGCAAGGTCTGTGCAAAACGTATCATTAAATCATTTTCGCCACTCTTGAAAATATTTTTAAAATTGAGTTGCTCATATTCGCTGTTGTGGGTTAATGTTACAAACGGGAGCAAACTCTGAACAGTCTTAACATCAAATCCATCAATGCTTTGTAACTCCAATACATCAGCAAGTTGTCCGTTTTCTTTTAAATAGGCGAAGAAATTACTGATCTGTAGGGGTGAAAGAAAAACAAATGTCTTTAATTCTTCAGGCGAAGTGTGATTCAAATTAATCGGATGTCTACGATATCTCGCCAGTACATCAACCAGTTCGCTCATATCGTAATCATCGGGAAGATTCTCCGCCATACTTTCCAATATATCACGGATATCATTTTCTTGCTCACTAGTTTGTGCATTTGCAACAGATCCAATCATTGCAAATGCGATAATTAAGATTTTACAGCAAATTTTTAAACGGGATAATCTTAAACAGATCCATCGGTAAAAACTACGCCTTATTGGCCACGTTAATCCTAGATTACACCTTGATAAACGAGGGCTTAAATAGCTTTGAGCAGATAAGCCACAGAAAAAAAAGACAAGCAACAACAAATACCATATTTTCATAAGCAGTAATTAAACTAGTTCAAGAAAAATGGGGTGATTGTTGTATTATTATTACAAGTATAAAAATAATATTTTAAAACTACAAGTATTGTATTTTTTTAAACACTTTAATGTAATACAAAGAAAAATATCTATAGTTCTTCGGCAAGATTTACCAAAAAACCTTTCAACTTTTCCAGCGAATCGATGATCTTTTGATTCTCGCGTACACCGGTTTTGTTATTTTTTAAATAGTCTTTTGCACCTTTTAAGGTAAAGCCTTTTTCATCTACCAGATTAAAAATGATTTTTAAGTTTTCAATGTCTTCCGGAGTGAAAAGACGGTTGCCTTTTTTGTTTTTCTTAGGCTGAAGGATATCGAATTCCTTTTCGTAAAAACGGATCTGTGATGCGTTTACATTAAACATTTCAGTCACTTCGCCCATGGTATAATACATTTTATTAATGTCCCTTTCTTTATACGGCATATTTTGTGCTTGATTATGAGTGTCTTATATCGATTAATTAAAGTGTTCAAATGTAGCTCGATTTTTCCTTATTAACGTAATAAAATTTTAATTTTGTTCCCTCCAATAATATTGAAATGACAGCAAAAGAGATTAGACAGGCATTCCTTAGTTTTTTTGAATCGAAACAACATCATGTTGTTCCTTCCGCACCGATCGTGGTTAAAAACGATCCAACTTTAATGTTTACCAATGCGGGTATGAACCAGTTTAAAGATTTGTTTTTAGGAGAAGCCGCCATAAAATATTCTCGTGTAACTGATACCCAACGTTGTTTACGTGTTTCGGGTAAACATAACGATTTGGAAGAGGTAGGTATTGATACCTATCACCATACTATGTTCGAAATGTTGGGCAATTGGAGTTTTGGCGACTATTTCAAAAAAGAAGCCATTGCCTGGAGTTGGGAATTATTAACGGAGGTTTACAAAATCCCAAAAGAAAAATTATATGTTACTTATTTTGAAGGTGACGAAAAAGAAGGTTTAGAGAAAGATCAGGAAGCTTATGACCTCTGGAAACAGTATGTAGACGAAAACCATATTTTACCAGGAAATAAAAAAGATAATTTTTGGGAAATGGGCGATACCGGTCCATGTGGGCCATGCTCAGAAATCCATGTAGATTGCCGTACAGATGAAGAAAAAGCATCTGTTGATGGCGCTACCTTGGTAAATGCAGACCATCCTCAGGTAATCGAAATTTGGAACAATGTATTTATGCAGTTTAACCGTTTAAAAGATGGTTCACTGCAAAGCCTACCAGCCAAACATGTGGATACGGGGATGGGCTTTGAACGTTTGGTGCGTGTTCTCCAGGAAAAAACATCCAACTACGATACTGATATTTTTCAGCCGATGATCCAGTTTATTGCGGAGAAATCAGGGATTAAATATGGCGCAGACGAGAAAACAGACATTGCAATGCGCGTAATGGCCGATCATATCCGTGCCATTTCATTTGTTATTGCTGACGGGCAATTGCCATCAAATAATAAAGCAGGTTACGTGATCCGTAGGATTTTACGTCGCGCGGTACGCTATGCTTATACTTTCTTAAACTTTAAAGAGCCATTTTTAAATCAACTGGTTCCTTTATTGGCTGAACAGTTTAAAGGTGTTTTTGATGAGTTGATTTCGCAACAGGATTTTGTACAGAAAGTGGTTTTAGAAGAAGAAGTCTCTTTCCTGAGAACTTTATCTACAGGTATTCAACGTTTCGAAAAATATCAGGCTTCTAATGATGTGGTAAAAGGCAACTTTGCTTTTGAGTTATCGGATACTTTTGGCTTTCCTATCGATTTAACTGAATTAATGGCGAGAGAAAAAGGTTGGAGTGTTGATTTAACAGGTTACGAACAAGCTTTGAAAAAACAAAAAGATGATAGCCGTGCTGCAACAGCGATTGATACCGGCGATTGGATTGTTGTGAATACAGAAGATCAAAGTGAATTTGTCGGTTATGATGAATTAGAAATTGAAACTGAAATTTTAAAATACCGTAAAGTAAAAGCAAAAGGCAAAGAGCAATATCAAATTGTTTTACGCCAAACACCTTTTTACGCAGAAAGTGGTGGTCAGGTAGGAGATACGGGGCGTTTAGAAGACCATAGCCGCCAGTTTTGGGTAGATATTACAGATACCAAAAAGGAAAATGGATTAACTGTTCATTTTGCAGATATATTACCTGATAACTTGGAGGGTAAATTTTGGGCTGTTGTAGACGAAGATAAACGTGTTTTAACGGAGGATAACCACTCGGCAACACATTTGCTACATGCTGCATTAAAGCAGGTTTTAGGCAAACACGTAAACCAAAAAGGTTCATTGGTGAATGCCGATTACCTGCGTTTCGATTTTTCTCACTTTGCAAAAGTAACCGACGAAGAGTTAGCGCAGATTGAGGTAATTGTAAATCAAAAGATTAGACAAAATATCAAATTAAAAGAACAACGTAACGTTCCATATCAGGATGCTATTGAAAGTGGTGTAACAGCCTTATTTGGCGAGAAATATGGCGATTTTGTTCGGATGATAACTTTTGAAGATCATTTCTCTAAGGAGCTTTGTGGTGGTACACACGTAAAAGCTACCGGACAGATCGGTTCGTTCAAAATTATTTCTGAAAGTGCGGTAGCCGCAGGTGTTCGCCGTATTGAGGCCATTACCGCAGATAAAGCTGAACAGTATTTCTTGGAACAAAGAAAAGAGCTTGGACATTTAAAAGCTTTATTGAACGGAAGTAAAGATTTATCAGCATCTGTTCAAGCTTTACTTGATGAAAATGCTAAACTGAAAAAGGAAATCGAGAAATCGACTTTAGAACGTGTTAATACACTGAAACATGAAATTGTACATCATGTTAGGGGAATCCATGGCATTAATCTCATTGCAAAACACATTGATCTGCAAAGCGCTGATGCCGTTAAAAATCTGGCTTTCTCTTTGAAAGATATGATAGACAACCTATTCCTAGTGTTCACTACAGAAATTGATGGTAAACCGGGAATAACGGTTATGCTTTCTGATCACTTGGTTAAAAAGGGATTAAATGCATCAAACATTGTGCGCGAATTGGGTAAAGAAATCCAGGGTGGTGGAGGTGGACAGCCTTTTTACGCTACAGCTGGCGGTAAAAATCCTGCCGGTTTACCTGTTGTTCTGGAAAAAGCAGAAAGTTTTATTCCTCATCATTAATATAAATCCGATAGCTATTGGATCAGCATAACGAGATAGCAATAAAAAAGAGGCCTTAGAGCCTCTTTTTTATTTTAATGTCTACCATGTTTTTCTCGGTGTCCTCTAGAGAATAAACTTGAATTTACCCTTCTATCGTGATACCTGTTATCTACACGGTATGATCTGTAATTATTTCTTGGCGAACTGTATCTTACCCGGTTGCCTCCGCCACCATAAGAAGAGCGGTAGTAATTGTTATGATGTGAATAGGCTACTCTGTGCGAATTGTAGTTATGATAAGGACTATTTCCATAAACCACTACTTTTCTGCCTCTGTGCAAATCATAGCCTCTATATCTGGCTGGCAAATACCTCGATCTGGTCCATCTGTTTCCACTTAAATAAACAAACTGTCTTTGTGGAACATAATAATAAGATTGAACTTCCGGGAGATAATAGTAGTTAACATTTTGATAGCCTGCCGGAACCCAAGCTGGTTGAGCACCGATATTGACATTAATACTTACCTGAGCGCTAGATTGATTAGATGCTAAAGCCACGATACCTACAATCGCGGAGATGATAAATAACTTTTTCATAATAATCTATTTTATTTGTGTGTACTTCAATAATTCAAACGCTGTGCCAAAATTTCTATTGTAACAGATATATAATAAAAAAGGAGCTTCTTTCGAAACTCCTTTCATTACAACTAAATATTAATTTCAATGACGGTCGTTACCTCTACCTTCGCCGCGGTTTCGCTCTGTACGGCTATCTGTGTTATCATTGCGTTGCGGACGGCCATTATTTTGGACAGGCCTTGTAACCACACGGGTTGGACGGTTATTGTTACGAATTACGGTTACATTTTTGGTGCTGGGCCTTTGGTTATAGTTTGGATGTCCTTTAACCACATAATATTTACTGTCACGGCTATCTCTGATCACGGTTTGACGACCACTATAATTTTTGTATTTACTATATCTGGTTACATAAACATTATTTCTTAGATATGGTCTTGGCTCGTTAATTACCACTTTATATGCTCTGTACAGGTCAAAATTTCCGTATTGAGCTGGTAAGCTACGTGTCCAAACCCAACGCCCTCCATTTGCATAAATGTATTGACCAGAAGGTACATAATAGTAGGCATCGATATCAGGAAAGTAATAATAATCTACATGGTCGTATCCAGTAGGGCCCCAAACGGGTTGAGATCCAATATTGATATTTAAGCTAACCTGCGCTTTGGCATTGTTGATGCTGAATAATGAAACCATCAGAACTGCAGCAAATAAAACTAACTTTTTCATAATGTTTTTAATTTAAAGGTTTCTTTTGTGTGTATTTACTGAGATAGACAAAGCAGATACAGTGTGGTTTAATCGCAGGTTGGCAAATTTAACATTCTTTAACGAATGCGTCCCATTGAGTAATTTTACTCATTGCGTTGAGTAAATTGTAAATATCAATATAATTATCTCATTTATAGTATTTTATATGATAATTTTTTGTGTTAAAAATGCTGTAAATCCATGTCTTTATAATAATGATCTAATATATTTTTAGTAATTTTTTTGAATTACTAGATACATTGAGTAAATTTACTCATTGTATTGAGTAAATTGTAAAACATGTTCCCAAGATCTTATTTACAGAAACTTACAGAAGTAATGAACGAGCCAAAAAGGTTTATTCAGGTACTCGTTGGACCCAGACAGATTGGTAAAACCACACTGATTAGTCAGTTGGTTCAGGAAATTGCTATACCCTATATATTCGAATCTGCTGATGCAGTTGCCGCATCAGATCGAACCTGGATTGAGCAGATATGGAACAATACCAGAGAATTTATAAAAGAGCCAAATATTAACGAATATCTTTTAGTGATAGATGAGATTCAGAAAATAGACAATTGGAGTGAAATTATAAAACGTTTGTGGGACGAGGATATGCGCAATGGGGTAAACATCAAAGTAATTTTACTGGGTTCGTCGAGGTTATTAATTCAGCAAGGCTTGACTGAATCGTTAGCTGGCCGCTTTGAGTTAACTTATTTAGGGCACTGGAGTTTTACAGAAATGGAAAGTGCTTTTGGTTTTACTGCAGACCAATATGTTTGGTTCGGTGGTTATCCTGGTTCGGCAGGTTTAATTGATGACGAAGAGCGCTGGAAAAATTATGTTTCAAATGCTTTAATTGAAACCAGTATTTCGAAAGATATTTTAATGCTTACCCGTGTTGATAAACCCGCCTTAATGAAACGTTTGTTCGAACTGGGCTGTGTGTATTCTGGTCAGATCTTATCTTTCACTAAAATATTAGGACAGCTTTCTGATGCGGGCAATACCACTACTTTATCTCACTACCTTCAATTATTAGATACCGCAGGTTTACTGGGAGGCATTGAGAAATTTGCAGCTGATGTAATCCGCAAGCGTTCGTCGAGCCCAAAATTTCAGGTGCATAATAATGCATTGGTAAGTGCACAGAGAAATCAATTCTTTGGAGAGATAAAAAGACAACCTGCCGAATGGGGAAGGATGGTAGAGTCATCAATAGGGGCACACCTATTAAATTCTTCTTTTGTTGAGGGTTACAAAGTGTATTATTGGCGGCATAGAAATGATGAGGTAGATTTTATCCTAGAAAAACGAGGTAAAATAATTGGCATAGAAGTTAAAAGTACCGGCTTAGTTACAGGCACTTCTGGAATGGCTGCTTTTAGCAAAATGTATAAACCTGATAAAATACTTTTAGTTGGCTCCGGAGGATTGCCATGGCAAGAATTTTTAAAAATTTCTCCATCAAGCCTTTTTTAACGAAAGACTAAATAATAACTATATTTGACACATTAATATTTAACCACAGATTTAATCTGTGGTTATTAAACTTATAACAACACGAAGCTTTAAATGCCTTTACAAGAAACAAGCCCCCAAACCGCTTTCGAACTCGTTTCAGGACTAGAAATCCACGTTCAGTTAAATACAAATACAAAAATATTTTCTGCTGATAGTGCATCTTTCGGGGCTTTGCCTAATCAAAATATATCTACTGTTTCGTTGGCATTACCTGGTGCATTACCCAAACTTAACAAAGAAGTGGTTGCAAAAGCAATCCGTATTGGGCTGGCTTTAAATTGTACTATTAATCAGATAAACCATTTCGACCGGAAAAATTATTTCTATGCCGATCTGCCAAAAGGATATCAGATTACGCAAGATAATCAACCGATCTGTGTGAATGGTTTTTTAGAACTTCAACTGGCAGATGGTTCTACCAAGAAAATTGGGATCAACCGCATTCACCTGGAAGAAGATGCAGGAAAAAGCATTCACGATCAGGATGATCATTATTCGTTAGTTGATTTAAACCGTGCCGGAGTACCTTTAATCGAGATTGTAACTGAACCTGATATCCGCAGTTCGGAAGAGGCTTCTGTTTTACTTAGTGAAATCAGAAAACTGGTAAGACACTTAAATGTAAGTGATGGTAATATGGAAGAGGGAAGTTTGCGCTGTGATGCCAATATTTCCATCCGTCCGTTTGGTACTACCGAATTTGGAACACGCTGTGAAGTAAAAAACCTAAACTCAATGCGTAACGTACGTAGAGCAATGGATTTCGAATTTGGCCGTCAGGTAGAAGTGATTAATAATGGAGGGCGGATTATTCAGAGTACTTTAAACTTTGATGCCGATAAGGGCACCACTTCACCCATGCGTACAAAAGAGGAGGCTAACGATTACCGTTATTTTTCGGATCCAGATCTTCAACCGATACATATTTCTGACGCTTGGTTAGCGGAGATTAAATCTTTAATGCCAGCCTTGCCAAACGAGATATCACAACAAATGATCTCGGAATTTGGGATCAGCAAAGCAGATGCAGCACTTTTTGCAGAAGATCTAGACCTCTTAAATTACTTTAACGCGGCACAACCTGCTGTTAATCATAAAAAAAGTTTGATCAATTGGTTAATTGGCCCAATTAGAGCTGTTTTAAACGAAAAGGAGATAACCATTGCCGATTTTAAAGTTAATCCGGCACAACTGGCCGAAGCCATCAATCTGGTTGATGATAAAAAAATAACACAACAAATCGCTATTCAACAATTGTTACCTGCTGTTGAACTACAGGAAAATGCAAAGGTTGCTGACTTGGCACAAACGTTAAACTTACTCATTACCGAAAACGGAGATGAACTAAGTACTTTTATTGATGAAGTGTTAAATAAATACCCTCAACAGGTAGAAACGTATAAAAAAGGTAAAAAGGGCGTTTTAGGTTTGTTTGTTGGCGATGTAATGAAACTGGCCAAAGGCAAAGCTGATGCTAAAAAATTAAATGAATTAATACTTGAAAAACTGAAATAATGAGACTAAAACAATTGAGCCTGATCATGATGATCGCGATTGCCTTCACCGCATGTAAACCTAAAGATAGCTTCACAATTGATGGAACTTTTCAAAACCCGGGAACGGAGAAAAAAGTTTTCTTATATGGCATGCAAAACAGCAACATGGTAGCGATTGATTCGACCAATCTATCTGAAAAAGGCGAATTTAAATTCATCCGTAAAACCCCATCAGTCGATTTTTTCAGGGTATCGGTAGGTAACCACGAATTTATGCTGATTGCAAAAAATGGCGACGACATCAAATTAGAAGCTGATTTGGCCGACAAAACAATGGCTTATAAAATTTCTGGGGCAAACGAAGTAGATAAATTATCGGAGTTGAATGCCATCAGAAACAATTTCGCTAAACAAGTTGAGAAGTTACAGGCCGATTTTGAAGCAAAAGTAGCTTCGCAACCGCAAAACAGAGCTGCTGTTTTAGAATCGATGAAACCTCAATATGAATCGTATATCAACCAATTGAATACACAGATCATTAAATTTGCTAAAGACAATAAAGGTACGCTTGCGAGTTTCTATGCAATGAATACTTTAAGTCCACAAGAATTTGAGGCTGAACTGGTACAATTTGCTGATGAGGTTAAGGAAGAAATTAAAGGTAATGCAACAGTAGACGCTTTTGTAAAACAAATGGCACTTTTAAAAACTGTTCAGGTAGGACAAGTGGCCCCTGAGTTTACTATAAACACCGCAGATAACAAACCAGTAAGTTTATCAAACTATAAAGGCAAATATGTATTGATCGATTTCTGGGCATCATGGTGTCAGCCTTGCCGTCAGGAGAATCCAAATGTGGTTAAAGTTTACAATAGATATAAAGATAAAAACTTCGATATCATTGGTATTTCATTAGATACAGACAAAGCAGCATGGTTAGGCGCGGTAAAAGCTGATGGATTAACCTGGACTCACGTTTCGGAATTAAAAGATTTTAATGGCGAAACAGTTAAAAAATATCAGGTTCAAGCTATCCCAACTTCTTACCTGGTTGATCCGGCTGGAAAAATCGTAGCTAAAAACCTGCGTGGCGATCAATTGGAAGCCTTTTTAGCTAAAACGTTACGTTAAAACAAATTCCATGTTAAACTAATTTAAGTAATTAACAATTTCTTAACTTAGGCTTAACTAAATAGTGCATCATAGACACTACTTTCGTAACAAATATTTAACTATGAATAACGCAGGTCAGAAAATATTAATTGTTGATGATGAACCAGATATTCTGGAGCTTATTGAATATAACCTTAAAAAAGAGGGTTATCAGGTCTTCACAGCTACTAATGGCCAGGAAGGAATTACTGTTGCGAAAAAGGTTCATCCGGATTTGATTATCCTGGATATTATGATGCCTAAAATGGATGGAATTGAGGCTTGCCGTTTAATGCGTGCAATCCCAGAATTCAAAAATACATTTATGGTTTTCTTAACCGCCAGAAGTGAGGAGTATTCTGAAATTGCAGGTTTTAATGTTGGTGCTGATGATTATATTGCAAAACCGATTAAACCTCGTGCTTTGGTTAGCCGTATTAATGCTATTTTAAGAAGAAATACAGGAACGGAAGAAGTGTCGGAAAACAAATTGGAAATCGGCGATTTAGTAATCGACCGTGAAGCATATTTGGTTTTCCAGAGTGGAAACAAAGTGGTATTGGCTAAAAAGGAATTTGAGCTTTTATACTTATTGGCTTCAAAACCGGGAAAGGTTTATACCCGCGAATCGATCCTTAAAAATATATGGGAAGATTCTGTTGTGGTAACCAATAGAACTATTGATGTTCATATCCGTAAATTAAGAGAAAAATTAGGTGAAACTTATGTCTCTACCGTTAAAGGTGTGGGTTATAAATTTGAGTTATCTTAAATAATTTTCACCACAGATAGACACAGATTAACACAGATTTTTTTTCTGATGATTAATCTGTGTTTTTTTATGATGTCATTCTGAGGAACGAAGAATCCCTTACCTTTTAGCACTGCCATTAAAGTTCTTCTGTTCCTTTACCCAGTGCTTTTATCGTACAACACATTCCGTGACATGAGATTCTTCAATGCGTTCAGAATGACAAAATTCGTCAGGAGGACGTTGCTTGTATCAATTCGGCATGCTGTCCCGAAGTTTCGGGATCAAACCTTTACTGATTGCGTCACTGAAATAAATTCAGGGTGACGACCCTCTTAAAAAATAAAATCGTATTTTTGCGCTTCATTAATTACAGCACAGTTTGAAGTTTCCAAATTTTAAAGACCTTATTCTTTTCGAAGACAACGATTTTATAGTGATCAATAAACCTCCTTTTTTAGCCTCGCTCGATGAACGTGGCGGATCAGGAGAAACCAATGTATTACGTCTTGCGAAGCAATATAGCGATGATGCACAGGTTTGTCACCGCTTAGATAAAGAAACCTCGGGCGCTTTGATTATTGCTAAAAACCCGGAAGGCTACCGTCACGCTTCGATGCAGTTCGAACGCAGAAAGGTGAATAAAACCTACCATGCGGTAGTAGATGGACATGTAATTTTTGATCAGTTAACAGTTGACTTACCAATCTTAAACGATGGAAATAAAAATGTAACCATCGATAGGGCCGAAGGTAAAAGAGCAGAAACCATTTTCGATTCGTTAAAATACTATAAACACTATACTTTGGTGGAGTGCAAGCCTATAACTGGCCGTATGCACCAGATCCGCATTCACCTGGCTACACAAAGGGCAGCAATTGTTGGTGATGATATGTATAAAGGAAAACCTGTTTTTCTTTCTTCAATTAAGAGAGGTTATAAATTAACCAAAGGTGAAGAGGAGCAACCTATCATGAAACGTTTTGCATTACATGCCAGACACCTGGTTTTTAAAGGATTAAATGATCAAGATATCGTAATTGATGCGCCATATCCAAAAGATTTTGCAACACTCATTAAGCTATTGGATAAATTTGATGCATAAAAGAAGTCTTTAAATTGACTTCTCCTTTTGTTTTTGTTACTTTTGGGCAATTAGCCCTCTATTAAAAAACAATAGAATGTACATCAGATTTGTAAATTACCTTGATCAGATTAACCAGTACCGGAAATCTAAACTATCAAACCGTAATTTCTTAATTATCCTTGCCGTAGTTGTTGGAATTTTAGCCGGATTAGCCGCCGCCGCCTTAAAAAGTTTAACCCACCACATCGAAGAATTTCTTCAATCAGATTGGCACTGGAAATATAAATACTACCTGTATTTTATTTTTCCGATGATCGGTATCTTTTTAACGGTATTGTACATTAAATACTTTATCCGTAAAACCAAGTTCGAAACCGGGTTAACACCACTGCTTTATGCCATTTCAAAAAAATCGAGCAAGGTAGAGGCACATAATATTTATTCGCAGATTATCACCGCAGCGGTTACGGTTGGTTTTGGTGGATCTACGGGATTGGAAGCACCAATTGTGACCAGTGGATCGGCAATAGGCTCTAACCTGGGTCGTTTGCTGGGTTTGTCTTATCGCGAAATTACCATGTTGGTGGCCTGTGGGGCAGCGGCAGGTATAGCAGGTGCATTTAACAGTCCGGTGGCTGGTATTGTATTCGCTATTGAAATTTTATTACCTGAATTTACCATTCCTGCATTTATTCCCTTATTGCTTTCTGCGGCAACTGCGGCTGTGGTAGCCAGATTATTTTATACCCAGCAACTTTTCTTTCTGGTTACAGAAGGATGGAAGGTAAACGCACTGTTTTATTATGTGATACTGGCCTGTTTTATCGGCCTGTTCTCCATTTATTTTACAAAGGCAAATTATGCTGTAAAAGGTTTATTTTATAAAATAAAACATCCTTATACCAAGGTAGTTGTTGGTGGTTTAATGTTGGGCGCATTGGTATTTTTATTTCCAACGCTTTACGGCGAAGGTTATATTACCATCAAAGGTTTGTTAAAAGGCGATTACCAAACTGTAATCAACAACAGTATTTTTGCCGATTACAATACAATTCCGGCTTTGGTTGTGCTGTTTACAGTGGTTACCATCTTTATGAAATCAATAGCCACTTTGGTTACTTTAGGCGCTGGTGGTAATGGTGGAACCTTTGCACCCAGTTTAATTATGGGTGGTTTAATCGGGTTTATCTTCGCTTATGTGGTCAACCTATCGGGTTTGGCACAATTAAATGTATCTAATTTTATTGTAGCAGGTATGGCCGCGGCATTAGGCTCGATTATGCACGCGCCGTTAACGGGTATCTTTTTAATCGCCGAAATTACTGGTGGATATATTTTGATGGTACCATTGATGATTACCACTGCAATTTCTTATGCCATTAACCGCAGTTCGCAAAAACATTCTATTTATACCAAAGCACTGGCAGATAAAGGCGAACTATTATCGCATGAGGATAAGGATACCACGGTTTTAAATCAGATGAAACTTAGATATCTGATTGAAAAAACCTACCCTCAGCTCAATATGAACGATCTGATTTCAGTTAAAATGAACGAAATCATGCAATCACACAAAAACATCTGTGCCGTTACCGACGAACTCGGCGATTTTAAGGGGATTATTTATATAGAAGAGCTGTTTAACGAAATGATGAAAAATCCTGATAAAGGCACCTTATCTGCCGCTCAATTGGTTCAACCTGCACCAAATGTAATTACTGAAAATGATGACCTGAAAATGGTACTCGAGAAAATGGAGCAGGATAACGTGTGGATTTTACCGGTATTGAATTCCCAAAATCAGTATTTAGGTTTCGTTTCAAAAACAGCTATTTTTAATAAGTACAGGGCATTGCTGATGAGACAGAATGATTATATGGGGTAACCTCTAAATCCCCTAACGGGGACTTTAATGCCCCAAGTTTACATCTGTTGCCAATGTATTATTTAATAAAAAGTTGGAATGATCAGGATAAATCTACTCATTCCAACTTTAATTTATATCAAAAGTACATTTTGGTCTCCTCTTTAGGGACTGGGGTTATTCAGCTCTTTTTAAGCCAAATTTCTCAATTTTACTGTATAAATGACTTCTTTGGATATCAATTTCATCGGCAGTTTTTGATACGTTCCAATTGTTTTTCTCCAATTTGAATTTGATAAACTCCCGCTCCGCATGATCTTTATAATCCTGGAAGTTATTGAACGAATCAAAAGAAGAGGCGAGGGCCGAACCTCCGGCACCAGCAATCTGCGCACTGCTTGCCGCGCCAATGTTTGTTCCTCCGCCTGGATTGGCAAAAGCGCGCACATCGTTTTCGGTAATTACCCTATCACTTAATATAATCAAACGTTCGATCATATTGTGAAGCTCACGAACATTACCCGTCCATGGTAATGCTTTTAAAGCCGCCATACCCGTTTCATTTATTTTCTTTACCGGCATACCATAATCGCTACATATGCTTTCTAAAAAGTTCTGTGCAATAACCGGAATATCATCCGTACGTTCGGTTAAATGTGGAACATGGATATTAATTACGTTTAAGCGGTGGTACAAATCCATACGGAAATTACCATCTTCGATTTCCTTCAATAAATCTTTATTGGTTGCCGCTAAAACACGAACATTCACTTCAATTTCCTTTTCTCCACCTACACGAGAGATTTTATGTTCTTGTAAGGCACGTAAAACTTTTGCCTGCGCAGAAAGACTCATATCACCGATCTCATCTAAAAATAAAGTTCCGCCATTGGCCAGTTCAAATTTACCGATACGTTGTTTCACAGCTGAGGTAAATGAACCTTTCTCGTGACCAAAAAGTTCACTCTCAATCAATTCAGATGGAATAGCGGCACAGTTTACCTCAATTAAAGGACTATCGGCACGGTTCGATTTTTCATGTAACCAGCGGGCTACCAATTCTTTACCGCTACCATTCGCGCCGGTAATCAATACACGGGCTTCGGTAGGGGCAACACGTTCTATCGTTTCTTTAATTTTAGAAATGCTTTCCGATTCGCCTAAAATTTCGCGGGTTTTACTGGCTTTACGCTTTAAAACCTTGGTTTCGGTAACCAAATTTCCACGGTCTAAACCATTTCGGACAGTAATCAATAAACGGTTTAAATCAGGTGGTTTCGAAATAAAATCGAAAGCGCCTTTTTTGCTGGCTTCAATGGCAGTTTCAACGGTTCCGTGACCAGATATCATGATAAATGGCAGATCGGGTTTGATGAGTTGTGCCTGTTCGAGCACTTCCATACCATCCATCTTGTTCATCTTGATATCGCAAAGTACCAGATCGAAATTTCCTTTTTTGATCATTTCGAGGCCATCGATACCATTGTCGATATCTTCAACATCGTAATTTTCGTACTCCAGAATTTCGCGTAAGGTACTCCTTATCGCACGCTCATCGTCAATTATTAATAATTTAGCCATTAGAGATCTATTCTTTTATTTCTGATGCGAATATATTATTTTTTAATTAATGTATAGTTTTTTATACAATTTATAGGCTATAAACCATAAAAGAAGAGAAAGGTTTTAATAAGCGTAATCCATTTTAAACTTATTTAAATCTGGTTTCAATTTTTTGACTCTTTTTAGTTCAAGATCATAAATGGTTCGGCCCAGATTTTTCATAAAAGGAAAACAAACCGTGTCGTATTCATACTTATTATCATTGAAAATGCCATCTTCATTACTCTGTACCACAGCAGTAAGAAAATATTCGATTCCATTTTTGAAATCAACAAAATAGGAGTTATCAATGATGTAGCCATAACTATCGCCATATTTATTAAAGATCCTGATATTTGGATCAGGCGTTATCTGCTGTCTTCCATAATACAACATCTTTGCATAAGTTGGCCAAAATTCTTTGGGGTCGTATTTAGGAAAATCACTTTCTGTTGGGTATTTACTCATGTAAGTATAAATCAATTTATAATCAGCCGCACTAAGGTTAAACCTTTCCTTTGTTGGAAAAGCTTCAGGAAAAATAAGTTTCCGCATCAGTTTCTGCTGATCGTTAATGGCGAAAGCATTTTTACCAGCCAAATTGAAGGGTTTATTCACCAGTTTGTCTGTGCTATCCAGATAACCGGTACCCATTACCAGATTACTTAATTTCAATTCATATTCTTTTGGATCATATTGAGCGTCCTGGTTATACACCAGTTGATTACCATTATAAAACTTGATGGGATTGCTATGTTTAGCCGGTTCGCCTGCATCACCTACAGCCAGACGGTTTAAAATGCGGCTATCGTTTAAACCGTTTGTTTTCAGTTTTTGGTTAATTTCCGCACGACCAATAAATTCGAACAAACGGTTAAAGGCGTCGTTATCGCTGGTGAGCAAAATCTTTTTAATATACTGTTCAATGGATGGCAAGCCGTTTTTAGCGCTGCTATCTTTTAAAACCCTGGTTTGCCCTTTATAAGCACTATCGGTAATCATCGTACTTTTACTCGTTAACCCAGTACTTTTTAACCTGTTTACCTTTTCTAAAGCAAAAACTACAGCAGCGAGTTTTACCGTACTTGCTGGATAAAAATAATGGTGGGGGTCTAAATTGTAACTAAATGTTTTAAAGGTGGGCTTATTCTTCACGTCGCGGTTAACCTGTGTATAAAGAATCTGAATCTGGTTTTTATCCGGGTGATTGAGTACAGTGGAAAAAAGCTCAGGTTTGCTTTCCATTAATTTTTTTAGAAAAACAGTATCCGTTTTTTGTGCCATAGTACATAAGCTGAATAACGAAAATGCAATGGTTAAAGTGCTTCTCATGGTTTAAATTTTGATTACCAATTTAGCTTTTTCTATCAAAACCACCATTTTCCATCATGTATTTTACAAGGTTCTCCTTTTAGATCGGGGGGCTACATATTGGATTGTATCTCGCAAGACTCAATTAGTATCTTACAATATACCAATTATATTAAAATGGACTGAATTGGTGTTTAATAAAACAGCTCATCGTACGTTTTTCGGTTGATGCCAGTGGCTTTCTGCTCTCCGCTCTTTTTACTACATTTGCACTGCTTTTGGTTTCCGGTTTTACAACCGGGATTAAAAGGGAATACAGTGTAAATCTGTAACTGTCCCGCAGCTGTAAGCTCTATAACGTTTTTCAATTCATAAGTCACTGTCCAATTAACTACCGGGCGGGAAGACAGAAAAACGGGAGTAAGTCAGAAGACCTGCCTTTAGCGTTTAATTTCATAGCTTTCGGGGATTGAAGCTAGGATTGAGATATTAACGTTGTTCGTATTTTCATTTCCTTTTCTCATCTGTTGGCTGTGGGCAAAACTCACAATCAAATGAACAAAAAAAGAATGCTAACTGTAGCCGGTTTAGGGCTTGCACAGTTAATGATTGGCCAGGTGGCTAATGCGCAAACTCCAGACAGTTTGCAGCTTAAAGATGTTGTTATTTCGGCAACTAAAAATGATCAGAAACAATCACAAACGGGTAAAGTGGTCACCATTATTAGCCGTGAGGTATTGGAACGCAGCAACGGTAAATCGTTGCCTGATTTACTGAACGAGCAGGCTGGTATCATCATCAGCGGTGGAAACAGTAACCAGGGAAAAGATAAAAGTATCTTTTTTAGAGGATCGGGAAGTGGTTACACCTTAGTGCTTATTGATGGAATTGTACAAAATGATCCGGCGAGTGTTAGTGGTACATTCGATTTACGCCTCTTCTCCATCGATCAGATCGATCATATCGAAATTTTAAAAGGAGGCCAGTCTACTATTTACGGATCTGATGCCGTTGCAGGTGTAATCAATATCGTAACCAAAAAAGGTGGCCCTAAAGGAAATACCATTTACGGAGTAGCCAGTGCGGGAAGTTATGAAACATACAAAGGTACGATCGGCTTAAATGGTGCGGTAGAAGGCTTTACTTACAACATCAACTATACGCATTTTAAAACTGACGGAATTTCTGAAGCGGCAACTCCGGTAGGCAGTGCTGCAATGTTCGATAAAGATGGTTTTAAAACTGATGGTTTAAACGCCAATTTCGGAATCAAACTAGACAAAAATTTTTCTGTTAATCCATTTTTACGTTATTTCTATGGCAATTATAAAATAGATGAGGATGCATTTACCGATGGTTTACCGACCAATAACTCTATTTTGAAACAATTTAGTGCAGGCTTTAATTCAGAATATAAGTTTAACACAGGTAAAATAACGCTTAATTATAGTCACGAAAGCAATTCGAACGATGTGAGCTCTAGTTATGCAGGTTTTGAAAGTAAATTCTTAAACTTCGGAAAGCTTAATGTGGTTGATTTATTCTACAACCAGAAACTAGGCAACAAGTTAGACTTACTTGTGGGTATCGATAATAGAAAAATGAAATTAGTTACCGATACCAAAAATCCGACAACTAACATCTTTGCCGCTTATGGGTCATTGTTTTTGCACGATTTAAGTGTTTTTAACCTTGAGGTGGGCGGACGTTACAACAAACACGATCAATATGGCGAAAACTATACTTATTCTGTTACTCCAAGCATCAACATTATTAAAGAAGTAAAACTATTCGGTACGGTATCTACCGCTTTCAAAATCCCTACACTGAACATGCTGTTTGGTCAGTATGGTGCCAATCTGGATCTTAAACCGGAAAAATCTCAAAATTATGAGGCTGGTGTAAATTTTAGTTTTGTTGATGATCAGTTTAGTTTGCGCCTTGCAGGTTTCAAACGCGATTTAACTGATGCAATTGTGTATACCACAGGTTACTTTAATCAGGCAAGTCAAAAATTTAAGGGCTTTGAAGTAGAACCTGCAGCTAAGTTTAGTGTATTTAACATTAATGGTTATTATGCTTATGTTGAAGGAAATGCAGGAACAAGCAATTATTTGATCCGTAGACCAAAACACACTTTTGGCCTTAATGCGGGCGCACAAGCTACCAAAAACTTATATGTAAGTGCCAACTTCCGTTATTTCGGAAACCGTTATGATACTTATTTTACAACCAAATCTATTGATGAGCTTTTACCATCCTATAAACTGCTTAGTGCTTATGCAGAATATGCACTGGCTAAAAGACGTGTGAAGTTATTTTTCGATGCGAAGAACATTTTGAACGAAAAATATAGCGAAATTATTGGCTACAATACACCTGGCTTCAACTTTAATACGGGCGTAATTTTTAATATACACTAATAAAAATTAACTTTGTGTTATAAATATTAACCAAAATAAAATGTCCCATTTAAAATTTAATCCACGCACATTAATTTTACTGTTAATGATATTGGCTATAACGGCCTTCCGTTTGCTGGTAACATTCAACTCAGATGAATTAAAGTTTGCCAATTTCTCATCAATTGGTGCTGTAGCTTTATTCGGAGGTGCATATTTTAAAGATCATCTTAAAGCATTTGCTTTTCCATTATTGAGTTTATTTTTAAGTGATATCATTTTATCGCTAACTATTTTCAGTAAATACAGCAGTGGTTTCCTTTACGAAGGCTGGTACTGGACCTATATCGCATTTGCTTTAATGGTTTTAGCAGGAAGAGTATTACTTAAAAAAGTAAACGTGGTAAGTTTATTGGCTTCTACATTGGCAATTGTTTTAATCCACTGGATTGTAAGCGATATTGGTGTTTGGTTTCACAACCCGGCTTATACACAAGATTTAGCTGGTTTTTGGGCATGTTTAGTAAAAGCAATTCCTTTTGAAATCAGATTCTTAGAGGGAACAGTTATTTACGGCGCATTACTTTTTGGAGCTTTCGAAGTTTTAAAGGCAAAATATCCGGTATTAAAACTGCAAACACAAGAGTTATAATTAACATTCATCAGTTGGTGATTCACCAGCTGGATAAAAAATAATATTAAAATCCCCTTTTGATTTAATTCAAAAGGGGATTTTTTTTACCTTAGAACATCAATTCCATTTTACCTATTACATCTTACATCATGAAAGTTGTTTCCTTTTTACCTGCCGCCACCAAAATGATCTACGATATGGGCCTGCAAGAATACTTGCATGGCGTTACTTTCGAGTGCCCAAAAGAGGCTGCAGATCAGCCAAAGGTTGTACGTTGTATACTTGAGGGCAAAAACTATTCGAGTATCGAAATCGACCGGATATTTTCAGCTTCCAAAGCGCAGGGTAAAAGTTTATATTGGGTGGATGATGAATTGTTAGAAAGTATTGCACCCGATGTGGTTTTTACTCAGGATATCTGCGAGGTTTGTAATATCGATACTGTTTGCACCGAAACCGCTGTGATGAAGCTAAGCAAGCAACCAACACTGGTACCTTTATCACCAAATAACCTGCAGGATGTTTTCGAATGTGCCATAACCGTTGCTAAGGCATTAGGGAAAGAAGAAATAGCGTTAAGCTACCTTGCAGGCTTACAAAAGAAAACTGATCATATATTAGATCAGCTTAGGGCCAATCGTGCACCCTTAAAAAGGATTATGTTAATGGAATGGATCGAACCGATTTACAACTGCGGGCATTGGATTCCGTTTCAGATTGCAGCGGCCGGTGGGGTAGATATGTTATCCAATCCTGCAGGAGATTCTATAGTTACCCAATGGGATAAAGTATTGAGATACAATCCAGAGGTTTTGGTAATCGCTCCTTGTGGTTTCGATCAAAAAAGAAGTCTGGAAGAAATGCAATTGCTGACCTCAAAAACAGGCTGGGATCATCTGGAAGCTGTAAAAAACAATCAGGTTTATATTGCCGATTTTGATATGTTTACTCAGCCAAGCATAGGTACATTGGTAGAAGGTATAGAAGCTTTAGCGTGTATGTTTCATCCAGAGATATTTAAAGCTGACGAAAATTTGTCTAAAAAATTCATCAACTATAGCCAATCCGTGAAATCATTAAAATCGGTGTAATCATATATTTATGAAAATAGTTGTTTTAACAGGAGCAGGGATCAGTGCCGAAAGTGGGTTAAAAACATTTAGGGATGCTGATGGCCTATGGGAAGGTTACAATGTTTATGATGTTGCTACCCCAGAAGCCTGGGAAAGAAACCCAGAGCTGGTGCAGCAGTTTTATAATGAGCGGAGAAGCCAGGTTTTAGCTGCAAAACCCAACAAAGCCCATGAAATATTGGCCGAACTGGAAAAAGATTTTGATGTCGAAATTATTACCCAAAATATTGATGACTTGCATGAAAGAGCAGGTTCAACCAGGGTTACACATCTTCATGGGGTAATCACCAAATCACAATCGGATGCGAAAGCCGAGTTAACCTATCCAATTGTAGGCACCGACATCAGAATGGGGGAACTGTGCGAATTGGGATCGCAATTGCGACCGCATGTAGTTTGGTTTGGTGAAGCTGTTCCGATGATAGAAGTAGCCGCTAAACTTTGCAAACAGGCTGACCTATTTGTATTGATAGGCACTTCGCTGGCAGTTTATCCGGCAGCAGGTTTAATAGATTTTGTTCCATCTGTAATCGATAAATATATCATCGACCCGAAAACACCAGATGTAAAACGCTATAAAAATGTAATCAATATCGAGAAGAACGCGGTAGATGGTGTGGCAGAACTGAAAGAAATTTTAGCCAATGCCAGATAAAAAGATTTGCATTTTCAACTGGAGCGGAGGTAAAGACAGCACTTTGGCGCTTCATTACGCCTTGCAAGACCCTACTATAGAAATCCGTTACCTGATTACCACGGTTACTGAAAAATATAACCGCGTTTCAATGCATGGTGTTAGAGAAGCTTTATTGATCAAACAGGCCGAAAGTATTGGTATTCCGTTGCGCCAGATCCGCCTGGGAGAAATGCCTGATATGGAAACCTACGATAGTACGATGAAGGAACATCTAAGTAAATTTAAAGAAGAAGGCATTACACATTCCATTTTTGGCGATATCTTTTTAGAAGACCTCCGTTTATACCGTGAAAACAAATTAGCAGAAATAGGTCTGAAAGCAATTTTTCCGCTGTGGCAAAAAAACACGAGAGCTTTGATTGAAGAATTTGTAAATCTGAGCTATAAAACCATCATTGTTTGTACCCAACAAAATCTTGAAAATATTTGTGGAAAAGTAATCAGCCTTGATTTAATTGACCAATTGCCCAACAATATTGATCCTTGCGGAGAAAATGGAGAGTTTCATACTTTCGCTTTTGAAGGACCAATTTTCAGGAATAAAATCACTTTCACCATTGGAGAGAAGGTATTTCGAACTTACAATGCGCCAAACAAAACTGATGTAAATGAAGACTCACCATGCTCAACCACAGCGCTTTCCGGCTTTTGGTATGTCGACTTAGTGGAATAATTTTCCATTTTCAAAACATTTTGGCATCATTTTTTCTTTACTACATATAATTAACAAAATCACACATCCCAATGAAACCTGTTTAGCGAGGTTAGGTAGCTGAACAAGCGTCATGTAAAAATTAAGAGTTATGAAAAAGATATTGGTAGTAATCGCATTAAGTACTTCGGTTTTGTTTGCTTGTAACAATAAGGCAAAAGAAGAAGCAGCATTAAAACAACAACAAGCAGAAAAAGAATTAGCCGTTAAAGCAGTAAAAGACAGTTTAAGGTTAGACAGCTTTAATAAAGCTGCTGCAGCAAAAGTAGAGCAGGAAAAAGAAGCTAAACACCAGGCAGAATTAGTAGCCGCCAGAAGGGCAGGTGCTGCATCATCAAGATCGTATGCAGGCTCAGGCGCGAGTTCTAGTGGAAGTTCTAGCGGTGCGTACGGAGGTACTCAACCTACAGCTAAGAAAAAAGGCTGGAGTGATGCCGCTAAAGGAGCTGTAATTGGTGGCGTTGGTGGTGCAGTTGGTGGCGCATTAATTGATAAGAAAAAAGGTAGAGGTGCCATCATCGGTGGATTAGTTGGAGCAGGTGGCGGTTATTTAATCGGTAGAGGCGAAGACAGAAAATCTGGTCGTGTACAACCTAAAAACTAAGTGTTTTTGAAAGATATAGAAAGTCCTGATTTGCATCAGGACTTTTTTTATGCCTTATAAAAAATGATTAATATATTAGCGAAAAAAGAATCCCCCCATGACAGAAATCCAAACCGCAGATAAAGGCCAGATCCAACACTTCGTAATGTTCTGGTTAAAGCCTCAGCTTACTAAAAATGAAATCGTAGATTTCGCCAACTTCTTCGAAAGTTTAAAACCGATTAAATATATTAAAACATTGAGTTACGGCTTAGCCGCAAGTACCCCAGTACGTCCGGTAACCGATAATTCTTTTACCTATTCCCTTACCATTACCTTTGATAACATCGCAGACCATAACGCTTACCAGGAAGATAAAACGCATTTAGATGCTGTAGAAAAATTTTCTAAAAACTGGTACAGGGTAGTGGTGCACGATACACTGGTTTCTTAATACAGGGCGCTAATTAGGTTTGCCACGGAAACACGGAAATCACTGCTCTTCGTCACTCTGATCTCCGGTAACTATCGGAGATATTTCAGAATCTTTCTATTCTTAATTTAACCACAGATTTTATTTGTGCATTTTTTTTGTGTCTGTCATCCTGAACGCAGTGAAGGATCTTTCAGTTTTTATTTCTTTAGAAAGATAGCTATCGGATCGAAACATAGACCGATTTTATAAATTCTTTATTGATAAAGCAGTAATAAATCTTTCTTTCAGGTTTTTATCAAAGTGATAGTTTTAGCTTGAATAAGCCAAAACCTCCCATTTATTTGGCCAAAACGCCATAGGAAATTATATTTTGTTACTACATATAAAAATCAATATATCAGATAGTTATAATATGTTAATTAAATAATAACAAATAATAAAGATTGTTTTTAATATAAAAACATTCCATAAATTCAAAATTTAATTCTGTGTATTAATAAAAATAACTATAAATCAATTAGTTATGTGTAATATCTACTAATGTTGATGCCTGTTGTACGCTGCCGTGAAATCTGAACGCATCACTTTAAATCGGGTGATAACCGTTTGAATAAATTCTTCATCAATAATTTCGAATACATCGTTCACACCACCTCCACTCAAATCAAGCTCTGCCAGTTTATAACTTTGTTCAAACGTACCCTGCTCAAACTTTACGATGTATTTTTGGTTCATCGAAAAAATGGTAATCTTACATTCCGGATGTGGAAGCTCTGCTACTACTCTCATTAATTTATGTTTTTAATTTTTTATTTATACCCTCAATAGAAACTCCATTCAGCGTTCCCCAGCTGTCTACAATTGCAAAACGGGCAAACAACTCCTCTTTATACCATTGCTTTTCTCTGGTGAGCTTAATCACGTCCGAATGATCAACAGACTTGTAAGCATAGCTTTTCATACTTTCTGTATCACTCCAAATGGAAAAGGTGGCCTGGTCAAAGAATGGATTTTCGCCTATTCCTGCCGAAAGGATAAAACCAGGAGCCGTACGCATGGCGTCAGCTGCTCTTTTAACGTTACGCCTAAACTCTTTCAGCTTACTAAATTTAATAGCCGCCCTTGTAATTACTGCGACTTTGCCGATGTGATTTTTATTTGAAATATTAGTTTTAAATGGCTCTAAATTAGACCATAATCCATGACTAGATAAAGGATTAAGTAATATTGTAAAACTTTCAACCCCAAAGAAATGGAGCCATTTTATTACAAATGAATCTGCGTAAAAATCATCACAATCTTTGCGATTGTCCCAGGTGGTTAATACAGCCCAGTGTTTGTAATCGGGGGCTAGATCAACCTGCGCATTTTTTCCGCTCCCCATTAACTTCCAGAATTTACAGCTTTTATTTAACCAAAGCGGCAGCCTTAAAACCGCCATGCCTATAAAAGCAAAAGGGATGGTTAGGCCACGGAATTTGGTAATGGTTAAGGCTACAATCATAAATCACGGTTAATTAGGCCAAAACTAATGAATTTACAAATAGATTCTCGTTCAAATTTTCGTCATTAAAATTGGCTATCACTTTACATCTCATAAATCATGATTAACTTTGATTATAGAAAAATTAAAATGGCAGAAGATTTAACCATCACCAGAAATACATCGAAAGAAGAACAGTACCAGTCGATCATCCCGCAGATAGAGGCTTTGCTTTACGGCGAAACAGACTTTATCGCAAATCTTGCAAATGTTACTGCGGCGCTCAAAGAACAGTTTAATTGGTTCTGGATAGGTTTTTACCTAGTGAAACAAGACGAATTGGTATTGGGTCCGTTTCAAGGTCCGGTAGCCTGCACAAGGATTAAAAAAGGAAAAGGAGTGTGTGGTGCATCGTGGGAGCAGGCCGCAACCATTATCGTTCCGGATGTTGATGCATTTCCAGGTCACATTGCCTGTGCAACTGCTTCAAAATCAGAAATCGTATTGCCACTTATTGTAAATGGCGAGGTGATGGGTGTTTTAGATGTGGATAGTGAAGTATTGGGTAAATTCGATGATACAGATAAGGCTTATTTAGAGCAGGTTATATCTATTATATTAAACAGGTAGTTAATATCATTGCTTTGAAGCTAAAAGAAGAATATTATCTCAATGAAGATGTAGTGGATCTAGCTAAAGATTTACTGGGCAAGGTTTTATACACCAAAATCGATAACGAAATCACTGCAGGTATCATTGTTGAAACTGAAGCTTATTTTGGCGTAAAAGACAAGGCTTCGCATGCTTATGGTGGTCGGCGCACCAACCGGACAGAGACCATGTATGGAAATGGCGGGATTGCTTATGTGTACCTCTGTTACGGTATGCACAATCTTTTTAATATTGTCAGTTCTAAAGAAAATGATCCGCATGCAGTATTGATAAGGGGAATCGAACCTTTGATCGGCATCGGCGTCATTGAAGAAAGAAGAAATATGCCCTCTACCAAAGGCGCCATTTCTGCCGGACCGGGCTCTGCAGCAAAAGCATTGGGTATAGATAGAACTTTTAATGCAAAAAATCTTACGGGCGATGAAATCTGGATCGAAGATCATTCCATTTGTTATAGGGATGAAGATATTGCCGCCACGCCAAGGGTGGGCATCGCCTATGCAAAGGAACATGCGTTGTTCCCCTGGCGTTTCTTTGTTAAAGGCAATAAATACGTAAGCAAACCTAATAAGGTTTAATTAACAGAAACCTTTTGGCTTAATTCCTGTTTTTCTTTATAAATGATTGTAAAAATGAAAAACGAGAAAAATATAGCGATCCTGAAAGAAATGGCAGAAAGTGTGCGTACCTGTATGTTTACCACATTTTCTTCCGGCGATGAATTTGGAAGCAGGCCAATGGGTACTGCAAAAATTGAAGATGATGGGAGTTTATGGTTTTACACCAACGAATACTCGCCTAAGTCAAAAGAAATTTCGAAAGAAAACAATGTGCTGCTGGCCTATAGTGATCCTTCTAAAAATACCTACCTTACCGTTAAGGGCAAGGCGGAATTGGTGGATGACAAAGTACGCAAAGAAGCTTATTTCTCACCATTTATTAAAGCCTGGTTCCCTGACGGAATTGAGGATCCAAGATTAATATTGATTAAAGTGACACCTGAAGAGGCTGAATATTGGGATGCATCGGCGTCAAAGATCGTGGTATTATTCAGTATGTTAAAAGCAGTGGTTACTGGTGATACGCCAGATTTGGGTAAACACGACACGATGAAATTTTAATTAACAAGATAGAACGAGAAGCAGGATTGGAAACAATACCTGCTTTTTTTTGTAATATTGAGGCCATGAATTTCGAAAATAACCTATCATTCGCTCAAGCGCAGGATGAAGCTGATCCGCTCCGTCATTTCAGGTCACAATTTTTATTTCCAAAACATAATGATAAAGATTTTATTTACCTCTGTGGCAATTCATTAGGACTTCAACCTAAAGTGGCCGGCGAAGTTTTAAAAGGACAGCTGGATAATTGGGCTAACTATGCTGTAGAAGGATGGTTTGATGGAGATGAGCCCTGGATGTTCTATCATAAAGAACTTAAAAAGCTTATGGCGCCCATTGTTGGGGCATTGCCATCAGAAGTCTGCCCGATGAATACCCTAACGGTGAACCTTCATCTGTTAATGGTTAGCTTTTACCAACCAAAGGGAAGGCGATTTAAAATTATTATGGAAGGGGGCGCATTCCCGTCCGATCAATACGCGATAGAAAGCCAGGTGAGATTTCACGGTTTTGACCCGAAGGAAGCGATTATAGAGGTTTTTCCCAGGGAAGGCGAAGAAATACTCCGTACGGAAGATATCGTGGCTCAAATCAAAGAAAATGCAGATGAAATAGCGCTGGTGTTATTTGGTGGGATTAATTATTATACCGGACAATGGTACGACATGGAGACCATTACCAGAGCTGGCCACGAAATTGGTGCAGTTGTTGGCTGGGATTTGGCACATGCGGCTGGAAATGTCCCTGTAAAGCTTCACGATTGGGAGGTAGATTTTGCCTGCTGGTGTTCTTATAAATATCAGAATTCAGGACCTGGCGGCATTAGCGGCATTTTTGTGCATGAAAAACACTTCAATAATTCAGCGTTGAATCGTTTTGCAGGCTGGTGGGGTTATCAGGAAGACAAACGTTTTAAAATGGAAAAGGGTTTTATTCCTGAGGCGGGAGCTGATGGTTGGCAGGTGAGCTGTACACAGGTAATGCCCATGGCTTTATACCATGCTTCGCTTGGAATATTTGAGCAGGCAGGGTTTATTGAGCCATTAAGAAACAAGAGTATCGCTTTAACTGGTTATCTTGAATATATTATAAATGAGGTAAATAAGGTGTTGGGAGCGGAGCAGTATAAAATTATTACGCCTAAAGCGGTAAATGATAGAGGCGCACAGTTATCTATTATTGCACAGCGAAATGGCAAGCAGATTTTTGATGGTTTGATGGCCAATCATGTCCTTGGCGACTGGCGTGAACCCGACGTAATCCGCTTAAGTGCCGTACCACTTTACAACTCTTTTGAAGATGTATTTTTAGCAGGACAGGCGCTCTTAACTGTAAGTAAAAACATTTTGTAATCCGTTTATAAAAGAATTTAAAATGATTAACTACAACCCTAAAGACTGGAGTACCTTTATTTTCCATATCCACAAGAGTGATACTTTCAGGAAACTTTGGCCTTTGATGTTAGCTGTGGCTGTGTTTTCAGGTCTAGTGGCTTTTGCGGAATTAAATTTTTTCCAGCTTTCTAAAAGCAGTTATGTAACCAACATCGGTATGATGCACAGCTTACTGGGTTTCGTATTGTCGATGTTATTGGTTTTTAGAACGAATACAGCATACGACAGGTGGTGGGAAGGAAGAAAATTGTTGGGGTCATTAACCAATGTGAGCCGAAACCTGGCCATGAAGATAAAGGCACTTAAATTAACAGAAGAGGATGTTCGTTTTTTCGAATATGGAATTCCCAAATATGCTTTTGCCTTAAAGGAACACTTGCGCGAAAGGATGTATTTTGGTAAAAACAGTCTTTTAATTGAGGTGGAAGAAGGTAAGCACATTCCAAACCAGATAGCAGGCAGTTTAATTAACCGATTTTACGAGTCATTGGAAAAAGGCGCTATCTCTCAGGAACAGTTTATCGTGCTGTCAAGTGATTTTAATCAGTTTACTGATATCTGCGGTGCTTGTGAGCGAATCAAAAACACACCGATCCCTTATTCATACAGTGCATTCATCAAAAAGTTTATCTTCATCTACGTGATTACTTTACCATTTGGTTGGGTATTCAGTTTAGGTTATTTTGTCGTGCCCATTGTTCCCTTTATTCTCTATGTATTAGCGAGTTTGGAGTTGATAGCTGAAGAAATAGAGAATCCGTTTGGGGAGGACGCAAACGATCTCCCGGTAGATCAGATCTGTAATAATATCGAAAAACATGTGGAGGAGATTTTAGGCTAATGATCAAAATTGCCTGGCACCCTATATATGCACATCCATTACCGGAAGGGCATCGTTTTCCGATGCTTAAATATGAACTGATACCCGAACAGCTTTTGCACGAAGGGACCATTGAGCAACAAAATTTATTTAGTCCGGAACCTGTTGCTGAAGATATCGTTCTTTTAACGCATCAAGAATCATATTGGGAGCTGCTAAGGGATTTAACGCTCCCTGCAAAAGAGCAAAGACGCATAGGCTTTCCTTTGAATGCACAATTATTAGAGCGCGAATTAAGAATTACCCAGGGAACAATTGATGGGACGCATTTTGCCTTAAATAATGGAATTGCTTTTAATGTGGCCGGCGGTACGCATCACGCAGGCAGTAATTGGGGCGAAGGATTCTGTTTGTTAAACGATCAGTCGATAACAGCTAACTATTTATTAAGTAGAAATTTAGCTAAGCGTATCTTAATTATTGATTTAGACGTACATCAGGGAAATGGTACAGCAGAAATCTTTCAGTATGAGCCAAAGGTATTCACTTTTTCGATGCATGGGGACAAGAATTTTCCGTTCAGAAAAGAATTGTCAAGTCTGGATGTGCCTTTGGATGACGGTCTGCAGGATGAAGAATATTTATCACTTTTAAACATCAACCTTAAAAAAGCATTTGAAAGGGCTAAACCCGATTTCGTGTTTTACCTCTCTGGAGTGGATGTGCTTTCGACAGATAAATTGGGTAAACTTGCATTAAGCAAAGCGGGCTGTAAAGAACGCGATAGGATGGTATTAGAAGCCTGCAGGGATAAAAACCTGCCCCTACAAGTGAGTATGGGCGGTGGTTATTCTGCAGATATCAAAGATATTGTAGATGCACACTGCAATACCTACCGGCTGGCATTTGATTTATTTAGCTAGGCCATTATGCGAAAACCATAATATGCTTATCTTCGCGGCAATATGTTGGAGATTATTTACCAGGATGAGCATTTAATTGCGATTAACAAACCCCACGGATTGCTGGTGCATCAATCATCGATTGCCAGAGATGCGATCGAGTTTGCACTACAGTTACTGAGAGATCAGGTTGGCAAACATGTTAGTCCGGTTCACCGCTTAGACAGAAAGACCAGTGGAATCTTATTGTTTGCTTTTGATAAACCATCAGAAATTGCTATGCACCAGCAATTTATGAACGCAGAAACTAATAAAAACTATTTAGCCATTTTACGTGGTTTCACGCCTGATGTTATGGATATCGATTATCCTTTAGCCAAAGAAAACGGCACTATGCAGGATGCATTCACCTCGTTTAAAACCCTCCAAAGGGCCGAAGTACCAGTGGCTTTTGGCAAACACCAAACATCAAGATATTCATTAATTGAAGCTACACCCAAGACAGGTAGAATGCATCAATTGAGAAGGCACTTTAGCCACATCCTGCATCCCATCATTGGCGACCGGACACATGGCTGCAACAAACAGAATAAATTTTTTAAAGATCAGTGGGAGATGACCACCATGTTGCTTCATGCCTCTGAACTTGAATTTGCGCATCCAATCACAAAAGAAAGAATCCACTTAAAAGCTGGTTTACATGATGAGTTTATGCGGGTGATGGATTTCATGAAAATGGAACGCTAACACAATTTTTACTTTCAAAATCTGTTTATATAACATCTATGATTAAATACCTACGTTTTACACTCCCAGTTTTAGCGCTATTTGCAGCAAGTTGTTCTTCAGTTTATATGCCCAACGTTCCGAATACCCCTATGTTGAGCAAGCAGGGCGAGTTTAGTGGCGGTGCACATATTTCTTTAAAAGGAAATGCCAGTGTGAATGGGGCATATGCCGTTTCTGATCACATAGGAGTGCTTTTTAGCGGCTCAAGGATGAACAGCGAAAGAAAGAGCAAAGATTTCGGCCATAAACTGATCGAAATTGGCGGTGGTTACTTTGATACCTTTGGTCCAGACAATAACCGGATTATTGAAATTTATGCAGGTGTGGGAAAGGGATGGAGCGACATTACCTTCCGCGATTTTAAAGATGATGTATTGATCAGTAGTGAACTACAGGAAGTAGATTATAGAAAAACATTTTTACAGGTTAACTATAGTTCGAAAAAGAAAAACAATCTGCATTTATTTGGAACTGATTTTCCGATCAATTACGGTACAGCATTAAGAATTAGCCATGTAAAAATGGACCGTTTCTTTTTAAATGGAGTTGTTCAGCCAAAAGAAGACAATATATTCTTTGAGCCGGTTTTCTTTACACGTATGGCATTGAGTAAAACTTTTCAGCTACAATATACCACGAGTAGTAATATTGGCTTAAAGAACCGCAAATACATGTCGGCAGGTAATTCGATCTTTACCATTGGTGTGGTGGTAAATGTAGGCGGAAAGTAACAGCGTGCTGTCATTCTGAATGCAATGAAGAATCTGTGTTGGTTCTGCAGAGGCCATTAACTTAACACTTGCGTTAAGCCCAGGAGAAGTCACAAGCTAATCTGTTTTGTTTAATGAATTTTCGGAATATCCAGACTGGACAAAACTAAATATGGTGAAGGTCCTTCGACAGGCTCAGGATGACACAAAAAAATAATTTGGCTAAGTCAAGATAGTGGGCATTCAATCTACCCATTCAAAAAAAATGTTACTCTGAGCGCAGCGAACACTTCTAGTAAGATTCTTCACTTCGCTCAGAATGAGAATTAACCAGCCTTCAAACTTCTTGTTTTATTCTGAAAGCGCATAAACAATAGGAAAGATGCCGTTAGCAACCCTAAGGTTAAGCCGTACCAAATGCCGTTAACGCCTAAGCCGAAATGAAACCCCATTACATATCCAATGGGAATTCCGACGACCCAATAAGCTAAAAACGTGATGAAAGTAGGAATATTTACATCGCCTACACCACGCAGCACACCCAATCCCACCACTTGTGTCCCGTCAAATAACTGAAAAAATCCCGCAATAATCAACAACTGTGCTGCAATTGGAATTACTGCCGCATCTTCGGTATAGATAAAAGGCATGATGTTATTGGCCAGCACAAAAATAACCGCAGTGCAGCACATGAATAGTAAGATAACATGATAACTGGCGATGGCAGATTTACGTAAATCATCAAAATTTTTCTTTCCAAAATTATTCCCCGTTTTAATGGTTGCAGCCGAGGCCACACCACTGGCAATCATATAAGTCATGGCGGCTAAACTAATGGCGATTTGATGTGCAGCCTGTTCAACCGCCCCAATTGTACCAATCAATACTGCAGCCCCGCTAAAAGCACTGATTTCGAAAGAATATTGCATCGCAACAGGCATTCCGATCTTTGCAATTTTAATAGCCCTTAACTTATCGAAAAACGTTGCTTTAAAATTAATCAGGTATTTTTTAAAATGTTGGGAGCGTAATACATAAAAACACATTACTGAAGCCATTAAAATCCGATCGATCAATGTACTTAAACCCACACCACTAACACCCATCGATTTAATTCCAAACATCCCTTTTACGAAGATGATCCCCAAAATAATGTTGATGGCATTTCCCCAGATGGAAACAAACATGGCTTGTTTGGTAAATCCTAAACCTTCTGCAAACTGCTTAAAAGTTTGAAAAATCAATAATGGAATAATGGAAACAGATAAAAGGTTGAGATATGGTTTTGCATATCGTACTACCTCTGGCGTTTGTTCCAGATGATCGATCACGAAAAATATGCCCAATTGAACCAGTACATATAAAAATATACCCACACAAATATTAATAATCAGGCTGTTGGATAAAAGTTTTCCGCATTCATCATAATTCTGCCGACCGTTTTCTTGTGCAATGAGTGGCGTTAAACCATAGGAAATACCTAATCCAATGACTAAAATGAGCATAAATATGCTATTCACGAGTGAAACAGCTGCCAATTGAATGGTGTCGGTAAAGTGGCCAACTATAATACTATCGGCCATGTGTACCAATGTATGACCAACCTGCGAACCCACGATTGGCAATGCCAAATGAAGATTTTCTTTGTAATAGGGTTTATACTTGGTGTAGATTTTAGAAAACATAAGTCTGCAAAGGTCGGATTTTTAAACCTCAAAATTTAGAATGTAGAAAAGTTAATGTTCGGTTTCTAAAATCGATCCTCGTAATGCCTGGAAAAGTTGGTATCTGCACCCAACCTTTAAGAAATTTCTCTTTTATGATCCTGGAACAAGTTCAGGAGGATGTATTTTGGGTAGGAGAACGCACGCATATTTGGTGGTAAATTCTTACCTCACTGCTGTAAAATACTCTTCCTTTTCTGAGGAATGCGACTTGATCACATTGGTCAGGATTAAATTAACCAATACTTTTTGTGCCTTCCGGTAAGAACTGCGTAAAAGTTTGCTAAATTCTTTTAAGGTAATCTTATCGTTTTGCGCTAAGTATTCGAGCAACTTTTTTTCGTTATCAGAATAGGATATGAGCACCCCATCGTTTTTATATTCCTGTTTAAGCACTTCCAGGATAATCCGACTAGCCAGAACACTCTTGTCATCAATGCGGATATAGGCCCACCATTTCTTTTGGTCATCAAGCGCATAATGTGGCTTGGTATCGCTTTGAGGGATGTTTACCACCAGCACCAATTTATCATCCACATAAATTTCCTCAAAATAAGGCTCAATAGCTGGTTTGCAGAACTGATGCGCAGACGTTAAGATCATGTATTTTTCTTCCTCTTCCGATTTTACTCCCTTGATAGATCCATCATCAGCTACGCCAATTAATAGCTTACCACCTTTATTATTGGCAAAGGCCACCAGACTTTTGGCTATTTTTTCGGTACTGGTAATCGTTTTTTTGAAATCGAGCATTACACCTTCGCCCTGCAAAATTAAACTCTTAATACTCGGCATAATCTAAAAATTAGTAAGCAACTCTAGGGGTTTCGCCCTGGTGCAGGTTTCGGATATACACTTCATTCATTACAGTGGCACACAGCTCGCCATTTTTATTGGTAATTTCCATAGGGTAGGCCTTTACAAACTTCCCTACGGTTTTTAAGGCATCCGTGGCTTCGTTCAACATTTCTTCTGTAACCGTTATCGTAAAATATAATGTAGAACGTCCGGGTTTTAAATATTGTATAGAAGCGCTTTTAAGCCAAACACGGACTTTAAAACCCCGACGCTGCATGAGCTGATCAAACAATAAGGCATAAAACGGATCTGTTGCTGCATAAATGGTGCCTCCAAAAATGGAGCCATTATAATTTTTATTTAAGAAGCTCTTACTTAATTTGACCGTACAGCTCCTAAATTCATTTTCAAATTTCTGAACCCAAATGCGCTGAAAAAACAAAGGAGGGTAAAGGCGCATTACCCATTTCAGGGTGTTTTGAGAAATAATCATACATACTAATATCAGAAAGTTTTACCACCTTTTAAAGTTTTGGAGATGTTGTTTTGGTAATATTTAAGTAATTTAGAATGATGCATGTTGACGATAGCATTCATCATACCTGAAGAATTTGATATTGAAGAGGTTACCATTTTGAGGGTACAACAGCTAGTGCTTCTATTTATACTATCTCCTCAAATCAAGAAAATTTCAAGGGTATTTTGAAAGATGGTTACTATGTTATGCAGAAAATATATAGCAAAATTTTTAGAAAAGATAAAGATCCATCCCGAATAACAGGTATGGATTGTAATTTCAAAATATTGATAATCAGCAGAATGAACTAATAATTATCACTGTGAAGTAAAAAAAATAAAACCAAATGATTAAAAGGTTGTTAATTTGATAGATAACAATAAAAACTATGAAAAAAATAATCTTAAGTCTTGCTTTCGCGGGTTCTCTTATGATAGCCACTTCAGCATGCAATTCGTCGAAAAATATGGCCGGTTCTTCAGATAGTACTGCGACGGATTCTACAAAAATGATGGACAGCACGAAGACGATGCCAGATACGACATCGAAAAAAATGCCTGATACCACTACAAAAATGCCACCTGATACTACAAAAAAAAATCCTCCTATGTAGGATGATGAAAGCCACTCTAAAAACAGAGTGGCTTTTATTTTAAAAATCTATTTTAAATATTTGTGTTATTGCGTACTTTCAGCGTTTAAACCAAATAATTAAATGGATCTTCAAGCAAAAGCCAACAACCGTAATGTAATTTTCTTAGTTATCGTAGCCGCTCTAGGCTATTTTGTTGATATTTACGACCTTGTTTTATTTTCCGTAGTTCGCCTTAAAAGTTTTACCGATATCGGTGTTTCCGCAGAACACATGCGTACTGAAGGCGAATATGTAATTAATATGCAAATGTTCGGGTTATTACTTGGCGGTTTGCTGTGGGGAATTATTGGCGATAAATTTGGCCGGATTAAAGTTCTGTTTGGCTCTATCTTAATGTATTCGTTGGCCAACATTGCCAATGGTTTTGCAACCGATGTACATACTTATGCCATTATCAGGTTTATAGCAGGTATTGGTCTTGCTGGTGAACTTGGTGCTGGGATCACACTGGTTACCGAAACGATGGATAAAGAAAAGCGGGGGTATGGCACCATGGTGGTAGCTGGCATTGGTTTGTTAGGCGCAGCTGCAGCAGCAACTATAGGCAAACATTTCACCTGGCAAACGTCTTATTTTGTAGGAGGGGGCATGGGTCTTTTGTTATTACTTTTACGTGTAGGTACATTCGAATCAGGTATGTTTAAACATGCTGAACAAAGTACCGAAGTTTCGAAAGGTAATTTCTTTATGCTTTTTTCTGACCGAAAACGATTTTTAAAATATTTGGCCTGCATATGTTTAGGACTTCCGCTTTGGTTCATTGTGGGGATTTTGGTTACCCAATCGCCAGAAATAGGGAAAGCACTAGGTGCAAAAGATCTGCTTAATGCTGGTACTGGAATTATGTATACTTATTTTGGTATTGCCATTGGCGATGTAGTGTGTGGCTTTTTGGCTCAGGTATTAAAATCGCGAAAAAAAACGGTATTGATTTTTCAAAGCCTATCGGTGGTCACAGTTATTATTTACCTTACAAGTACAGGATTGACGGAAAGTAGTTTTATTTTAATCTGTTTATTTATGGGTTTTGCAGTGGGTTATTGGGCAACTTTTGTAACCATTGCTGCCGAACAGTTTGGCACTAATATTCGCTCTACCGTAACTACAACAGCTCCTAACTTTGTACGTGGCGCCTTAATTCCAATCACTTTGGTTTTCGAATTTTTTGTTCACCGTTACAATATTGTTTCTGCTGCATTTATTTTGATGGGAATTGTAACGGTAATTGCAATGATTTCGGTATCCTATCTAAAAGAAAGTTTTAATAAGGATCTTAATTATTTAGAAGAATAATTTATCCCCAACTAAAACCAATGTCAATAAAATGTACTATCTAAACATAAATCAATATAGCTGCTTTAATAGCCTTAAATTTGTATGGAAATAGAAGGAGCCATCATGTTCAAAGAAGAAGTAGCAGCGCGTTATAAGCAAATACAGGATGAAATTTGCAGAGGATTGGAAATTGCCGACGGCAAGGGAAAATTCGAAGAGGAACTTTGGGAAAGAAACGGTGGGGGAGGCGGACGTACCCGTATTATGCAAAACGGGGCAATTATCGAAAAAGGGGGCGTAAATTTCTCTGCTGTACATGGTAAATTACCTGATGCCGTAAAAAAGGCCTTTAATGTAACTGAAGATGATTTTTTTGCAACTGGAGTTTCCATCGTAATCCATCCTAACCATCCGTTAGTTCCGATTATCCATATGAATATCCGTTACTTCGAGCTAAATGAAGAAACACGCTGGTTCGGTGGTGGTATCGACTTAACACCTCACTACGTATTTGAAAACGATGCCCGTTTTTTTCACCATAAACTAAAACAGGCCTGCGACGATTTCAGTGGTGATTTTTATCCAAAATTTAAAACACATGCCGATGATTATTTCTTCATTAAACACCGTGAAGAAACACGTGGTATAGGCGGAATTTTTTACGACAGACTGAAACCAGAAAGCACGAATTTATCATGGGAGCAGATTCTGGATTTCTCTGCGCATATAGGCGAAACATTTTTACCGATTTACACTGAACTGATCGACCGTAATCGGGATAAGGAATTTACAGAAGTGCAGAAACAATGGCAATATCAGCGCCGTAGCCGATATGTAGAATTCAATTTAGTTTACGATTCGGGAACCAAATTTGGTTTAGAAACAAACGGCCGCATCGAATCTATTTTAATGAGTTTACCACCGCAAGCAAACTGGGGTTACAATGTTCAACCAGAAATTAATTCAGATGAATATAAGACCCAACAACTGCTTAAAAAAGGAATTAACTGGATTTAAATGACAGAATTGAACGAATTTGAGCTACTGTTGCTCAATACTATAATAGCAAATAATTCAGAAAAATTTCAATATCTGTCTGATCATCTGGATTTTATAAGAATTGAAATCAAAAAAGTGACAGCCACAGGCTTGTATTTAAGTTTTGTTTATCTAAAAGAATTTTCTCAGGAAGAAGAATTTGAAAACGGTTTATTAAGTGCGGAGCAAAAACTAAGCGCTCCAAATCTAAAAAACGAATTAACATATTGTCTGGATGTTACCAACAGCAAAATGGATTTCCTTGAAATCGTAACCAACGAAAAGGAAATCTGGGACGGTAATTTAGAAAATTGCAATTTGAATTAGTTGTTGGATTTAATTTTATCTGAGGATCTAAAACAAAGTTAGTGGCGGTGGCAACTCGTGGTAACCAGTTTTTAATTTGCCAATTCGAAAATCATTTACAATGTTGTGCGCCATACGTGTTGGTTCAGGAATCCGATAATTGCCAGCACATTTTTTCATAATTGATAAACTCTGGTCAGCAGTAACTAAATGACCTGCAGACACGTATACTGATTCACAATTAATTTTTGTACGTAAGGCAAAGCCAAGTGTTTCACCATGACTGACGATCTCAGCGGTACTCAATCTTATGTTTTCAGGAATATGATTTTCGCCATGTAAAAGACTCTTGGCGCAACCGATTGTGGCCTGATTGGCAAGAATTCCAAAATGTGAAGCCACACCCATACGCCGAGGATGCAAAATTCCATTCCCATCCAATACCACAACATCTGGTTTATCAGCTATCAATTGCCAAACTTTTAACAGCGCCGGAACTTCTTTAAAACCCAAAAAACCGGCCTTGTACGGAAAACTGGTTTCATAAGTTTCCAATGCGAAAGATTTCAGCACCATAGCAGGATAAGTTAAAATTACAATTCCGGCATACATGGTTGTGCTGTTTTTATTAAATGAAATATCTGCACCAGCAATGGTTTCAATTTTATCAATCGGCTGAAACTTTAATTGCTGGGCAAGCTCAACTTGATAAGCAGCAGCTGTTTCGAAGCTATAGTGGTCGTACATGTTAATAGTACAAATCACATCCAATAAATGTTTAGAAATATTATGTCTTATAATTAATATTATGTTAAGTTGTAATTTACAATACTATCCTATTCTCACAAATTACTCAATAAAATTACAGTTCTTGAAGCTTGCGGTTTAGTTCCTGTACTTTATTTGTTGCTCCTTTTTTGGTGTAAATATCGATCAGCAGCTGTACAGTTTTTTTATCATTAGGATTAATTTCATTGGCGCGTTGTAAAGCAAACTGTGCGCGGTTGATCAAACCTTTATATTTTTCAGTTTTGTCCGCATCATTTTTGCTCAACGTTTCGTTGGCAGTATTGATATAAGCCAAACTCAATTGATACAATGCATCGAAATAATTTTGATCTGTAGACAAAGCTTTGTCATAAGATAAAATTGCTGTCGCATTATTTCCGCCAACCTGTTGTAGGTAACCGTAAAGAAAATATAGCAATTTACTTCCTTTTTCTACTTTCAGATTATTTTCGATCAATCCCTGCGCCTTGCTGTAATTTTCGGTATCAAGCAAAAGATTAATATAATCGTTGGTAAGAAAACGGTTAAAAGGATTAAGCACCAGGCCATCCTCTAACGTTTTAATCGCAGTTTCATTCTCAGATTTCACCACATACATCTGTGCCATTTTCTGAAAAACAGATGGATTTCTGATTCCGTTTTCTTTTGCACGTTTAAAATAGGTTAAAGATTCGTCGTAAGACTGAATATTTAGCGCGCATATTGCTGTATTTAATGCCAAAGTTGTATCTGCCGGAAAATTATCGCATACTTCCTTTAAATCAGCAAAAGCTTCTTTAAAATCATTATTAAAATAGGCCTCATTGCCTTTTTCCTGCTTTTTGATCAGAATATTATGGTTTGAAGCTTTGATCAATCCCCCATTATCATCGTAACGATCTAAAGATTTAGCTTTCGCCACAGCTTCTACTGCAGTATCATAAAACTTATTCGCATTATTCGGATCGGTATCGATTAATGAAGCAAAAGATGTGAGATAAGATTTTATAGACCAGGTTTCGCCCCACTTTTTAGTTTTATTGTCTTTTTCGGCAGATTCAATTGATTTTAAGCCTTCTGTAATGATCGATAACTGTTTTTTTTCATCTTCTTTATTCGCAATTGATGCCTGGAGTTTACCTACGGCGTTCCGGGCGATAAGAATTTGGCTTTTTTGGGCTACAGCATTAAAAGAGACGAAAATTAAAGCGGTTAAGGATATTTTAAGGCAATTCTGCATAATGTAAATAATGTGGTAAAAACCGTAATAAGTGATAAAAATAAACATAAAAAAAAGAGCCCCGAAATTTCAGGGCTCTTTTTTTGAATCGATCAATAAATTATTGTTTAGGTAAAGCGTCTAAACGTTTCTTAATGTCTTCATAATTTTTAGTATCGTTCCTAAAAGCATAGATCGTTTTTAACGTTTCTAATGCGCCTTGATTTTTAGCATCTGCTTCAAGTGCTTTTTTGTAAAAAGGCAAAGATTTATCTAACAAAGCATTCATTTTACCAGTTACTTCGTTAAATTCTTTTACTTTTTTAGGGTCAATTTTGTTTCTGTCGGCCTGTAATTTTAAAGCCTGGCTGAAATAAATATTTCCCAATAAAACCTGATAACTAGGATTATTTGGTTCTTTTGCTGCCAAAGCCACTAACATTTGCTCAGATTTTGCTGCATCACCCCTATCAATATAAATCTGAGTTTCAGTTTTAATCCAGTCTGTGTTTTCTGGGAACTTAGCAGTTGCTTCTTTGATGATAGCCAATGCAGCAGTAGTATCTTTTTGTTTGCTTAATACCGTACTGATAATTTCAGAATACAAATCTTTAGACTGCGGAGAATTAAAAGAAATTACTTTTTTAAACTGGGTAATCATTCCCGGATAATCCTCGATATTTCTAGCAGCAATACCTGCATTTAAATACATTGCCGTGTCGTTAGGATTGATTACAGTTGCTGCCAAGAATTTCTCGTAAGCAGTTTTGTAATCTTTCTTGTTGTAAGCAATTACACCACCGTTTCTAACTGCATTGCTAATGTTGGTTTCAGCTAAAGCAATATTGTCTTTTTCACTTCCTTTTGCATCTAGTTTTTTGGCTTCTACAACTGCATCTTGAGCAATTTTCAGATTTGCATCAGCATTTGCTGTACTGGTTGAATCTAAGATGGCTGCAGAAGAAGCAAATAAAGCACGATAAGACCACGCTTCAGCAATTACTTTAGATTTCTCATCAGCAATGGCTTTATCAGTATGTGCCAGTCCTTTTGCCAACGACTCAAGTTTTTTAGCCAACGGCGTTGATGCACTTGAAGAAGTCAGTTGGAATAAACCCCAGTCGTTTTTCGCCGCGGTTATTTCACTTTTCTGAGCAAATGCAGAGCTCACCGCACCTGCTAGAAGTATACTTAGAAATACTCTTTTCATAATTTTTATTCTAATCTTAATTTTAGTTAATTTTCTTCTTCCGTTTCGGTATCTGATTCGCCTTCATCTTCAGCATCATCTGCTTCTGGGGTAGTATCTGCCTCTATTTCTTCGCCATCTACTACCAACACATCTTCCAAATCTACTGTTTCTTCTTCATCCTCTTCGTGATCAATCTTGGTTACAGATGCAATTTCGTCATCACCTTTTAATGAGATCAAACGTACACCTTGAGTTGCACGGCCCATTACCCTTAAAGCTGAAACCGGAATCCGGATTACAATGCCCGAACGGTTAATGATCATCAAATCTTCGCTATCAGTAACGTCTTTAATTGAAACTAATTGTCCGGTTTTCTCCGTAACATTAATTGTTTTTACACCCTTACCGCCACGGTTGGTTACGCGGTAATCTTCAATATCGGTACGTTTCCCATAACCTTTTTCTGATACTACTAACACCGTAACTTCAGGATTGTTTACAGCAATCATGCCAACAACTTCATCCTGATCGTGTGCAAGCCTTACACCACGTACACCAGTAGCCGTTCTACCCATCGGACGAACGGTTTTTTCGTTGAAACGGATTGCCCTACCAGAGCGCAATGCCATTACAATTTCGCTTTCGCCATTGGTTAAACAAGCTTCTAACAGTACATCACCCTCATTAATATTGATGGCATTGATACCATTTACACGCGGACGCGAATAGGCCTCAAGAGAAGTTTTTTTAATGGTACCTTTTTTAGTACACATAATGATGAAATTGTTCTCTAAATACTCCTGGTCTTTAAGGTTTTTAACCTTGATGTAAGCTTTAATTTTCTCTTCTTTCGGAATATTGATGATGTTCTGAATGGCTCTTCCTTTACTCGTACGCGAGCCTTCAGGAATTTCGTAAACCCTTAGCCAGAAACATCTTCCTGCTTCAGTAAAGAACAACATGTAATTGTGAGCAGTAGCCACGAGCATGTGCTCAATAAAATCTTCGTTTCTTGAGGTACTGCCTTTAGAACCTTTACCCCCTCTACCCTGTGCCTTAAATTCAGTTGCAGGTGTACGTTTTACATAACCTTCGTGAGAGATCGTGATCACCACTTCCTCATCATCGATGAAATCTTCCATGCTCATATCTTCGGCTGAGTGAACGATAGTCGTTCTACGCTCATCACCAAATTTCTGACGGATTTCTGCTAACTCATCTTTAATGATCTGCATACGTAAACCTTCGTCATCCAAGATAGATTTTAAGTATTCGATGGTTTTCATTAATTCTGCATACTCTTCTTTAATCTTATCACGCTCTAGTCCTGTTAAACGACGAAGCGTCATATCCAAAATCGCACGGGCCTGAATATCGCTCAATCCAAACTTCTCGATCAAACCTAAACGCGCATCTTCTGGTGTTTCGGAAGCACGGATCAATTTAATTACCTCATCTAAATGATCTAAGGCGATTAAATAACCTTCTAAAATGTGCGCTCTTTTTTCAGCTTCTGCCAACTCGTATTTGGTACGGCGAACCACTACATCATGACGGTGATCTACAAAATGTACGATTAAATCTTTAAGATTTAACATTTGCGGACGGCCTTTTACCAATGCAATATTATTTACACTGAAAGACGTTTGTAAAGCAGTATACTTATATAGGTTGTTTAAAACGATTGAGGCATTTGCATCACGTTTAATTTCGTAAACGATCCGGATACCATCTTTGTTCGATTCATCTTTGATGTTCGAAATACCTTCCAGTTTTTTCTCCCCAACCAATTCAGCAGTACGCTCAATCATTTGTGCCTTATTTACCTGATAAGGAATTTCGGTAACAATAATTACCTCGCGGTCTTTAATGTTTTCGATTTCGGCTTTAGCGCGCATTACAATACGGCCACGACCTGTTTCGAAAGCTTCTTTTACACCCGTATAACCGTAGATAATACCACCCGTAGGGAAATCCGGAGCTTTTACAAACTTCATTAACTCCTCAATAGTAATCTCTCTATTGTCGATATAACTTACAATACCATCAATTACCTCAGTTAAATTGTGAGGTGCCATGTTAGTAGCCATACCTACTGCAATACCAGAAGATCCGTTAACCAATAAGTTAGGGATTTTTGCCGGTAAAACTGTTGGCTCTTGTAAGGTATCATCAAAGTTTAACTGAAAGTCTACAGTATCTTTATTGATATCGGCAAGCATTTCTTCAGCAATTTTCGAGAAACGTGCCTCAGTATAACGCATTGCAGCCGGAGAGTCACCATCAATATGACCAAAGTTTCCCTGTCCATCAACCATCGGGTAACGTAAGCTCCAATCCTGAGCCATACGAACCATGGTGAAATATACGGATGCATCACCGTGTGGGTGATATTTACCTAAAACCTCCCCTACAATACGGGCCGATTTTTTATGTGGTTTATTACTGGTTACACCAAGATCGAGCATGCCATATAAAACACGGCGGTGTACCGGTTTCAATCCATCGCGTACATCAGGCAAAGCCCTTGATACGATTACCGACATTGAATAATCAATGTAGGCCGATTTCATCTGCTCCTCTATATTAATTTGAATGATTTTGTCGTTCTGCTGATTTTCTAAATCTTCTGCCATAAATTATTATTCTCGTTACTTAAAACGATATTAAAAAAAGGGTATTACTATAACCTTGCGAATTTAACAAAATTTAGCCGAATTAAGGCATTGTGGAAAAGTTTTGACCTTTGTGATAGGTTTTTTACTCCCCACTGAATTTTAACTTATTGAGGGCCAGTTTAAGGAGTTTTGTAGCTTTCGCAAACCTTACAGGTTTTTTAAATCCTGTGAGGTTTATTCAGGTGTAGAGAACTAAAATTTACAATCTTAAGGAATTCTGATACTTTTGCGTTTCAACCTTTAATACGATGGCAAACAAGAAGAAATCTGCAATGAGTTTTATTATGGTTACCCTCCTGATCGATTTTACGGGCTTTGGGTTAATCATTCCTGTTTTACCAAAACTGATACAGGATTTTACCGGCGGAGGTTTCGGTTTAGCTGCAGAATATGGTGGTTGGCTAACATTGGCCTATGCATCGGTTCAATTTATATTCTCGCCTATTATAGGGGCAATGAGCGATCGGTATGGCCGCAGACCAGTATTGTTAAGCTCTTTGTTCGGGCTCGGCATCGATTATATTTTTTTGGCCTTTGCCCCTTCTATTGTCTGGTTATTTGTAGGAAGAATTATTGCAGGAATTACTGGTGCCAGTTTTACAACTGCGCAAGCATATATTGCTGATGTTTCGCCACCTGAGAAAAGAGCTCAAAACTTTGGTCTGGTTGGGGCTGCATTTGGTGTAGGGTTTATTTTAGGGCCAGTTTTGGGTGGCGTTTTTAGTCATTTCGGTACCCGTGTGCCATTTATGATTGCCGCTGGTTTATCATTAATCAACTGGCTTTATGGTTATTTTATATTGCCCGAATCGCTACCAGTGGAAAAACGCAGGGCTTTTGATTGGAAAAGAGCAAATCCAATCGGTTCGTTAGTCAGTATTGGGAAATATCCTGCACTATTGGGTTTGATGGCCACTTTATTTTTATTGTATTTTGCCAGTCATTCGGTTCAATCTAACTGGACGTTTTACACCATGGAAAAATTCCAATGGGATGCCGCCTGGGTAGGTTATTCTTTAGGTTTTGTAGGACTTGTAGTGGGGATTGTTCAAGGTGGCTTGATCAGAATCATTCTCCCTAAAATCGGAGAAAAGAAAGCGGTTTATTTTGGTTTGATATTATACATCATCGGTTTTGTAGCATTTGCCTTTGCAACCAAAGGTTGGATGATGTTTGCCTTTATGTTGCCTTATGGTTTGGCCGGAATTGGTGGGCCGGCGATGCAGGGCTTGATTTCAAACCAGGTGCCATCGAATGCACAAGGTGAAATGCAAGGCGTTTTAACTGGTCTGCAAAGCTTGGCTGCCATATTTGCCCCTTGGGTGATGACACATATCTTTGCTTATTTTATTGAAGGCAAAGCGCCGGTTTATTTTCCGGGAGCACCATTTATTTTAAGTGCAGTTTTGACTTTAATTGGATTATTTATCTGTTTGAGGAGTTTGAAAAAATATCATTAGATTTTCCTGCAGATTAAAAAAGATAAATGCGCAGATCTCAATAGACATTCGAAGGCTAAATATTACTTCTTATCAAATCCCTCTAAATCTGCGGTTCTTTTCTGCTAGATCAACGGGAAATGGTTCAGTGTTACAACAATTCGTTCGCCAAATTCGCCAATTCGCTCCTTTCGCCTTTATGTAAGGTAATGTGTGCATACAGTGGATGGTTCTTTGCGTTTTCAATTAGATATGACAATCCATTGCTTTCTGAATCAAGATATGGTGTGTCAATTTGATAAATATCGCCCGTAAATACCACTTTAGTATGCTCACCTGCCCTCGAAATAATGGTTTTCACTTCGTGCGGGGTTAAATTCTGCGCCTCATCTATAATAAAAAAAATCTTCGTTAAGGTTCTTCCGCGGATAAAGGCCAATGGTGCAATGGCTATTTTTTCGGTTGCAATCAGTTCATCAATTTTTTCCGACATTTTATCGTCTCCAACAAACTGTTCTTTAATAAATCTTAGGTTGTCCCATATCGGAGCCATAAAAGGATCCGTTTTCGATTTTGCATCACCAGGCAGAAAGCCAATATCCTTATTACTTAATGAAACAATCGGTCGGGTAACATAAATCTGCCTGAAGTTTTTGCGCTGTTCTAAAGCACTGGCCAAAGCCAACAAGGTTTTTCCTGTTCCGGCATTTCCCTGGATACTCACCAATTTAATTTCAGGATCTAAAAGGGCATGGATGGCAAATGCCTGCTCAATGTTTTTAGGTTTGATCTTGAATATTGGATCAGTAGAAACAGCAGCAATAGTTTTTAAACTATTGTTGTAAAATACATTGGCTGTTTTTCTTTTATTTTTAAGGATATAAAAGTGATTGGCATTTTTCGGGGGCAACTCGATCTCACCCGCATCGATAAAAGGTTGTTTTTTTACTGCTTCTATAACTTCGACAGGAAAATCTGTTATTTCAGTTTTTCCGGCGTAAAGTTCATCTACATTTTTGATTTTACCTGTTTCGTAGTCTTCTGCGTTTAAATCGAGTGCTTTTGCTTTTAACCTCAGACAGATATCTTTTGATACCAGGACTACTTTTTTATCAGGATGTTCTTCTTTTAAGCTTAAAGCCGCATTCAGAATCTTGTGATCTGTTTTCCCTTTTCCGTATACTTCTTCCGCATCTACTATTAAAGGTTTTTCATTTAAAACGACCTTAAATTTTCCTGAGCCTGGACTTTTCAAGGCAATCCAATCGCTGATCAGTTTTTGCTTGGAAGTTTCGTCAATAAGGCGGATAAAACTTCTGGCTTCAAAATTTCGGGTATCATTACCACTTTTAAAATTATCGAGTTCTTCTAAAACCTGAATGGGAATGGCCACATCGTGTTCGTGGAAGTTGTTTATCGCATCATGATCGTATAAAATAACCGAGGTATCTAAAACGAATATCTTTTTTGAAGGACTGGAGATTGATTTACCTTTTTTGGCCATTTGGTAAATTTAATATTTTAGGGATAATAAGCAGAAAAATGTGCCATTCTTTTTTGATGGCCTGAGCTAATTTTTGCCCAAAATAAAAACGGGGTCCTTCATCTTTCGATTCAGTTCCCCGTTTTAACGCTAAAAACCACCGTAGTCGTATTTTAACGCATCTAATTCTTGTTACCTTGATTTTTCCGTTATCGTTAGGTTTTGCAACTTTTGCGATTCGTGAAAATTTATTTCCAACTCTTTCGTCCGTAAACTTCTTAGTTTTCAATAAGCTCTGTTTGGGCCTGTGCGATTTTCTTATCGTCCAATCTTTCGATGGTTATATATATTCTTACTCGGTTTAACCCTTTCTGAAATTAATCGTTTTCCCTGTAAACGATCCGAAACAATTCCCCTTTCGGTTCTTTATCTCTTTTGGATTGTTTTATCAGAATTCAAAGTACTTCGTATTTGATATGATCTAATTTAGTATGAAAACGCTCTTTTGTCAAGAGAAAAATAAACGTTTTTATGCACAAAGTTATTAACTTAAAAATGCTGTTTATCAACAACATATATTTACAAAAAGTAGCTCTATATCCTTTAACTCATATCTATGCTGATGTTATTAACAATTTAGGGTTGTGTACTTGTCAACATTTTCTATCTTTTTGTTAATCAGTTAATTATATGTTTTCTGCTTAAAATCAGAAAAAAAGCAAAAAACTTAATTTTAATCGCAACAAAAAAATCACTATTATAGTTATTTTTGTAACATGCAGATTAGGCAACCTATTAGAAATATACAAGACTTTTTATTGAGTACGTATTTTGCCGACGGTCTACGCATAACCATTGGCGTACTGCTCCCCTCTTTAATATTGGCCCAATTTGGTATGTTGAAGTATGGCATGACTTTATCTCTCGGAGCTTTATGCGTAAGTGTTGTTGATAGCCCCGGCCCGATGGTACATCGTAGAAATGCGATGCTGATCACCACAGCGTTAATTTTTACCTTTTCGATCATTACCGGCTTAACCAACAAAAACCATTATTTTATTGGCTTTTTACTCGCTGCATCGAGCTTCGTGTTTTCGATGTTTTATATTTATGGTGTTAGGGCGGCCTCTGTAGGTACGGCAGTTTTGCTGATTATGGTATTGAGCATTGATGATGTGCGCCCTTGGCAGGAGGTATTATTGCATGCAGTTATGGTGTTGGCCGGAAGCCTTTGGTATACGGGTTTAAGCTATTTTGTATACCGACTTCGCCCTTTCCGTTTGGTACAGCAATCGTTAAGCGATTCTATTTTGGAGGTTGCAGAGTTTCTGCGCGAAAAAGCGAAGTTCTACCATCAAAATAACAATTATGATAAAACATACTCAGATTTGCTGCAGCTTCAGGTTTCCGTACACGAAAAACAAGATGCAGTAAGGGAGCTATTGTTCCGGACACGCGAAATCGTGAGGGATTCTACCCCTGAAGGAAGATTTTTGTTACTGGTATTTGTGGATATGGTTGATCTGTTCGAACAGGTCATGTCGACCTATTATAATTACCAGCAATTGCATGATCAGTTTGATAAAGCAGGCATTTTATCAGATTATGAAATGGCGATCAAGCGGATTTCTTATGCTTTGGACGATATTGCATTTGCTTTAAAAAGCGGTGGAACACCGGTTGTTTCGAAACGTTTATTGATCGAAATTGAGCGTTTGAAAATCAAGATCAACGACCTGGAAAAAAACAATCAAAATCAGGAATACAACACGCTTGGGATTATCGCCCTGAAAAATATTGAAGTAAATATTGAAAATATACTCGCAAGGGTTAAAACCATTTTTAGTTATTTTAAAATCAGGAACAGTAAAGATATCAGGCAGGCTGAGGTAGATACAGAGAAATTTATTACCAGACAGAAATTCGATTTCAAGCTGTTTACAGAAAATTTAACTTATAGTTCTTCAACTTTCAGACATTCGCTAAGGGTTACCGTAGTAATGCTTTTGGGATTTGTCGTTTCTCAGATCCTCAACTTTTCGCATAGTTATTGGATTCTGCTTACCATACTGGTGATCTCGAAGCCTGGCTTCAGTTTGACTAAAGAACGTAATTATCAACGTTTGATTGGTACTACTGTGGGTGCATTTATTGGTATGGGTGTTTTAACCTACATCCATGATCGAAACACCCTCTTCGTGATTTTGTTGATCTGCATGATTGGTTGTTATAGTTTTCAAAGGAAAAATTATGTGGTGAGCGTACTTTTCATGACCCCTTATATCTTGATCCTGTTCGACTTTCTGGGTATGGGGTCGATTGCCCTGGCACGAGAAAGAATTTACGATACTTTTATTGGTTCAGGCATTGCTCTGATTGCCAGTTATTCCTTATTTCCAACCTGGGAGCATGAAAAACTTAAAGAAGCCATGCTCAACATTATTAAAGCAAATAAGGTTTACTATGCGCAGGTAATTAAATTGTATTTCGAAAAAAATTACAATAGAACGGAATATAAACTCGCGCGAAAAGAGGTTTATGTAAGCACCGCCAATTTGGCTTCCTTGTTTCAAAGAATGTTTTCTGAACCGAAGAGCAAACAGTTATTTATTAAAGAAGTACACCAGTTTACAGCCTTGAGTCATTTACTCTCTTCTTATGTGGCTACACTTTCACTGTACAATAAAGAGCATCAATTTATTTTTGAAAGTTTTGATGCATTAAAACCCATTGCCAATAACACCAATTATTTACTGGATACCGCTATTGATAATCTTGTACAGGGAACAAATACGATTGATAATGTTCCGTTAATCAGGCTAAATGATACAGGATTAGCTATAAAAAAAGGCGAAGATTTAATTCCGGAGCAATTCGACCTCATCCAAAAGGTAGCTTATGATATCTATAAACTCTCGGTAAAAATCAAGATTTAATCCGGGTATTTCATTATACTTATTAATGATGCTAAAACACATTCATTAGACTGAATTGATGTAGTATAACGAACCTTGTGTAAAACAAAGGCCATTATCAATTGTTAAGCTATTCACACTAATATAACAATATGGAAAAGCTATATACAGCTGAAGTAACAGCTACTGGAGGAAGAGACGGACACATCAAATCAAGTGATGGGATTTTAGATTTTGATTTAAGAAAACCTAAGGAACTCGGCGGACAAGGCGGCGCAACCAATCCCGAAGAACTTTTTGCAGCAGCATGGGGACCTTGTTACTTAGGTGCCTTAGGCTCAGTCGCTGAACGCGAAGGTGTAGATATCAGTGAAGCAAATGTGAAAGTATTGGTTTCGTTTAATAAAGATGGAAACTCATTCGTACTCTCAGCCGATCTTGACGTACACATCCCTGGAATTTCTCATGAGGAGGCGCAAGCGTTAGCAGATAAGGCACATCGAGCCTGTCCCTATTCTAAAGCCGTAAAAGGAAATATTGAGGTAAGGGTAACAGCTGTGTAAAGTGAAGATTAGATGTTGCCATTTTTGAGTGACGTCAGATGTTATCATCTGACTATCTAATAGAAAGGTAAGATAACACTCCACTTTGTGTCAATTGCAATATCTGACACCACAAGTATAAAACAAGAAAGTCCCGGTTTTAAACCGGGACTTTCTTGTTTACACTATGGCTTGAAATCAATCTTTGTGTTAGTTGGAAACAACTGACACCATTAAACAGCTTCTTCAGCTATCCTTGTATTTGCAGGTCGGCCATTTTTAAAGGCATCACGTGTTTTTAAGCCCAATAGTTCGAACATCGCCATATCATCTACAAAAGCAGGATTTGGGGTAGTTAACAATTTATCTCCGGCAAAAATCGAACTTGCACCAGCCATAAAACAGAAAGCCTGTTCTAAAGTGCTCATCTCATTTCTACCTGCTGATAAACGTACCACCGAATTCGGCATTACGATACGTGCCGTAGCAATCATCCTTACCATATCCCAGATTGGCACACGTGGTTGATTTTCTAAAGGTGTTCCTTTTACCGGAACCAAGGCATTAACCGGAACCGATTCAGGGTGTTTTTCCATATTGGATAAGGTTTGCAACATCGAAACACGATCTTCTACAGTTTCGCCCAAACCGATAATACCACCACTACATACCGTTAATTTAGCTTTACGCACATTCTTAATGGTATTTAAACGATCATCGTAAGTTCTGGTCGAGATAATCCGTTTATAATCATCTTCAGAAGTATCGATATTGTGGTTATAGGCATATAAGCCAGCATCTGCTAAACGTTGTGCCTGATTTTCGGTCAGCATACCTAAAGTACAGCAAACCTCCATATCCATATCGTTTACAGCCTTAACCATTTCAATAACTCGGTCAAAATCACGGTTATCACGTACTTCGCGCCATGCTGCACCCATACATAACCGTGATGCGCCACCCTCTTTTGCTTTAACTGCAGCGCTTACCACCTGGCTAACCTGCATTAATGGCTGAACTTCCAGTTCAGTATGGTAACGTGCTGCCTGAGGGCAATAGGAACAATCTTCGGCACAGCCACCAGTTTTGATGGAGATTAATGAACTTACCTGAACTTCATTATAATCTTTATTTTCTCTGTGGATGCTTGCGGCTTCGTAAACCAGATCTAAAAATGGTCTGTTATAAATTTCGTATATTTCTTCTTTTGTCCAATCGTGTCTTGTTGTTTGCATCGGGATCAGATTTTTTAGATTTAATTTATGTAATCTTAGTTAAGTTAACAGGATTTTCATTGAGGTGTGCCAGAATCAAATCCTGATATCCCAAAATCAAGTAAATCCTGATTATAGTAATAGTTTGCTGGCCAATCCTAAAATTAATAGGAAACCAAAAACGTCGGTAAAAGTAGTAATAATTATAGATGATGCAATGGCAGGATCGATACCTACCCTTTTTAAAATTAGTGGAATTCCGGCACCTGTAATGCCTGCAATAACCAGATTACCCGTCATAGCCAGGAAGATAACCAATCCAAGCAATGGGTTTCCATCAAAAAAGTAAGCAAAAATAAATACGATTAATCCATTGGACGCACCATTGATTAAACCTACCGTAAACTCTTTTAAAACGGTTCGATAAGCCTGTTTATCAGTCAAATCATACAGTGAAATACGCCTAACCGTTACGGCAAGTGCCTGAGTTGCTGCATTTCCACCCATTCCCGCAATAATTGTCATGTAGGCCGCCAGGGAAGGAATTAACTTAATGGTTGGATCGAAATAACGCACAACAGATGAAGCTAAAAACGCTGTGCCCAGGTTGATAATTAACCATGGCAAACGCGATTTTACAGCCTCTACCCAGTTACCGCTCAATTCCTCATCTTCTGATACCCCTGAAATTTTCAAAATGTCTTCGGTACTTTCGGCTTCCATTACATCGATTACATCATCGAAGGTTACCCTTCCGAGTAATTTCTGATGATCATCTATTACGGGGATACTGGTTAAATTATATTGTGAAATCAGATTGGCCACTTCTTCCTGATCGGTATCAGGATGCACATAAACGGCATCAATTTTAACCAATTCGGTTATTTTGGCATTGTGTTTTGCTTTGATAATGTCTTTTAACGAAACAATCCCTTTAAAAATATCCTCATCATCCACCACATAAATGGTGTAAAACTCTTCCATTTCCTCACTCTGGCGGATGATTTCGTCGATCGCATCTTTTTTGGTTAAGTTGATGTTTACACAGATCAATTCTGTATTCATCAAACCACCGGCGGTTTTTTCGTCGTAGGTTAAAAGGTTTCGGATTTCTGAAGCATGATCTTCGGTCAGGTCTTCTAAAATCTCCTTTTGCTCATGATCTTCGAGCTGGGAAATGATGTCGGTTGCGTCATCATAATCCAGTTCCTCAACAATTTCGGTACGTTTATCGGGATGGAGTTCGAAAAGTAAATCTTCCGGATGGGATTCTTCATCCATCTCAGAAATAATCTCTGAAGCAATTTCTGCCGGAAGCAGGTTGATAATATGGCGTTGTTCGGATTTATCCAAACGTTCGAAAAGAATGGCAATTTCTGAGGCATGGTATTCACCTAAAACTACTTTTAAAGTTTCATCACCAGCTAAAATTGCATTTTTAACCTTGAGTACGTCGCTTTTATCTATTTCGAATGACTGCATCTATAACCTAACCAAAACCGCCCTAAAGCTACAAATATTAAAAATTGATTTTTAGAACTGTTTGAAATTTATTCTCATCTTTTTAATCACTCCATTGTATGGCATTCACTTATTCAGAGCTGATTGTCTTTCTGAGAGAAACGAAGAATCTTCTTCAATAGAAAACTTTCCATTACACAACTCTAATATCTTAGTTAATACAACTTAGAGGCAGAGTCTTCATAGCATTCAATGACAACATTATTTAAACCAACCCTTCCGCCAAAAATAAATGACCTGTAAAATTGCAATTACGCCCATCACAATCCAGGTATATAAATAACCATGAGCGGCATATAATTCGGGCATATTATCTTTTAATATTTTTCCTGTTGCAGGGTCTTCCCTACTAAAGTTCATCCCATAAATCCCTGCAATAAAGGTTAATGGGATGAAAATTGAAGAAATAATGGTCAACACTTTCATAATTTCATTCATCCGGTTGCTAATGATTGATAAATTCATGTCAATATTGGCCGATGCAATCTCTTTCAACGATTCAATAAAATCGATAATCTGGATACAATGATCGTAAGCATCTTTCATATAGGTTTTGGTCAGATCGGAAATTAACGGACTATCTGTCCGGATAATATCGTTTAATTTATCCCTTTCTGGCCAGGCCACCTTACGGATCATAATCAATGATCTTTTAATCGCCTGGGTATCGTACATGATTCTGCGATCAGGATGGTCATACAATCTGTCTTCAATGGCATCCAGTTCTTCACCCCAAAAATTCAATAAGGTAAAGTAGTTATCTACAATCACATCCATGATGGCGTACATTAAATAACTGCTTCCACCGATACGGATGTTACCTTTTCCTATTTCCAGGCGCTTCCTTACAGGTTCGAAACAATCGGCATAAGTTTCCTGAAAGGTAATGAGTGTACGTTCTGATAAAATAAAAGAGATCTGATCATTGCTTAAAACATTCTCCTCCCCTAAAAACAAGTGCCTGCTTACCGCGAAAATGTATTTATCGTTGTCGTACTCATCCAGTTTTGGTCGCTGATAAGAACTGGTAATATCTTCCAAAACCAACCTGCTGATATCCAATTTAGAATACAGTGTTTCAAAAATATTGGGATCGGCCAAACCTTTGATATCGAACCAATAATAAAAATCTTTGTTCTCAATCAGTTTATCAATGTTATTGATGTTTTCGATGTTCTCTTTCTTATAACTCTTTTCGTTATAAGTATGCAGTACGATTTGCGGCTTTAATGCATCATCATCAATGGCATATAGCCCCGGACTTGTACCAGGTTCTGGTACCTTATAATGTTTATGGCGGTTACGTGCTTTGTTTTTTCCCATACGTTACAAATATAACCGGGCCTGCGGGCCCTGATTAAATAACAAATCAACTATACTTAAGTTGGGTAAAAATTGATGTCTATCTTCAAAAACCTGATAATATGGCTTATTGTTTACAATATCTTCGTCTTTTTTGGGATTCATGATGGTCCGATAATCCAACTCTGGAACGATATTGTCAAAATACTCAGGAGTAACTTCGAAAGTTTTATTCAGTTTCAACTTTTTGCTCAACCATTCTACCAGTTCAAGGTTATAATCGAATAAAAACTCGAATTTGTTATTGTAGAAATGCGATAACTCATCTTCGTAAAATTCGAAATAAGCCGAACTTCTGTAGCAGCTTTCCAAACTCAACCAGTGTAAACGTTGCCATTTAAAATCGTAACTGATCCGAACATCCTTCATTTTCGTATGTGTTTTTGAGCCTTTTACTACTGGGACTGTGATATCGAGTTTTCCGTTTGGTGAATAAATACTGGCTCGGTTGCGGTAAGTTTGCTTGGCGAGGTGCTCATGTTTTTCAATTAAAAAATCTGTCCCCAGCTTTTGCAATAGACTAAAATAACCAACCGGTGGAAGATAAAATAATGGAAGTATAGCTGTATTCTGCATTTGAAAATTTATGTTTGTAGCTGAAACGTTTTAAAAATAATGATTAAAAGAGGGATTGCGCACGTTGGCGTATTTTTTTTATACCTATTATCGCTGCTCCCTTTGCCTTTGCTGTTTTTTTTTGCAAGATTACTATATTATCTGCTTTATTACGTAATTGGCTATCGAAAAAAAGTTGTCAGACAGAATTTAACCAACTCTTTTCCTGAAAAATCCCTGGCCGAAATTAAAACAATTGAGAAAAAATTCTTTCTGTATTTAGCCGAACTTATTTTTGAAATCATCAAAATGACCAGCATTTCGAAAGCTGAAACTTTAAGAAGGGTTAAATTTACAGGACTGGAGCAATTAGAAGTTCATTTTAAAGCTGGCGAAAGCGTACTCGCTTGTACAGGCCATTATGGCAACTGGGAATTGGGTACTTTAGCATTGGGACTCCATATTTCTGCTAAGACCATGGTGATTTTTAAACCCATTTCGAATAAAGTTTTTGGAAAGTGGTTCAATTATGCACGGACAAAATATGGGAATATTTTTATTGCCATGCGACAAACTTTGCGCGGTATGGCGGCCTACAAAAATGAACCAACGCTTTTATGTTTTGCAAGTGATCAATCGCCAACGAGAGAAGAAACAAAATACTTTGTAAATTTCCTGAATCAGCCTACCGCTGCTTTATTGGGTGTAGAAAAAATTGCAAAATCAACCAAAAGACCGATATACTATTTTAAGGTTAAAGTGCTTAAAAAAGGCTATTACCACATCGAAGTTTTGCCCATGTGCCTTGACCCCGAAAAAATGTATGAATTTGAAATTACAGATCTGCACTTTAAGTTTTTAGAAGATATTATTAAAGAACAGCCTCAGTATTGGCTTTGGAGCCATAAGCGCTGGAAATTTAAACCCGAATAAAAAGAATGAACCCATCAGTAGCTATTGTAATTTTAAACTGGAATGGAAAGGCGTATCTAAAGCAATTTTTACCTGGAATTTTGCTTTCGGAATATGATAACCTGCAAATTGTTGTTGGCGATAATGCCTCAACAGACGACTCCGTTTTGTTTTTACAAGAAAATTTTCCAACCGTTAAAATCATTCAAAATGATCTTAATTACGGCTTTGCGGGGGGATATAATAAAGTTTTAGAACGCGTTGAAGCTGATTATTTTATTTTGCTCAATTCGGATGTAGAAGTGATTCCCAATTGGATACAGCCTGTAATTAATCTGATGGAAAGTGATGTGCAGATTGCAGCAGCACAGCCAAAAATTAAATGGCAGCTGAACAAAAACCAATTCGAATATGCAGGCGCTGCCGGTGGTTATCTGGATATTTATGCGTACCCTTTTTGCCGTGGCAGGTTATTCAATGTTTATGAGTTCGATAAGGGCCAATACAATGAGAAAAAAGAAGTTTTTTGGGCCAGTGGTGCTGCATTTTTTATCAAAAGTAAGTGTTGGCAGGAAGCGGGTGGTTTAGATGCTGATCTTTTTGCCCACATGGAGGAAATAGATTTATGTTGGCGTTTAAAGAACCTGAATTATAAGATTATGTACTGTCCGGATGCGGAGGTTTACCACGTTGGTGGCGGGACTTTACAAACCGAAAATCCATTTAAAACCTACCTCAATTTCAGGAACAATCTGATCATTATGCAAAAAAACCTGCCTGTAGGTGATGCCATTTTTAGGATAACGATTCGGATGTTTATCGATTTTATTGCCTGGTGGCACTTTTTACTTAGTGGAAAGCCAAAATTTACAATGGCAGTAAGTAAAGGGCACTGGCATTTTCTTAAATCGTTGTCGAAAACGAGCAAAAAGAGAAAAGCAATTCAAAAAGACTACACCAAACATACTGGAGTGTATAACAACAGCATTGTTTGGGCATTTTTTATTAAGAAAATTAAATATTTTTCTAATCTAAAATAAAAAACCGCTGTGTATATTGGTCTCGAAATGTTTTCCAGACCAATGATCTGTGCATCTGTAATCCACCTGAATCAAATTAAAATCTGTGAATTGCTTTATCCATTAAAGATTTAGATCAATAAACTTTCAATCGCCAGGCGGTAACCTTTCATACCAAAACCTGTTAAAACCCCCTGACAGTTTTTTCCGGTCAAAGAAACATGACGGTATTCTTCGCGGGCATAAATATTCGATACATGTACTTCAACTACCGGTGTTTTAATGGCTGCAATAGCATCTGCAATGGCTACAGAAGTATGCGTATAACCACCAGCATTAAGTACTATGCCGTCGTAACTAAAACCTACTTCATGTAGTTTATTAATAATTTCGCCTTCTACATTACTTTGGTAATATGCTATTTCGATATTCGGATAAACCGTTTTTAATTCTTTAATGTACTCTTCAATACTGGTGCTACCATAAATAGATGGTTCGCGCACGCCTAATAAGTTTAAGTTCGGACCGTTAATAATTTGTATTTTCATAATATAATGTTGTAACGTTGCAATGTTATAAAAAATCTCAATTAAAAGCATGCTTTGGCAATCATATATTAAAGGATTTAAGTCGTACCTGAAGTTAGAGCGGTCGTTATCCGGCAATTCTGTTGATGCTTACCTGGGTGATATTGACAAATTGATTCAGTATTACGAATCTTTAAATGAGGAACCAAAACTGACTGACATTACCATCTCACATCTAAAATCCTTTATTTCGTGGCTAAATGAATTGGGGATGCAGGCCAGTACACAGGCACGGGTAATATCGGGGCTAAAAGCTTTCTTCTCCTATTTAATGCTCGAAGAGGTGATTTCTAACGATCCAACGGCACTAATTGAGGCCCCGAAGCTCAGCAGAAAACTACCAGATACGTTAAATATCCATGAGATAAATGAACTCATCGCAGCAATTGATGCTTCAAAACCAGAAGGCATGCGTAACAAGGCCATTATGGAGGTGTTGTATGGCTGTGGCCTGCGTGTAACTGAATTAACAGAATTGAAAATCTCAAATCTATTTCCTCAGATTGAGTTTATAAAGGTAATTGGAAAAGGAAATAAAGAGCGTTTGGTACCAATTGGAGGTGTGGCCTTAAAGCTATTGGATATTTACATCACTGAAGTCCGCGTACATGCCAATATCAAAAAAGGAAACGAAGATTTTATATTTTTGAATCGTTTCGGCGCTAAATTATCCAGAATATCGATTTTCAACCTGATTAAAACTTTGGCAATAGCTACGGGCTTAAAGAAAACAATTAGTCCACACACCCTAAGGCATTCTTTTGCTACGCATTTAATTGAAGGCGGTGCTGATTTACGTGCGGTGCAGGAAATGCTGGGCCACTCGAGTATTACAACTACAGAGATTTATACACACATCGATCGCGATTATTTAAGAGAGGTAATTACACAGTTTCATCCAAGGGCTTAATTATAAATAAATTAATATAAAAATGATCAGTATTACAGTTCCATTTGATAAATCACTTTTTATTAAGAGCAATAAATTAAAATTTAGATTAGAAAATATGAAGAGTTATATAAAGTTACTCATCTATATTATTCTAACGGTAGGATTGATGATTCTAATTGCGATTAACAAGGGGCCCACCCCATCTTTTTATGGAATAGCCGGGGTTATTCTTTTTATACTGACTTTTAATTATATACTGAGAATAATAAATATACGAACATTCTATTTTAAAGAGTTGGATACCATATCTGAAAAACATAAAAAACAAAATTTCATTTATACTTTCGAATTTACCGATGATGAGTTTAATTATTTTGATAATGAAAAAAAAATTTATTTTAAATGGGAAGCATTTTCAAATTACTCAATTAATAATGATTTCTTTATACTGCTTGTTAATAACAAAATATTTTTCATGTTACATCAATCTGAGGCAAATGAGCAACAATTCCAAGAAATTATTGAATTAACTAAATCAAAACTCAGTTTCAAAAAGGTTTAGTAATTCCGCCTTTATCCGAAGCATTTAATTTTCTGGGTTTTCCGAGCATTCGCGACATTTTTTTTAACCTGGAGGGCAAGAAGAGACAAGTTGGATTTAACGTGTTCTTATTCGCACCTTCACTTCTGACTCCCGACCTCGGACCTCGGACTTTCCGCTCTCACCATCCTATCTTTTCCTTGCATATCCTGCCTTAACTCAATGTTTATAAACCCCTTATCCTTTAACATTTCAATGGTTTCGCTACCTAAGTATTCGTTAATTTCAAAATAAAGTAAGCCATTAGTTTTTAGGTTTGTTTTAGCAAATTCGGCTATGGCTTTATAAAATATCAAAGGGTTTTCATCGCTCACAAATAGCGCCAGGTGTGGCTCATGACTCAGTACGTTATCATGCATATCAGCTTTTTCTAAATCTCTGATATATGGCGGATTACTGACGATTACGTCAAATTTTTGTTCAGTTGCAAAACTTAGCATATCAGCTTCAATAAAATTGATTTCAACACCTATTTGGAAGGCATTTTCCCTGGCAACAACAATTGCATCGGCAGATACATCTAAAGTAGAAACTTCGGCATTTCGCAAATGTTTTTTTAAGGTAATCGGGATACATCCAGATCCGGTTCCGATATCGAGGATACTAATTTTCTTACTATTGTCAGCTGAAAGCTGTGAACTGCAAACTGAAATCATCCAATCTACCAATTCTTCTGTTTCAGGCCTCGGGATCAGCACATGTTCGTTTACCTTAAAAACAGAGCCGTAAAAATGAGCTTCCTCTAAAATATGTTGAATGGGTTTACCGATCTGCAGATCATTTAAGATACTCAGGAGCTTTTGCATATTGATGAAACTGATATCCGTATCCTTATGCATCATCAATTTGCCTGGAGACAAGGCCAATACCTGCTCAGCAGCAATACTAAATAGTGCTTTCGCCTCATCACCTTCGTATAATGGCTCAAGTTCCAGTTCGTAATGCGCTGCTAGTTCTCCGATTTTCATGATACAAAATTACTTAATTGAGATGATAACAGGTTGCTTTTGATGAGCCCATGACGCTTTTTTTACTACTTTTGCCGTAATGAGCGATGAATTTTACATAAAACGTTGTCTGGAATTAGCAGCCCTGGGAATCGGAAACGTAAGTCCAAACCCGATGGTTGGTTGCATAATTGTAGTAAATGGCAAAATTATCGGTGAAGGTTACCATCAGGAATACGGAAAAGCCCATGCCGAGCCCAATGCTGTAAAGGCTGTATTTGATAAATACGGAGATGAAGCTGAAAATTTATTAAAACAAGCTACTGCTTACGTTAACCTCGAACCTTGTGCTCATTTTGGTAAAACGCCCCCATGTGCCGATTTATTGGTGAAACATCAGTTAAAAAAAGTTGTGATTGGCAATAGAGATCCTTTCTCTGGGGTTGATGGCAAAGGAATTGAGAAGTTGAAAAATACTGGTATTGAAGTTGTAAGTGGCATTTTAGATGAGGAATGCCGTTATTTTAACAGAAGGTTTTTTACCAGGGTACAGCAACAAAGGCCGTATATCATTCTAAAATGGGCTGAAACGGCCAATGGCTATTTTGCAACAAAAGATGGCCACCAGAAATGGATCAGTGGCGCTTTGGCTAAACGTTTGGCGCACCAGTGGCGTAGCGAAGAAGATGCGATATTAATCGGCAAACAGACTGCTATTATGGATAATCCCCAGTTAACTGCACGCGAATGGCCAGGTAAAAACCCAGTTCGTTTGGTTATTGATAAAAATCTCCAGGTACCTGTAAGCAATCATATTTTCAATACGGAAGCAAAAACCATTATCTTTAACGAGGTCAAAACCGATGTAATCGATAATATCCATTACATCCAGATGGAAGATATGCATTTTTATCTGGCGCAAAAAATAGCTTTTCAGCTTTACCTGATGGATATACAATCGGTCATTATCGAAGGGGGTGCCAACATCTTAAACCAGTTTTTAAGTACTAACCTATGGGATGAAGCACGTATTTTTACCTCATCAAACAGTTGGAGCGATGGTATTCCTTCCCCTGCCATTAACGGAAATTTACAGGAAGAAATCCAGATCGGAAATGACAAACTCTCTATCTATATAAACGACATCAATAAATGATTTACATTATTTTAAGCATTTGCTGTAGTGTTACCGTAGCCATCTTATTAAAACTGGCCAAACGGTATCAGATCAGTATTATCCAGGCCGTTACCGTTAATTATTTTGCAGCTTTAACCTTGTGTTTTCTTTTTTTTAAGCCCGATGTTAAACTCATTACAGCCAGTGCACCCTGGCCTATATATGTCGCCTTGGCGATACTATTGCCCTCTATATTTCTATTTCTTGCCGCCTCTGTTAAAAACCTGGGGATCGCTAAAACTGATATCGCACAGCGTTTATCTCTGTTTATCCCTATACTGGCAGCTTATTTTATTTTTAAGGAAGATTTTAATAAGTTCAAAATTGTAGGCTTATGTATTGGTTTCCCAGCCATTTTCCTAACCTTTCTACGTAAGACCGATCAAAAAGAGAACGGCAAAGGAAACCTACTCTTCCCCATTATGGTTTTTATTGGTTTTGGTGTAATTGATGTGCTTTTTAAACAGATTGCACTCTACAAAGACCTACCCTATGCCACTTCACTTTTCACTGTTTTTTGCCTGGCATTTATCGTTTCCCTACTGATTGTGATTTCGATGCTGATTACTGGAAAAATCAAATTACAACTTGTAAATCTGATTTGTGGACTTATTTTAGGATTCTTTAATTTCGGGAACATTCTTTTTTATATGAAAGCCCACAAAGCACTTGCAGAAAACCCTTCAACGGTTTTTGCTGCCATGAATTTGGGTGTAATCATTATAGGGACACTAATTGGCGTAATTGCTTTTAAAGAAAAGCTAAGCAAATTAAATTACGCAGGTATCATTTTGGCTATTGCAGCTGTTATTTTCATTACATTATCGCAAAATGCTGTTCGATGATTCGTATAAAACTATCGAAATTGCCTCAGAAGGTATATTTCGGGATAAAGGAAGTAAGTTTATGGCTTACGCTTATCCAATCCGTAGTGAAGTAGAGGTAAAACCGATTATGACTAAGCTCCGGGCAGAGCATGCTAAAGCCAATCATTTCTGTTATGCATACCGTTTAACACCAGACCGTAATGTTTTTAGGGTGAACGATGATGGAGAGCCTTCGGGTACTGCAGGCAGGCCGATATTGAACTGTTTATTGTCTGAAGATATTACCAATGTATTAATCGTTGTGGTGCGTTATTTTGGCGGTACTTTACTTGGTGTGCCGGGTTTAATTAACGCCTATAAGACTGCTAGTATTGAGGCGATTAAAGCCTCAACTATTGTTTGTAAAACCGTAAATGATGTTTACGAAGCCCATTTCGAATACCTGCAGATGAATGATGTAATGAAACTGAGCAAAGAAGAAAACCTGCAGATTTTAGGTCAACAGTTTGATACAGATTGTATATTGAAATTTGAAGTAAGAAAAGCACAACTCAATCAGGTTTTAAGTAAATTTGATAAAATTGAAGGTGTTAAATTAAAATATCTTCAAACGATTTAATAACCAAATATGAAAATATCCGAGAGCGACTTAATCATCAATCCTGATGGCAGCATTTACCACTTAAATCTTTTGCCAGGAGATGTTGCCGATACGGTGATTACCGTGGGCGATCCCGACCGTGTTGGTGAAGTGAGTAAGTACTTCGATACGATCGAATTTAAGAAAGGTAAACGCGAATTTATTACCCATACCGGTTTTGTTGGTGAAAAGCGCGTCACGGTACTCTCAACAGGGATTGGCACGGATAATATCGATATTGTTTTTAATGAGCTGGATGCGTTGGTGAACATCGATTTCGAAACCCGTGAAATTAAAAAATCGCTTACTTCATTAAATATTATCCGTGTAGGTACATCTGGTGCCGTTCAGCCAGATATTCCCATGGGAACCATCCTGGCATCGTCGCATGGCTTAGGCATGGATGCTTTAATGAATTATTATCTTCAGCAGTTATCTGGTGATGAGCAACTTTTAATGAACGCTGTTAAAGTCCACTTTGGCCACCTTAAAAATATTAATCCTTATTTAACGGCGGCAAGCGACACTTTATTAAATACCATTGGTAAAGATATGGCGAAAGGCATCACCATTACTGCACCCGGTTTTTATGCACCACAGGGTAGAATTGTGCGGGCAAAAAATGCAGTTCCCGATTTTATCGGCCTAATCAATAATTTTAAGAGCAACCAACACCGCATTACCAATCTGGAAATGGAAACCGCAGGTATTTATGCTTTGGCCAAAGTTTTAGGTCACAATGCCATTTCGATAAATGCAATTTTAGCCAGTCGCGTGAAATTTGAATTTAGCAAAGAACCAAACAAAATTGTAGAACAAGCCATAAAAATGGTGCTGGAAAGGATTTAGAGGAAAAAAATATTAAATATCAGCTGGTAACATCTGACATCACAGAATGATATAGCATAAAAAAGGCCCGAGATTCGGGCCTTTAAATTTATATTCTTTACTATATCGTTGGTATTGATTCTTTTACCAATTCGTTCCCTTCGGCATCTAAATAGGTACAGGTCATTTCGTCCAGATCGGTAACCCATTTCTCTACTCCAGCATCGGCTGCCTGTTTGCAAAACGTAAAATAATCTGTTTCACCTTTCTGATGTATTTCCAAGGCATGGGTTAACTTACCAGCAGATGGATCATCATTTATAATCAACGTTGGGTAGCCATCAGGACTTACCTGCTGAGCATTGTCTTCATCATCAAAATAAATTGACAAGCCGTTGGATACGTAAACATCGTTCCGCTTAACACCCATTTCCTTAATTTCTTTTATAAACTGAGGGAAATCTGCACCAGTTCTAATTTTTGATTCTGCTGCGTGGATGTCTTCGATTGTGAACATGATTTATTTGTTTAGTGAAACTTTATAAATTGTGGTTTGTGTATACAGATCGTCAGGGTTTAAAATGGTACTTGGAAACTCAGGTATATTAACTGCATTTGGATGATGCTGGGTTTCTATACAAAAAGCACCATAACTTTCATAATCTTTTCCGCCTTTTCCGTTTTTAACACCCAAATATTTTGCGGTGTACAGGTGGGCTACCGGTTCTGTAGTGTATACACTTAACACTAAACCGCTATCCTCTTCAATTGTTTTACTGGCCAAGGATAAATCACCATAAATTTTATCCAGAACAAATGTTTGGTCGTATCCTTCATCTTCATTCCAATCCGTTCCAATTGCTTTAGATTTTGTAAAATCCCAGGGTGTTCCTTCAACGGGAATCAATTTGCCCGTTACCGAATAATTATCATCCTGCTCCAAATAATTAGCGGCAAAAATCTGTTGCTTGTGATTTTTGATGTTTCCACCATTTGCTGCGAGATTAAAATAGCTATGGTGTGTTAAGTTAATGGCTGTCGCTTTATCGGTTTCAGCTTCATAACTTAAAATCAGCTCATCATTTTCAGTGAGTTCGAAAGTTAAGTCAACAATCAGGTTCCCGGGGAAATGCTCTTCGCCATCTACACTTTCGTATTGCAGGGTAACAAACGATTGTGCCCCTTCTCCTATTTCAACAATATCCCAAACTTTTCTATCAAAGCCCACTACTCCACCGTGAAGGGTATCGGTACCTGCGTTCTGTGCCAGTTGATAGCTTTCTTCGCCGATGGTAAACCTGCCGTTTTTTATACGATTTGCATACCGGCCAACAATGGCACCAAAATATGGGTAATTTTTTAAATAAGCCGGATCAAGATATTCGTCGAAAGTATCGAAACCCAGAACGATATCCTGCATTTCGCCATTGGCATTTTTAACTACAAATTTGTTGATAATGGTACCGTAATTGAATATTTTGACATAAGTGCCTTTACTATTGGTGAGTTCGATTGCGATAACTTCTTCGCCATCAATAATTTTTCCTGTAGGTATTTGCTGAACGCTCATAAATTGTAACTTAGGGCTTTTGTTTCCTAAACAAACATACTATTATTAATGCTTTTTATAAATATATTTTAGCCAAATGAATATCAACCTAGCGGAAAAATTTGCAGCACAATACCATAAAAATGCCGATGCGGTTTATTTTACTCCTGGGCGCGTTAACCTGATTGGCGAACACATCGATTATAACGGTGGTTTGGTGATGCCCTGTGCCATTACACTGGGAACATGGCTTGCCATCGCGCCAAACAAAGATCACAAGTTTAGGTTTAAGAGCCTAAATTTCGACATTCAAACAGAAGTTGAAAGTAATGCCCTAAATCAAAAAGATGGTGGTCTGTGGAGCAATTATCCCATAGGTGTAATCAACGAATTTATCAAGGATGGAAAAGAAATTGGCGGACTGGATTTTCTGTTCTATGGAAACATTCCAATCGGATCTGGACTTTCTTCTTCGGCTTCTATAGAAATCGCAACAGCTTATGCCCTGAACACCTATTTCAATCTTGGTTACGATAAACTGGAGCTTGTTAAAATCGCTAAACGCGTTGAAAATGATTTTATCGGCTTAAATTCAGGTATAATGGATCAGTTTGCTGTTGCTTTTGGTGAAAAAGACAAGGCAATTGTTTTGGATTGTGAAACCTTAAAATACAAGATGGTTGATGTTAATCTTGGCAAATATGTTCTGGCAATCATTAATACCAATAAGCCCCGCGAACTGGCCGATTCTAAATACAACGAGCGTGTAGCGGAATGCCAGGAAGCGCTAAACCTATTAAACGAAGAAATCACACTTCATTATCTTTGCGAATTAACGGCTGAGAAATTCGCGCTGCATAGCCATTTAATCACCGACGAAATAATTTTAAATCGTGCTATGCATGTAGTCAAGGAGAACGATCGCGTTCATTTGGCAGCAAAAGCGCTAAATAGCGGAAATCTGGAAGAATTCGGGAGGTTAATGTATGCTTCGCACGAATCTTTAAGAACATTATACGAAGTGAGCGGAAAAGAATTGGATGCGGTGGTTGATTTTTGTGCGGGCTACGAACATGTTATTGGTGCACGTATGACAGGAGCCGGATTTGGCGGTTGTGCTATCGCTTTATTAGAAAAAGGTTTCGAAGAAGATTTTGCAAAGCAACTAACAGAGGATTATATAGATAAAATTGGTTACCCCGCCGCGATTTACATCAGCGAGATTGGTAGCGGGCCAATTAGATTATAAAAATATTAACCACCGACGAATATCGATAAACACAGTTCCGAAATTACATCCAATCGGTGTAATCCCTCCATCTGTGTAATCCTTTTATAAAAATAATGAGAAAATTAAAATTAGACGAGTTAAACCGTCCGGATATAGAAGAGTTTAAAGCACAGGAAAAATTACCTGTAGTGGTAGTTTTGGATAATGTGCGCAGCATGCACAATGTAGGTTCTATTTTCCGCACTGCAGATGGTTTTGCTTTAGAGAAAGTGATACTTTGCGGCATTACCGCACAACCACCACACCGTGAAATCGAAAAAACTGCACTTGGGGCTACACAATCAGTGGATTGGATCCATTATGCAGATACCTTACAGGCCGTTGATGCTTTAAGGGCTTTGGGCTATGAGATTGTGGCCATTGAACAGGCCGAAAACAGTACAATGTTAAATACTTTCCAGCCTGATCCTAATAAAAAATACGCGTTAATCTTTGGTAACGAGGTGGATGGTGTAAGCGACGAGGTGATGGCAAAAATTGATGAGTGTATCGAAATCCCACAATTTGGAACGAAACATTCGTTTAATATAGTGATCTCCGCAGGAATTGTTTTTTGGGATTTCTTCGCTAAATTGAGATTGTAATCATTTTTTTTACCATAAAGATCACAGAGAAAAAGCACAAAGAACACGGAGACATGAGATTCGGCAAATGAGAAAAAAAATATTTCCGTGTTTTTTTGTGAATCATCGCCTGAATAGCTGGGCAGGCGGGGCTAATTTTTAACCGCACACAAAGTTAGATTGGAAGTTGATTAAAATAATAAATTGATCAATATTCCGTGTTTCAGTGATTCCGTGGCTAATTTTTTTTTTAAATGATGGAAAATTTATTCTTAAAAAAGCTTCAGGTAAAGTCAGGTGCTGTGATTAATATAATTGATGCGCCAGAGCAAGCTGCTGTTATATTTGGCGATATACCTCCTGACGTAACATTAAAATATAATCAGGGAGCCGGTTTTAATGTATTAATTGCCTTTACAACCACTAAAGATCAGTTGGATAAACAAATCCAGCGAAATCTTAAATGGATAAATGCAAAAACCATCATTTGGATATTTTATCCTAAGAAATCATCAAAAATTAAATCCGACCTGGATCTGATGAAAAGTTGGGAAGAGCTGGATACTTTCGGTTTAACGCCTTGCGCATCTGCGGCGGTAAACGAAACCTGGACGGCTTTACGCTTAAAACTCATCACTGAAGTTAAGCCATCGGGATTGCGGAACGACCATATCAAAAACAACGAATTTGGCGAATATATTGATCCGGTAAACAAAACGGTTAAACTGCCCAACGATTTAAAGATTGTTTTAGAAAATTCTCCTCAAGCATTAACCTATTTCAACCAACTCGCTTATTCCCATAGGAAAGAATATGTGCTTTGGATTTTAACGGCTAAACAAGAAAAAACCCGTTCGAGTAGAATCGAAAAGTCGTTGGAAATGCTCTTAAATGGAAAGAAAAATCCATCTGAAAAATAAAAATTTAAGTTTCATTTAAAATTCAGATAGCATATCTGTATAGAATAATATACAAAATACAAGGCATTCCCTCCTGTTAAGTAACATTTTTGTGAAATTATTTTACCTAGCTAATCTTCTGATAATATGCTATTTGTGTGTAAAATATTTCTTTTGGCAAGATTTTTTCTTAGTCGAAGCAAAACAGTACGATATAAAAACTGTTAAGAGACTAATAATTACAAAATAGAAGAACATGAATACGAGAATTACAAAATCAACAATGTTGGTTGCTTTACTAGGTTTATCATCACAATTATTTGCACAGGAAACGCCAACCACAACGAGTACAACAACAGGTACCAGATTCGGAGAAAAATCTTTCCGTACCTGGAGTGTAGGTGTACATGGAGGAATACTTTCTCCAAACACGATCTTCGGATCAGGAAGTGTTAGAGCAAGAGAGTTTAAAAGTATCGGTTACGGTGCAAACGTTAGAAAACAAATTTTACCATCTTTAGGTCTGCAGGCAGATTTCTTAAGAGGCAATATTAAGTCTACCAACGGTACTACCGATTTTCAACAGAGCATTGAATGGTCTGGAGCTTTAACCGCAGTTTTTAATGTTGCAAACATCAACATCAACAACGAAAATGCAGTGTTAATTCCTTATTTAAAAGGTGGTGCTGGTTACATGTCGTCTGATTACAGCACAACTGGTGCAATTGTAAGCGAAAGTAAAGGTAGAGAAGGTTGGTTTATCCCAGTTGGAGCCGGTGTTAAATTAGGTGTTGCAAAAGGTATCAACATTGATTTAGGTTATGATGTTAATTTTATCAAATCTCCTGAATCTTTACCTAAAAGCAGATTTGCTTACGCTCACGCAGGTTTAGAGTTTGCATTGGGAAGTGCGGATAAACCTCAGTTACAAAACTACAGTGCATTGGCTAACCTACGTAAACAAAGCGCTGAAGAGAGTGCTGAGTTAAGAAGTGCATTATCTACAGCTGAGCAAAATGCACAACGCGACAGAGATCAATATGCTAAAGATCTGGGCGACGATGATAATGATGGTGTAGCAAACAAATTCGACAAATGTCCAGGTACTGCATCAGGTACAGTTGTTGATGGTTCTGGATGTCCTTTAGCTGCTCCAAAAACAATCATTAAAGAAACAAGAGTAATTACTGAAGAAGACCGTAAAGTAGTTAAAGATGCGATTTCTAACTTAGAATTCGATTTAGGTAAATCAACTATCCGTTCTAAATCTTATGCTACTTTAAACCGTGTTGCTGGTTTATTGGTAGAGAAAAACTTTAGCTTAAAATTAGCTGGTCACACTGATAATACTGGTGGCAGAGAGTTAAACTTACGTTTATCTAAAGACAGAGCTGAATCAGTAAAAGCTTATTTAGTATCTCAAGGTGCTAATGCATCGAGAATTGAAGCTACAGGTTACGGACCTGACCAACCAATTGCAACCAACAAAACTGCAGCTGGCCGTCAACAAAACCGTCGTGTAGAGTTTACTTTATACTAGTCGTAAATAACGATTAATAAAAAAGCTCCTCAGATTAATTTCTGAGGAGCTTTTTTATTTTTTAACGTCATGCTGAACTTGTTTCAGCATCTTTTTTTTTGCAAAATAGACCCTGAAATAAATTCAGGGTGACGCCCTACTCATTTAAGACAAGCCCTTCTTATTTTTATAAGTCATTTTGGCTTTTGTGCCCGCACTATAGTTGTAATTTTTCAGGTTACTCGCTTTCTTGTCGTGAAAGGCTGCACCACGGTCGGTATCTTCTTCCTCTTCCCCACTTTTCTTTTTCTTTGGTTTAGCGGCAGCATCAACTACTTTTAGATCTTCTGGTAATTCCATTACTGCTAACTTTTGACCTATTGCCTGTTCAATCTTTTTCACCTCGATCAATTCGATATCGGTTGAAAAAGTAATCGCCACAACATCTTCATCGCCATGTTTAACAATCCGTTGAATTAAGGTTTCCTTTTGCTCAGGCAATTCCAAATGCAGGATAAAAGGGATTCCCTGAATGTCAAGCTCTTCCAGATTCTCGTTGGCTACAATTAAAACTCTGGCCTCAGGATTATCTTTAAAATCTTCGATATCATCATAGCCCTTATCATCAAAGAATAAAGAACGGTAAATACTGATCTCGTTTTCTTTGGTATGGTTAAAGTTTTTATAAACCGTTTGTGCAGTTAAGCGTGTATTGACAAAAACTACCACTTTATCAAAAACCTCGGTATCATTCAATAACAAGGTTAACAGATTAAGCTTGGTCCTGAAATTTGGTACCTGATAAAGCATCTGCTGATAAACCTCTGCCTGCTTTTCGCCGATCTCGTCTACCTCAATTGTTGTGGTAGAATCTTTCATGAACGGAGAAATCATATGGTTTAATTTTTCGTGCATCACTTCGGTAAATACCACATGCTGAGATTTATAGGCACTGTTGGCCAATTCTACAACGGGTAATTGTAAGCCCTTTTTAACAATAAGCTCTGCATTATCTACAATAAACAATTGAATTTTATTGGTATTGAGTGCCAGTTTCAAATATAAAGCACGTGCACGATCAGGCACCGCAACAATAATATCTACACCATCTGTTATTTCGTTCATCTGAGTATCAACAGCTCCACGGCTGTCAATTCCTAAAATCCTAAAGGTATTGTTGCGGTTCAATAATTTAAACTGCTCCAATACATGGTCTACATGTTCTGCATCAGGTACTAAAATTAAAGCTCTTGGCGCTTCCTCAAAGGCATACTTCAACTTCATTAAAGTAGCTAAAACATAAGTTGTTGTTTTTCCCGACCCCTCTGGTCCCACCGCTATAACATCTTGTCCACCTAAAATGCGCGACATTGTTCTGATCTGGATCTCTTTTGGTGTTAAAAATCCGGCATCAGTCATGGCTGCTACAAGCGGTTTGCTAAGTTTTAATTTATCTAAAGACACAATTACTATTTTAATGTTTAAGCTGCAAATATCCTTAAAATAATTAGCTTTTCTGAAATTGAATTTAAAGGCTTAAAAATAAAGGTGGGAATTTCCTGGACTAGCTGCGTCCCTGCTATTTTTCTTATTAAGAAAAACGGCTTGTGTTGATCAGATTTATTTGATTCAGAATTTTATTTCAAGTAAATATAAAGGTGAAATGAAAATTATTTAATTGAAAATGAATCAGTTGAAAGATAATTTAAAACAAACACTACTAAATCTATAGATATTATATACTTATTTCTATATTTGCTCATCATTAATCAATAACAAAAATATGTTAAGCAGTTAAACAAAAAAATCATGTCAATCTATTTTCAATACCCAGCTATAGATGAATACCCGAATCTCCTATATCCCCTAAAAAAGGAAAAAGATGAACAGCAGGTTTCGGCGGATGAAGATAGCTTAAATAAAGAACAGATTTTAGAATTAAGCGATTATTTAGCATTAAGGCAGTTATAAAACATTGGCCAGTTGACCGATTGGAAGGTTGGAGTTTCATAAACTCTTTACAATGGTTCGAATCCATTACTAGGCCGCGAAGTGTATCTCATAGCACTTTACCCTGATTCTGCTCAATCAGGCAAGATTTGGTTATCTTATATTTGTTTTGTTGTTAGCAAAGGCTATCCGCGATGGGTAGCCTTTACCTTTTAACCTAAATGCTTTAATCCTGAGCACAGTGAAGAATCTCGATTAATTGTCCTGCTTTTTCAATATTAGAAGCGCAGTTACAGTGCTCATAGTTTGGGTTGTTCCTGCTGTACACTTCAATCTTTTTGGAAATGTTTTCTCAAATACAATATCATGGGGCCAAAAAGTATTTCCGTTTCCATCAGGGCTATTTAGCAGATACAGTGATTTAAAAAATATTTTATGAGCAATCAAATCATTAATATGTTGGAAAAATTTACTTATAATTTAAGGATCCTTCACTGCATCTGATAGTTATCGGATCAGAATGACACAAATTTTTTTCAAAATCTCAAAACATTTTATTTCATTCGGGGTTATTTATATAATTCACATTATACTAATCTTTTACAGATTAATTTGTTTGGTTTAAAAAAGGGATTTATGGATATAAATCCCTTTTCTTTTATGCGAAAATTTTAAATCCTATATTAGCCAGATCAACATTACATCACATTTTAGATGAACAGAAAACACTTCCTTTCTTCATTTATCGCAGCCGCAACTGCGTTTCCTGTATTTAAAACTTTAGCCAATACTGTAGAAAGTGAAAATTCATCATTTAAAATACCGCCTTATTTAAAACCTGGTGATACCATCGGGATTACGAGTCCTGCGGGATACATTACACCAGAACAGATCCAGCCTTCTGTTTTACAGATGCAAAGTTGGGGTTTTACAATTAAAGTGGGTAATTCCATCGGCAAACGCGATTTTACCTATGGTGGTACGGATAATGAAAGATTGGTAGATTTTCAGCAAATGCTTGATGATCCAACAATTAAAGCCATTATGTGCGCCCGGGGAGGTTACGGTTTTGTAAGGATAATCGATAAACTCGATTTTTCATCTTTCAAAAGAAACCCAAAATGGATTATTGGTTTTAGCGACATCACCGTTCTGCATTGCCATTTAGCCAAAAATTATGGTATTGCTTCCATCCACTCCAAAATGTGCAATAGTTTTCCTGACGATTGGAGTAAAGCCGAACCGATACAGATTGAAACAATTTTATCCATAAAAAATGCATTGATTGGTGAACAGATGGGGTACACCGCCCCTATCAACATCAATAACCGCATGGGCAAAATTGATGGTGTTTTAGTAGGCGGAAACCTAAGTATTATTGAAACTTTGGCAGGCAGCGATTCTGATTTGAATACTAAAGACAAAATACTTTTTATAGAAGATACCGGTGAATACCTGTATAGCATTGATAGAATGTTATGGAACCTGAAGCGCAGTAGTAAATTAAAAAGCTTAAAAGGATTGATTATTGGTGGTTTTAAAGTTAAACCGGATGATGCTGGTGAAGAATTTGGCAAAACCGTGTATGATATCGTTTTAGAAAAAATAAAGGAATACAATTATCCTGTTGTCTTCGACTTCCCTGTGGGGCACCAACGAAATAACTTCGCCTTGAAATGTGGTGTAAATCATACTTTAATCGTGAATGAAAGTGGCTCAACATTACGAACGGTTTAACTGATACCATTTAAGATAGTTAAGACCATGTAAGCTTATATGGTCAAGTTAAATTGCAACTAAGAAACTTAGGTGATCTTAGGTGTCTAAGGTGGTTCAATTAACACCACCAATGTTTTTACACCACCTAAGTCACTTGAGAACAGCTTAGCTATTGCCTATATATGCGCATCAATCGAGCTTATTTCACTTATATGCCTTACGTGGTTCAAAAACGTGGTAAATGTATTTTCCATTTTTAAGTGTAAATGAAAGCGGCTAGATATTACAAATGGTTTAATTTATTACCATCTAATACATTAAGACCATGTAAGCTTATATGGTCAAGTTAAATTGCAACTAAGAAACTTAGGTGATCTTAGATGGCTAAGGTGGTTCAAATAACATTACCAATGTTCTCACCACCTAAGTCACCTGAGAACAGCTTAGCTATTGCCTATGTAAGAAAATAATTGAGCTTATATGCCTTATGTGGTTCAAAAAACAGACAAATATGCCGTGTATATTAAATCTCAAATTTTGAGTGGTCTCAAAGTTTCAGCTTTTCGTCGCAGCATTTTAGGTGTTCGTCTCAATTGATAAAATACAGCTTGAATCGGATATATTTTTGTGTTCAATAGTTCTAAAGAGACACAAAATTTATTCGCCATGCGCAGATACATCAAATATATTTTCATATTCATTTTGCTTGTAGCGGCTTATGCAACTAAAGCACAAGAAATCCCAAAAGTATGGGATTTAAAAACGGCCATTGAATATGCCAAGGAAAAAAATATCAGCATTAATACTTTAAAATTGGATGCCCAAACGGCCGAACAGAACTTAATTGCATCAAAATCGGCTGTGCTTCCCAATTTAACCGGAAATGTATCGCAGGCAATTACCAATTACAAATCTGGATTACAGAATACCAGTGGTTTTGGTTTAAGCTCAGATATTACCTTATATAATGGGAGTTATTTAAAAAATGATATAAAAGCCAAAGAACTAAACCTGCAAACCGCAAATTTATCTGTTGAAGCGGCTAAAAATGATATTACCATTTCTATTACCCAGGCTTATCTGAATATTTTGCTCGCCAGAGAAAATATCACCTATTTAAAAGACTTGTTAACTACCAGCGAAGCACAGGTTAAACAATCAGCACAACAATTTAAGTTCGGAACCATTGCAAAAAAGGATCTTTTACAGTTGCAGGCTACATACGCTAATGATAAATACACTTTAGTTACCGCTCAAAATACATTGCAACAGAATATCTTAACATTAAAACAGTTATTGCAAATTCCAACAGCAACTGCTTTCGAAGTAAGTACAACAGATACCGTATCGGTAGCACCGGCATTGGATAATTTAGCTTCCGCACAGGACAAAGCATTACGGACTCGCCCGGAAGTTAAAAGCGGTGAAATAAACATTCAGCTGCAAACAACAGAATTGGCAAAAGCAAAATCGACCTTACGCCCAACCTTAAGCTTGGGCGGATCACTGAACACAGGTTATAGCAATAATAGTGTAGGCGGTTATGGTTACCAGTTGAATAATAGTTTTTATCAGAATTTGGGTTTAACCCTATCAATCCCAATTTTCGACAGAAGGGTAACAAAAACCAATGTTGCCAAGGCCAATATTAGCATTGAACAGGCTCGATTATCTCTTTTAGATACCAAAACTACACTGACCCAAAATGTAGAACGTGCGTATATCAATGTACAAAATGCAAACAGTCAATATACTGCTGCACAACAACAGTTTACCTACACAAGCGAAGCTTTAAGGATTTCGAATGCGGCATTAAAAGAAGGTACAAACAATATCGTCGAAAACCTGCAACAGAAAAATTTATATGTGCAGGCCTTACAGTCCTTTGTACAAGCAAAATATACTGCAAACCTATACACCAGAATCTATAATTTTTACACAGGAGTTCCTATAACTAACTAAAATACATGATGATGGCTGCCGCCTAGTCAACTTAATATTTGAATCATGAAAAAGAAAACAATATTCATTATCCTCGGTATCGCGATAGCTTTGTTTGCTGTTTGGTACTTCGCTTTACGCAAAAAAGAACAGGTGGTGGTTCTGGAAACGGAGAAACCCAAAACAGGTTATATTTCCGAAAATGTTACCGCCACAGGTAAAGTTCAACCGGTTGATACAGTGGCGGTAGGTACACAGGTATCGGGAACGATTAAAACCCTTTACGCCGATTTCAACTCTAAAGTTAAAAAGGGACAATTATTGGCCGAATTGGATAAAACCTTATTCGAGGCGACTGTAAATCAGTACCAGGCCAATCTGGTAAGTGCGCAAAGCGCATTGGTTTACCAGCAGGGTAATTTTAGCCGCCAAAATAACTTATATAAAGTTGGTGCGGTGAGCAAAGCCGATTACGACAATGCCTTATATACTTACAACGCCTCAAAAGCATCCGTTAATAGCATTAAAGCACAGCTGGCTTCAGCGCAAAAGAATTTATCGCTGGCCAGTATATATTCGCCAATTGATGGTACGGTGCTTTCGAGAAGCGTGAGTGAAGGAACAACAGTTGCAGCAAGTTTCAGTACACCAACCATTTTCAGTATTGCAAAAGATTTAACGAAAATGCAGGTAGAAGCATCTGTGGATGAGGCTGATGTAGGTAATATTTCTAAAGGCGAAAGGGCAACTTTTACCGTAGATGCCTTTTTGAACGATACCTTTAAAGGAACCATTCAGGAAATCAGGCTAAGCCCTTCCATTTCATCGAACGTGGTCACCTATAAAACCATTATCAATACTTCGAACGATGCGAATAAGCTAAAACCAGGGATGACCGCAAACATTACCATTTTCACAAAAGAAGTGAATAATGCACTACTCATTCCAACAAAGGCGATAAAATATAACCCAGATTCAACTTTGGCAGGTAAATATCAAATGACCTGGGTAAATCCTGAAAAGAAACCAGCAGCAGCAGATGAAGCTTATGTGTGGGTACAAAAAAGTGCAAAAGAACTGGTACAAAAGAAAATTTCAACAGGTATAAACGACAATACACATGTTGAAGTATTATCAGGATTAGCAGCAACAGATATAGTGATTACAGGCGCGCAAAGCATGGGTAAAAGTCAGGCAGCAAGTCAGGGCCAATCTAGTCCTTTCATGCCAAAACGCCCAGGCGGTAACAGAAGGAAATAATGGAACAGAAGATATTAGATATACACGACTTAAAACGTGAGTTTGTAATGGGCGATCAAACTGTTCGGGCATTAAAAGGTATTACTTTTGATATTAAAGCAGGCGAGTTTGTAACCATTATGGGAAGTAGCGGTTCTGGTAAAACAACTCTACTCAATATTCTAGGTTGTTTAGACAAACCTACTGATGGAAGTTATCATCTGGATGGTGTTGATGTTAAAAGTTTAAACCGGGATGAGCTTGCTGGTTTGAGGAATACCAAAATTGGTTTTGTTTTTCAGGCTTATAACCTTTTACCAAGAACATCTGCATTAGAAAATGTAGAACTTCCACTGTTTTATAACAAAATGATATCGGCAGATGAACGAAGAGAAAGGGCTATTAAATCGCTTGAATCGGTAAAACTTGCTGAACGTTTTGATCATACACCTAGTCAGTTATCTGGCGGACAGCAGCAACGCGTGGCCATTGCTAGGGCATTGGTTAATCATCCTGTTATGATTTTGGCGGATGAAGCTACAGGAAATTTAGATACCCGCACGTCATACGAAATTATGGCTTTAATGCAGGAGCTGAATGCTGAAGGCAAAACCATCGTTTTTGTTACCCACGAGCCTGATATTGCGGCTTTTAGTACCAGAACCATTATGCTAAGGGACGGTAAAATCCAAAAAAATAGTATTAACACCAATCAACGTTCGGCAAAAGAGGCTTTGGCCAGTTTGCCCGAATCGGATGATTATTAATCAAGGAAATCATGGCCATAACAAATTTATTAAGGATTGCCTTTCTAGCATTGCAGCGAAATAAACTTCGTGCATTCTTAACCATGTTGGGCATTATCATCGGTGTAGCAGCAGTAATTGCAATGATGGCGATTGGCGAAGGCTCTAAACAAAGTATCCGCTCTTCACTTTCTGGTATGGGTTCGAATATGATTACCATTATGCCACAAAGCAACGAACCTGGCGGTGTACGTTTACAGGGAAGCAGCATCCAGACTTTGAAACTGGAAGATATCACCGCGATTCAAAAACTACAGTCGAAAAATATAAATGGTTTATCGCCTGTTGTTTCTACCAGCGGACAAGCCATTAAAGGTGGCTATAACTGGCCAACTACCATTACCGGAGTAAGCCCTGATTATTTAAATATCCGTCAACTGAAACTTAAAGATGGTATTCTGTTTTCCGAAAATGATGTTAAAAGTTTTGCTAAAGTTTGTCTTTTGGGTAAAACAGTGATTGATAACCTGTTTCCCGATGGAAGTAACCCTATTGGCCAGATTATACGTTTTAAAAACATTCCTTTTCAGGTCATTGGCGTGTTAGAATCAAAAGGGCAAAGTAATTTCGGACAAGATCAGGACGATATTATCCTCGCCCCTTTCACAACCGTACAAAAAAGAATTACCGCAACCAACTACCTGCAAAGTATTTATGCATCTGCAACAACAGAAGCCTCAAGTGCTGCGGCTACAACCGAAATTTCGGATGCCATAAGACAAAGCCACCGATTAACAGCTGCAGAAACTGATGATTTTCAGGTGCGTACACAAGCTGAACTAATCAGTACCATTAGCGCCACAAGTGGTATGTTAACCGTCCTTTTAACAGCAATAGCAGGTATTTCACTGTTCATTGGGGGGATTGGGATTATGAATATTATGTACGTTTCGGTTACCGAACGTACCCGGGAAATAGGTCTTCGAATGTCTATTGGCGCCCGTGGACAAGATGTTTTAATGCAATTTTTAATAGAGGCAATTTTAATCAGTATCACTGGCGGTATAATTGGCGTAATATTGGGGGTAAGCTCGGCTTATCTCATCTCCTATTTCTTAAACTGGCCAATTTTAATCGCAGAATCTTCAATCGTTATTTCCTTTGTTGTATGTGCCATTACAGGTGTTTTCTTTGGCTATTATCCAGCAAAGAAAGCATCCAATTTAGATCCGATAGATGCATTAAGATACGAGTAGCACCAGGCATCGGGGCTTTTAATTTGAGAGGTTAATGTCCCGATGCGCTACTCTTTAAAAATATCATCAAAATGTTGAAATAAATTCAGCATGACGAAACACCTTAAAAAACATAATAAATAATAACTTAGCGATGCGAAGCGCAAAAGAAAAAATAATGACGATTAATTTCTCAAAAAAGTGGATAAAATTAAGCCTGCATATTTTGGTTTGGGTTGTTTTAATCACTTTGCCCTATATTATTAATGTGAATAGAAGTCGTCCTCCTCACCCATTAAGCAGCTACGAAGAAACCCAGTTCTTAAGGTTAAATTTTATCAGTTACTTTTATTGGATTGCCATTTTTTATTTAAACAGTAAGGTTTTAATCCCCTCTTTCTTTTACAGGAAAAAATATTTATGGTATGGGCTATCATTCGTTGCCTGTTTACTTCTGGCCATTACTGTTCATTCGATCTTGTTCCATATTTTATTACCCGATTTTAATTTTAACCTGGGCAGAACACTTTGGTTTAATACCCCAACCTTTCTATTAACCATCGCGGCAAGCACGGCCTTTACCATGATTTCGGACCGGATTAGTGAAGAAAAACGATCTTTGCAGCGCGAACAGGAAAACATGAAAACGGAGCTTTCATTTCTTCGATCGCAGATCAGTCCTCATTTTATTTTTAATGTACTGAACAATATTGTGGCCTTGGTGCGGCTAAAAAGCAATGAACTGGAGCCAACCGTGATGAAATTATCTGGTTTAATGCAATATATGTTGTACGAAACAGATGAAGAAAAAGTATCCATTAAAACCGAAACCGAGTATTTGCAGGCCTACATTGATTTGCAAAAGCAGCGCTTCGGAAAAAAGGTAGAAATTGAAACCAACATGCATATCGAAAGCGAATTTGATGAAATAGAACCCATGTTATTAATTCCATTTATCGAAAATGCCTTTAAACATGGTGTTGGGATGATCGAAAACCCCAAAATATTTGTCGATCTAAAAACAGAAGATGAGCAGCTGACTTTCATCGTCAGAAACAAGTTTAGCACAGACGAAAATGAAGTGAAAGATGCTGCCTCGGGTATTGGCTTAAGCAATGTAAGCAGACGTTTAAATTTACTTTATGGCAAAAACCATCAATTGGAAATAGAAAAAAAAGATGCATGGTTCAATGTTCACCTCACCATAAAATTAACGTTATGATCAAGTGTTTAGCCATTGATGATGAGCCATTAGCCCTACAGTTATTGGCCGACAACATTAGCCGCATTCCGTTTTTAGAATTGGTAGACAGTTGCGATGACGCATTTGCAGCCAATAAAATCATGCAGGAACAATCGATAGATCTGATTTTTATCGATATCCAGATGCCTGGAATCACCGGACTACAGTTTATCCAAAGTTTGGTTAAAAAGCCAATGGTAATTATCGTTACAGCATACAAACAATATGCTTTAGAGGGTTTTGCGCTCGATGTGGTAGATTATTTAATGAAACCTGTATCGCTTGATCGTTTCATGAAAGCTTGTAACAAAGCTAAAGACCTGTATGAGCTTAAACAGTCTGCTTCGCAATCCCATCTGCCTAAGCAAGATTATATGTTTGTGAATATAGGTTATAGCTTAATGAAGATCAGCTTCAACGAGATTACTTACCTGGAGGGGCTAAAAGATTACATCCAGATCCATACCTCTACCAGTCCGAAAGCAGCTGTGGTTCGCTCAAGCATGAAAAACATGGAAGAAGAACTGCCAGGGTATTTTGAAAGAATCCACAAATCCTTTATCGTAAATATCCATAAAATAACCGCTATACGAAAGAATGTATTATTTATAGCGGACAAGGAACTGCCTGTTAGTGACAGTTATAAACAGGTAGTTGAAAAATTATTAAAATAAAAATATTTATCCTGTATATTGTGTGCGCTTAGTACATTACATGACCTACCTATTATTCGGAATTGCAGCTTTATTGTTCCTTATGCTATTTGCTTTTTTTGACAAAAGAAAAAAGAAGAAACAGATTTTAAAAGATCTTAAAGATATTTGGGGAAAAGAAAAAACAGAGGTTATCAATTTCGATAAAGCAAGCTGGTATTCAACATATGTGAAAGACCAGGCATTCCATGTACTTTCTCATCAAACCATGGCCGACATCGATTTCGACCAGTTATTTGCAAAAGTTGATCGTACAAGCAGCAAAATCGGACAACAATTTCTTTATAACAAATTGGCTAAGCCAAGCAATAACCGTGAAGCATTAAAGCATTTAAGTGATCAGGCTCGCTTCTTTTCAGAGAACCCATCCATTAGGGAAAAAACTCAGACAGAACTGATAAAACTCAATAGTACCGATAGTTATGCTGTGGTGTTATTGTTAAATGATCAATTGGTAGAAAAACCTACATGGTTTAAATGGCTTTCAGTTGATCTAATAGTTTTAGCAACATTACTAATCCTATCCATTAAAATTTCCATCTTTTTAATATTAGCTCTTTTCCTGATCGTTTTTAATGCTACGTATTTGAATTATTGGAATAAAAAGCACCTGCTCGTTTTTACCAAATCACTCTCGCAGCTTAACATTTTAATTGAGGTTTCGAGAAAACTGGTAAAGGAAAAACTTCCTTTTGAGACTGAAAAAATAAATAATGCCATTCCGGTTTTCAAGAAATTCCAGAGAAGAATAGGTATTCTTTATCAGGATTTTAGCCAGAATAATCAAGGCGATTTAAGCCAGATCCCACTTTATCTCTTCGAGATCATTAAAGCCGTTTTTCTGATCGAAATTTTTACCTTTTTCAAATTGATCAAACTGATTGAAAATTCCCAGGAAGACATTTTAAATCTATATCAATACATTGGCAGTATCGATATGGCTATATCTGTAGCATCGTTAAAGGAAAGCGAAAATACCTGCGAACCACAATTTAGCCAGACTTACAAAGGAGTCGAATTTAAAGGCATTAAACATCCGTTAATCGAGAACTGCATCGACAATACATTGAAGCTTGATGGAAAAAGTATGTTGATTACGGGGTCAAATATGTCGGGAAAATCAACTTTCTTACGTATCATAGCCATCAATTCGGTGCTCGCGCAAACGATTTATACCTGTTTTGCGGAAGAGTATAAAGCACCATTCTTCAGATTACATACCTCCATAAGAATCGATGATAATCTGTTTCAAGGGAAAAGCTATTTTTTAGAAGAAGTAGATGTAATGTCTTATTTAATTAATGCGGTTGAAAGCGAAGATCAAAATCTTTTTGTTTTGGATGAAGTATTTAAGGGTACAAATACCATCGAAAGGATTGCAGCGGCAAAAGCCATATTGTCGCACTTAAACTGCAAAGAGAATTTAACTTTCGTGGCCACCCATGATATTGAACTATCTAATATGTTAGCGGAAGAGTATGAACTTTATCATTTTACCGAAACCATTACCAATGATGAACTTATCTTTGACCATAAGTTAAAAGAAGGCCCGCTTAAAACCAAAAATGCCATTAGAATTTTAGAAATGTCCAATTATCCAAAGGAAATTATTGCCGAAGCGCTGCGGATCAGTAAGGATTTGAATTCATCCAAGCAATGAATAATTTGCATCTCTAATTATAAGCATCTGATTGCTATTGAATAATTTCGTATTTTTTGATTGTAAAATAATTGTTATGACTATAATCGCACATCCTAAAAACAAAAAGCAAGAGGCTGCAATCGAAGCTGTTTTAAAAGCTTTAAATGTTTCTTTTAAAAAAGAAGAGGAAAGCCCATATAATTCCGAATTCGGTTCTAATATAAAAGAAAGAATAACTAACGCTAAAAATGGCAATGTGGTTAGCATTAAAGATCCTAAAAACATATGGGAAAGTATTTTATAGCGTCTTTAATTTTATAAGCTCGTCATGCTAAATTTATTTCAGGCTAAATAGACCCTGAAATAAATTCAGGGTGACGACCGCTCATATTATCAGTCAAAAACATATTGCATATCAATGCAAGTTATGAATCATAATTGAGATATAACCCTAAACCGTCTTCACCTCATCCTCATTGTAATCCTTAATATCGGTGATATAACCATTGATTAAAAGAAAATCAAATAATGGCTTTGCTTCAGGCGTAACCGGCATATTTGCTGTGGTTATGACCTGATTGGTCTTTTTATCCAGGAATGGATACGCAAATAACCTCACATTGGTATTGAACATATCGTTTACATAACTCAATAACTGACCTGAGTAGTTTTCGCCTGTGAAGTTTTTTGAATTGAATACAAATTTTAAATTGTTGATGTTTGTGGCCAAACCAACGCTTTTAGGTTTACATCTGGCCAGATATTTTGCAAGACGGTTATGGCGGGTAAAGTTCGAAACGATCACAATATTTCCAGTATCGCACATTTCCTGGGCACGTTTAGCTACTGATTCTAGATCAATATCATCTGGAGTTTCTTGTGCATCGGTTAAAACATTGGTTAACAAAACCTCTATCATTACCGCCAGGTTCCCCTCCTCTACCTTGTTTGTACGTTTAAACTGATCGGTAGCTTTATTAAATAAATTAAAGTTTGGCAACGATTTCTGTCCGTATTTGGTACGCAAAATCATGATATCCTTTTTATATAAAAGATCTTTAGCCTGACGTGGGTGTGCATCTGCATCGAAAATCGCCGCTGCGGAGAAATCCTTCATAATCATATATAGATTAAGTAAGATATTATCCACTTCAGGGAAAGCTGGGCCTTTAACTGAAATCAAATCGATTTCAACTGATCCGATGGTTAGGTTATCGGCCAGCGATTCTACCATGATTTTTGGATCCTGATAATGGTAAAAAGCTGCGTAAAGCAAGTTTACCCCAATAATGCCCAGTACACGCTGTTGCATGTTTACATCGGTGTCCAGCAAACGAACATGGAAAAATATTTCATTTGGCATACCTCCAGGCTCATTCTGGAAACGGATGCCCACCCAACCGTGAGGTTCGTTGGTGCGTTTATAATTGAGGGTAGTTACGGTATCTGCAAATGCAAAAAAGGTGCGGCTTTCGTATTTCTCGCCTGATAAACGTTCGTTAAGTAGGCCAAATTCGTGATCGAGCATTTGTAAAAGCCTGTTCTGACTCACATAACGGCCATTGGCTTCTGCTCCGTAAATGGCGTCGCTAAAAGTCATATCATAGGCCGACATGGTCTTTGCAACTGTTCCAGATGCTGCACCTGCATTAAAAAAGTTCCTGGAAACTTCTTGTCCCGCGCCAATTTCGGCAAATGTGCCGTAAATTCTCGGGTCAAGGTTTATTTTAAGTGCTTTACGTTTCGTATCCAGAATTTCTCTTTCCATGGCGCAAAAGTACAAAAAATGAGATTAAGGTGATTTTAAGAATGTAACTTAAAATCAATCTAAATACTTAAAACAAAATAAGGTTAATGCTATCCAGCATTAACCTTATAAAACCTAAACTTAAACTATTATGAAAAACCCTCTTTCGAGAATATTTTTATTACGATACCACAATTTCTTTGTGTTGCAATTTAGCATCGTCTTTTTTGCTGATATTGATGGATAGAATACCGTCTTTATACTCGGCAGTAATGTTATCACCATCAGCGCTATCTGGTAAATTAAATGATCTTGCGAATGAGCTGTAATCAAATTCTTTACGTGTAAAATCTTTTGCTACCTGGGTTTCGTCTTTTTTAACTTCTGCCCAAACAGAAAGGTTGTCTTTTTTTAAATTGATCTGAAAATCTTCTTTCTTTAAACCTGGAGCTGCTAACTCGATTACGTATGCAGTTTCATTTTCGTAAATGTTCACATTTGGTGATTTATCAACCATTTTGTTTTTAGTTACTGCGTCGCTAAACAATGAATCAAAAACATTGTTAAAGTAAGGAGCTGTGTTACGGGTTCTGTTGTTAAAATTTACTAGTGTCATATCGCTTATTATTTATTTTTTCTAATTTTTAAATTGATAATACACCATATTCAACTTACATACCAAAGCAAATATTTATGATTTTTAAGACATTTTGGCAAAATAAATCCATTTCAAAAGACAAATTGGCAGAAATAAAGGGTTTTTCAGACAAATTCAACTATAAAACCAATATCCATTTGCGCTTTATTGATTTCGATCTGATGGGGCACGTAAACAATTCTATTTATTTTACCTATCTGGAGATTGCCAGAACCAAGTACTGGGAAGAAATCATCAAGTGGGATTGGAAGAAAACCGGAATTGTAATTGCCCATGCAGAGCTGGATTATATTTTACCAATTGTGATGAACGATAAAATCGCCATCCATGTAAAAACATCTCGTATTGGCAATACAAGTTTCGATCTGGATTATCAGATCGTTAAACTAACAGGAAATGAAGAAGTGATCTGCGGCAAAGGCAAAACAGTATGTATCGCTGTGGATTATAGCACAGGCAAACCAACTGCAATACCAGATAAAGAAAAACAAAAGATGTTAGGTTTTGAGCAACTTGGATAAGAAGTCAAGTTTTAAAAACTTGACTTCTTTAGCTCTTCCGGCATAATTTTACCTGGATTTAATATCCCCTTGGGGTCGAAAACATTTTTAATGCCCCGCATTAAATTTAGGTGGATTTCGGAATATTTAATTGGCATAAACTCCTTTTGAACTAAACCGATTCCATGTTCGCCAGATAATGTTCCACCTAAAGCTGTGGTTAATTCAAATATTTCGGCAATGCCGAACTTGAGTTTATTTTTCCAATCCTCATCGCTCATTCCGGCCTTTATAATATTTACATGTAAATTTCCATCGCCTGCATGGCCATAACATACGCTCTCAAAACCATATTTGGTGCCAATTTCTTTTATTCCATTGATTAACTTTGGTAAAGCTGCGCGTGGAACAACCGTATCTTCTTCTTTATAAACGGAGTTAGCTTTAACTGATTCGGCCATTGTTCTCCGCATCCGCCATAATTCTTCCTTTTGAGCCGCCGTATCTGCAAAGAGTACATCTGTGCATTTGTGTTCTTCTAAAACGATATTGGTTTTCTCGCAGTTTTTAAAAATATCATCTAAATCATCTCCATCAAATTCAATCATTAGTAAAGCAGCAACATCGTCCTTCAAATCAAATTTAATATCATCGAATTTGATGACCCACTCCACTCCTTTCCGCTCCATAAACTCTAAAGCAGATGGGGTAACTCCTGCCCTGAAAATGGCTGAAACTGCCGCACAAGCATCTTCGTTGGTATTAAAAGAACCCATCATTAAAACAGATTGAGTAGGTTTAGGCAATAATTTGGTTACAATTTTAGTTACCACGCCCAAAGTACCTTCCGAACCGATCATTAATTGTGTTAAATTATAACCAGATGCATATTTCAACGTATTGGCACCCGTCCATATGATATCGCCATTGGGTAAAACTACCTCGAGATTTAAGATATATTCGCGAATGGTGCCATATTTTACTACTCTTGGTCCGCCAGAACCATGGGCCACATTGCCTCCGATAAAACAAGAGCCCTTGCTACTTGGATCTACAGGGTATAAAAGCCCTTTTTCGGCTACTGCATTGATAAATTCTTCTGTTATTACGCCCGGCTCAACCGTTGCCTGTAGATTTTCAGTATCAATATCAAGGATAGCTTTAAATTTTTCCATCGATAAAGAAACACCGCCATAAATAGGTAAAGCTGCACCACTTAAGCCCGTTCCGCCTCCACGAGGCGTAACAGGGATATGATGTGCATTACAGATTCTAAGTAAAGCTGAAACTTCTTCAGGCGTTGTTGGTTTTACCACCAGCTCTGGTTGATAGCGCAGATCTTCCGTTTCATCATGACTATAATTTTCTAAACTATCTGCATCAGTAAAAACTCGATCTGCTCCTATGGCTGCTTTGATTTCTGCTAAAATCTCAGGATTTATTTTGGTGAAATTCATTTTATTTGGCTGATGTATAGGTTAGTTTAACAAAAGAATGCCCAATCTGGCCAGGCATTGGTGGGTTTAATTTCTTCATACTTACATAAACAGTATCAACAAAAGGATGCAGGGCGATTACTCTCGAAATGATATTGTTCAAAACCGTTTCCAATAACTTTTGGGTATGTTTCATTTCTTCGAGAATAATGTTGTTCAAATCCTCATAGTTGACCGTCTGCGCCAGTTCATCATCAAAACCTCGTGGTGTAAACTCCGTTTCTAAATCTACAACAAAATGATTTCCAATAAGTTGCTCCTCTGGATAATAACCATGTAGGGCAAAACATTTTACATCCTTTAAGGCTACGGTTTGTTTGAAATGGCTCATGTATGTTTTGTAAGCTGCAAAATTAATTTTTTATTCATGAATATAATGCCCCTTGCCGTAAATTGTTACCTTTGAAATTAACGCGATTTCTTAACCAGATAACACGAAATTACATGAGCAAATCAGTAAAAAAAGACCTGTATGAGGCGCCAGACTATTATTTGTTGGACGAATTGTTAACCGATGAACACAAATTAATTCGTGCTACGGCCAGAGATTGGGTAAAAAAAGAAGTGAGTCCGATTATTGAAGATTATGCGCAAAAAGCAGAATTCCCTAAACATTTGATAAAAGGCCTGGCCGATATTGGTGCTTTTGGTCCAACAATACCAGTTGAATACGGTGGTGCAGGACTGGATTATACTGCTTATGGAATTTTGATGCAGGAAATTGAACGTGGTGATTCAGGAATCCGTTCAACAGCTTCCGTTCAAGGTTCGTTGGTGATGTATCCTATTTATGCTTATGGCACCGAAGAACAGCGTAAAAAATATCTCCCAAAATTAGCCAGTGGTGAAATGATGGGCTGTTTCGGTTTAACAGAGCCAGATCATGGTTCTAATCCAGGGGGGATGGTGACCAATATTAAGGATGCGGGAAGTCATTATATTTTAAACGGTGCCAAAATGTGGATCAGCAATGCGCCTTTTGCAGATATTGCGGTAGTTTGGGCCAAAGACGAATCCGGAAAAATTCGTGGATTGGTGGTAGAGCGTGGAATGGAAGGATTTTCAACCCCCGAAACACATAATAAATGGAGTTTACGTGCTTCAGCAACTGGCGAACTGGTTTTTGATAACGTAAAAGTACCAAAAGAAAATATTTTTCCCGAAATCAGAGGATTGAAAGGCCCATTGGGCTGTTTAAATCAGGCCCGTTATGGTATTGCCTGGGGTGCGTTAGGTGCTGCAATGGACTGTTATGATACGGCCTTACGTTATTCGAAAGAACGCGTTCAGTTCGGAAAACCTATTGGTGGTTTCCAGTTGCAACAAAAGAAATTAGCAGAAATGGTGACCGAAATCACCAAAGGACAACTATTGGTATGGCGTTTAGGTGTTTTAAAAAGTGAAAACAGGGCTTCAGCCGAACAGATCTCGATGGCCAAAAGAAACAGTGTAGAAATTGCATTGGATATTGCCCGTAATGCCCGCCAAATGCTTGGTGGAATGGGTATTACAGGAGAATATTCTATTATGCGCCATATGATGAACTTAGAATCGGTGGTCACTTATGAAGGCACACACGATATACATTTACTGATCACCGGAATGGATGTGACAGGATTAAACGCATTTAAATAACAACAGGATTAGAAAGATTAGTGGATTTGCATGATACCTAAAACCACAAATAAGTAAGTATAAAGATATTGGTAACTTAGATAGTTTTATCCCTAACTATTGTCTTGAACCAAGTGCTAAAAACATTTACAAGATGGATAGCTCAAGCTAAAAATTATGTTGTGGCTTATGGATTTTCTATAGGATTATTAGTTAATTTTGGCGCTACAAGCCTCCAATTTAAAAAGATATATAACTCAAGAGACAATAAATATAAAGCAGGATTGGACAAATAAACTTTTTTATTTCAGGCATTAATCCTAAAAATCCATAAATCCAGCAAATCACGATCATGAAAGACTTTAAAAAATACACCTACATCCCTGCCCCACCCGAAGAAGTTTATTTAGCCCTTACCAAAGAAACCAGTATAAAATTATGGACTGGTGCCGATGTTGAATTTGAAGAAGTACCAGGAACTGAATTTTCTTTTTGGGATGGCGATATTACCGGGAAAAACATAGAATTTACCTATGGTAAGCAAATTGTACAACAATGGTATTTTGGCGAAGAAAACGATGCCTCAATTGTAACCATAAAACTTCACGAAGACAAAAAAGGAACTTCGCTGGAGTATAAACAGACCAATATTCCTGATGAAGACTATAAAGATTTTACAGATGGGATCCAGGAATATTTTCTGGGTGGATTGGTTGATTTCTTTGACGAATAACAAAAAAGTAAAAATGAAAACTAAAATTATCGCTCTCGCCTCTTTCCTTTTCCTTGCCACATTTACTTCCTGTACATCTTTTCTTACCCCTGCTGTTCTGGGGAACAATATGGGATATATGCCAAAAGCAATGGGTGCGGATAGCGTTAAAAGCTTAACAAATGTATCAGCAAGTTATGCCGGTTCTATATCACCAAGCGCTGGTACGGATTTCGAACTCGGAATGGCAAACATAAGCCGTTCGCACACTTTCAAAAAATCAAATATTTCTTATGGCATGTACGGCTATATAGGAAAAGCCTCGGGTGGAGATAACGACAACAGTACAGAGAATCTTAAGAATTATCTTCCGGCTTTTAAAAAATCTATCAGTGGAGTTGGTTTAAGACTTTCTGCAGGCCTTCACAAAACTTCCGCTAACGGGAATACAGATTTTAGGTATATTAATTTTGAAAATGCAGTTAGCTTTGAGGGCGGCGATTATACCAAGTTCAGACAAGAGGTTTATAACAGCCATATTCCTGACTACGTAGCGGTTTCCAACAAAAAGGTGCTTTGGACCACTGGATTATCTACAGAGGTGATCTGGAGGGTAAGGGATAACCATGATTTCCGACATGCTTTTAGGTTTTTTATTGGCGGCACACCTAACTTTGCAAATAGTTTTAGGTCTGGCATCAAAACAAATGATATCATTAGGGGGAAAAATTCGATGGGTTGGGTTTTTAATTACTTTCTGTATATCAAACGTTTTTCTCTTTCCTTCGAAATGGCCGACAATGTTAATTATGCGCAAAAGATAAGCCTGGGTTATTCATTTCAATAAAACATAATTAACCTGCCGTTGTTCTGATATAAATAAAACATCATGAACAAAACGGTAGGACTTATATTAATTGTGGTTGGGATTGCGATGCTAATCTGGACTGGCTTTAGCTACACACGAAAAGAAAAAATTGTAGATGCGGGACCAATCCAAATATCTGCAGACAAGGAAAAATCCGTCAATTGGCCTCCTTATGCGGGTGGTATTATTTTGGTAGCGGGGGTATTTGTATTCGTCGCTTCTAAAAATAAGAGATAAACAGGATCCTGTTTATCTCAAAACTGCTTTAATTCCGTCACCGATTATTTCGCTGTTACGTTAAACGGTTCTTTGTCTAACGGCTTCGTATAAAATTACGCCAGCAGCTACTGAAACATTTAAGGATTCGATTTTACCGGCCATCGGAATTTTAGCCAAATGATCGGCTACACGTAAAAGTTCGTTAGAAATACCTTCATCTTCCGATCCCATTACAATTGCGGTAGGCATCGTATAATCTGGCGCGTAAATAAAATCATTTGTTTTTTCGGTACAGGCAACGATTTGCAAGCCGCTTTCCTGTAAAAACAAGCAGGTTTTATGCAGATTGGCATGACGGCAGATTGGTATGCTAAACAAAGCGCCTGCAGATGTTTTTATCGCATCAGCATTGATCTGTGCAGCATTTTTTAAAGGTACAACAATGGCATGTACACCAACACAGGCCGCGGTACGAGCAATTGCGCCCATATTACGCACATCGGTTACGCTATCTAAAACCAGTATTAAAGGCACCTCTCCCTTTTCAAAAACAGCTGGTACAATATCCTCTATGTTTTGATAGGTGATCGGAGAAATGACCGCAATTACACCCTGGTGATTTTTTTGCGACATGCGATTCAGTTTCTCAATCGGAACTGAATTTAAAGGAATCAAGGTATCTTTTAAAAGCGCTTTTAACTCTAAGAATAATTCGCCACCTAAACCGCGTTGCTGATAAATCGTTTCGATATCTCTTCCTGCTTTAACGGCTTCTATTACGGCCCTGATGCCAAATACAAACTCATTATTCTCTTTTGCGCGTTGCGGTCTTCTAAAATTATCCATGTTTTGAAATTGTTAGGCAAAAGTATTCAAATAAATGTTTTAGCCCTAATCTATATGATCCTTATTAACATTTAATTGTTTAAAAATTTTGGCGATTTATAAAATCACATAAAATTTAATCTGATTATGCTTCAATTTGTTAACAAACAGCTAAGAACTAATTCGAGCAATCGCGTCAAAATTTGATTACTTTTGTTGCATGAGTACGGATAATGAACAAGGCGGAAAGAACAGTATGACTGCTAGAAAAAGCAGGTTAAGTAATACCATTAGTTCACAGGGTAAGATCCCTCCCCAGGCATTAGATCTTGAGGAAGCGGTTTTAGGTGCCCTCATGCTCGAAAAAGATGCCCTTTCAGCCGTAATCGATGTTTTGAAACCAGAGGTTTTCTATAATATTGCCCACCAGAAAATTTTCGAGGCTATCCATATTTTATTCCAAAAGTCGAGACCTGTAGATATTTTAACGGTTACTGCCGAATTGCGTACTTTAGGTACTTTAGAAATCGTTGGCGGCGCTTATTACATTACTAATTTAACCAACCGTGTTGCCTCAGCAGCGAATATCGAGTTCCACGCCCGTATTATTTCTCAAAAATACATTCAGCGTGAATTAATCAGGATCTCAACCGAAATCATTACCAATGCTTATGAGGATACTACCGATATTTTCGATTTATTGGATCAGGCTGAAAAAGGTCTTTTCGAAATTGCCCAAAACAACCTGCGTAGAGATACCCAGAAAATGGACGATATCATCAAGCAATCGTTAGCTACCCTCGAAGAACTTCGTACCAAAACAGATGGTTTAACAGGTGTTCCTACCGGTTTTACAGGCTTGGATCGAATTACAGGCGGTTGGCAAAAGCAGGATTTGGTAATTATTGCGGCTCGTCCGGCGATGGGAAAAACGGCATTCGTGCTAACCTGTGCCAGAAACGCTACCGTCGATTTCGCTAAACCAACGGTTGTATTCTCACTAGAGATGTCGTCGGTTCAGTTGGTTAATCGTTTAATTTCCGGTGAAGCAGAAATTGAGCAGGAAAAAATCAGAAAAGGGAATTTACAGGAATGGGAATGGCAACAATTACACAGTAAAATTGGCCGTTTAACTGAAGCCCCCCTGTTAATAGATGATACGCCCGCACTAAATATCTTTGAGTTTAGGGCAAAATGCCGTAGATTAAAATCTCAGTACGACATCCAGCTCGTAATTGTCGATTACTTGCAGTTAATGCATGGTAAAGGCGAAGGTAAAGGTGGTGGAAACCGTGAGCAGGAAATCGGTAGTATTTCAAGGGCCTTAAAATCTGTAGCAAAAGAACTTGATGTTCCGGTATTGGCACTATCGCAGTTAAGTCGTGCGGTAGAGAGTAGGCCAGGTTTGCAGGGAAAAAGGCCGATGTTATCCGATTTACGTGAATCTGGATCAATTGAGCAGGATGCGGATATGGTATTATTCTTATACCGTCCCGAATATTATGGTATTACCGAAGATGAGCAAGGAAGATCGCAGGCGGGTATTGGTGAGGTAATTATTGCAAAACACCGTAACGGTGAAACCGGAATTGTGCCGCTTAAATTTATAGGTAAATTTGTGAAGTTCGTCGATCTGGAAGATGATTTTAACGCACCTCCAAATTCGTTTGCTGCAGATCCATCTGCCGGAATGTATCCGTCACAAGATTTCGAAAAGCAAAGCAATGTGATCATTCGTCCATCCAAAATGGATGATTATAATGATGATGATCCACCGTTTTAGGAATAATTATTTGCTATTAACCGCTAAAAATAGTCCTGAGATGGAAAAACGAGCCTGGTAGCAGGAAACCGACCCATCTAAACCCGATAAAACGAATGCTCCCGATCCTTATCGGAGCAGCAGTGATAGCGGGACTACTTTAACCTAAATGGCACTGTAACTGCTTTCCTCATCATCAAGGCTGTTATGTATACGCTTCTTCGTTAAAGCAAATGCTAGAATATATACCCAATCAATATACCCGCTAATACAATAACGGGAGGACTTACCTTGGTAAAATTAAGCAACAGAAACGTCGCAATCATAATTCCTAAAAACACCCAGTTAAAGCCCATTGGGATTAGCAAAAGGATAAATGCGGCAATGATAAACCCTACACTCACGGCATTGATTCCCGATAGGCTATGGCGGATTCTGGAGATCTTTTTAAGATCGTCCCAAAAGGGAACAATAAATAAAACAAGGATTAAACCAGGCAAGTTAATGCCTATTACGCCGATTAATCCACCTAAAATCTGCCCCCACATCCCATAACCAAAATTCTTCATGCTCAAGGCACCCAGATAACTGGTAAAAGAAAATGTAGGTCCTGGTAAGGCTTGTTGTAATGCAAAACCAGATAGAAAACCAGATGAAGGCAAATAATGCTTCATCTCCACAAACTCTGTAAACATCAATGGTACAAGCACTTGTCCGCCGCCAAAAACCAAAATCCCATTACGGTAAAAATTTTCAAGCAAACGGATGGGTAAACTGAAAGGTGATGTACGGTTAATAATTGCGCCCACTAAAGCGAACAGCAATAATGCGCCAATAAAATAAACCAGCTTTTTAGGGTTAATATTCGAAAAAAGTTTAACCCTTAATTCCGTTTCTTCTTTTGGGGTTTCTATCGCAGATGATATCATCCCTCCTATTAAAATAGATAAAGGGAATACGTATGCATTTCTTAATACCAAAGTAGCAATAACCGAAGCAATAGCCAGAAATATAGAAACCTGAGAAGATAAAACTTTTTTGCCCAATTTCCAGGCTCCATAGGCCACAATACCAAGGGCTATGGGCTGGATATATTCTAAAATATCGTTAAACTTTTGTTTCTGATCGAGTAAGGCATAACTGATCGCTGCAAAGGTCATGATGGCCGCTGTAGGCAATATCCAGATCAGGAAGGTGATGATGGCCAGCTTGAGCTTGCCAACCTTCCAGGCTATTCCTACCAGTGTTTGTGTAGATGCCGGCCCCGGCAATACCTGGGCCAGTGCATTTAGTTCTAACAATTCCTCCTCGGAGATAAACTTGGTGCTCTGTACAAAATATTTCAGCAGCAAGGCCAGGTGCGCCTGCGCCCCACCAAAAGAGGTAAATGTAAAAAAGATTACGTTTCTAATAAACAGCCACTGCTTTTTAGCGGCAATAGGTTTGGTCTGCATTTATAATAATAAACTAAAAGCCCCTTTAGGGGTTTGGGGTTTAATCATCTTCATAATCTAGTCCGGCGGCTGTATTATATGCACCTTGCAATTCTGAAAATGCATGCATATCTCTTTTATTTCTAGCCACCTGCATTCCCTTCTGATAAATTTCGATTGCTTTCTCTTTTTGATCGTCTTTTTCCAATAATTTGCCCAAATGATAGTATGTTCCAACATAATCTGGATGTTTATCAGTTAACTGAAGGTAAAAAGAATAGGCCTTTTCTTTCTCATTTTGAGCGTTATACTCTGTGGCTAAGGCATATAGTATAAATGGATCGTTGGGATCGCTTTCTAAAAATTCTAATAACTTGCTTAAACGGGTGGATGACATTTTATTTCCTTGCTTTTTTAATTAAATTTGCAGAAAGACCTTATATAATAATGATATCATATATGAACCGATCAACATTAAACAATTACAGTTCTAGATCGTTCATAGCAATAAAAACCACTATTAACATATGAAAATATTAGTTTGTATCAGTAACGTGCCAGACACAACGACAAAAATAACTTTTACTAATGATAATACCGAATTCAATACGTCAGGAGTGCAATATATTGTTAATCCATACGATGAAATCGCTTTATCACGCGCAATTGAGTTAACTGAAGGTGGCAAGGGAACAGTAACAGTGATCAACGTTGGCGAAGCAGCTAACGATCCAACCATCAGAAAAGCGCTAGCAATTGGCGCCGATGATGCGGTTAGGGTGAATGCTGCGCCCAGAGATGCTTATTTTGTAGCTAAACAGATCGCAGAATATGCCAAAGACAAAGATTTCAATATCATTTTAACCGGTCGCGAATCTATCGACTATAATGGTAACCAGGTTGCGGCCATGGTAGGCGAATTTTTAGATATCCCATCTGTGTCGATCATTAAAAAATTAGATATTGCTGGCGACAGTGCTACCATAGAAAGAGAAATTGAAGGTGGAAAAGAGGTATTAACTGTTTCTGGTAAATTTGTAGCCAGTTGTGCTGAAGGTGTAGCTGAACCAAAAATTCCGAACATGCGTGGCATCATGAGCGCCAGAACAAAACCATTAGTTGTTGTAGATGCAGTTGCTATCGAAGAAGTAACCAAGGTTACGAAATACGAGACTCCTGCCCCACGCGGAACGGTTAAGTTAATTCCTGCGGATCAGACAGAACAGTTAATTGGCTTATTACACAGCGAAGCTAAAGTAATATAACCCGTTGGCAGTTTGGAGTTTTCAGTTTCAAGCTGTCTGATTTGGGTTAAGAGATAAATAAAAGAATAATTAATTATAGAAATAAAAATCCCCTTTAGGGGATTAGGGGTAATTATATGTCAGTATTAGTATATGTAGAACAAGCTGAGGGTAAATTTAAGAAATCTGTTTTCGAAGCAGTATCTTATGCCAAAGCCATTGCCGATCAACAATCAACTCAATTAACCGCCATTTCAATTGGTGATGTTGCAGAAACTGAATTAAAAGAATTGGGCAAATACGGTGCATCTAAAGTTTTAAATGTAAGTACCGACCAGTTAAGAACTTTTGTTAACCAGGCTTATGCAAGCGTCATTGCTGCTGCCGCTGAGAAAGAAGGAGCTGATATTGTTGTTTTATCTAACTCGTTCTCTGGTAAAGGTTTGGCGCCGCGTATTGCAGTAAAACTTAAAGCTGGTTTAGCTGATGGTGCGGTAGAATTGCCTAGCAGCGATGGTAAATTCTCGGTTAAGAAAACAGCATTCTCAGGTAAAGCATTTGCCATTACCGAATTAACTTCTGCAAACAAAGTAATTGCCCTAAACCCAAATGCGTTTGGCGTGAAAGAAAATGCTACAGATGTAGCTATTGAAACCTTTGCTGCTGATATTAAACAATCAGACTTAGGTACTGTTATTAAAGAGATTATAAGGGCAACTGATAAAGTTTCTTTACCTGATGCTGAATTGGTCGTTTCGGCTGGTAGAGGTTTAAAAGGCCCAGAAAACTGGGGAATGATTGAAGAATTAGCAGGTCTGTTAGGGGCAGCTACAGCATGTTCCAAACCAGTTTCTGATGCAGACTGGAGACCGCACTCAGAACACGTTGGTCAAACAGGTATTGCCATCAGTCCAAATTTATATATTGCCATTGGTATTTCTGGGGCGATCCAGCATTTGGCAGGTGTAAGTTCATCAAAAGTAATTGTAGTGATCAATAAAGATCCGGAAGCGCCATTCTTTAAAGTGGCTGATTATGGAATTGTTGGCGATGCTTTTGAAGTAGTACCAAAATTAATTGAAGCATTAAAAGCGCATAAGGCATAATACCTTACAGACCTTATAGGTTTTAAAAACCTGTAAGGTCTTACATAAATATGAAAAAAGTAAAATTAGATATTGTAGGTTTATCTTACAGCCAGACTCAATCTGGTGCTTATGCCCTTGTTTTAGGAGAAGTAAATGGACGCCGCCGGTTGCCGATTATTATTGGTGCATTTGAAGCGCAGGCCATTGCTATTGAAATTGAGAAAATGACTCCTAGTAGGCCGTTGACACACGATTTATTTAAATCGATGGCTGATACTTTTCATATCAATATTCAGGAAATCATTATTTACAATTTGGTTGATGGGGTATTTTACGCCAAACTAATTTGTAGTGATGGAAAAAATACCCATGAGGTTGATGCCCGGACATCTGATGCAATTGCATTAGCCGTTCGTTTTAACGCTATGATTTATACCTATGAGTTTATTTTGGCTTCAGCAGGAATCGTGATCGAAGGAAATGATTTTCTTTTTCTCGAAAATATGGATTCTATTGCCAAAGAACCCGAAGCTGATAGCTTACCAACCTCAACCAAGCAACAGGGTTATGGCGATTTAACCTTAGAAGAACTTCAGCAGAAGTTACAAGAGGCCATTGCTGAAGAAGCTTATGAAAAAGCAGCAAGGTTAAGAGATGAATTGAACAAACGGGGAACATCTTAATTTTGATCAAAAAAATGTTCATCGAATCAAAATTCCAATCGATTTTTCTAAAAATCACTAAATAAAAAGCTAAATCTGAAAATAGCCCAAATTGTTTAAAATAATTTGAGCTCATTTTGGATTATCATTCAAAATAGTTCTATATTCAGCTTTTACTTTCAATAATCAAACTAAACTATTATTATGAACGTTAAGTTTCGCTTAACTATAATGAGTTTCATGCAATTCTTTGTATGGGCTGCCTGGTTAATAACGATTGCAAATTATTGGTTTGGAACCAAACAATGGGATGGCGCAGATTTTGGAATAATTTTTTCTACAATGGGTATTGCATCTTTGTTTATGCCTACCATAACCGGTATCCTGGCCGATAAGTGGATCAATGCTGAAAAGCTCTATGCTATATTACATATTCTTTATGCTGCTACTATGTTCTATCTGCCACAGGTAGAAGATCCACACACCTTTTTTTGGGTAATATTGGTTGCCATGTGTTTTTATATGCCAACCATAGCCTTAAGTAACTCGATCAGTTATACTACTTTAAAAAATGGCAACTTTGATGTGGTCAAAAACTTTCCCCCTATCCGTGTTTGGGGAACGGTTGGTTTTATTGCGGCCATGTGGCTTACCAATTTAACAGGCAACAAAGCCAGTGCAAATCAATTTTACATTGCAGGCATAAGTGCTTTATTATTAGGGGTATATTCTTTTACCCTTCCGGCATGTAAACCATTAAATTTAATCAGTGAGAAAAAAACATTCGTGCAAAAGCTTGGCTTAGAATCTTTCAAACTGTTTGCTGATTATAAGATGGCGTTGTTCTTTATTTTCTCCATGTTTTTGGGCGCGGCATTACAGTTAACGAATGCCTATGGGGATGTTTTCTTAGATGAATTTAAATTATTCCCCGTTTTTGCAGAATCTTTTGTAATCAAGTATTCTACCATCATTTTATCCATCTCTCAAATATCCGAAACATTGTTTATCCTGGCTATTCCATTCTTTTTGAAAAGATTTGGGATTAAATGGGTCATCGCAATCGCGATGTTTGCCTGGGTATTGCGTTTTGGCTTATTTGCATTTGGCGATCCCTCTACTAATTTATGGATGATTATCACCTCATGCATTGTATACGGAATGGCTTTCGATTTCTTTAACATTTCAGGATCGTTATTTGTCGAAACTTCAACAACACCTAAAACACGTTCATCGGCGCAAGGTTTATTTATGATGATGACCAATGGTTTTGGTGCAGTGTTTGGCAGTTTGGTATCCGGTTGGATGATCAATAAGTATTTCACCTCTTACTATAGTAACATCGGTTCGTTATCTAAATATGTAAAAAGTGAAGCCGATAATGAACATTTGCTTAAATTTTTGAAAAATAAAGGCATTAGTGTATTGCAAAACGGAGATTTAAGCCGGGCCTTGGATGTAAAAGACTGGCACAACATCTGGCTATCTTTTACGATCTATGTTTTAGTGATTGCTATTGTTTTTGTAATCATATTTAAACACAAACATACCCGGGCAGAAGTAGAAGCCATTAACCATTTATAATTTCGATAAATCCCATGTCAGCTGGCAAGTATAGAAAAGAGCACAATTGTTTAAACTGCGGTTCCCACGTGGAGAAACATTATTGCAGCAATTGCGGTCAACCCAATTTAGAATTAAAGGAAAGTTTTTGGGGCTTTATCAGCCACAGCATTGCCCATTATTTCCATTTTGATAATAAGTTCTTCCAAACCCTATCTCCTCTTTTAACCAAGCCGGGGCAGGTTACATTAGATTATTTAGCTGGTAAAAGAGCACGGTATATCAATCCGGTGAGCATGTATATCTTTGTATCAATTGTCTATTTTTTGGTGGTGTATTCGCCAAAGCATGTAGAAAAGGATACCGATGATGACCATATTAAGATCGAGAATAAAAAGGATCAAAATGTTACGGATAGTGTAAATAAAGCGTTAAAACTGACCGGAATATCTAAAGACATTGCAAATAAAGCTACAAAATCGATTAATAAAGCAATCCAGAAAAAAGAATTTATAGACCTTGGTTTTGCTGATCAGGAAAAGGAATTGAACAGGTTAAACGCAGAAAATGCGAAATTAAAATCTGATTCCCTTACTGATATGATTGATGAATTTAATGATATCCATATCGAAAGGAACGATAGCACCTATGCTGCTTATCTATCCAGACAAAAAAAGCTACCGCTTTCTGATCAAGACAGCTGGTATAAGAAATGGAAAAAAAAGAGGGCGATTTCGATCGGAGAAAAATCAGAAGTCATTCAGGAAACCTTAGAACATAACCGACCAAAACAATACTTTTTGTTAATGCCTTTACTGGCCTGGTTTATTATGCTCAATTTCAGGAAAAACCACATTTACTATTTAGATCACCTGATTTTTACCATTCATGGCATGATGGTCTACTTCATTGTCTCAATTGTTACCCAACCCATCATGAAACATGTTTTTGGTGAAGACTCTGTGGTAAGTGGTATTATTAAAGTGGGGGTTATGGTATTTTTGTTCTGGTACATGTTTAAGGCTCTTACCATTTTTTATCAGCGTAAAACGTGGAGTACAATTTTTAAAATCTTCTGGATTTTGATTTTATATGCCGTAGCCTTTAAACTATCTGAAATGGTCATGATCAATCTGATTTATTACGTAGCTACATAAATTATCCCGTCATTTCGACCTTAGCGGAGAAATCTGATGCAATAGACGTTCTCACAGAACTTACTTTTAAGTACTCAACTTGTTTCAGAGTAATGACTGTCCAAGAGTTAATCCCATAAAAAAACCACCCGATTTTATCGGGTGGTTTTTTTATGCTGAATCAAATTACTTTCTGTTTTTCAATTCAACAAATTCTCTATCTGTTTCGCCAACATAAATCTGACGTGGACGGCCTATCGGTTCTTTGTTCTCGTGCATTTCTTTCCATTGGGCAATCCATCCTGGTAAACGTCCTAAAGCAAAAAGAACAGTAAACATTTCTGATGGGAAACCTAAAGCGCGGTAAATAATACCTGAATAGAAATCTACGTTTGGATATAATTTACGGTCGATGAAATATTGATCAGTTAAAGCTGCTTCTTCTAATTTTTTAGCGATTTCTAAAATCGGATCATCGATACCTAAGTTTTCTAAAATATCATCGCAAGCTTTTTTGATGATTTTTGCCCTTGGATCGAAGTTTTTGTAAACCCTGTGTCCAAAGCCCATCATACGGAAAGGATCGTTTTTATCTTTTGCTTTTGCAATCCATTTCTCTGTATCACCACCGTCCGCTTTAATCAGTTCCAGCATATCGATAACAGCCTGGTTGGCACCACCATGCAGCGGCCCCCAGAGCGCAGCAATACCAGCAGCGATAGAAGCATATAAATTACAGTCAGACGAACCTACAATACGTACTGTTGATGCTGAACAGTTTTGCTCATGATCTGCATGTAAAATCAGTAGTTTGTTCATTGCGTTAACAACGATTGGGTTTACATCATAATCTTCAGTACGTTGGCCGAAAGTCATCCATAGGAAATTGGTCACATAATCATATTTATTTTTTGGATAAATAAGCGGATGGCCCAATGATTTTTTATAAACGAAAGAAACGATGGTTGGAAATTTAGCCAACAATTTGATGATGGTTAAATCTTGTTCCTCTGCAGTTTGGTTTGGTTTTAAACACTCCGGATAAAATGTAGACAGGGAGAAGATCAAAGAACCCAATTGACCCATTGGATGAGATCTTGACGGATAACCATCAAAGAATTTCTTCATGTCTTCATGGATCAAAGTATGCTTGCTGATATCAGCCTGTAAATCTTCCAATTGTTTTTGTGTTGGAAGATCACCATAAATGATCAGGTAAATTACTTCTAAAAAGCTCGATTTTGCGGCGAGCTCTTCGATAGAATAACCTCTATATTTTAAAATGCCTTTTTCACCATCTAAAAAAGTGATTTTACTTTTTGTAGAACCCGTATTTTTAAAACCAGTATCTAAAGTTACAAAACCTGTAAGATCTCTTAATTTTGAAATATCAATGGCCTTTTCATCTTCTGTTCCTGTAATTACTGGCAATTCTATTGTCTTACCATCAACTTTAATCTCTGCAATATCTGACATATTATTGTATTGTGTTTATAGCTTCTAAATTATATAAAATTAATATACATGCATAACAAATCTGTTAAATTAATATGAACAATTGGTCAAAATGACGTAACAATCCTGCTTAATTAAACAGCTTTTCGATCTTATTTCGCCTTGATCTCCTCAGCCACTCTTCCGCACTCCAGCATTTCATTTCCATAATAAGGATTTCTGATTTCCTTTTCGGTTGATAACCAGTCTCCTCCATCTCCTTTGTTCGCCATTGGGCAATGTTGAACATAAATGGTGCCTTTTTCAATTTCGGCGCCTTTTAGCAAAGCGATCAAATCGGAACTTAAAACGGTAAAATCTTTTCTTTGTGAAACAAGGTTGGTGCTTGCCGCTATTTTGCTGGCCACTACGGCGGTAGGTTCGCAGCCTTTATAGGCGGCCAAACTCGTTTGCAATTGAGAAGCAGATTTCTGGGCGCTAGCTGAATCTGATTTTACCAGGGCGTTTTTCAAACCTACATATTGATTGAAGATTTCAGATTTCTGTTTATCTTTTATCGAAACCTCGTTTTTAACCGATACTGAATCTGTTTTGGTGGAGTCGTTGGCCTCAGTTGATTTTTGATCTGCCTGAGTGCAGGCCAGTAAAGTGCTAAGTATTGCTATTCCGAATATTCTTTTCATGCTATTTGGTTTTCGGCTCAAAATAGCAATTAAAATATTAAATAAATAAAAAAGTCCCGATTTTCATCGGGACTTTCAAAATATATGATGTTTTAATTATAATTTAAAATTATAAGCCAATCGAAGATTAAATTGACCAGTTTTCATGAAGTAAAGATCCGACTCACTATTGTTTACATAACCTTCGTATTTCACACCAAGATCCAATCCATTTTTCCATTCGTAACCTAATCCACCAGTGTAAATAAAGTTCATGTTAGCGCCATCTTTAATCGCTAAACCCGAACCCAGTTCGGTAGCCAGGTACATTCTCTCGATCGGGAATACCCTAACACCGCCCATTACAGGGATAAACTCGAATTTAAGCGGACTTCCTTTCCATTTCAATCTGGTATAACCACCAGAAGCAGTAACGGCCACGTAAGGACTTAAATCATACTGAAGTTTTACATCTGCACCATAACCATTATCCATTTCTGACTTGTCTGGAAATATGCCATAGTTTACGCCAACACCGATTTTGAAAGCCATGCCGCTTCCGCTGCTCATTGACTCGGTTGTGCTCATGGTTTGTGCCTTTAAATTTGATGTGGTTAAAATTGCAAGGGCTGTTAATGTCGTTGCAAAAAGTTTAGTAACTGTTTTCATTTTAAGATATTTTAAGTTATTAATTAAGGGTTTAGTGTATATACGTTAAAATATCAAGCATGGATTTTTAAGTTTTCATTTTTTTCAGAATCTTATGAAATAAAAAAAGCCCCCTTAAAAGGAGGCTTTCATTAATTCTATTGTGGATTATGCTTATAAGCTAAAGCCATAAGCTAAACGGATACCAGCAAAACCGATACTACCATTATTCGAGTAGCCTTCATATTTGGCTGCTAAATCTAAGCCGTTACTCCATGCATAACCAATTGCTGGAGAATAAACAAATGAAGTACCTGAACCTTTGTTTGTTCCAAAGCCAGCTCCAAGTTCAGCCAAACCATAAGCACCTGCGCCTGAATCATTGAAGAAATATTTCGCACCAGCTTTTACTGGGATAATTCCAAAACTTCCGCCTCCGTAAGAGTCTTTTATTGAGAAATTATTATAACCTGCTGTTACTGGAATAGATAATTGTTTATCAACATTAAATTGATATCTGATATCCCCACCTATAACTAATCCGTAGCCAGTTGTTGTTCCAGCACCAACATTTAATCCTATACCTAAATTTCTTGATTGAGCATTAGCATTTGTTGTAAAAAATAGTGCCACTACAGCTGCTGAAGTCGCAATGATTTTAGTAATTGTTTTCATTTTAAGGATGATTTATGAGTTAAAACTAATATGCTTCAATAAACGCAAAGGTTGTGCCAAAAAGGCTTTTTTGAATCTATTTTACCGATAAACCAACGTTTGGATGACTAAATATATCTAATTAACCTGATCTGAAACTTTATCAAAGATTTGTTGTTTTAACTGGTTTATCGGTGCCGAAGCATCAAGCCAAATAATGTCGACACTGTCCTTTTCCATCTTCCTGAAAAAAGTGTTTTGCCTTTTGGCGTACTGGCAAATTGCAATGCCCAATTTTAATTTTAGCTCATCGAAGGTGAACAGCCCATCCAGATAATTCACAATGAATTTATATTCCAGTCCATAGAAAACCAAAATCTCTTTGCTGATCCCTTCCTTAAGTAATTGTTCCACTTCTTCAACTAATCCGTCTTTAAGTCTTTGGTCTAATCTGGCCATGATTTTAGCGCGTGTAATTTCCACTTCGTTTTTCAAGCCAAAAATAATGGGTTTGAGTATGGGCCGGTCAATAATTTCCAGTTGGTTATGTTTCAGGAAATCTGATATCTCTAAAGCCCTGATTAACCTCTTTTTGGAAGATAAATCTACATGATCGTTAGGCTGGCTTTTATCACTTTGCAATTTCACAATCAATTCTTCTTTCGGCAATTGGTTTAATTGATCTCTTAATTGTTCGTTTACCGGAATGGCAGTAAAAGTTTGATTTTGAAGGAGACTATGAATGTACATTCCTGTACCACCACAAAGAATTGGAATTTTATTTAGTGCTGTTATCGTTTCAAAAGCGTCATAAAAATCGTTTTTGAAGGCATCAACATGATAACGTTCACCGGGTGCTAAAATATCAATAAGGTGATGAGGAATTGTTTTGTTGTTAATCTGATACTCCTGAAGGTCTTTTCCTGTCCCGATATCCATACGTTTAAATATCTGACGGCTATCGGCACTGATAATTTCTCCGTTTAGCGCATCTGCAACCTGCACAGCAAGTTTTGTTTTGCCTGATGCCGTTGCGCCTAAAATAATAATGAGGTTATGCTGATCCATTAAAATTTGAGAATAAATTTTAAACTTCCTGTATTAAACACTTCCTGCCCCGAACTTTGGTTGTTCTTTTTCAGCTGTCGGTTTAGCTTTTCGTCCAAAATATAATTGTGGGATTCGACAACTGCTGTTTGAGTAAAACCAAGTTTAACATAGGCCTCTCCTGCCGACCAATCGCGGTCTGCATAGGTCATCAAATCGTTGGGTTTATGCGTTTCAGCGAAAAATGAAATCAGTTTGCTCAATCCTCCTGTAATTGAATAACCCGACTTAACGGCAAACCGGATCAGTTCTGCTGATTTATAATTTTCGGTATGGTTCATTTTACGGAGTGCAGAAAATGTGGCGACAGCAATCAATTCTTCTTTCTCGAATAAACCGATTTTATAACGGCTGCTCACTGATCCCTGCAAATGGTTTTCAGTTAAAAAAGCATCTGCAACAGGTTTGGCTATTTTGAAAGCCTTGGTTTTTCTTCCATGAATGCGGATATTTCTGCCAAGCAGGGATTTTATCCTGGCTAAAACCTGATCTGGCCTCGATAGCCAAATGTCCTCCCAAAGATGAACGAGTTTGATGTTTTTTTTGTGATATTCTTTCTGTAACCCGATGAAATCTTCAGCTGTGCCTCCATTATTCAAACTAACCAAATGAATGATCAATTCGTTATTGAGCTGCAATAATTGAAATTTCTCTCCCCAAAAAAAATGGCATTCAATTTTGTGATTAGCAAGCGCTAAGAGTAATTGATGATGCCAGTTAAAATCAGAAGTTAAATTATTCAATCAGCAGAAGGTTATTCAGAAAAATTATCCGCCGCAAATTTAACCATCAAATTATTAAATCCATTCTTTTTCTTTGAAGTTGGTATGGATAATTTCAATTAAAGTTTCTACTTCTTTTAATTTGGTATCGTCTAAACGGGTAATTTTTAAACCTGCTTTATCTTCTCCGAAATTTTCTAACTCTTGATTGGAAGTTGAAAATTCGGTTGTATTAACTTTAACTTCCACCACACTCCCATTAATATAAATACCTGTAAAAAAACGTTCGGTTATTTTTTCTCCGTTTACATCGATGTTTTTTTCACTATATAGATCGTATCCGGTTTCAGAGTTTTCATGTACCGTATAACCTCGTGTTGCATATGGCTGTACGCCTGCCCTTATGGTTTGAAAAATTTCTACAAGATCAGTTTTCATAGTGCGATTTGATTTTAGAAATTAAACACCTTACCAGGCTTATTGTTTAGTTTTATTATTTAAGCCACCAATTTTCGCTAGGCATATATTCATTTAAAACTATTGTCTCGCCTAATTTTGGGATTACTAAAGGGAACTGTTTTGCTGCAGCCGCTGCCACTATTCTCTTAATCGGTTCATCCCAGGGGTGCATGGCCAGGCTAAATTTACCCCAATGTACTGGCATTAAAACCTTTGCTTTTAGGTCGATAGCGGCCTGAACCGTTTCTTCCGGAAACATGTGGATGTATGGCCAATAGGCGTTATACTGTCCACATTCTAACAAGGCCAAATCAAAAGGACCAAATTCTTCCCCTATTTTGGCAAAATGTGTATCATAACCCGAATCTCCACCCAAAAACAGTTTACAGTTGGCGGTTTTTAGTACGAATGCCGACCAAAGTGTTTGGTTTCTTTTAAATTTCCTTCCGGTAAAATGCCTTGCCGGTACAGCGGTAAATTCCAGGCCGTTAAATGAAGTAATCGATTGGTTCCAGCTTAATTCATTGATTTTTTCAGCCTTAATCCCCCATTTCTCTAAATGTTCTCCTACGCCTAGCGAAGTAATAATTGTTTTAACTTCTGGCGCAATTTTAAGTATACTCTGATAATCAAGATGATCGTAGTGATCGTGGGTGATCAATAAAATATCAATATTTTTAAACTGTTCTGCTTTTACCACATCTGTCCCCTTAAAAGCTTTGCTTCCTATGAAGGAAAATGGTGATGGGGTAATGCTAAAAATCGGATCGACCAAAATCCTTAGTCCATCTACTTTGATCAGATACGAAGAATGTCCAAACCAAATGATTTCTGGAGTAGCACTCCCTGGTTCGCCCGCTATATCAGGCGTTACAAATGGAAGTGCTTTATCTGGCGATTTGTTGGGATGTTTTTCGAAAAGGAAAGCTTTTAAAATCTTAAAAAAACTTACTCCTTCGGGCTGCATGGGTGTTACCGACTGGTTTTGTAATGCACCATCGCGGTAATTGGGCAATTGATGGATTTTCTCCAACCTTAACCCCCTGGGTAAACGGCCAAAAACCGGTAGGCTTATTATAATGAGGAACATTATAACGATAAAAAGTAAGACGTATATCACGATCATTTTTAAAATAAAAAACCAAAGTAGGAATATGATTTTAAAAATGATGCCTGGCGGTTATATATGACTTATGGATTACTTCTTATCACATTATAAATAAAAAAGCTCCAAAATTTGAGGCCTGTTAATAACTTTTGGAATTGCTCCATTTAAAGAATTAAGTTATAAAAATGAGTAAATTTTATACCTTTACAACTGGGTTAAACATATAGCTTAGATAACTTATTGTACCTGCTTGCAGGAAAATAACCCAATTTAGCGAGGAGTGGTACGAACACTTCTCGTTTTTTCGTTTAAATACCCCTCCAAATTGAGGGGCATTTTGTTAATCATTTGGGGTTTATTTTTATGATGATATCAATTTCATTATTTGGGTCGCAAAAAATGCTTAGCATTATAAATTCCCTAAGCTAATTCTTAGCACATTATGCCCTGATTCCTCATCGAATGTATTGATATTTATACCGTGAAGGAAAGAATTGAGAAAAAAAAACAGCGCAAACGTTTGATTAATTTTGTAATATTACATATTGAAGAAATTTAATGTAGTTTAGCAGTTACAATGCAATCGAAACCAACCACCATTAAAGAAATAGCCAGAATTTTAAACATTTCTCCTTCGAGTGTTTCCAGGGGATTGCACGATCATCCCAGTATTGGAGCGGTAACGAGAGAGAAAATTAAACAGCTGGCAAAGTCTCTAAATTATGAGCCTAACAACGCTGCAATCCTTTTTCAAAAAGGGAAAACCTATACTATTGGCGTAATTCTACCAGAACTTTCCGAGCACTTTTTTTCCATTGCCATTTCAGCCATTGAAGACGAAGCGATTAAAAAAAATTACACGGTTATCTTTGCGCAATCGCATGATAACTATGAGCAGGAAGTTAAACTCGTTGAAAAGATGAAAAATCAGCGGGTAGATGGTTTATTGGTGTCCATCAGTAAGGATACTTCTAAGTTCGACCATTTTGAGAAACTGAATTCTTTTAATATCCCTGTGGTATTTTTTGATCGGATACCCCCTTTTAAAAATGTGCACTATGTAGCCTGTAGTTTAGAAAGTGCTACAATTAAAGCGGTTAATTATTTGCTCAAAAAAGGACATAGAAGTATCGGGATGATTAACGGACCAACTACCTTATATGCCAGTGAAGAGCGTAAAGATGGTTATATGCAGGCCATTACCTTTAACCGCTTAAAGTTCGATCCCTCGTTGGTGGTAAACTGTGATTTAACCGAACAGGGAACTATTGAAGCTGCCGACCAATTCTTAAACCATAAAAGAAAGCCTACGGCAATTGTTACCTTTAACGATTATGTAGCCCTCTTTTTAATCAAATATTTCAAAAAGCTTAATGTTATTAATGATTTTGACGTGGTGAGTTATGCCAATTTACCCATTATCAGCTACTTAGATCATTCGCCTGTTGCATCGGTAGAGCAATACCCGTATTTGCAGGGACAAAAAGCAGCCAATATCTTATTAGATCTTATTCACAGTCCAAATTCCGAAAATCAGGCCTATTACAATACCATTGTAGAATCTGATTTAATCGTAAACGAGGTGAAGGAATAATATAAACAAACGTTTGCGCTGAGTTTTAATTTTTGTTTAAACTGCCTGGCAAAATTTGATACTTTTTTTTGAAGGCTGAAATAAAGTGTTGTGCGTTTTTGTAGCCTACCAGAAACGCAACTTCATTTACGGTTCTTTTTTCTTTAGCTAAAAAGTAGTGGGCTTTTTCCATCCTGATTTTGTACAGGTAGCCAAATACCGTGTGGCCGGTGATTTCTTTAAAACCTTTTTTAAGTTTATAATCATTTATCCCGGCTTTGCGCGATAGCTCCATTAACGAATTCGGCTTTTGTAAATCCTGTTCTACCAGTTGCTTGGCCAACATAATCTTGTTAACATCCTCTTGCTTTAGACTAACCGTTTGTTTTTCTTGCTTCTGGTTCATGTAAATGATGATCAGTTCAAATATCCTGGCCTCCAAAAATAAGCGCTTTACTCTCCCCTCATGTTTATGGTTAACCAAATGCTGCAGTATTAAACTGATTTCTGATGTGATCGATTCTTGTTGATTAGCCAAGGTAATATTGCTGAATTCGCGACCCGCGATTTTATAAAAATAGCTTTCTGTAAGTTGTATATAAACGTATCTGGTTTTCTCTGTCGCGCTAAATTTGATTGCGTTAATCTTTCCTGCATTAATATTTTGTTCGTTTTTGGAAAGCGATAGGCGATTATGCTGTAGCTGATCGCAGCAATAATGGATGGTACCATCTAAGCAAAACAAAAAACCAATGTGGTGGTGAGAAGATTCAAATAAAAAGTCTTCTGCCTGATCGGGATCAATCTCCACTATACTGATGTGGATGCCATTAAACCACTTTTCTTTTACTTTTAGAATGGTATTTTCTGTGCGAAGTACAGTTTTGATCTCATCAATATCTCTATCACCATCAAAATTATCTGGATAGCTGTTTTTGTAGAGGATATTTCCGTTTAGGTATGTTGAGAGTTTAAATTCCATAAATGATTTAATCCGTTTGGCGGTATTAATTATCCGTTTAACGTTATCTGCTTTTTGTGATTATGCACAAATTTGCACAATTATTTATAATTAGTCTAAATAAATGAAAATATATTTATCAATTGTCTTATCTCTTTGTGGATTTGTTACTGTGGCTCAAGAAATTAAAGTTGATACTACAAAGGCAAATGATTTAAAAGATGTAGTGGTTACGGGGCAATATGGTCCGCAAACTTTAAAAAATTCGGTATACAATATCAGAACCATTACAGCTGAGCGGATAAAACTCAGGGCGGCTACCAACGTGCAACAGATTTTAAATACAGAGTTGGGTTTCCGCTTTAGTAACGATTTAACTTTAGGCACTACTGATATTCAGCTGATGGGGATGACAGGCAGAAACGTTAAAATACTATTGGATGGTATAGCTATGGTTGATCGATCTGATACCCGAGAAAGTTTAAACCAGATCGACATCAATACCATTGAAAGAATTGAAATTGTAGAAGGGCCAATGTCGGTCGTGTACGGTGCAGATGCCTTAGCCGGGGTAATCAATATCATCACCAAAAATCCAGGTAAAAGATTATTAAATCTATCCGCCAGGATACAAGAAGAAACTGCAGGCGATGAATATGAGGCTTTATCGGGTAAAGGCAATCATACGCAGAATTTTAGTGCCAACTGGAAGAATAACCATTGGAGTATATTGGCAGGCTTTAGCTATAACGATTTTGGTGGCTGGAATCTGGCCAGTAAAACCGCAACAATAGACGAGATTAATGCTGTATCAAATCGTTGGAAACCAAAGGAACAATTTTTAGGAAATACCAAAATCGGTTATCGTAACAATAACTTTAACATCTGGTATCGTTTAGACGGATTGAAGGAAGATATTGATGTACGCAATGGACTTAATCCGAACAATTATAAAGGATTACTCCAAACCTATACCACACATCGTTATACGCAACAGCTTCAATCAGAATATAAAATCAGCAATAAGCTACAACTTTCTGCTATTGCAGGTTTTACCAAGCTTGATCGTGCTACAAGAACGGTTATTCATGATTTCAGCAATAATACCGAAGAATTATCAAACGGTGCTGGAGAACAGGATGTGGCGAAATTTAACGCGACTAATTTTAGGGCAACTGCAATTTATCGACTAAATAATTCAGTTTCATTTCAACCTGGCATCGAATACAGTAGAGATGCCGCCAGTGGACAAAGAATTAGCGGATCGCCGGTAATTAACGATTATGCAGCATTTATTACCGCTGAAATTAAATTGGGTGATTTGATCAATATCAGACCAGGCTTGAGGTTTATCAAAAACTCTATTTATGATGCTCCTCCTGTAATTCCATCTTTAAACGCCAAGTTGATCCTGACTAAAGACCTTGATTTGCGAGTGGCTTATGCCAAAGGTTTCCGCTCTCCAGCATTGAGAGAGTTGTACTATGATTTTGTAGATGCCAGTCATAATATTCTAGGCAATCCCAATTTAAAGGCAGAAGAATCAAATAGTTTTAACGGCTCACTGGTGTGGGCAGGTATTCGCAATAGCGATATCGAATTCCGTTCTACATTAACCGGTTTCTACAATCTGGTTAAAAACAGAATTGATTTTGGTTTCTCTCCTACAGATAATTCGGTAACTACACTGATCAATGTATCGAAATACAAAACCACAGGCGGTACTTTAGATAATATTTTAATTTATAAAAAGAATCTCCAGGCTAGTCTCGGCGTTTCTTACATTGGAAGGTACAACAATTTAAGCGAAGAAGGTAATCTCGAAACACCCGAATTTGCCTGGGCTACGGAACTCAATTCGAACATTACTTACACGTTTCCTAAACTGCGTGGGAGTATCAGTTTGTTTTACAAGTATACTGGTGCATTACCAAGCTATCAATTGACAACAGAAAACAGTGTCAGTACAGTAAAACTGGTAAAGATTGGCGATTTCCACACGGCTGATTTAATGCTGAACAAAAATCTGTTTAAATCTTTAACCATCAACGCTGGCGTTAAGAACCTATTCAATGTTACACAATTAACCAACAGTTCGACCGCCAGTGGTGGCGCACATAGTTCGGGTGGAGCAACTATTCCTTATAGCTATGGTCGTTCTTATGTATTGGGCTTAAGCTATAACCTGGATATACATTAATTATAAATAATATAATCACAATAAACATGAACAAATTTAACTTAATGATCACTATCGCATTTTTAGCGGTAACCTTTACAGCCTGTAAAAAAGATTCTGATGAACCTATTGTGGTTGTTCCACCATCAGATGGAAGTACTTTAACCCTTAGTGGATTAGTAGGTGCAGAAGCCGGAAGTGCCGCAGGTAATAGCGTTTATGTAGACTTTAGTGCTGATAAACAAACTTCAATAGCCAGATCTTCATGGGATTTAGGTTTTTACAGCGGGTCTGATTTCAGGGTTATTCTGAATAATACCACAGGGGCAGGTGCAAAAGTAGTTACTACTACAAACGCAAGTCTTGCTACAGTAGGTGAAGTCGATACTTTGGGTTTAAGACTAGCGGTTAATCAGGCAGATCCAGCAAATACTGATTTTGCTCATTTTGATGCTATAAATGGTAACCTTTCGAATACAGTGGTTCCAGCAGTTTCTGCTACAGCCGCTGATAACAAAATTATTATTTTGAATCGTGGTACCGGTGGTGGCATTACAGCAAGATCGTGGATCAAACTTAAAGTAACCAGGAATGCATCTGGTGGTTATACTTTACAGTATGGTAAAATTAAAGAAACTACAAATTTTACAACTATAGATATTCCAAAAGACGGAAACTTTAATTTCAAGTTTGTGTCTCTTACAAATGGAGCGATTGTTAATGCGCAACCAGAAAAAGCAAACTGGGATTTAGAATGGACTTATTCTGTGTACCAGACTACTTTTTCAGGTGTATTAGTTCCATATAACTTTTCTGATCTGGTTTTTATTAACAGTTTAGGCGGTACATCTGCTGCAGTTGTTAGCATTACAGATTCAAAAACTTATGCGTCATTTTCGGAATCAAACATTGCTGGAGAAACGTTTTTAACAACCAGGGATGCAATTGGGTCAGGATGGAGAAGTACACAACCTGCTACAGGTGTGAACACGAAAGTTTTTTATCTAATTAAAGATCCTGCCGGAAACGTGTACAAATTGAAATTTATTTCGATGGGTGCCGGTGATGCAGGAACTCGTGGTAAACCTGTAATCGAATATAAATTGGTTAAAAAAGGATAAAATAAAAAATAATTTAAATAATAAATCAATAATCTATCTATGAAATCTAAATTAAAATTGTCCATTAAGCAAATGGGAACAGTTGCTTTATTTGTCAGCATGGCTTTTACAGGTTGTAAAAAGGATGAGACTAAAATTGAACCTGTAATTCAGACAACAAAAATATCTGAGGCTGAGTTCTTAAAACTTCTTCAGTACATATCCATAACAACAGGCGCACCAAAAGAAGAGATTGTATTTGATGAAAAGAAACAAGAATTTGTTGTTTATAAATGGTTTCATAAAAGTTTAGCCGATGCCCAATTGGAACATGACAAAGCAAACGAGTACATCGCAACCTATGAGAAGTAATATGAAAAAACAGCTTCTTGTTTTGTTGGCTTTCATAGTGTTGGCTTTAACATCAAATGCACAAGTTACTTTGCAAACGTTCCAAATAGGACAGAACTATCTACAAAATAGTAGTACGCTTAAAATACCCAATATTGCAGTTGCGACTCCATTTAAATTTATAATTGTTACAACAAGGGGTATATCCTCTTCTGGTGGATATGTTTCAGGTAATTGTAAAGTTTCTTTATATTATACTGAAAATCAAAGTGCAGATTCTAATATTCCGGATGATCCATCCTCTGTATTAATGAAGACAGTTAACATCACATCTTCAAATTATAATCAAAGCCAAGCTATATTGGCAGATATTGACGCATCATTGCCACCTAATAAGCAAAACGGTAAGCTGGTTTTGAGATTTGAATTCACAGACAACCAAAATATTAACCGAGTGAGTTATTCTACAACTCGCTATAGTATATATGTTGTTCCACCACAGGTTGTTGTTACAATTACAAATAATATAATTAGTCTTTATAATAACGGAGTGAATTACCCAAGTACTATTGGTTCAAAACCTATTATAAGTCCAAATGAAACTTATAGTGAATCATATGAAATTAAAAATGCCAATGGAGTTTTCGAAACTGCATTAGCTAATGGTTACATTATTTCAGGGGATGAAGTAAATGGGGGATTTATTACTGGTATAATGGCAGTTACTAATGGGGGGACCTATAGAAGGGTAATAAATACTAGGTCTGGTGCGCGAAGTTATAGTAATGAGATTGTCGTTCCCCCGAGTCCAACAGCAACACCAAATACATACACCGTAACAAAAACGGAAGTATTTGATAACAATGGATTGTTAATAGGAAATAAAATAAAGATAATTCTAGATCATCCTGATAGCAATATTAGATTTAGAGCATTAATTTTTGGAGCAGAAGATCCACAAAATACTCCGATAAATAGCAATTATGAATTTTTCATACCCTATATAGATACAATTGTAGCAGCAGGCTTAACTTCTAATGCTGGTAATAATTTGAATATTACACCTACTTGGAAATAACTTATCTTTTATTTTCCAAAAACAATAAATAAAAAATATGTTTTGTTAGTTGGATAAAAGCTCTCCGCGATGGGGAGCTTTATCTTTTATAGGCCAGGCCAGAGACTTACGAAGTCTGATGGGACCAGAAGCCAGATAGACTTCGTAAGTCTAGCCCAAGATAAATCTCTCCGCTCTTGCAACAGGCGGGCATTCCGCTTCACTTCAGTCGAGACGAAGCTTTGTGTAAATCCGTCATACTGAACTTGTTTCAGTATCTATCATGCTAAAAATTGAGCTAAGCTAGTAAAAAGGACCCTGAAATAAATTCAGGGTGACGTTTGGGGAGACTTACGAGGTTTAACAACAAACGGATCGTCATTTCGAGCGGACCCGATAGCTATCGGGTGCAACATAGCCGAGAAATCTATCGTGGCAGATCTCTCCACTCCGCTATGCTCCGGTCGAGATGACGACATTTTTTTATGTTATAAACGCAAAAAGGGCCCTGGCATACCAGAACCCTTTTTGTTTCTTACTCGCGAAATATTATTTGCCAGTATTTTTCTTGTCAGTTACTTCTGCACGGATTTCTTGTGCTAAAACTTTAAGATCTTGCATTGCTTTACGCACACGAGTACCAGCAGCTGCATTGCCAGCATTATAAAATTTTTCTACATCTGCTTCAATCGCAGCAACAGCAGCTTTAACTTTTGAGAATTTTTCCATCGCTAATTGATGTTTTTAAGGTTTAAAAAATTTATTTTTTCAATAATACATATTTACCTTGAATTAACAACAGAAAGCAAATATTTATTTGAAAGAAGTTTTGCACATTTACACAATCAAAAAAATGCCCTGGCACTATTATAGACGTATTTTTTTGATTTTCAGGATTAAATTCCCGTTACTTAGTTGAGTTGTTTCGACAAGTTGATCAGGTTGCTGAAGGATTGATTTGCGCTATTTACACAACGTTCATAATCTGCTTCTACAACACGCTCATTTAATACAGAAACAAATTTTTTCCATTTTGTACTGAGCTCTTCCCCATAAACACCATAGTAATTTAAACCGCCATCGTGATCTTTGAAATTTGGATTGGCTAAAATATGCCTTTTAATGACGTTTCCGCCCAATGTTGCCCCTTCCAGCACGTATAAAGCCCCCAAAACTTCAGCCGTATTTTTCTGAGGCACAAAGAGTTCAAAATTTAAGCCTGGTAAAGTTAAACTATCAATGTTCCAGTAATTTAGATCTTGTTCCAGCGCAGAAAGTTTTAACCTGCTGTTCATTTCTAACTCCAACCCAATATCTGCATCGAGCATATTGGCCAGGGCATTTTCTAATTTTTGGTGAATAATGTAATTGATGGTCAGTAGTTTTTTATATTGATCAATGCTTAAAGAATTGTTCATAATCTCGTTTACAAACATCAGCGATTCTAAAGCTTTATGGTTTTCGGCAGTTTCTGTTCTCAATAAATTGGCAATCATATCAGGAGGTTTTATTTTAAAATGTTCTAAAAAAGAAAAGATTCGGATAATAATACCCGAATCTCTCTATATTGTTTTATAAAAATCTAATTTAACCTTAGATGTTGGTTAAACCAAAAATCGTGCACCGAATGTACGCATTTAACCAGATTTTCGTAACCATCCGGTTTGGTTAAGTAAGCATTGGCGCCAAATTCTATCGAAGCTTTCACATCATCCGGATTATCGGAGGTAGAAAACAAGATTACCGGTATTGTTTTTAGATAAGGAATATCCCTGATACATTTTAAAAGGTCCAAGCCAGATAAACCTGGAAGATTCAAATCTAGCAAGATCAGTTTAGGCTTGGTTTTACTGTCTACAAAATTCTGTAGTTTTTGCAAAGCTTCTGCCCCATCTTCAACTATCGTTAGATTTAGCGTATCTTTAACTTCCTGTACGGCACTTTGCATAAAAAATGCATAGTCTATATCGTCTTCAACGTAAAATATATCTGGCGTTTTCATTTATCTGTTTTTAAAAGCTACATAAAAGGTAGAGCCTGCGTTTAACTTACTTTCGAACCAAACTCTTCCGTTGTGTTTTTCTACAACCCGCTTTACAATAGCCAGTCCTACCCCTGTTCCCTCAATATCCTTAACATTGTCCATGCGTTTAAAAAGCTCAAAGACCCTGTCGTAATACCTGTTATCAATTCCTATACCGTTATCTTTAACTGAATAAATAATCTCTCCCCCATCAATATACGCTGCAACCTCAATTTTGGGTTTATCCACCATTGCAGAGTATTTTACAGCATTGCCGATCAGGTTTGTAAATAACTGTACAATCATTGTTTTATCCCCTTTTAAATTAGGTAATTGGCCTAAAATCAGTTCGGAATTGTCTGCTTTAAAAGCCGTCCACACTTCGTTCTTTATTTCTTGTAACAACAAAGGCATGTCAACTGTTTCAAAATTAATTTCAGAACGACCTACTCTCGCTAAATTCAGGATCTCTTTAATGAGGAAATTCATTTTATCGGCGCCTGTTAAAATGCGTGTTAACATTTTTTTGCCATTTTCATCGATGCTTTGGTTTTTGAGCATCAACTCGGCGTAGGTTTTAATGGATGTTAAAGGTGTTCTCAGATCGTGCGAAATGGTATAGCTAAAAGTATCCAGTTCTTCATAAGCTGCCTGAAGTTTTTCGTTCAGCTGTCTGATCTCGTTTGCTTTTTTATTGATATCGGTGAGGATGATTTCCCTAATCCTTAAAACAGATGCTACTTCTTCTGCCAACCACTTTTCGGAAGTATTGTTCACCACTTCAGACCAGATTTCGAAAGATTTTCGTGGCGATAAACTTAACAATCCATTTTCTGATGAGGTTGCAGGTTTATCCGGATTACCCGCCCAATTTACATTCGTGATGATTTCGGGCTTAAACCAGATGATCATTTCGCCCAGTTCTTTATTTAAAATACAGGAAAGAATACCTGATGCCGTTGATTTATATTTTTTGGCAGGTAAATGGATCTCCGGCAAACGATGGGTATAATATATAGATTCATCATTTGTATTTCTTAACCAGTCTCTAAGTTCCCATATTTCGTCGTCAGCAGGAACATTACCGATGGTTTTAAGCTCATTTTCAAAGATAATAGCCACACCCGTTGCCTTGGTTACATTTAGAATACTTGTTTTGTGTCCGGTTATGGCTTCAATCAAGTATTTGTCGCGGCTTAAATGATCTGAGAGTACAGTGGCCGTATCTTTAAACTGCTGGATCACTTCTGCGTCTTCTTCTTCCTGACGGTATTCTAATGCTGAAGAAAGGATCTGTCCGATCAGTTTTGAGCCTTCCCTAGCCTTGTAATCGATAAATTTAGGGCTATAGTTATGGCAGGCAATTAGTCCCCACAATTCGCCGTGCGAGATGAGGGATATGCTAAAACTCGAATGCACGCCCATATTTTTTAAATATTGAATATGGATAGGCGAAACAGCACGTAAACCACCGTTTGTCAAATCGAGCGGTTCGTTTTCTTTAAAGGTAATAATCGGTGAATCATCTCTATTTACATCGGCTATTAACCGGGTAAGGTTCAACTTATACAGTTCCCGTGCCTGTTTAGGAATATCGGAAGCGGGATAATGCAGACCAAAAAAAGGCTCTAAATTAGCTTCCTTTTCTTCTGCTACAACCTCACCATGCCCATCATCTAAAAATTTATAGATCATGATCCGATCGTAATTGATCAGTCTCTTCACCTCCAGTGCAGCACCGCTTAATAACGCGGAAATACTTTTGCCCTGAAGCATAGATGAAGCGGAGCGCCCTATAGAACTTTGGATATCGTATTGCAACGTTACCGGTTCAAATTCCAACAACCAATCGCTTTTTGAGGAAGAGATAATCAGGTAAAAGCGATTGCCATCAATCTCGATGGGATGCGGACTAATGGCATCGAAGCTTTTTCTGATAATGCCCAATTTTAACAGGTCTTCAATATTAAATTCAGGATCCTGTTGCTTAATAGAGTTATTTAAAACAGAAATATTTTTGTCCAATAAGGTTTTGGCAGGTTCTTTAAAAAAATCTTCTGTGTTTTCACTTAGATAGCTAATGGAGAGGCTGTTTTTATCAACAGCGATAAGAAAGCCATGTGATTGAATCTTACCAGGTATATGGATGGGTTCTTTATCGCAATTGGTTAAGTCTACAGAAAATTTAGTCATATTGTATGTTGATATTGCAAAAGTATTAGATTTAACGGATTAACAAATATTAAGCCTATTATTAGAATGACTCTAATTTGATAATTTTGGTTTTTGGATTTGTTATTTATTATATATTTGTTTGAAATTTAAACCATCATCCCAAACTTGGCAAAGAAGAACATTTTGGTTATCGAAGATAACCATGCAATCCTAGATGTTATTACCCTTATTTTAGAAAGTGAAGCTTTCAATGTTGCCGGACTAAACAAAGGAGCAGATTTTATTAATCATGTTCAGGAATTTAAACCTGATGTGATTATTATGGATATTATGCTTCCTGATGTTGATGGCAGAACGCTCCTGAAAGAACTTAAAGATACCCAGATTACCCAGCATATCCCTGTCTTAATGATCTCTGCCCGTTATAATGCAAGTAATTATGCATTAGATGGTATTGAAGCAGATGGGTTTATGGCTAAGCCATTCAATATCGACGAACTGATGGATAAAATTTATGCCCTATTGAGGAAGTAATTTTTTAATCTGGCATTCCAGGTAATTTTATTCCTCCAAGCTTTAAGTTTTTCATCAGTACTTCCAAAAATGATAGTTTGGTATCTGTAAAACCGTGGGCTTTTACCCAAATGTTCAAACTTACTTTAAATCCATTATCTTCTAAAGCAGATACACCCACTCTTCTTTCAGGCGTTTTAAGGCATTCTTTAAACCCGTCAACTGTTTTATTGAAAATAACAACAATCTGCTCGTAATCGATCCCATAACTGAATTTCATTTCAATATCCAGTCTTCTGCTTCCCTCCCTGCTTATATTTATAATTACCTCGTTCGATAATTTACCATTTGGGATTACCACCGTCCTATTATCGAAAGTTTTAACAATAGTATAAAATATCTGTATCGATGTAACGGTTCCTTCCTGGCTTTGCGCAATAATATTATCGCCGACTACGAAAGGTTTCAATAACAAAATAAGCACGCCGCTAGCAAAATTTTGTAGCGTACCCGACAAGGCCAATCCAGCTGCTACACCCATACCGCCAATTAATACCGTTAAAAAGGTAAGCTGAATGCCAATGATCTGCATTACGGTTAGCACCAGTAAAATTCTAAGCGTTATAAGCATTAAACTGGTTAGGAAAGGTCTTAACGAAGGGTTTACATCTTTGCGGTGCATCCCCCCCTGCATCCATGTACCTAATAATTTAATTAACCATAAACCTAAAATAAGGATGACTACACCTAAAATTAAAGAAGGTCCTTTATCAATAATCCAATCGTAGGCTTTATTATAAAAATGGTCGATATTAACAGCATCGGCTTTCATAAAAATGGGTTCTTTTTAACATTTAGGGTTTTTTATTTTTACCGGGAGCATCTTTGGTTACATTTACTTTCTTTGCATCCTTGGCTGATGTTACCTTATCATCAGCTCCTTTTGCCTTTGTGTTTTTAGGTGCAGTAGCCTTGCTACTTTCTTCCTGTGTTTTAGAATTTTTCATGATCTGTTTTCTTTATGGTTAGTCTTCGGTATCAAGCCAGGCTGTAGCTTTTTCTATTTCTTCGGGTTTAAAACCTTTTGATTTGCCTGGTGTGGCTATGGTAAAAATATCGGTAAACCATTCGACTCCTTTTTCGGTACTTACCACAGCAATCTTTTTCCATTTGGTAAAGTTTTGCAAACCGGCTTTGGCATCTTGTACCCAAGCGCCTGCAGTAAAATTCTTTACGTCAGTTTCTAAAACAAGCAGATATCTGATTTCTTTAAACCTTTCTGCCGTTCTTTTTAAACCAGTCAGTAATACGTTTTTTATATCATCACCGGTTACTTCTCCGGTAGCTCTTACGCCAAAAATATGGTCTGGCAGTCCTGTTATTTCTGTTAACATATTTAGTTTTTATATAGTGAACACCTAAATTCATCAAGATGTTTGTGATTTGGTTAAATTCTGAAAAGTTGTAAGCGCATAAAAACACTTCTCTAACCGATCGTGTTATAGAATATATTTAATAACAAAAGAAATAACCCTATGAAAACCAATCTATTAAAATTATCTACACTTGTTTGTGGTGTAGCGGTTTCGCTCGCTTCTTGTACGGGTGGAACAAAAACAACAACTACAACCGATTCGATAATAACCGATTCTACTGCTGCTGCAGGATTAAAACCTGCAGGTCCGGCGCCTGAATGGGGCAAAACCATTAAGCCTGAAATGCAAACGGTAATTGAGAAATTAAACAGTTATGGCGATCAACCCATCGAAACGCTGAGTGCTACCGATGCACGTAAAAATCATACACCAACCGATGCCGTGATGGATTTGGTAAAACAGAATAACATTACCGTTCCTACACCCAAGGTAGATACCATGGGAAAGGATATTGACGTTAGTGGTGGAAAAATCCATTTACGCATATACACACCAAAAGAAGGAAGCGGTCCTCATCCCTTAATTGTGTATTACCATGGAGGCGGTTTCGTAATAGCCAATTTAGATGTGTACAATGCATCAGCACAAGCTTTATCGGAGCAGGTTGGCGCGATAGTGGTTTCGGTAGCCTACCGTTTAGCACCTGAAAACAAATTCCCAACAGCACATAACGATGCTTTTGCAGCATACGAATGGGCTGTGAGAAATGCGGTAAGCTTAAAAGCTGATCCAGCTAAAATTGCAGTGGTTGGCGAAAGTGCTGGAGGAAACTTAGCTGCAAATGTATCTATTATGGCCAGGGATAAACATATCATGGTTCCGGTACACGAAGTTTTAGTTTATCCGATTGCTCAGGCAGATATGAATACGGAATCGTATAAAATGTATGAAAAAGCAAAACCATTAAATAAAGCCATGATGGGCTGGTTTACTGAAAAGTATTTAAATACCATGATAGAAGCACAGGACTCAAAAATTTCATTGGTGAATGCTAACCTGAAAGGTTTACCCCCAACAACTATTATCACAGCAGAAATAGATCCCTTACATGACGATGGCGTAATGCTTGCTGATAAATTAAAATCCGCTGGTGTAAAAGTGGACAGTAAAAACTACGAAGGTGTAACCCACGAATTCTTTGGAATGGCCATCCTGGTCCCAGAAGCAAAAGCTGCTCAGGCTTATGCTGCAGATCAATTGAAAGCTGCGTTTAAATAAAAAAAACTGCATTGGAGTGCTTAACCACTCCAATGCAGTTTTGTATAGCGTTTGGCGCAAAGCGTTTTACTTCATGCTCAGAACGAATTTATGAGGCAATTCCTTATTTTTAACCACAGATGGGCACACCTGCCCGACTGGTCAGGCGGGGATAAACACTGATTTTCATATCCTTGCATGAACGGCAAGGCAGGTGTGTTCATCCTTTTTATCTGTGGTTAAATTATTTTTTTATTGTGCTTATGATTAATTTAACAACCATTGTTGCAAAACTAATGTTCATGTAAAGCTGTGGCTAACCCATAACTTCAAACCAATTACGCTCCTTTTTTGGAACCTAAACTTTGCATCAGTTGATCATAAAGATCATCGCTGGTGGCTTTTTGAGGTTTCATCTTTTTAACCGTAGCACGTTTTCCTTTGGCTTTTGCTTTAATAATCTTTAACAGTTCCAAGCTATAATCATCTTTAAAAGCACTTAAATCGAATTTAGAGCTGTATTGTTTGATCAGGGCCAAACCAACATCCATTTCTTTTTTAGTGATGGTGATATCATCGACCTTATTTATTTCGGATAAACTTCTGATTTCCTGTTCGAACCTGATTTTGGTCACCACGATGACATGCTCCATGGGATGGATAACGCAAAGATTTTCAGTATTCCTCAACACAAACCTGGCTACTCCAGCTTTGCCCGATTTCTCTAATGCTTTTAACAGTAGACCATAAGCTTTTTTACCCTGCTTTTCGGGTTCGGTATAATAGGAGGTTTCGTAATAAACCGGATTGATATCTTTAATGTCTACAAAGTTTTCCAATTCGATAATCTTGGTTTTCTCTGGAGCTGCCTCTTCAAAATCGTGTTTGTCCAAAACAATGTATTTATCCTTTAAAAAGTAACCTTTTACTATTTTCTCGTAGGGCACTTCTTTATGGGTGTTTTCATTTACCCTTAAAAATTTAATTTTGGCATGATCGCGTTCATCGAGCATATCCAGATCAAGATTACTGTTTTGGACACCCGAAAACAACTTAATCGGAATGTTTACCAATCCAAATCCAATCGAACCTTTCCATATTGATCTCATAACTTCATATTTACTTACTAACAAGCACCTAAAACAGATTGTTTTGGGTTTATTAAGCGTAAATTGAGGAAATCACAAACTATTTAGATAATACTATGTTATTTAAGTATCAACCCTATTTGAATTGCATATGAAAATCGCCTATATTTCAACCTATCCTCCCCGCGAATGTGGTTTAGCTACTTTTAATCAGAATTTGGTTAATGCTTTAAGTTTAAATCCTGCTTACGATTCACAAAAAAGTTTTGTTGTGGCCATGAATGAGTCAGACGATGTTAACGAACATGATTATCCGAAGGAAGTAAAGTTTATCATCCGCCAACAAAACCAACAGGATTACATTGAAGCTGCAGATTTTATTAACAATAGCGATATCGATAGCTGTATTATCGAACATGAGTTCGGTATCTATGGCGGAAATAGTGGTGTATTTTTGTTGTCGTTAATCAATAGGTTAAAAAAACCTTTCATTACCATTTTGCATACGGTTTTAAAGGAGCCAAATTTTATGCAACAAACTATCATTAAAGAGATTGCTGTTAAATCTTCTAAAATTGTGGTGATGAGCAAAAAAGCAGTACTGTTTTTAACCAGCATTTATCAGATTCCAAAATCTTCAATCAAATTAATTGAACATGGTGTTCCGGATCTGGAGCCTATTCCAAATAATGAAATTGCACAGAGCGACTTATTTAAAGATCGTAAAGTACTTTTTACCTTTGGTTTGATAAGCCGTAACAAAGGTTTAGAAACCGTAATTAAAGCATTGCCCAAAATTGTGGCGCAGCATCCTGATGTATTGTATGTGATTTTAGGAAATACGCACCCTGGAGTAGTAAAACACAATGGGGAAGAATATCGCGACAGTTTGAAAGCCTTAGCTAAAGATCTGGGTGTAGAAAACAACATTGCTTTTGTAAATAAATTTGTATCAGAAGAACAGCTTCATCAATATTTAACAGCTTGTTATTTGTACATCACTCCATATTTAAATGAGGCGCAGATTACCAGTGGTACATTATCTTATGCAATTGGTGCAGGTGCGGCTGTGGTTTCTACTCCATATTGGCATGCACAAGAGTTGCTGGCTGGTAACAGAGGTAAACTTTTCGACTTCAAAAACGATGCGCAATTGGCTTCAATTGTAAATGATCTTTTGGGTGATCAGGATAAATATCAAAAACTGAGACAAAATGCCTACGAATATGGGTTAAAACTCCGTTGGCCGGCCATTGGAGGCGTTTATCTTAAGGTATTGGATGAGGCTGTAGTTGATGGTAAAAAACCTGAACGGATTACCCCTCCCATTATCAATGTGGAAGGCATGCCCGCTTTAAATTTAAGTCATATTTCATTACTGACTGATGATACGGGCATTATTCAGCATGCGCGTTTTGGCATTCCGAATCTCAAAGAAGGTTATTGTATTGATGACAACGCCAGGGCGCTAATTATGGCATTGATGGCTACTGAGCAGGATAAAAACCCTGTGGCATTAAAGTTTATGCCGGTTTACCTCAGTTTTATTCAGTATATGCAAACAGATGACGGGAATTTTAGAAATTTCTTAAGCTTTAACCGCAATTATCTGGATGAGGTTGGTTCTGAAGATTCTTTTGGACGCACCATCTGGTCGTTGGGTTATTTAATTTGCGCCGCACCAAATAACTCATACCGTGAGTTTGGCCGGGAATTATTTTCACACTCTATTCCCCATTTTAAAGAATTGAAATATTTGCGTGGAAAAGCAAATACCATTATCGGATTATCTTATTATTTGTGCGCGCATCCGGGAGAGGAATTTATTGTTAAAGAGATTAATGCACTTGCCGATTCATTAATAGCTGCTTATAAAGAAAATAAAGATGGAGAATGGCACTGGTTCGAAGATATTTTAACTTACGATAATGCCATATTGCCACTGGCCTTGCTGCATCATTACGAAGTGACCGGAAATGCCACCTCTTATAAAATTGCGATGGAAAGCATCGCTTTTCTAAATAGTTTCTCTTTCGAGAATGGATATTTAAACCCGGTTGGAAATGCCGGATGGATGAAAAAACATGGTAAAAATCCCATTTACGACCAGCAAGCTTTAGAAACAATGGCCATGGTTTTATTGTATGCAAAATTCTTCGAGATTACCAGAGATGACCAATACCTGAATTTAATGCATATCAGTTACGAATGGTTTCTGGGTAAAAATAGCCTGCACATTCCTTTGTACGATTTTGAAACGCATGGTTGTGCAGATGGATTGCAGTTTAACAGTGTAAACAGAAACCAGGGGGCTGAAAGTACGTTGGCCTATTTTATTTCTCACCTGGCCATTCTTAAGGCGGCAGAAGCGGAATATGAAACCTTGTCTTCCCCCTTAGTGGAGGCGGATAAGTGTACTTAATTATAAATGTCTCGGAAATATTAAAGGCTGGTTTAGAAATGAACCAGCCTTTTTTATGCGTTTTAATTAAATTTCAGGATCTCCTTAGCCCTTTCATGACAGATGCTGAACCCGTTTAGCATGACGGATTGTTTAATCATTCTCCAATAACTTATTCAATAATAATTCCAGATTTACCGTGGCAAAAGAAGAACTATAATCGGATAATCCATAAGGAATAATTAATTCGCCATTGCTGATAATGGATCCGCATGAGTAAACCACATTGGGTACGTAACCTTCGCGTTCGTCGTTGTTGGGAATGATGAGCGGTTCTTTTAAATGGCCAATTTCGATACTAGGATCATCAAGATCCAATAAGCTCACGCCTATACAGTATCTTCGCATTGGTCCTACCCCATGTGTAATTACAATCCAGCCCTTATCGGTTTCAATAGGCGAACCACAATTGCCAATCTGTACCAGTTCCCAATCGTAGCGGGGCTGTTTTAAAAGGATCGGATTTTCCCAAACGTTTACTTTATCAGAAAACATCAGGTAATTGTTCCAGCCATCTATCCTGCTCATCATCACGTATTTGCCTTTAATTTTCCGGGGGAACAAGGCCAGGTTTTTATTCTGTGCACCATCGCCATAGAGAGGAATCACTTTAAACTCGTAAAAATCGTCGGTTTGTACCAATTTTGGAATAATCAATGAACCATCAAATGCAGTGTAAGTAGCATAATACAATACTTTGCCATCGTCCTTAATAAATTTCACAAAACGGGCATCTTCAATGCCCTTACGTTCGAATTCTGAAATCGGGAAAATTACGCGGTCGGAAATATCGGTATCTTTAGAAAAACTGATGGTATGGTAAGTATCTGATAACCACAATACCTTGTCGTATTCAATCAAACGTGCCGGATTTTCTTTATGCAGGCTTTTCGAGTCTTTAATGATATTGCTTAAACTGGTATACTCAAATTTATCATCCAGTTTTGATTCAATTTCTTCCAATACCGAAGGATCAATCTGCGCATAAGCTGCTTTTTTTAAGAACAGTTTTTTAACATAAATGGCATTTTTAACCACCTCAGCCTCATCAACATAATTCCCTACAGGTAAAACCTGGATGTTGTTGTTTTTATCGATCAAAGCCCGGCGGAAAACAATAGATGAAATGTGGCCTTCACCAACTGCCCTGAAACTGATGATGACCCGTTTCTCACCTTCTACAAGATCGGTCTGATCGGGATCGTCGACAATACTTGGATTAAAAAAAGCAGCCGATTCAATGGAATATTCGTGAGTAAAATAAGCACCAATTAATAACCTAGTATATTCATCTACATCCTCAAGTTCGGTACCCAGCGTAATAAATTGTTTTTTAAGTTTCTTACAGTGGCGCGTTAAAATTTTGGTAATGTTTCGGTGTCTTTTAGAATATTCCTGCAAAATTGGCGAGATCAGTGAAAACACTTTCTCGTCAGAGAACTCTAATACCTTCCTAATTACCTCTAATGCTCTTTCCTCTCCGTTAAAAAAAAAACGGGCAATCACTCTTTTCGTATCCGGGTTAACCTTAACAGGTTTACGTTCTATGTATAATCTCATTTTTTACGCTGTTTTGCTGGTAATTTAACGCTTTATCTTCTATATTATGCAATTATATATTAACGGAATTTACGACTTAATTGTTTATATTATTTATAGTATTGATCATAATCTTTACCTTTAATTCGTCATCCCAAATATTAATCAATCCTTAAATGCAGATCGAAAAAGCAGAAAATAGTACTCATACAAACGAAACCTTTGGCTTAGCAAAGCTGGTATATTATGAAATTTTAGATACTCCTAGCGAAAGTGCTTTTGATCTAATTGCAATGTTGGCTGCTGAAATATTTGATGTTCCGAATGCGGGTATTTGTTTTCAGGCGGAAGAGCAGTTTTTTTGGAAAGCTCAGATGGGATCAGCGGTTGAGCTACCACAAAAGGATGATGTACTTCCTTTTTTTACCTCCGTTTCTATAAAATCACCTGAAGGCTATGTTTTAGGTTTGATTTACGCCGCAGATTACCAGAAGAAAGTATCTACCGAACAGCAGTTGGGTATGTTGAAATTATTGGCTGATATGGTAACAGAAAAACTGGAAGCGAGGATAGCGATAAGGAGAACCTTTAGGGCTTATGATGACCGATTACATGTATTGGTTCATGATCTTAAAAACCCCATGACCACCATTTCGTTACAATCGGAACTTTTAGGCCGTATTCCGGGGATCGATGAAAAAGTGTCGTTAATTGCTGGAAAGATCAATGGGCAATCGAAAAGAATGATTGATCATTTAAATGATATTTTAAGTAATGCACGGAAAGAAAGCCACTCCTTTAAACCTAAAAAAACTAAAGTTGATTTAAATGAATTGATTAGAGCGGCAGCACTTGACCTGGATTTTAAGCTGATGGATAAAAATCAATCTGTTCTAATCGATATCGATAGTCCATCTGAAATTTTTGGAGATGGAGATAAACTCAAGATCGTTTTTAGCCAATTAATTGATAATGCGGTTAAGTTTTCGCCTAAAGGGAAGGAAATTAAAATAACACATCAAAGGGCCGAAAACGAAATCACCATTGCCATACAGGATAATGGCGTAGGTTTAACCAAAGAAGATATGGACAAAATTTTCTTAAAATTCGCCCCGTTAAGCGCTGTTGCTACGGACCATGAGAATACGTATGGCTTGGGTTTGATCACCGCTAATGCTTTAATCGATATCCACAAAGGGAAATTATGGGCTGAAAGTGAGGGGAAAGATATGGGGACAACCTTTTATATTACGCTACCCATTAAATAAGTTTTGATCAGCCAGATCGCTTAGTTTCATTTCTTCGAGCAAAATTCTTTCGGGAATGTTATTTTTATGGTACGACCATTTTATCAGTCGGGTCATGCCGTTTTCAATCTCGATCCCGGTAATATCACCATCACTAAAACAACAGCAACCACTGTTAAAATAGTCAGGTTTATACTTACCAAGGCGGGGTGCTTTATCTCCTTCTTTTATCCTTTTGTGAAGTTCCCCATTTAAAAACATCAGATCTTCAGTATTCTTTTCCTTTTTCGCTTTATCTAATTTCACATAGATCCTTTCGAGGTGAGTTAAAGATGCGAAAACAGGCTGGTGCGTATGTCCTGTAATTAAAGCCATATTGGGTTGCTCCGCAATCCAACTGTACATCATAGTATTATGGGCTGTTTTCAACTGGTTATCGTATGCGGGCGTATTTGGATTAATTTGAAGATAAGCCTGTAAAGGTGCCCAAATGGTACTCACAAACCATTTACTAAACCAGTTTCCATCACTTTGCAAATCACCCTGATGTCCGTGGGTGAGGAAAATATCAAACGGGCTTTCTCCAATAAACATCCTGAGTATCGTTCCTTCATAAATCCGGATTTTCTTGCCATAAATTCTATTCAGATTAAAGCTAGATAAAGGATCGTTGTCCCAATACAGATCATGATTGCCAAATATTTTGGTAAAACGGTCTCTTGTAATAAAGGCTTTTTCTGCTTCGAAGGTAGCTTTATTGTGTTTGATTACCGATTCCATCAAATTCTCCCAAAGTTCTTCGCTATCACCTAAGTTGATATAATGGAAATCGTGTTGATGGTAGTGTTCGAGGGCTTTGAGGTAGTTTTTTTCTGCGAGTGAAAAATCGTCAGCATAATCACGTGCACCTTTATGCTGATCGGATAAAATGATAAATTTATCTGTATCGGTGATTTCAAAAATAGGTCCCCGTTTTCCTGGCTCCTCATTGATGGTTTTATACAGAGTGCTTAAAGCGTCGTGAATGCGTTTTTGATCTGGTCTCGAACCAAACTTATTCGACATGCGAATAATCCAGGCGCCAAATAAACGTTGTAAGAGTTTTCGCATGTATAAAAAAGAGGCTTCGTCGGTGATATTTTCTCAAAATAACAAAAAATAACAAGAATCGTTTTATTCATTGAAGCTGATCCTGGTTGTCGCCCTGAGCGTAGTCGAAGGGCCCTTAATAATTAATAGCTAAATGATGTCAACAATCTGGTTAATGCGCTAAAGATTCATCATTGCATTCGATGACTATCTGATCAATCTGCAAATAAAAAGTATTGAATTAAGTATATTTTACTAAATTTGTTAGTATTGAAAAGATCAGGAAGCGCAGATTTACCCTTACATTATGGCCATGTACCACCTTGGCTGGCGCAGCGTATGGCTACCCTTGGCCTGGCAATAACCGAAGCGATATTATTGGAATATGGCAAAGCAGAGGTGATACGCCGCTTAAGTAGTCCGTTTTGGTTTCAAAGTTTGGGTGCAGTGATGGGCATGGATTGGCATTCTTCTGGTATTACCACTTCGGTGATGGGGGCTTTGAAGAAATCAATCAATCCCTTATCAAAAGAATTGGGCATTTATATTTGTGGCGGAAAGGGAAAACACAGCAGGGAAACGCCAAATGAACTTTTAAAGATAGCCGATAAGACAGGTTTAAATGGCACCGAATTGGTACGCGCCAGTAAACTGAGTGCAAAGGTCGACAATACGGCCATTCAGGATGGCTTTCAATTATATCTTCATAGTTTTATTTTAAGCAGCGACGGCGATTGGGCGGTGGTACAACAAGGCATGAGCGATAGCAGTTCGACCGCAAGGAGATACCATTGGCACTCTGAAAACTTGAAATCCTTTGTTGAAGAACCGCATACAGGCATTTGTGGCATCAATCAAGGTCAAATATTAAACCTTACTTCAAATGAGGCTGATAAGACCAGACAAAGCATGATGAACATTACTGCCGAATCGCCAACCAGGATGCTAACTGAAATACAAAAACTGGTGATGCCCAATCATCATGATGTAAAATCGAAAGATGTAGATCTAAAACGCCTGGGCAGTATTTTATGGCTTGCTCAAGAGAAGAGACCAGGTGATTTTGAGGAATTATTATTACTCGAAGGCATGGGGCCAAGAACCCTACAATCGATGGCTTTGGTAAGCGAAGTCATTTATGGTACACCCTCGCGATTTACGGATCCGGCACGTTATTCTTTTGCGCATGGCGGCAAGGATGGTCACCCCTTCCCTGTTCCAGTAAATGTTTTCGACGAAACCATAAGTGTTTTACAAAAGGGCATTGAAAAGGCGAAGATTGGAAATTCGGATAAGCAACAAGCCATAAAATCATTGCATCAAATTGCCCGCAACGCGGAGAAAGACTTTATCCCAAATATGGATTTTGAAAAGGTAATCCAAAAAGAGCGTGCTGAAAGTTGGAAATATGGTGGGAGAACTGTTTTTGGGAAAGAAAAACCACCCAGAGATGAACAGCTGAAGTTATTTTAAGTTTAAATTTTTGCCACAGAACGCACGGAATCTATTTTTAGTTTGTCATTCTGCGCGAAGTCGAAGAATCTTTTCACAAACATTTTTATCAAAATACCCCTGATCTCTATACTCCTCTGGTAAAAAATTAACCAATAATCATACGAAATTGACTAATTAAGTAGTGAAATATAGTTACTGGTTAATAGTCAATTGCTAATCTCTAAATTAGTAAGACAAGCCCCCTACCTACAGGGCTATTACCTATTTCTAACCTAAGAAAAACAAAAATGAAAAAACAATTTCTACTTGCCTATTGCATTGTGGCGACGGCTGTTTCGATGAGTTGCCAAAAAATGAGTTTAAACCCAGGTTCACAAAATGAACTGAAACAAGAATCTGTTGTGCAAGCGGTAACGCTGGAGGGATCTATTGTAGACGAAAAATCCAGCTGGAAATACCTGGATAATGGGTCTGACCAAGGAATAAACTGGCGCTTTTCTAGTTTTAACGATGCAAGCTGGAAAACGGGTTCAGGCCAGTTTGGTTTTGGCGATGGTGATGAAGCTACAGTATTACAGTCGGGATTTGTGACATACTATTTTAGAAAGCATGTAAATATTGCCGACGTAAATGCCCTGCCTGATTCTGTTATCCTGTCGATGATACATGATGATGGAGCCGTGGTATATATCAACGGAACTGAAGTATTGCGAACATCCCTATTGCCTCAGAGTGGGGCCATTACGCATACCACTGGAACCAGTACGTTTATACCAACCGCTCAGGAAAATAGCTTTTTTAATTATAAGGTAGCTAAATCACGTTTTATAACCGGAGATAATGTAATTGCGGTAGAAGTACATAATCAGAATACAAGCAGTAGTGATGTCTCTTTCGATTTGACTATCAAAAATGCTGTAGCGTCAGATCCTGATGGTCCATATGTATTTTACAGAAACAACCAGTATGTTGTAAAATCGATCAGCAGAGACAACGGTTATGTTACCCAAACGTATTCTAGTCGCGATCAGGTAAATCTTACCGTAGAGCTACCAGGAGGCGGTTCGTTTGCAGTAAATCTGAAGCCACAGTTGATCAGTCGCGAGCCATCAGAATCAGCTACTTTATCGAGCAAATATTTTGCGACTTCCGATATCGAAGGCAGTATTGATGCATTTATTCTGATGCTCAAAAAAGCCAACATTATGGATAATAATTATCAGTGGAAATATGGCACAGGTCACCTTTATATTATGGGTGATGTTTTTGATAGAGGTCCGTATGTAACCCAATGCCTCTGGCTGATTTATAAACTGGAACAGGAAGCTGCCAATGCTGGTGGCAAAGTACATTTTATTCTGGGCAATCATGATATCATGAATCTGATAGGCGATTATCGTTATGTAAATGCAAAATACATGACCAATGCGCAAACTATTGGGGAAGCCTATTCGGCACTATACGATGCTGACACTGAGTTGGGTAAATGGTTAAGAAGCAAGAATATTCTGGAAAAATCGGGCAATACTTTATTTTTGCATGCCGGCATTAGTCCTGATGTGGCTGCACTACCCAAAACCGTAACCGATTTAAATGTATATGTAGGCAATGTGATCAATAAAACCTGTACCACGCAGAATTGTAAAACGGCTACAAGTGGTTCAGTTGGTCTCTATTGGTATAGAGGGATGGCGCAACAAGCACTTACACAAGCTGAAGTAGACGGAATACTCACCAAATTTGGAGCAGAGCGTACTTACATTGGTCATACGATACTTAATAATCAGATCACTTTGCTGTACCAGAATAAAATACTGGCCATAGATTTAGAGCATGCCAACAATTATAATAGTGGCTATATGGAAGGCGTATATTACAACAGTGGATGTTATTTTAAATTTCATACTACCCTATCGAATGCCACTTATACACCTTTGATCGGTAGTAATTGCACGGCTCCTTAGCGTATTTAGTCCTGTTTTTATTTAAGCTCCGGTACATCTGGGGTTTAAATAATGTTTTTTCAGCATAGATCCTTCACTGCGTTCAGGATGACAAATTACATTCCGTGATCTCCATGTTTCCCTGCCTGAATGGCTAGGCAGGCGTGGCAGTTACGACAACTATCTAAAACAAAAAAGGTCGTGGTTTGCACCACGACCTTAAAAATATATAATTTAAACTTTAATTAAGCATATGCAACAGCATCTTTAGATGCCAATTTGGTTGTTCCCATTAAGTATTCGTCTACCTTGCGGGCAGCTTCTCTACCTTCTGAAATGGCCCAAACTACCAATGATTGTCCGCGGCGAACATCACCTGCAGCAAAAATCTTTGCAATATTGGTTTGGTAAGTGTGTTCAGATGCCTTTACATTACCACGGTTATCCAACTCCACACCTAACTTTTCAATTAAGCCTTCTTTTTGGGGGTGTAAGAAACCCATCGCCAAAAGCACCAGTTCGCAAGGGAGATCTCTTTCGGTGCCTGCCACTTCTTTAAAAGTAACCGGGCGACCGTTTGCATCAATTTCCCATTCTACATCTACCACTTTTAATGCTTTAAGGTTTCCTTTTTCGTCAGCAATGAAGTTTTTGGTATTTACCGACCAGGCCCTTTGTGCACCTTCCTCGTGAGAAGAAGTATTTTTTAGCAACATTGGGTAATTTGGCCAAGGCATGTGTTCGTTACGTGCCTGTGGCGGCATTGGCATAATCTCGAATTGCATAACAGATTTTGCTCCATGACGGTTTGAAGTACCGATACAATCAGATCCGGTATCACCACCTCCGATTACGATTACATTTTTACCTGTAGCCATAATGTCTTCTACCTCGAAAGTTCTGTTTGCTACGCGTTTATTTTGCTGTTTCAAAAAGTCCATTGCAAAGTGAACACCTTTAGCCGAGCGGCCATCAATTGGCAGATCGCGTGGAATAGTTGAACCCCCAGCCAATACCACAGCATTGAAATCTCTGAGTAAAGTACCTATCTCAACATTTTCGCCAACGTTAGCATTACATCTGAAAATAATACCTTCTTCTTTCATTAAATCGATACGGCGATCTATTACATTCTTCTGAAGTTTAAAATCAGGAATACCGTATCTCAATAAACCACCCGGAGCATCGTCACGTTCGAAAACAGTAACTTCATGTCCAACCTTATTTAGCTGAGCAGCAGCAGCTAAGCCCGCAGGACCTGAACCAATAACAGCAACTTTTTTACCCGTTCTGATTAATGGTGCTTTTGCTTTGATAAAACCTTTCTCAAAAGCAATTTCGATGATGTGTTTTTCAATTTCCTCTATAGAAACCGGTGGACGGTTAATGCCTAATACACATGCAGATTCGCATGGTGCCGGACAAATCCTACCTGTAAATTCAGGGAAATTGTTGGTGCTTAATAAAATATTTGCAGCCATCTCCCATTTGCCCTGATATACGGCATCGTTAAATTCTGGAATAACGTTACCCAAAGGGCAACCTGACTGACAGAAAGGAACGCCGCAATCCATACAACGGGCAGCTTGGTTATTTAATTCTTGTGTGGGCAATTCGTTTAAAAATTCCCCATAATGTTTTACACGTGTTGCAGCCTCTTCTCTAGTGGGCGCAACTCTATCGTATTCTTGAAATCCTGTTACTTTTCCCATGGCCTAGTGTGTTTTTACTTGTTGATTACGTTTGCTTAAAACCGCTTTGTATTCTTTAGGGAATACTTTTACAAAATGAGCAGATTGCGTTTTCCAATCACTTAAGATAAACTCAGCTACCCTGCTATCTGTTAAGCGAATATGTGTTTTAAGTAAAGCCAAAATACGCTCTTCATCTTCAGCTTGTAACGGATCTAAATCAACCATCTCCTTATTGCACTTACGGGCAAAAGTTCCATTTGCATCATAAATCCAGGCTACACCGCCACTCATACCAGCGGCAAAATTACTTCCGGTATCGCCTAAAATCAACACTTCACCACCAGTCATGTATTCGCAACCGTGATCACCCACTCCTTCTACAACAGCTGTTGCACCTGAGTTACGCACTGCGAAACGCTCGCCTGCTTTACCGCGGGCAAACAACTCACCAGAAGTAGCACCATAAAGGGCAACGTTACCGATGATGATATTTTGTTCTGGGATAAAAGTAGAATTTGAGAATGGATAAATGGCCAATCTGGCGCCCGATAATCCTTTACCCACGTAATCATTTGCTTCACCTTCCAGAGATAAAGTTACTCCACGTGTGTTGAATGCGCCGAAACTTTGTCCGGCAGAACCTACAAATTTAAAGTTGATGGTATCCGGAGGTAAACCTGCGCCCAAATGAACTTTTGAAATTTCATTTGATAACATGGTACCCAGGGCACGATCGGTATTCTTCACATCGAAACTCGCAAAAACGGGTTCGTTATTGTCGATAGCAGGTTGTGCTGCAGCAATTAATTTATGATCTAACACATTGGTTAAACCATGGTCCTGACCTTCAGTATTAAATAATGGCAATCCATTGTCTTCCGCTTTATATAAAATTGCCGATAAATCAAGGTGTTTCAATTTCCAGTCTTCAGCAGGTAATTCACGAGCTTTTAAAATATCTGCCTGACCGATCATTTCGTGGATAGTTCTAAAACCTAATTCTGCCATAATCTCACGTAACTCTTCGGCAAGGAAATAAAATAAGTTTACTACGTGATCAGCATCACCTGTAAATAATTTTCTTAATTCAGGATCTTGCGTAGCCACACCAACCGGACAAGTATTTAAATGGCATTTGCGCATCATGATACAGCCTGAAGTTACAAGTGCCGCTGTTGCAACACCCCATTCTTCAGCACCCAATAATGCAGCAATAGCGATATCTCTACCAGTTTTAAGCTGACCATCTGTTTGTAATACAATACGGTTACGTAATTTATTCTTAACCAAGGTTTGGTGCGCTTCTGCTAATCCAAGTTCCCAAGGCAAACCTGCGTGTTGAATAGAAGTTAAAGGGGAAGCTCCTGTTCCACCATCAAAACCAGATACCAAAATTACGTCGGCATGCGCTTTTGCAACACCCGCTGCGATTGTTCCTACACCAGCTTTCGAAACCAGTTTCACATTGATCCTGGCGGCACGGTTAGCATTTTTCAAATCGAAAATCAGCTGTGCCAAATCTTCGATCGAATAAATATCGTGGTGAGGTGGCGGAGAAATTAAACCAACACCTGGTGTAGAGTGACGAACTTTTGCAATCCAGTCGTCCACCTTGTGCCCTGGCAATTGTCCACCCTCTCCAGGTTTAGCACCCTGAGCCATTTTAATCTGTAACTCATCAGCATTGGTTAAATAGTAACTCGTTACACCAAAACGTGCAGAAGCTACTTGTTTAATTGCCGAACGCATACTATCGCCATTTGGCAATTTAGTATAACGCATTTCATCTTCACCACCCTCTCCGGTATTGCTTTTTCCACCGATACGGTTCATTGCAATGGCTAAAGTAGAGTGTGCTTCATGTGAAATCGAACCGAAAGACATTGCACCTGTTGCAAATCTTTTCAAAATCGCTTCGGTAGACTCTACCTCATTTAAAGGCACCGACGGGCGGCTATAGTTAAATTCGAACAATCCACGGATGGTATAAGCCTGTTGTGTTTGCTCATTAACTAGCTTAGAGTATTGTTTGAAAATATTGTAATCGTTTTTACGGGTTGCGTTTTGCAACAAGTGGATGGTTGTTGGGTTAAACAAATGCGCCTCACCTTTACGACGGAATTTATAAGTTCCACCTGCAGGCAATAAGTTTTCTGTTTCTGTTAACGGACCAAAACTGCGGTGATGTTTAATTAAGGTTTCTTTTGCAATTTCATCCAATCCTAATCCACCGATACGCGAAACTGCACCTGTAAAATAGGTATTCACTACTTGTTTGTTCAATCCTAAAATTTCGAAAATCTGGGCACCCTGGTAAGATTGCAAGGTAGAAATTCCCATTTTAGAGAAAATTTTAAGTAATCCGCTGTTTACTGCGTAGATATAGTTTTTAGTTAATTGCTCAACTGATAAACCCGACTCTTCTTTAAACTCGTTAATGGTTTCTAAAGCCAGATAAGGGTTAATTGCAGTAACACCGAAACCCAACAAAGTAGCAAAATGGTGTACCTCCCAGATATCACCAGCCTCAATCACAATACCCACTGCGCCACGGTATCCTTTGCGGATCAGGTGATGGTGTACCGCTGAAACTGCTAATAAAGATGGCATAGCAGCATGTTCCGAATCGATAGCCCTATCGGTTAATACAATTACCTGGAAACCATCTTCAACAGCATCAACCGCGTAACGGCACAAACGGTCTAAAGCTTTTGCCATGGCGCCTGGTTTGCCATCAGCCCTGAAATAGGTCTGTAAAGTTTTTGCCTGGAAAACACCAGTATCAATACTTCTTAATTTTTCTAATTCCTGATTGGTTAAAATCGGATGTTTAATGGCTACGCAGTGCGATTGTAGGGGGTTTTCTTCTAAAAGATTTCCGTTACTGCCCATAAAACTGGCCAAACTCATCACCACTTTCTCACGGATCGGATCGATCGGTGGATTGGTTACCTGTGCAAATAACTGTTTGAAATAAGAAGATAAATGCTGAGGGCGTTTTGATAAAATAGCTAGAGGGGTATCGGTACCCATCGAACCGATTGGTTCTTTGGCTTCGATGGCCATTGGTTTAAGCAAAAGATCTACATCTTCCCTGCTGTAACCAAAAACCTGTTGGTATTTAAAAATCGATTCAGAAGATAAGCCGGTAAACATTACACGTGGCTCAGGTAATTCTTCTAAACGGATCTGATATTGATTAATCCAATCGGCATACGGGCTTTTGCCACAAACCTGTTGTTTAATTTCGTTGTCGCTGATAATCCGGCCCTGCTCCATATCCACAACGAACATTTTGCCTGGCGTTAAACGGCCTTTCTCGATCACTGTACTTTGGTCAATCGCCAATGCACCAGCCTCAGAACCCATAATTACACGGTCATCAGAAGTAATGGCGTAGCGTGAAGGACGAAGACCGTTACGGTCTAAAGTGGCGCCGATTAATTTACCATCGGTAAATGCGATCGCTGCAGGCCCGTCCCATGGCTCCATTAAAGTAGCGTGGAATTCGTAGAAAGCCCTTTTAACAGGGTCCATATCTTCGTTACCATCCCATGCTTCCGGAACCAACATCATCAATACATGAGGTAAAGTTCTTCCGGCATGAAGCAACAATTCAATCACGTTATCCAGACAGCCTGAATCTGAATTGGTTTCGTCGATAACCGGCAATAACATATCCAGTTCTTCTGGTGTAAAATATGCCGAAGCAAAAGATTTAACACCGGCTCTGAACCAGTTTAAATTTCCCTGTAAGGTATTGATCTCACCATTGTGCGCAATAAAGCGGAACGGTTGTGCCAATCTCCACGACGGGAAAGTATTTGTAGCAAAACGAGAGTGAACCAAACCTAAAGCAGAAACCATGCGCTTATCGGTAAGATCGGTAAAATAGGTGCGTACCTGTAGTGAGGTAAGCTGACCTTTATATATAATGGTTTGCGCAGAAAGCGAAACAATATAAAAATCTTTACCACCGTGAACAGTGTTTACGATCAGTTTAATCAAGTAATTTTTAAAAATATAAAGTTTGCGTTCGAAATCTGCACCTGGTGCTACCGCATAAGGGCGGGCAATAAATACCTGCTCAATTTCAGGCTCAACCGAAAGTGCCATATTGCCGATATCTGTGGTATCCACATCTACCTTTCTAAAACCTAAAATTTCAAGGCCAAGTTTTTCGGCGGCACGGTAAATCAATTCTCTGCACTCTTCTCTGGATCTGATATCCTTTGGCATAAATAACATCCCTACACCATAATTATTGGTTTCAGGTAGGCTAAAGCCAGCTTTTAAACATTCGTCATAAAAAAATTCATGAGGAATCTGAATCATAATACCTGCCCCATCGCCGGTATTCGGTTCTGCTCCACATGCCCCTCTATGATCTAGATTCTCTAAAATAGTAAGTGCATCGGAGATGATTTGATGCGATTTTCGCCCTTTCACATGTGCAACGAACCCAATACCGCAGGCATCGTGTTCAAATTGCGCATCGTACAATCCACTGTTTGGTTCCATTCTTTGCTCGTTAGTTGTTAGTGTATAGGAAACACTAAGATACGAAAAACAATCTTTAAATTACAGAGTTGACATGTTTTTTAGAATAATTTTAGTCCTTAAGTAATTTAAAGCTTTAAAATTAAAATAATGATAATATTATATGTTAATTATTATCATTTTTATAATGATAAGATTATACAATAAACTTGGTTTTTCGCCGAAAACCCGACATAAAACGTTTTATACATTGATTTACTTATGAATGACATATTTGCATATAAATACGTATAACTTAAAACCTGTTATGGCTTCATTTTCTTTCCATTTTAAAAATACACATTTAAATTTTATTAATTTACTAATCAGTAAGATAGCTTAATTGGTAAAAAAAATAGAAAAATGCATTTCGGGAAACAACTTCTTTTTCTACCTTTGTGGCCGGGCAAGTCTTTTACGACCAGCTCCCTTTGAACTCCCCCAGGGTGGGAACACAGCAAGGGTAGAAGGTTGTAGCGGTGCGATAGAAGGTGCTTGCCCTTTTTTTTTACCCCCTAACCCCCTGAAGGGGGGATATTAAATTCTTCAGGGGTTCTAACAGCAGAACCTAGTAATCATTTTAGAATTTATAAACATGAAATTTTTTATTGACACAGCAAATCTTGATCAAATCAAAGAGGCGCAAGATCTTGGCGTTTTAGATGGCGTAACCACCAACCCTAGCTTAATGGCTAAAGAAGGTATTACCGGCCAGGAAAATGTAATCAATCACTATAAAGCCATTTGCGATATCGTTGATGATAACGTAAGTGCTGAAGTTATTGCCACTACTTTCGATGAGATTGTTAAAGAAGGTGAAGCTCTAGCCGCTTTAAACCCGAAAATCGTAGTTAAAGTTCCGATGATTAAGGATGGTGTTAAAGCCATTAAATATTTCTCGTCAAAAGGAATCAAAACCAACTGTACTTTAATTTTCTCTGCCGGACAAGCTTTATTGGCCGCTAAAGCTGGAGCTACTTATGTTTCTCCGTTTTTAGGTCGTTTAGACGATATTTCGAGCGATGGTTTGGTTTTAATCGAAGATATCAGAACTATTTTTGATAACTACGGTTACGAAACCCAGATTTTAGCAGCATCAATCCGCGGACCATTGCACATTGTAAACTGTGCTAAATTAGGTGCTGATGTAATTACTGCGCCTTTGGCTGCTATTGTTGGTTTGTTAAAACACCCATTAACCGATAGCGGTTTAGCTACATTTTTAGCTGACCACGCTAAAGCAGCGGGTAAATAAGTTTTTTTAAAAGTCGAAAGTCTTTAGTCCTAAGTCTTGAGTCGGGTTTCCGGTTTAAGACTTAGGATTTTTTTGTTTGAGGGAAGATGTGAGCGGTATGATGAAAAATGGGCAAATTGCAAGCTACATCATCCATCTTCCCTTTTCCATTTTCCATCTTTTATTTTGGAGCGCAGAACCAGTGCTAATCGCTTCCGGCGGTCCTGCTTTCCATTATATTCCGGTAATTTTTTGATCAAGATAAATTTGTGGAAAACCGGAATGCCATTTCAATCAGGGCTAGGTGGCTGGGGCATCTTACGAAATCTTAAGGGACAAGCGCGTGGAAGGATTTCGTAAGTTTAGAAAGGTAGGCTATTGACTTACGAAGTTCTTCATCCGCTCCTTCCCTTTCTAAACTTCGTAAGTTATCATGTTATTTTGCGTTAACGATGGAAACGGCATCCTTTTTAGCTGTCATCCTGAGCGTAGTCGAAGGACAGCTAAAAAGATACAGTGGACAGCGTGTTAAAACGCCCAAATCAATATGATGCATGCTGTGAAATGGAAAATAGGCGGATTGCAAGCTACATCTTCCCTTTTACATCTTTTATTTTTGGAGCGCAAAACCAGTGCTAATCGCTTCCGGCAGCCCTGCTTTCCATTATATTCCGGTAATTTTTTGATCAAGATAAATTTGTGGAAAACCGGAATGCCATTTCAATCAGGTCTATTTTGCAAAGATAGTTTTACATCGGCATCTGGGTGACTCCAAACGCCCAACGCCGAACTCCAAACTAAACTAAAGATGCTCTTTGCAGCACTTCCTTAACCTGCACATAAGTGATCTGTTCATCCGGCTCGATCAAGATTCCCTTCACTCCTGCCCCTTTTGCGGCTTCTACGTCTCTTGGTTTATCGCCGATCATCACAGATTGCGTTGGGTCAATATCGTATAATTCAATGGCATCCAGGAGCATTCCTGAAGCTGGTTTTCTGCATTTGCATTCGCCGCCAACAGTTGGATGGTGCGGACAATGATAAAAAGCTTTAATATCTGCTCCCTGGGCTACAAAAGCATTTTTCAGCATTTGGTGCATGGTGGCCAGTTGTTCTTCCGTATAACGCTTTAAGGCAATTCCACCCTGGTTGGTAATTACGATCAGCAAATAACCTTCGTCGAATAGTTTTTTTAATACGGGGATCTGGTATTCTAATATTTCAAAATCTTCAACACGGCAGATGTAATCGTATATTTCGTGATTCAGTACACCATCGCGGTCGAGAAAAATAGCTTTGTTCATTGTGGGTTATTAGTATGTGAGTATTAAGATTTGAGTATCGATTATCAAGATTTGAGTATCGATTATCGAGATTCAGCCTCGTTATAGCTGGGCAAAATAAGCGAAAATTAAGGACAAAAGAAAGCCCAATCTCTACAAGATCGGGCTTAATCATAAAATTTATTTGGTTTGGGTTATTTTAAATTCAAGCCGGCTTTGTGGCCTTTTATGGCAAAAAACAGGATATACAGGTAACAAGGCAATACGGTTAACAGATAGGCCAACTGGAAGTGCACGTGTAATTTTTCATTTAAAAAAGCATATAACAAGGGCATAATCGCGCCACCTGCAATACCCATCACCATAATCGCAGAACCGATTTTAGTGAATTTACCCAAATGACTAATCCCAAGCGGGAAAATCGCTGGCCACATTAATGAATTTGCCAGGCCTAATAAGGCTACAAAGATTACCGCAAACCAGCTAGAAATGGCAAAAGACAAAATCGTAAAGATGATGCCTAAAATGGCACAGATTCTAAGTGCCTTTTGTTGGGAGATATATTTTGGAATAGTGATGATCCCGATAATATAACCGATTAACATACTAAAAAGTGTGATAGAGGTTAATTTACCGCTGATTTCGGTACTGATACCTAACTCGCGACCATAAATCCCGATGATGTCACCTGCCATTACCTCTGCGCCTACATACACAAAAATACAAAGTGCGCCTAAAAATAAATGTGGAAACTGGAATATACTCTGGTGTTTTACAACAGCACCTTTGCTTTCGTCTACAACATCTTCTTCAACTTCCACCTCAGGCAGATTGGTAAATTTGATAAAAACAGCAAAAAGACAGAAAACGATGGCCAAAACAATGTAAGGCATATTTACACGGCCTAAAACGTTGTTCAATAATTGCTCGTGTACAGCGCCTGTAGCGGCTTTAATCTGTTTTTCAACCTCAGATGCGTTTTTCAAAAATAGACTGCCCATAATTAATGGCACAATCATTCCGGCAAATTTATTACAGATACCTGCTATACTGATACGCTTTGCGGCACTCTCTATCGGACCTATAATAGTCAAATAAGGATTTGAAGCGGTTTGAAGTAGTGCCAATGCAGCGCCCTGAACAAAAATACCGGTTAAGAACAAACCAAAAGTTCTGGTTTGAGCAGCGGGTATAAATATCAATGAACCTAAACCTAAAATCACCAGACCTAAAACGATGCCGTTTTTAAAGCCAACTTTTTTAAGGATCCATGATGATGGCAAAGCCAAAAAGAAGTAGGCCATATACGATGCAAAGGTTACAAAGAAGGCCTGCAAATTGGATAGCCCAAAAGACAATTTGAAGAAAGGGATTAATGTACCGTTTGCCCAGGTTACAAAGCCAAAAATAAAGAATAAGGCACAAATGATAATCAATGGTTTAGGTCCCTGAGTTCGACCTGATGCTGTAGTTGGTTGCATAAAATTTGGTTCGGTTTTAGTTGTGGCGACCAAACTAAACAATAAAATTTAATAATATAGGAGTCAAACGTTTGCGTGATTTTACCTTTAACACAAAAAAATATTTAATTGGTGCTCACACACCTAAAACCGGTATGTTCAAGACCAGTATCTTCGGAAGTTTTCATCCTTGATGTTACACGGTATCCTTTACAATAAGAGGCATTACACATAAAAGAACCTCCCCTAACCACTTTTTTGGGTACTGTGGGTTCCATTGGATCATAACTGTCGGAAGGGCCTTGTGGATTGCTGGTTAAGCCCGAAAGCGTACCATAATAATCAGGACGATACCAATCGCTGCACCACTCCCAAACATTGCCCGCCATATCGTAAAGTCCGTAGCCGTTTGCTTTAAACTGTTTTACGGCAGCCAAACCATTATAGCCATCCCAGTCGTTATTTTTAATGGGGAAACTGCCCTGCCAGGTATTGGCTTTTGCCTTGCCTTTTTCTATATCTTCATTTCCCCATGGGTATTTTTGATCTTTTAAAGCACCTCTTGCTGCATATTCCCACTCGGCTTCAGTAGGCAGGCGTTTGCCCGACCATTTGCAATAGGCCATGGCATCATCCCAGGAGATGTGTACAACCGGGTAATTTTCTTTTCCCTTGATATCACTTTTAGGGCCATGTGGGTGTTTCCAATCCGCCCCCTTCACCCAACTCCACCATTGCGAAGCATCATTTAAAGAAGTAATACTTTTAGGCTGATAAAAAACCAATGATGCCGCCACAAAAACGCTATCGGGTGGTTTTGGTGTGCCCGGAGGAAGCTGTTTTTTCATTTCTTCCCAGTCTGGTTTGCGCTCTGCCGTGGTTTTATATCCAGCTGCATCTACAAATTTTTTGAAACTGGCATTGGTTACCTCAGTAACATCAATCCAAAACGACGGTAATTTAATCCTGTGCTGAGGGTATTCGTCATCCCTGCCCTCTTTATCGGATGCACCCATGGCAAATTCGCCGGCGGGAATTAAAACCATGCCTTCATGACTTACTTTGTTGCTGGCAAAACTCGAAGAATTTTTCACTGCGCCAAAACGGCTGGGCATATTCTTTTCGCATGAAGCCAGCGAATCTTGTTTGTGTTTGGCCTGTTCCTCTTCTTTAGCTTTATTGGATTGGCAGGATAATATGAGGAGCGTCGGCAAAAAAAGTAAGGTAAGAAGTGATCTGCGCATGCGGGGATATTAAAATATAAGCCCTAAAAATATCAAATTTATTTAAAAAAGAGAAGCTAAATAATTAATTCGCCTATAAATCAATACACTAACGCTTTTGAAGATTTTTTATTTGCAACAAATGCATCATAACCCTATATTTGCACCACTTTAAAGGAAACGCACAACGTTTTTAACAAAGTAGATTCCGTAGCTCAGCTGGTAGAGCATTACACTTTTAATGTAGTGGTCCTGGGTTCGAATCCCAGCGGGATCACAGAAAATAGTATCAAAACCAGGTAAAAGCTTGCAAATCAAATGATTGCAAGCTTTTTTGTTTTAGTGGAAAATCTAAAATACTCACCGATTCTCATATTAAAAGTGTGTAATTCGGTGAGTAATTTAGGTACTAAAAGAACTCACCGAATTATTTATAATCACTTGTTTAACAAGTCGTTCGGCCATCGAACATCTTGACGTTTTCAGACTGCAGGGCTAATTTTGTTAACCTTAATTCAGTTTATATGAAAAC